>NZ_JBEPQK010000005.1:0-623533 GCF_040547805.1 Bradyrhizobium sp. LA6.1 | reverse complement strand
CTGCCAAGGACAAGAAATCTTCCTCTTTCGATGTTCGAATACAAAACGCCGCTTCCGGAAACCGAGGCGGCGTTTTTGTTTGTGTTGTCGTCTTCGGCAACAGTGGCACTGAGCCTCATCTCTCGAGCCAGAACACGTTGACGCCGAAACGATCCGGCGCCGTGCTTGCGATGGAACGTGTAGATCCCGCGGCGCGAGCAGAAGACATGGCTTCGCGCGGTGCGTCTTCCATTCGTAGACCGACAGCAGATCTTCGCCGCTCTCAACGCTGAGCGCGCTCTCGTGCACCTTCGTCATCAGCGCATTTTTCTGTCGGCACAGTGAGCGGTCGCAGGTCGTGATTTCAGATGATTCCTGACACCAGGCTGAACGCCACCGCGCCGCAAATGGCAGGCGCCTCGACAGGTCGGCAAGCGAGATGGATTGCATGCAGAACAATGTTTGGTGATCGCAGGAGCCACCACAGGGTTGTGATCATTCAGCCATGATCGGCCCTTAGCAGACGCAAGCGGAGTTCATGAGCAGTTCATTCCAGGCTCCCTAGTTTTTCCGTCGTCGAGACCCTCGATCGCCAAGACCTTCCGCTGACAACACCAACCATCCCCTTCAGGAGGAGACTCCCATGCCAGCATTGCTTCGTCCCGCCCTCACCGCGTTCGGCGTCGCGTGCCTTCTGTCCGCCGCATCGCTTGCCTCCTCCGGTACCGCGTTCGCGCAAGCCAAGCAGGCCGCGCCGGTTCCGCAGGCCGCGCCGGCGCAGGCGCCTAGCCTCAAGCAGATCGCGCTGACCGACAAGCAGCTCGACGGTGTGCTCGCCGCGCAGAAGGACATGGATGCGATCACGGAAAAGCTGCCCGAGAACACCGCACCCGACCAGAAGGTGATCGGTCAGCTCGACGGCGTCGCCAAGAAGAACGGCTTTGCGGGCTATGACGATTACAACAACGTCGTCGACAACATCAGCCTCGTGCTCGGCGGCTTCGATCCCGCGACCAAGAAATATGTCGGCACCGAAGCCGTCATCAAGGCGCAGATCGCGCAGGTCCAGGCCGACAAGAAGATGCCGGCCAAGGACAAGAAGGAAGCGCTCGACGAACTCAACGAAGCGCTGAAGACGCCGGCGCCGCAGGTCGAGAACAAGGCCAACATCGATCTCGTCGGCAAGTACTACGACAAGCTGGTTGCCGCGCTGGGCGACGATCAGAACTGAGCGCTATTACGGCAAGCGCCCGCCACACTCACAGCTGTCATGCCCCGGCTTGGCCGGGGCATGACAGTACGCCGCGGCGGAGGTGGTGAGAGCGTGTTCTCCAATATGGGCCTCTGGAGTACTGGATCGCACGGTCAAGCCGGGCGATGACACCTTTGGTGTGGTTCGGGCTCTCCCGAAACAAAAAGCCCCGGAGACATCTCCGGGGCTTTCGTCGTTTGTGGCGCTGCGTTTCGCTTAACGCCTCACGTCCGTGTCCGCATCCGCATCATGAAGCTGTCGTAGCTGAGCTCGGCGACCTGCATCCAGGCGAGCGACTCGTTCCTGAATGCCGACAGGCTGGTGTACATCTTGTTGAAGTGCGGATTGGTCTTGCTGAGATCGGCGTAGATCTCGTTGGCGGCGTTGTAGCAGGCCTCCAGGACTTCCTGCGGGAACGGCTTCAGGACCGCACCGGCCACCAGCAGGCGCTTCAACGCAGACGGGTTGACGTAGTCGTATTTGCCGGTGACCCAGGTGAAGGTATCGCGTGAGGCCATCTCGACCACGGCCTGATAGTGCTTCGGCAGCGCGTTCCACTTGTCGCGATTTATGACGTTGTGGCCCTGGCCGGTGCCTTCCCACCAGCCCGGATAGTAGTAGTATTTCGCGACCTTCACGAAGCCGAGCTTCTCGTCGTCATAGGGCCCGACCCATTCGGCGGCGTCGATCGTGCCCTTCTCCAGCGCCGGATAGATGTCGCCGCCCGCGATCTGCTGCGGCACGCCGCCGACCTTGGCGATGATCGTGCCGGCGAAGCCGCCGACGCGGAATTTCAGTCCCCTGAAATCCTCCATCGACTTGATCTCCTTCCGGAACCAGCCGCCCATCTGGGCGCCGGTCGAGCCGGTGGGAATGCCGACCGTGTTGTATTCCTTCAGCAGGTCGTTGAGCATTTCCGTGCCGCCGCCGAACAGCAGCCAGGAAATATGCGCCCGCGTGTTCAGTCCGAACGGCAGCGAGGTGCCGAACGTGAAGGCGGGGTTCTTGCCCCAGTAATAATACAGCGCCGTGTTGCCCATCTCGACCGTGCCGTTCGAGACCGCATCGAGCACCTGCAGGCCCGGCACGATCTCGCCGGACGCGAACGGCTGGATCTGGAATTTGTTGTCGGTGGCCTCGGCCACGCGCTTGCAGAAATATTCGCAGCCGCCGTAGAGCGTATCGAGCGCCTTGGGCCAGCTCGCGGCGAGCCGCCATCTCACTTCCGGCGAAGATTGCGCGATGGCCGGCGCAGCAACCGCTGTGCTTGCCGCCAGGCCAGCGCCTGTCACTTTCAGAAATTCACGACGTTTCATGCGTATCCCTCCGTTGTGCCGATTGCTCGACTAAGGGAACGATCTTCGTGTCGTCTTTTGCTTCGCCGAGAACCGAACTTGTCTTTGGTGAAGGTGTGAGTGTGTCCGACGGCCCTTCAGGGCTCTTTGTGGATCCCGTACGTTGCGGTTCCGCCCATCAGGATGACCGGTCGCCTTGCGATAATCAAGCGTCGTCGGAACGCTCGCAGTTGCGAAGCCGATGGGGACAACCAGGTTTGGTCCGAAACCAGAACCAAAGCACGTAAAACCCCGGAGATGGCAGCATCTCCGGGGCTTCTCCGTCTTTAGTCGTGTGAGCCGCTCAGCGCCTCACGTCTTGGTCCGCATCCGCGCCATGAAGCTGTCGTAGCTCAGCTCGGCCACCTGCGTCCAAGGCAACGAGTCATTCTTGAACGCGGTCATGCTCGCATGCATCTTGCCGAAATGCGGATTGGTCTTGGACAGGTCGGCATAGATTTCGTTGGCGGTGTTGTAGCACGCCTCGAGCACTTCCTGCGGGAAGCCCCTGAGGATCGCGCCGTTCACGATCAGCCGCTTCAGCGCCGGAGCATTCACCGCATCGTACTTGCCGGTGATCCAGGTGAAGGTGTCGCGTGACGCCGCGTCGATCGCCGCCTGATAGTGCTTGGGCAGCGCGTTCCACTTCTCGATGTTCATGATGTTGTGGCCCTGGCTCGTGCCTTCCCACCAGCCGGGATAGTAGTAGTACTTCGCGACCTTGGCGAAGCCGAGCTTCTCGTCGTCATAGGGACCGACCCACTCGGCCGCGTCGATGGTGCCCTTCTCCAGCGCCGGATAGATGTCGCCGCCGGCGAGCTGCTGCGGCACGCAGCCGAGCTTGGCGAGGATCGTGCCGGCGAAGCCGCCGATGCGCATCTTCAGGCCCTTGAGGTCGTCGACCGTCTTGATCTCCTTCCTGAACCAGCCGCCCATCTGCGCGCCGGTCGATCCGGTCGGGATGCCGTAGACGTTGTGCTCTTTCAGGAGGTCGTTGACGAGATCCTGTCCGCCGCCCCACAGCAGCCAGGAAATCTGCTGGCGCGTGTTCAAGCCGAACGGGAGGGCAGTTGCGAACGTGAATGCGGGGTTCTTGCCCCAATAGTAATAAAGCGCGGTATTGCCGATCTCGACCGTGCCGTTCGACACGGCGTCGAGCACCTGCAGGCCCGGGACGATCTCGCCCGCCGCAAAAGGCTGGATCTGGAATTTGTTGTCGGTAATGTCGGCGACCTGCTTGCAGAAATATTCGCAGCCGCCATAGAGCGTATCGAGGGCTTTCGGCCAGCTCGTGGCGTAGCGCCACCTGACCTCGGGCGACGACTGCGCGATCGCGGGCGCAGCGACTGCTGTGCTCGCGGCCAGGCCGACGCCTGTCACCTTCAGAAAATCACGACGTTTCATGCGCATCCCTTCCATTGCGTCGATGCATCGACCAGGGAACGATCTTGCTGTCGTCTTGTCTTCGTCGAGGATCGACGTTCTCTTGTTGAGATTTGTTTGAGCGTTTCCGAATGGCCCTGATGGGCTCTTGTTGCTGGAAGCCGAGCGTTGCGGTTCCGTCAGCAAGGATGACCGGACGCCCTGCGATAATCAAGCCTGATGCCTTCCTCGCAAGTGCGAACGCGGGCCAGACGCAAGTCGGAACCATCAGCGATCTGTTACGCGATTAGGCAATAACAAGGGAGGCTCGCGCATGACGGGCAAAAAGGTCGTGGTCGCTGGGGCAACCGGTCTCGTCGGCAACGCCGCGTTGCGACACTTCGGCACATCCGAGCCTTCAGAAGTTGTGGCGCTGTCGCGACGCAAGCCGCGCCACCTCTACGGCGCCCGCCACGTCCCGATCGACCTTACCAGCGAAGCCGATTGCCGCCGTGCCGCGGCCGAGCTTCAGGGCGCCACCCATTTGATCTACGCCGCGCTCTACGAGGCGCCACAGCTCGTCGATGGTTGGCGCGATCCGCAGCAGATCAAGACCAATGATCTGATGTTGCGCAATTTGATGGCCGCGCTCGAGCCGATGGCGCCAGACCTCAAGCATGTCGCCCTGCTGCAAGGCACCAAAGCCTATGGCGTTCACGTCCGCCCCTTGACGGTGCCGGCGCGCGAAGGCCGCTCCGAGATGTACGAGCAGCCCAACTTTTATTGGGCGCAGGAAAATTTCCTGCGCGAGCTCCAGGCCGGGAAAGCCTGGCACTGGAGTATCTTGCGCCCCGTTCTGATCGTCGGCCTCGCCATGGGCGGCGCCATGGATCTGATCCCGCCACTCGGCGTCTATGCCGCGATGCTGCGCGAGCAGGGCAGGCCGCTCGACTTTCCCGGCGGCGCCGCGCGGGTGGCGCAGGCCGTCGACGTCGATCTCCTCGCGCGCGCGATCGCCTGGTCGGGCGAGGCCAAGGCGGCACAGAACGAAGCCTTCAACGTCACCAATGGCGATGTCTTCACCTGGGAAAACATCTGGCCCGCGGTGGCCGACGCGCTGGAGATGAAGCCCGGCAAGCCGATCCCGCTATCGCTCGCCAAGGAGTTTCCCAATTGGGTCTCTTCTTGGGACGCGTTGCGACGCAAGCATGACCTTGTGTCGCCGGACCTCGCCGACTTCGTCGGCCTGTCGTTCCAATACGCCGATTACAGCATGCGCTACGGCCAGACCGAGTCCGGTCCGCCCTCGATCGTCTCGACCGTGAAGATCAACCGCGCCGGCTTCACCGAGATGATGGACACCGAGGACATGTTCCGGAAGTGGTTCAAGCAAGCCAGGGAAGAACGGCTGCTTCCATAGAGATCGCTACCACGAAGGCCCGCCGCCCGCTCGAAGCACTGGTGACGGTACGCGACCTCGATCCGGAGATCGGGGTCGTTCGTACACCCAGTCGTGCACCCACCGCGCGATCTGGATGCTAATTCTCGGCGAGAGCCACAACTCCGGCACGAAACAGGCGGCCCCTTTGGGGCCGCCTGAGCTGTTTAACGTCAGAGCAGATGACCTACTGGCAGAGATGCTGGAGGCCGTCGCTACCCTTGAAATAGGTGCCGGGCCGGCAGACGATGCCGTTACGGGCAGCATACGTACTCCAGCTGCCCTGCCAGCCCATCTCGCCGTACGACATGCCGGGCGACATGGCGTAGGAATTGCCCCAGTTGCCGACAGTCGCGTCCGCCGCTGCCGGCTGGCGATATGCCGTTCGCCGAGTTGATGGCCGAACCCGATAGTCGGGGGTGGTCCCCGTTCCAAGACCCGTGCAGCTGGCGAATTCAGCTTGGCATGCGTCCGGATTGGAGTTGTACCACTGCGCCTGTACAGCAGAGCTGGACAGGGCAGATGCCACAACAACGACCGCACCAAGAATTTTCAGATTTATCATGGATTGCTCCTTACGGTTGGACCGTGGTGCAAGATGCCACGTGTGTCAGTACCCGTTTTTTTTGCGCGCAAAACATCAAATCGACGTGACACGTTGGGCGAGCACGAACAGAACGAGCATCCCGGTGTCATCCTTCGCGACCATCCTGACACTGCTCGGCCCGGCCATTGGCTTCTCGGGGCTATCAATCGCTGTGACCAGCGCAAGAATTTCGAGGAGGCCGAAGCCAAGGCCATCGTGGTCGAAGAGGACGCAACCTGCTGCGATCATGAGTCCGCATATGGTTGGACATGGCGCGGGCTGCGGCCGATGCCGGCTTTTGATCGAGAAGCCGAACTCACGGTTCAACATTCACCGCTTTGGCATAGCTACACTTCATCTATAATTCTCTCCCGTGGATCAGCTACAGGAGGCAAGAATGAAGCGATCAATTGCCTTGTCAGCGTCGCTAATTATTGGCTTCTCAATTGGAAGCAATGCAGGCGCGAGTGCTGCAACTTACTGCCGACACGTTGGCTATCCCGCCAATTGTGGCGTTCGGACCGGCGTCATAGTCGCGCCAACCCGTGATGTTCGCGGAATGCCACCATCAATTGATGCGGGCCCGAGCGGCGTTATAAGGCAGGACTTGTTCGCAAGGAATAATCCGAACAATTTGCGATCGGATTGGCCCAGTCCACCCGCTCAACCGGGGCAGTTCTAGCCGCTATTTCGCGAATGCCGTCTCCATTACCTTTCGCGTCTTGATCGTCTCGTTGTTAGCGTCGAACTCGACGTCGCTCCAGCGCACGATCTCGCCATGGGCGACGTCGTGCTTCAGCTTCAGGCGATGTGCGAGACCGATCGGCAGGGCGCCTGCCTTCAGGCTCGCGGCCGCCGGCACCAGCTTGCCCCACACGGTGTAGCCGCCTTCGCCGTCCAGCATCTCGCCGGCGCGCAGATTGCGCTTGGCCACGGCGGCAACGTCGCCGCGGAAGCCATAGGGCTGGCCGGTCGGCTCGCCCCGCAGCGCCGCCGACAGGATCGAGATGTTCAGCTCGAGCCCGATCAGATGGTACGGCTTGTACATCGCCGCGAAGCGTCCGCTGCCGTCGGTCTTCAGGCCGTATTGCCTGAAGCAGTCGGCGGCATAGTCGTTCGGCGCCTCCAGCACGACATAGACGCCCCACCGCAAATCGCGAAACACCGGCCGGCCGTCGCGCTCGAGTGACGACACCACCTCCACCACGCCCGACCGTTCCAACACGCCGCCCTTGTCGCTGGGACGCATGACGTGTGGCAAATCGTCGACGCCGCAGGGCGGAAACAGCAAGCCGCTCGCGGGCACGTCGAGCCCGCAGGCATTGGCGATCGCGGCCATCTCGATCGCGGATTTGGTGCCGTCGAGGAAGGAGTTGAACATCTGCGGATTCATGCCGGCCGACTGTGCCTCGCCCGCGGTGAGACCATAGTGCTGCCAGACGCCGTCAGGTGTCACGTCGTGATAGGCTGGCAGATATTTTGTCCCTTTGCCGGCTGCGACCACGCGAAAACCGGTGGCGCGCACCCAGTCGACCATCTCGGCGGTCAGCGCCGGCTGGTCGCCATAAGCGAGCGAATAGACCACGCCCGCCTTCCGTGCTTCCTCGGCGAGCAGCGGGCCCGCCAGCACGTCGGCCTCGACATTGACCATCACGATATGCTTGCCCGCCGCGATCGCAGCGCGCGCGTGCTTGATGCCGACGGCCGGATTGCCGGTCGCTTCAACGACGACATCCATCGCGCCGCCCGCAATGGCGCGTGCGCCATCATCGGTGAAGACGGTGGCCGCGATCCGCTCGGCGCTCCAGCCCACGGTGCGGCAGGCTTCGCGCGCACGGTCGCGATCGATATCGACGATGATGGGCACCTCCAGCCCCAGCGTGTGCGGCACCTGCGCCAGAAACATCGAGCCGAACTTGCCGGCACCGATCAGCGCGACACGGACAGGCTTGCCAGCGGACGCGCGGGCCTGGAGGAGGCGGAAGAGGTTCATGGGGGATGTCCTGAGCGCAACAATCAAAGCTCGTCATTCCGGGGCGACGCGCAGCGTCGAGCCCGGAATCCATAACCACGATCGGGAGTATGGATTCCGGGCTCGCGCCCAAGAAGGCGCGCCCCGGAATGACAGTGAGAACTTACTCCGCCGCCTGTCGCGGCGCACGTGCGAGCCGCACCAGCGCATCATCGTCCACCGTCTTGATCGGCGCAAAATCGCGATGCGCGATGTACTCAGGCCGCGTCGGGGTGCGGATGTAGTTCGAGACCGCGTTCAGCGTCAGGTACACGATCTTGCGCGGGTAGGGCGTGATGTTGCCGGCCGAGCCATGCACGAGATTGCCGTGGAACATCAGCATGCCGCCCGGCTTGCCTGTGGGCGCGACGATGCCGCCCTGCTTGACGAGGCGCGTCACGGTCTCTTCGTCGAGCGTCCACAGTGGATAGGAGGTCGTCGCAAGGTCATGCGAGGCCTGGAGATCGCCGGCATTCTGGCTCTGCGGCACCAGCATCAGGGGGCCGTTGATCGGCATCACCTCGTCGAGGAAGATCGCGATGTTCATCGCGCGCGGCTCCGGCATGCCGTCGTCGCGCTTCCAAGTGCCGTAATCCTGGTGCCACTGCCAGACGTCGCCGGTGAAGGCCGATTTCGCGTTGATCTTGAACTGGTGCATGTAGACCGGCTCGCCGAACAATTGCTCGACCGGGTCGATCATGCGCGGATGCGCACCCAAGATGCGGAATGCCTCGTTGTAGAGATGCGCGGCAAACGCCGTGCGCGGCGCGCCGCTCTTCTCGCGCCAGACCTCGGGCCGATTCGCGTCATAGATGCCGATCGCCTCGCGCGCGAGGAAGTCGACTTCCTCCTGGCTGAACAATTCGGGGAGGAACAGCCAGCCCTCGTGGTGGAAGAACTCCAATTGCTCCTGAGACAGTTTCATGGGTCGTCCTCCTGTTTTGATTTGTTGTTTTCTCTCGTCATGGCCGGGCTTGACCCGGCCATCCACGTCTTTGCTCCACGTTCGCGAGAAGAACGTGGATGCCCGGGACAAGCCCGGGCATGACGGGGGGCGCGCTAGTCGCTACGCCGCCGCCTCGTCCGTCGCCCTCAATTTCTCCTCGGTCATCCGTCCCGCCGTCTGCGCATGGGCCAGCGCTGCGCGCTCGGCGGCTTTCGCATCGCCTGCGAGAATGTGTCCGGCAATCGTCGCATGCTCGGCCCACGCGCTGCCGCGATAATCGAGCTCGGAGAGCACCGTCGCCATCGAGCGGCGCATATGCGGCCATTGCGGCGCGATCGTCTCCTCGATCACGGGATTGCCCGCGAGCTGATAGATCGCGCGGTGAAAATCGACGTCGAGCACGATCAGCTCGGCGAGCGAAGTCTTGCGGTCGATGCGGCGTCCGGCGGCGAGGGCTGCGTCCAACCGCGCGCGTCCCGCCGCGTCGCTTGCGGCGCGCTGAGCGGCGAGCCGCGCGGCCAGCGCGTCGATGGCGCCTCGCACCTCGTAGAGCTGGCGGATGCGCGAGGGGTCGAGCTGGGTGACTTCAAAACCGCGACGGCCGCTCTCGGCGACGAGACCCTGCCGGTGCAGCAGATGCAGCGCATGCGACACCGGCTGGCGCGACACGCCGAGCTTGTCGGCGAGTTCGTTCTGCCGGATGCGCTGGCCGGGTTGAAGCGTGCGGTCGGAGATCGCCTCCAGGATCCGCGCATAGACCTGGTCGATCAGGTTCGGGAGCGGGTCGAGAGGGATCACGCCGGCAGCTCCGAGACACAAAAGGGAATACGGAATTCCGTATTCGAAGGTATCGCAGGAGGGGGAGGGCGTCAAGGCGGTCCTCAAGCCGCCGTTTTGGCCTCGCTAAGCCATTGATATCGCTAGGGCCGTCTACTGTGCATGGGGTTGTTTTCGCCGAAATGGCTTGGCCGGCCCCGGCGCCTACTTCTTCTTGCCCTGCTCGATCAGTATCCGGCTCACCAGATAGAGCCGCGGCACGATCGAGTTGGTGTCGATGAACTCGTCCCGGGCGTGATAGCCGAAGCCGGCGAGGCCGAAGCTCTCGACCACGACCGCCTTGCCGCTGCGGTTGGCATAGCCGGCATCGGTGGCGCCGCCGGTCATCTCGGCGATGTCGAGCTTGCGGTCGATCTCGGCATAGATCGCCTGCCCCTCCTGCGCGAGCGCACGGCCGCGATCGCTAGCGACGAAGGGCGGGCGGCCCGCCATAATCGTCACCGTGGTTTCGGTGTCGGGCACGAACTTGTCCTTCACCTTCGCGTCGAGCGCCGCCTGCAATTTGGCGATGCCATCGGGGATGGTCAGGCGGATGTCGGCGCCGGCCTCGGCCTTTTCCGGAATCTGGTTGCGCACCGTGCCGGCCTGCGCCGTGGTCCAGTTCAGCTGCGTGCCTGGGATCGACTTCGCGACGTCCTTCGTCTGCTGCAATTGGTGCGCGAGCTCGATCAGCGCGTTGCGGCCGAGATCGGGCGCGGCGCCGGCATGCGAGGCGCGGCCCTTCACCTCCATCTTCGCGGTGGCGGTGCCGCTCGCGCCCAGCAACAGCCCGTCATTCTTGGCGATCGGCGCGGCGACGGTGGGTTCGCAGGAGAGCACGACGTCGTGCTGGTCGGCGAGCTCGGCGATGATCTCGCCCGACCCGATCGAGCCGACCTCTTCATCCGGATTGAAGGCCACGGTAAGCTTGGCGTAGTCCTGCCAGCCGGCGTCCTTCAGGATCTTGAGCGCATGCAGGACCACGGCGATGCCGCCCTTGTCGTCGGCGATGCCGGGGCCGTAGATGCGGTTGCCGTCGACGCGGTACGGCTCGCTTGCGAGAATGCCGCGCTGATAGACCGTGTCCATATGCGCGATCAGCATCAGCTTTCGCGAGCCGGTGCCCTGGAAGGTGGCGATCACCATGTCGGCGCCCGTACCCGCGGTGGTCTTGCGCCGCTCGATGGTGGCGCCCAGCGCCTTCAGGCGCGCCTCGGTGAATTCGGCCATCTTCTTCAGGCCCTCGGCATCGCTGCTGCCGCTTTCGATCATCACCATGTCATGCAGGGTCTCGATCAGCGGCGCCTTCTCCTGCTCGGCCGCGGCTTTGAGCTTCTCGTCGGCGGCCGCAAGCGCGATGGTGCTGCCGGCGGCGAGGCCGAGCAGGGACAAGACGAGCAGGGGGATGAAGCGGGCTGTCATGGAATCGTCCTTTCGCGTCTTGAGCGCACCGCGCGCGATTGGACTTCAGCGTAACATCCGGGCCGTCCGGATGCCACGTCCCGCTAGCGCTCCAGCACCTCCACCTCCATCGTCGCGATCTGGTCCGCATCGGCCACCGCCTCGATCCCCGCGATCCGGTCGCCGTTGAACGTCACGCGCAGCGCGATGCGCAGACGTCCGCCGAAGATGACGGCGACGCCGATCTCGCCATCGACCAGCGCCGTCCGTGCAGCCTGCGCACGGCCCTTGTAGAGCTGTGCGACCGCATCCGCGCCGCGGATCTCCGGCAGCGTGCCGAGCCGCACCGCAGCCTGGTCGGCACGGAACACGACGTCGGGATCGAGCAGGGCCAGCAGGCCCTCGAAATTGCCCTCGCGCGAAGCCCTGAGGAAGGCATCGACGATCGCGCGCTGGTGCGAGATGTCCGCCTCGGGCACCGGCGCCCCCTGGACGCGCCGTCGCGCGCGGCTCGCCAACTGCCGCGAGGCGTCGACCGAGCGTCCCACGATCGGCGCGATCTCCTCGAACGGGACTGCGAACATGTCGTGCAGCACGAAGGCGAGCCGCTCTGCCGGCTGCAATGTCTCGAGCACGACGAGGAGGGCCGCGCCGACGGAATCGGCCATCTCCGCCTCGCGCTCCCGCGTCTCGTCGACCGGCTCGGGCACGTGCGGGCCCATCGGGTCCTCGCGGCGCGATTTGCGCGCGCGCAGCATGTCGAGGCAGATGCGCGCGACCACGGTGGTCAGCCAGCCGCGCAGGTTCGCGACATCGGACGTGTCGTAGCGGCTGACCCGCAGCCAGGCCTCCTGCACGGCATCGTCGACCTCGGCACTGGAACCCAGCATCCGGTAGGCGACCGCGCGCAGATGGTCCCTGCTGGCCTCGAATTGGCGGCTAAGAAAATTTTCTTCGAAGTTTTTCTGGGTCATCGGTCACATTCCCTCATCGCAATCCGTCATGCCCATGACGAAGCCAATCCGGCCGATGTGACCGGAACCGTCCAAATTCTCTAACGGAGACGCAAGATGATGCACGCGCGCATGAACCACCCCGTCATGGTCCTGCCTGAAGCCATGAACCACCTTCAATCCCTCGGCAATTTGACCAAGCAGGGGCTGCCGGAAAAGCTCCTGGAACTGGTGCACCTGCGCGCCAGCCAGATCAACGGCTGCAGCGTCTGCGTCGACATGCATCCGAAGATCGCCCGCAAGCTGGGTGAAACCGACGAGCGCCTGTTCGCCGTCTCGGCCTGGCGCGATGCGCCCTATTTCAGCGACGCCGAACGCGCCGCGCTGGCGCTGACCGAAGCCGTCACGCGCCTTGCCGATCGCGAGGACCCGGTGCCGGATGCGATCTGGAACGAGGCCTCCAAGCATTTTGACGAGCGCGAGCTCGCAACCCTGATCCTCTCGATCGCGACCATCAACGTCTGGAACCGGCTGAATGCGACGATCAAGATGCCGGTCGGCGTTTGGAAGGTGTGAGTTTCTGTGCCCTCTCCCCTTGCGGGAGAGGGCAGCGCCGCTGGGAGACACGAACTCACTTGGGTGAGGGGTATTTCTCCGCAGACTCATTTGCAGATGTGATCTCTCCCACATCCGCCTTCGCCTGAAGGCTTCGGCGGACAAGAGGGGAGAAGGAAAAAAGAAAGCTACTCCGCCAAAAACCTGTTCACCACCTCGCCGAACTCAAGCGGCGCCTGCTCGAACATCCAGTGGCCGGCATTGGGGATCACCGCGGTCTTGCTGCCCGCGATGTGCTCGGCCAGCACGCGCCACATCACCGAGAGGCTGCCGGTGGTTGCACCGCCGCCGATCAGCAGCGTCGGCGTCCTGATCGCCTGCGCATCAGCGAGCGTGTAGGGCCGGCGCTGCTCGTTGATCTGGCCGAGGAAGGTGAGCGTGTTGTCGCGCAGCTGTTGCTTCGCCGCCGCCGGCACGCGCCGCCACGAGCCGTCGCCTTCGATGCCCTCGTAGAAATTCTGCAGCGCGCCGTCGAGATCGCCGGCGCGGATCATCTCGACCGAGCGTATCGTCTTCGCAGCGAGCGGCGGATGCGCGGGCGTGCCTTCGGGCACCGACAGGCTGGCGTCGAGATCGCCGCCCGGCTCGGCCAGCACCAGCTTGCGCAGCAGGTCAGGCCGCGCTTGCGCGACGCGAAACGCGATGTGGCCGCCGCGCGAATGCCCCATCAGGTCGACCGGCCCGGGTTTGACCTGCTCGATGAAGGCGATCGTGTCCGCGACGTGCTGCGCCATCTTGTAATCGTCGCCGATGGCGTCCCAATGCTCGGGAAAGAAATGCCGCAGGCTGACCGAGATCACGCGATGGGACTTCGACAGTGGGCCGAGCACTGAATACCAGGTGCGGAAATCACCTAGCGTGCCATGGACGCAGACCAGCGGCGGGCCGTCCCCGACTTCGAGATAGGCCATGTCGTAACCGTTGACGCGAAAGCTCTGCATGATCAGCTCGCCAGGAAATCCAGAACCAGTTCGGAGTATTTTTGCGGCGCCTGCTCGAACATCGGATGGGTCGCGTTCGGGATGATCGCCGTCTTGGAATAGGGTACGTGCGCGGCCAGCGCATGCAGCACCTTTGGCAGCAGGCCTTTGGTCCGCGCACCCAGGATGAACAGCGTCGGCATCCTGATCGATTCCGCATCCGCCTTCGAGAAGGGCGGACGGTTGTCGCGGACCTGCCCGATCAGGGTATAGGCGTTGTCGCGCAGATTCTGCTTCACCATCGCCGGCAGCCGCGGCCAGGTGCCGGCGCCCTCCAGCGTGTCCACGAAGACGGCAAGGCCGCCGTCGACATCGCCGGCCGCGATCTTCTCGGCCGAGGCCGTGAACCGCGCCAACAGCGGCGAGGGGCCGCCGACGTAATCGGGATCGAGGCTCGCATCGAGCTCGCCGCCGGGTTCGGCCAGGATCAGCCGCCGCAACAGGTCGGGGCGCGCCTGTGCCACGCGGAAGCAGATGTGCCCGCCGCGGGAATGGCCCATCAGATCGACCGGGCCGACGTCGAGCTTCTCGATGAAGGCGATGACGTCCTGGACATGCTGGGCGATCGAATAGGTGTCGCCGACGCCATCCCAGCGGTCCGGGAAGAAGTGCCGCAAGCTGACGGCGATCACCCGATGCCGCTGCGTCAGCGGTCCGAGCACGCAGCCCCAGACGCGGAAGTCATTGAGCGAGCCATGTACACAGACCAGCGGCGGCCGGCTCCTGTCTTCGCCCACGTCGAGATAGGGCATGTCGTATCCGTTGACGTGGAGGCTTTGCATTCGGGGCTCGCGGGAGGGGGCAGGAACTCCTGTGCAAGATTCCCGGAAACCGGGTGGATCGCAACTATTTCCAAGCCTAGATTTAGGCATGGATCACAATGGGGGCATGCGACGAGGGCGCAAGCCAGGAACCAAGCCATGACCGACCAGCATTTTGCCCTGTTCGACACCAGGATCGGCCTCTGTGCCATCGCCTGGGGCCCGCGTGGTATCAACGGCACGCAACTGCCCATGGGCGGCGAGGAGAAGATCCGCACCCGCATCAGCCAGCGCCATGCCGATGCCACCGAGGCCGAGCCGACCGCCGAGGTGCGAGAGGCGATCGACCGCATCACAAAATTGCTCGCGGGCGAGCCGGACGATCTCACCGACATCCCGCTCGATCTCGACGGCGTGCCCGACTTCAACCGCGGCGTCTACGAGATCGCCCGCGCCATCCCGCCCGGCAAGACCATCACCTATGGCGACATCGCCAAGCAGCTCGGCGGCGTCCAGCTGTCGCGCGATGTCGGTCAGGCGCTCGGCCGCAACCCGTGCCCGATCGTCGTGCCCTGCCATCGCGTGCTGGCCGCCGGCAACAAGCCCGGCGGCTTCTCGGCCAATGGCGGCGTGGTGACGAAGCTGAAGATGCTCGAGATCGAAGGCGCGCTGGTGAACCACACGCCGAGTTTGTTTGATTAATCTCCGCTTCACCCTCCCCTGGAGGGGGAGGGTCGATGCGCATGCAGCGAAGCGGAATGCGCAGCGGGGCGGGGTGACAGTCTCTCCGAGTGGAACAGTGCCCGAGTGGAGAGATCACCCCACCCCGTCGCTTCGCGCCGACCCTCCCCCTCCAGGGGAGGGTAAGCAAGTGGCTAAATCTTTGCCGTCGTCTTCGGCCAATACCGGTCGCGCAGATGCCGCTTCACCAGCTTGCCCGTCGGCGTGCGCGGCAGCTCGGCTTCGAAATCGATCGAGCGCGGGCATTTGATCGCCGAGAGACGTGTCTTGCAGTAGGCGATCAGGTCGGCTTCGAGCGCCTTGCCGGCGCGGCTCATGTCGTGTGGCTGCACCACCGCCTTCACCTCTTCGCCCATCTCCTCGTTCGGCACGCCGAACACGGCGACGTCGGCGATATCAGGGTGAGTGATGAGCACGTCCTCGGTCTCCTGCGGGTAGATGTTCACCCCGCCGGAGATGATCATGTAGGACTTGCGGTCGGTGAGGAACAGAAAACCGTCCTTGTCGAGGTAGCCGACGTCGCCAAGCGTCGACCAACCCTTGGCGTTGTAGGCCTTCTTCGTTTTCTCTGGATCGTTGTGATAGGTGAAAACAGGCGCATCGGCGAAATAGACCGTGCCGATCTCGCCCACCGGCTGCTCCTCGTCGTTCTCGTCCAGGATCTTGATCTTGCCGACCACGGCGCGGCCGACGCTGCCGCGATGCTCCAGCCATTGCTGCGAATTGCAGACGGTGACGCCGTTGCCTTCCGAGCCGGCGTAATACTCGATCAGGATCGGTCCCCACCATTCGATCATTTTTGCCTTGACGTCGACAGGGCAGGGGGCAGCGGCGTGGATCGCGCCCTTCAGCGTGGAGACGTTGTACTTGCCGCGAACCTCGTCCGGCAGCTTCAGCATGCGCACGAACATGGTCGGTACAAGCTGTGACTGCGTGACCTTGTACTTCTCGACGAGCTTGAGAAAATCCTCGGCGTCAAAATGCTCCATGATGATGGAGGTGCCGCCCAGCACGATCGCCATCATGTTGAAGCGCAGCGGAGCCGCGTGATAGAGCGGCGCCGGCGAGAGATAGGTGCTCTCCGCATTCATGCCGCACATGTCGGCGCAGAGGACGCGCAGGAAGGCGTTCGGCACGTCGATCTTGTTGCCTTCGAAGGCCCTCTTGATGCCCTTCGGTCGGCCGGTGGTGCCGGACGAATACAGCATGTCGTAGCCGGCGACCTCGTCCGCAATCGGCGTTGTCGGCTGTGCCGACGCTTCCTTGTCGTAGGAGCGGAAGCCGGGCTGGGGTTCGTCGACCATGTAGAAGATCGGCTCGCCTGCGGTCCCCTTGATCAGGGCCCTGATCTGGTCGGCGCATTTCGGCGTGGTGATCACGACCTTGGCGCCGCAATCGCCGATGATGTAGTCGATCTCGTCCTGCTTCAGATAGCGGCTGATGGCGGTGTAATAGAGCCCGCTGCGTTGCGCGGCCCAGCAGATCTCCATGAACGCGAGACGGTTTTCCATCAAGAGCGCGATGTGGTCGCCGGCCTTCAGGCCGAGCGAGCGGAACAGGTTTGCGCCCTGGTTCGAGAGCTCGTCGAGCTCGCGATAGGTGATCGCCTTGCCGGTCCCGGCCATCTGGTAGGCGATCTTGTCGGGCGTGGTTTTGGCGTAGACGGACGGATGGGTCATAAGCGTAGGTCCCAAGGCACACGAGATGTCGTCCCGGCGAAAGCCGGGACCCATAACCACAGGGCGTCGTTTGGCAGAGGATTGTCGTTCGGTACTGCGACCAACCACAATCGATAGATTTCGCGGTATGGGTCCCGGCTTTCGCCGGGACGACACCGTTAGTGTGGCAGCAGCAGCTTACAGCCGCTCCACGATCGTTACATTCGCCATGCCGCCGCCTTCGCACATGGTCTGAAGACCATAGCGCTTGCCGCGCTGGTGCAGGGCGTGGACCAGTGTGGTCATCAACTTGGTGCCGGAGCCGCCGAGCGGATGACCGAGCGCGATGGCGCCGCCATTGACGTTGAGGCGGGCTGGATCGGCGCCGGTGGTCTTGAGCCAGCCGGTCGGCACCGAGGCGAAGGCCTCGTTGACCTCGAACAGGTCGATGTCGTCGATCGTCATGCCGGCCTTCTCCAGCGCGCGCTTGGTGGCGTGCAGCGGAGCATCGAGCATGATGACGGGATCGCCGCCGGTCATGGTCATGTGATGGATGCGCGCCAGCGGCGTGAGGCCGAGCTGCTTGAGGCCGCGCTCGTTCACCACCATGACACCGGAGGCGCCGTCGCAGATCTGGCTGGCGCTCGCCGCCGTCAGCTTGCCGTTCTCGGCAATCAGCTTGACGCCCTTGATGCCGTCGAGCGTGGCGTCGAAGCGGATGCCTTCGTCGATGTGATGGGTGTCCTTGCTGCCGTCGGCGCGGGTGATCTCGAGCGGCACGATCTCCTTCTTGAAGTGGCCGGCTTGCGTCGCTGCGATCGCGCGCTGATGGCTGTTGTAGGAGTATTCGTCGAGATCATTCTTCGACAGGCCGTACTTCTCGGCCATCATCTCCGCGCCGGTGAACTGGCTGAACACGATGTTCGGATATTTGTGCTCGATGCCCGGGCTCTTGTAATTGCCAAAGCCGTTCTTGGCCGGAAGCTGCGAGGACAGGCCCATCGGCACGCGCGTCATCGATTCCACGCCGGCGGCGATCACCACGTCCATCGTGCCGGACATCACGGCTTGCGCGGCGAAGTGCAGCGCCTGCTGCGAGGAGCCGCACTGCCGGTCGATCGAGGTGCCCGGAACGCTCTCCGGCAGCTTCGAGGCCATGATCGCGTTGCGCGCGACGTTGTTGGACTGCTCGCCGACCTGCATCACGCAGCCCATGATCACGTCCTCGACCAGGGCGGGATCGACCTTGGTGCGATCGACCAGTTCGTCCAGCACCTTCGCGGCGAGATCGGCCGGATGCCAGCCGGCGAGGCGGCCCCCCTTGCGCCCGCCCGCGGTACGCGCAGCGGCGACGATGTAAGCCTCGGCCATGTCGGTCTCTCCCTGGATTGTTCTCTATCGAGTTTGGATTGTCGCGGCGGATTTAATGGGCGCGATATCGTTTAGTCAATCGATCAATTAACTCTTGTGATGAGGCGCTGCTTCGGCTTATCTGCGGCCGCTTCAAGCGGCGAGAACAGGGAACTCCGTGACTACCAGCGTACCGAACAGGCTCCCCAGCGGAAAGAATTCCACGGCAGAGAAATTGCTCGTGGCCGCGAGCGAGCTGATGATCGAACGCTCGTCGATCGAGATCTCGCTGTCCGACATCGCCCAGAAGTCGGGCGCCAATGCCGCGCTGGTCAAATATCATTTCGGCAACAAGGACGGCCTCTTGCTGGCGCTGCTCGCGCGCGATGCCGCGACCGAGATGTCAAATCTCGAATATCTGCTGGCGCAACCGATCACATCGACGGCGAAGCTGAAGCTGCACATCGCCGGCATCATCCGCGCCTATTACCGGTTCCCCTACATGAATCGGCTGATTCACTATCTGCTGCATGAGACCAATGCCGGCTCTGCCGACGAAGTCTCAAAGTTCTTCGTCGCGCCGCTGCTGGATTTCCATCGCCGCCTGCTCACTGAGGGCGTCAGCCGCGGCGAGTTCCGTGCCACCGATCCGGTGCTGTTCTACACCAGCCTGATCGGCGCCTGCGATCACCTGTTCTTTGGCCGGCACGCGATGTCTCGCGCGACCGGCGTCGGTCCGGTCACCGATGACGTATGCCGGCAATACATCAAGCACATGGAAACGCTGATTTGCGGTGGCATCCTCACGCAAGCCGAGGAAGCTGCCGCGGCCGGATAATCCGGCCGAGACGTACAAGTCTAGAGAAGAAACGCCCAAGGAAAGGTAGCCTGTCATGGAATTGAAAGACGTAGCCGTTCTCATCACCGGTGGTGGTTCGGGTCTTGGTGAAGCGACCGCGCGCGCCATGGCCGCCAAGGGCGCCAAGATTGGTGTGATCGATCAGAACAAGGACAATGCAGAGAAGGTCGCTACCGAAGTGAAGGGCGTCGCGCTTCATGCCGACGTCACCAGCGAGGAGCAGATCAAGGCAGCAATCGCGAAGGCGGAAGCCGCGCACGGCGTCGCGCGCGTGCTGATGAACTGCGCCGGCATCGGCGGCTCGCAGCGCATCGTCGGCCGCGACGGCATCTATCCGCTCGAAAAGTTTGCGCGCATCATCAACGTCAATCTGATCGGCACCTTCAACTGCCTGCGTCTGTTCGCCGAGCGCCTCGTCACGATCGAGCCCGTCGGAGAAGAGCGCGGCGTCATTATCAACACTGCCTCGGTGGCCGCCTATGAAGGCCAGATCGGCCAGATCGCCTACTCGGCCTCGAAGGGCGGCGTCGTCGGCCTAACGCTGCCGGCCGCGCGCGACCTCGCCAGCCAGAAGATCCGCGTCAACACCATTGCGCCCGGCCTGTTCTTCACGCCGTTGTTGATGGGTCTGAATGAAGAAGCCCGCAAGAGCCTCGGTGCCCAGGTGCCGCATCCCTCGCGCCTCGGCGATGCCAAGGAATACGGCTCGCTCGCGGTGCATATCGTCGAGAACGCGATGCTCAACGGCGAGACCATCCGTCTCGACGGAGCCATCCGTATGGCGCCGCGGTAGTAGATGCGCTCTTCCTTCTCCCCTCGTGGGAGAAGGTGGCGCGAAGCGCCGGATGAGGGGTCTCTATCCGCGGAGACAGACCCCTCACCCCGGCGAGTATGTGGCTAGCGATGTACATGCCCTCTCCCGCAAGGGGAGAGGGCACAATAATCGGCACCGCCAAGACCGGTAAGCAGGAGCGCACCATGTCCCAACCGCTGCTGATCGAGCACAACGACGGCGTCGATACGGTGACGCTCAATCGTCCTGAAAACCTCAATGCCCTCGATCCCGCGCTGATCGATGCGCTCAACGTCTATTTCCAGGGCCTCCAGCGCAACCGCGACACGCGCGTCGTCGTGCTGAAAGGCGCCGGCAAGAATTTTTGCGCCGGCCTCGACCTCAAAGCGGCGATGGCCCGCCGCGCCGGGCAGCAGGAGCCGCCCGGTGTCACCGAGTCGCTCGACTCGCAGCGCCGCATCGCCGACATCGTGATGCTGATGCGGCGTTGTCCGCAGCCGATCATCGCTCTGGTACAGGGCGCGGCGGCCGGCGGCGGGTTCGCGCTGGCGCTTGCCTCCGACATCCGCATCGCGACGAAGTCGGCGCGGATGAACTGCGCCTTCATCAAGCTCGGCCTCGGCGGCTGCGACATCGGCACCAGCTACTTTCTGCCGCGGCTCGTCGGCGTCTCTGTGGCGTCCGAATTGATCCTGACCGGACGTTTCATCGGCGCCGAGCGCGCGCTCGCGGTTGGGCTCGTGTCCGAGGTCGTCGATGAAGATAAGCTCGATGCTGCTGCTGCGCCCTATGTCGATGCGATGATGACGGCGTCGCCCGTGGGACTGCGCCTGTCAAAAGAATGTCTCAACATGAGCGTCGATGCGGGATCGCTGGAAACCGTTATCGCGATAGAGGACCGCAACCAGGTCCTGTGCAGTCGCTCCGAGGAATTTTCGGAAGGCATCAGGGCCTTCCTTGAGAAGCGAAAGCCTGTCTATATCAGGCGCTGAAACGAGAACGATCCGCAAAGGACGATAATTCCGGGAGACGCAAAATGAGTGGAAGTGCGGCGGCCGTGATGACGAAGCCCGCCTTTCGCAAGGTCGAGTGGCTCGCGCGCGACATCGACGTCGAGCGGCGCGACGACGGCACGGTGGTGCTGAAGTCGCGCATTCCGCTGCAAGCCTACGAGACGCATCTTCCGGCCTCGCTGGCGAAATGGGCCAGGCAAGCGCCTGAGCGCATCTGGCTCGCGCAGCGCGGCGGAGCGAACCGCGAATGGCGCAAGGTCTCCTACGGTGAGGCCAAGCGCACCGTGGATGCGCTGACGCAGGCGCTGCTTAATCTCAGGCTCGAGGGACGCCCGGTCACGATCCTCTCCGGCAATTCGATCGAGCACGCGCTGATGACGCAGGCCGCGATGCAGGCGCGCTTGCCAGCAGCGCCGGTGTCGCCGGCCTACTCGCTGATGAGCCATGACCACGTCAAGCTGAAGTATCTGTTCGACCTGATCAAGCCGGCCGTGGTGATGGTGCAGGACGGCCCGACCTTCGAGAAGGCGCTGAACGCACTCGACCTCACCGGCGTCACCGTCGTTCACGTCGCTCGTCCCTGCGACGGCATCACGAGCGTCAGCTTTGCCGAGCTCGCGGCAACGTCCGTGACCGCCGATGTCGAAGCATCGATCGCGAAGATCACGCCGCAGACCGTGGGCAAGCTGTTGTTCACCTCCGGCTCGACCGGCATGCCCAAGGCGGTCATCAACACGCAAGAGATGATGTGCGCCAATGCGGCGATGATGATGCAGGTGCGGCCGCGCGATCCCGGCGGTCCGATCTCGACCATGCTGGACTGGATGCCATGGAACCACACCATGGGCGGCAATGCGGCGTTTCACCCGGTGCTGGTCGACGGTGGCACGCTCTATATCGATGACGGCCGGCCGATGCCGGGCCAGTTCGAGGAGACGCTGCGGAATCTGCGCGAGATCTCGCCGACCTATTACGCCAACGTGCCGGCCGGCTATGCCGCGCTCGCGGCGGCCATGGAGAAGGACGATGCGCTGTGCCGCTCGTTCTTCAAGAACCTGTCGATCATGGCCTATGGCGGCGCGCGGCTGCCCGACGATCTCTATGAGCGCATGCAGGCGCTCGCGGTGAAGACGACCGGCGAGCGCATCGTGTTCTACACCGGCTGGGGCTCGACCGAGACGGCGCCGACCTCGACCGGCACCTATTGGGACACCGAGCGCGTCGGCCTGATCGGCCTGCCGTTCCCCGGCGTCGAATTGAAGATGGTGCCGTGCGGCTCAAAATACGAGCTGCGCCTGCGCGGCGTCAACGTCACGCCCGGCTATTTCGGCCAGCCGGACCTGACGAAGAAGATGTTCGACGAGGAAGGTTTTTACTGCATCGGCGATGCCGGCATCTTCGTCGACGATGCCGATCCGGTGAAGGGCATCATCTTCGCCGGCCGCGTCGTAGAGGACTTCAAGCTCACCACCGGCACCTTCGTCCATGTCGGATCGCTCCGCACTGACGCGATCGCCGCGGCGACGCCCGTTGTGCATGACGCGCTGGTTGCCGGGCAGGATCAATGCTCGATCGGTCTGCTGGCATGGCCGAACCTGCACGCCTGTCGCCAGCTCGTCGGCAATCTCGAGCTGAGCTTCGAGGACGCGGTGAAACATCCCGAGGTGATCGCCTGCTTCAGACGTGGCCTCGAAGCACACAACACGGAGTGTGGCGGCGCCAGCAGCCGCGCTATCGCGCGCGCAATGCTGATGGCCGAGCCGCCCTCCATCGACGGCAATGAACTCACCGACAAGGGCTACATCAACCAGCGCGCCGGCCTGGAGCGCCGTGCGGCGCTGGTGAAGCGGCTCTATGCGGACAAGCCTGATCAGGATGTGATCGTGCTGCGATGAATGCGCAACAACTCGTCATTCCGGGATGGCCCGAAGGGCCAGGCCCGGAATCCATAACCCCGGCTGGTGGATATGGATTCCGGGCTCGCGCTCCGCGCGCCCCGGAATGACGGCGCAAATAAATGACAACGAATAAATAAGGGTAGCCCGCCATGAACTTCGATTTCTCCGACGACCAGAAACAGCTCCGCGACCAGGCGCGCAAATTCCTCACCGAAAAATGCTCGCCGAAGGCGGTGCGCGTCGTGCTCGACGGCAAGGCGCCCTACGACAAGGACCTCTGGAAAGGCCTCGCCGAGATGGGCTTTCTCGGTGTCGCGATCCCAGAGGAGTTCGGTGGCGCTGGCGCGGGCCATCTCGAGCTCTGCGTGATCGCGGAGGAGATGGGCCGGGCGAATGCGCCGGTGCCGTTCTCCTCGACAGTGTATCTTGCCGCCGAAGCGCTGCTGATCGCGGGCAGTGATGCCCAGAAGAAGAAATGGCTGCCGGCGATTGCCTCGGGCGAGGCGATCGGCACGCTGGCGCTGTTCGAGGGCAAGGGCAATCCGTCGCCGAAGAACGTCAAGCTCACCGCTGCGAATGGCGTGCTCAACGGCGTGAAGAAGCCGGTCGCGGATGGTGCGATCGCCGACTTCGCTGTCGTCGCCGCGCGCACCGGATCGGGCGGTCGCGACGGCGACATCTCGCTGTTCCTCGTCGACCTCAAGGCCGGTGGCGTCGAGGTGAAGAGCCTCACCAATCTCGATCCGACCCGCGGACAGGCCGAGATCACGTTTAAGGATTGCAAGGCCGAGCCGCTGGGAGCTGCGGGTGAAGGCTGGAGCATTTTGACCCAGGTGCTCGATCGCGCGGCGGTGCTGTGCGCATTCGAGCAGGTCGGCGGCTCCGACCGCGCGCTCGAAATGGGCCGCGACTACGCGCTCGACCGCATCGCCTTCGGCCGCCAGATCGGCTCGTTCCAGGCGGTCAAGCACATGCTCGCGGACATGTATGTGTCGGCGACGCTGGCGCGCTCCAACAGCTATTACGGCGCCTGGGCGCTCTCGACCAACGCGGCCGAGCTGCCGGAAGCCGCCGCCGCCGCGCGCATCAGCGCGACGCAGGCGTTCCAGCATTGCGCCAAGAACAACATCCAGGTTCACGGCGGTATGGGATTCACCTGGGAGTTCGACTGTCACATGTACTACCGCCGCGCCAACGCCATGGCGCTCGGGCTCGGCAGCCTGTCCTATTGGGAAGACCAGTTGATCGACCGCATGCGCAAGAAGAACGCGGCGTAACGACAGGTGATTTGTAGGATGGGTAGAGCGTAGCGAAACCCATCATGACGCGGGTGGTCTGACAGATGGGTTTCGCTTCGCTCTACCCATCCTACGACGCCGGCGAAGGATGACAGACCATGAATTTCGACGACACCCCGCAGGAAGCCGAATTCCGCGCCACCGCCCGCGCCTGGATCGGCGCGAACGCGCCCAGGCAGTACGAGGAAGAGCTGCGCAAATCCTCGCTCGGCCGCACCCAGCTCAAGAACGCCAATATTCTCGAGGTCGCCAAGGCCTGGCAGAAGAAGAAGGCCGATGCCGGCTGGGCCTGCCTGCACTGGCCGAAGGAGTATGGCGGGCGCGGCTCGTCGCCGATCGAGCGCGTGATCTGGCAGCAGGAAGAGGGGCCGTTCGGCCAGCTGTCCCGCATGTTCATCATCGGCCATGGCATGTGCGGGCCGACCATGATGGCGTTCGCCCGCGAGGAGCATAAGCGCACGTACCTCCCGCCGCTCGCATCCGGCGAAAAGGTCTGGTGCCAGCTGTTCTCCGAGCCGGCCGGCGGCTCCGACGTCGCGGGCCTGCGCACGCGCGCGGAAAAGGACGGCGACGACTGGGTCATCAACGGCCAGAAGATCTGGACGTCGGGCGCGCATTATTCCGACTATGGCATCCTGCTGACCCGCACCGATCCGACCGTGCCCAAGCACAAGGGCCTCACCATGTTCTTCCTGGACATGAAGAGCCCGGGCGTCGAGGTGCGGCCGATCAAGCAGGCGAGCGGTGCATCCGACTTCAACGAGGTCTATTTCACCAATGTCCGTATTCCCGACCATCAGCGCCTCGGCGAGGTCGGTGACGGCTGGAACGTCTCGCTGACCACGCTGATGAACGAGCGCAGCGCGATCGGCGCGGCCGTCTCGACCGGCTTCCCGGAGCTGTTCGAATATTGCTCCAGCCTGATGCTCGACGACGGCCCGGCGATCGAGGATCGCGCTGTACGCTCGAAGCTCGCGAACTGGGCGGTGAAGGCGAGCGGGCTGAAGTACACCAGCATGCGCGCGATCTCGGCGCTGTCGAAGGGCGAGCGCCCGGGTCCGGAGAATTCCATCGGCAAGCTGGTGGCGGGCTCGATGATCCAGGACGTCGCGACCTACGCGCTGGACCTGCAGGGTGCGAACGGCGTGATCAGCGGCGAGGATGGCGAACTCGCCGGCCGTTTCCAGGCGATGCTCTTGCGCGCGCCGGGCACGCGCGTCGAAGGCGGCACCGACGAGATCATGCGCAACATCATCGCCGAGCGGGTGCTGGGCCTGCCCGGCGATATCAGGGTCGACAAGGACGTGCCGTTCAACAAGATCCCGACGAAGGGAAGAGGCTAGAGTCGTAGGGTGGGCAAAGGCGCGTAGCGCCGTGCCCACCAATTCTGTCGAGAACGAGGGAAGGTGGTGGGCACGCTTCGCTTTGCCCACCCTACGCACCGAGCAAGAATTGAGAGGTTCGCCATGAATTTCGACGACACCCCGCAGGAAGCCGCTTTCCGCGAGACCGCGCGCAAATGGGTCGAGGCCAATGCGCCGAGGGAGTTGCATGCCGAGCTGTCAAAATCCTCGCTCGGCCGCATCCGGCTGGCCAATCATGACATCGTCGATGTCGGCAAGGCCTGGCAGAAGAAGAAGTTCGAAGGCAATTGGGCCTGCCTGCACTGGCCGAAGGAATATGGCGGCCGCGACGCCACGCCGATCGAGAAGGTGATCTGGCAGCAGGAGGAGGGCGTCTACGGCAAGCTGACGCAACCGTTCCAGATCGGCGAGGGCATGTGCGGCCCGACCGTGATGGCTTTTGGCAGCGAGGACGCCAAGCGCCGCCATCTGCCGAAGCTCGCCTCCGGCGAGGAGATCTGGTGCCAGCTGTTTTCCGAGCCGTCCGCCGGCTCCGACGTCGCGGGGCTGCGCACCCGCGCGGAGAAGAAGGGCGACAATTGGGTCGTCAACGGCCAGAAGATCTGGACCTCCGGCGCGCATTATTCCGACTTCGGTCTGTTGATCGCGCGGACCGATCCGAACGTGCCCAAGCACAAGGGCCTCACCATGTTCTTCCTGGACATGAAGAGCCCGGGCGTCGAGGTTCGCCCGATCAAGCAGGCCAACGGCATGCAGGAGTTCAACGAGGTCTATTTCACCGATGTGGTGATCCCCGACAGCCAGCGCCTCGGCGCCGTCGGCGAGGGCTGGAGCGTGTCACTGACGACGCTGATGAACGAGCGGATGTCGATCGGCTCGCGGCTTGCGACCGGCGTCCCTGAAATGTTCGAGTTCTGCTCCAATCTGATGCTCGAGGACGGGCTCGCCATCGACGATCCCGCCGTGCGCTCGAAGCTCGCGAGCTGGGCGGTGAAGTCGAGCGGGCTGAAATACACCAGCTACCGCGCGATCTCGGCGCTCTCGAAGGGCGATCGGCCGGGGTCGGAGAATTCGATCGGCAAGTTGGTGTCGGGCATGATGCTCCAGGACATCGCGACCTACGCCATGGACCTCCAGGGCGCGGCCGGTGTTCTCACCGGCACCGACGAGGAGACGGTGCAGGGGCAGTTCCAGCAGATGCTGCTGTCCTCGCCCTCGATGCGCATCGCTGGCGGCACCGACGAGATCTTGCGCAACATCATCGCCGAGCGCGTGCTGGGATTGCCGGGCGACATTCGCGTCGACAAGGATGTGCCGTATAACAAGATCCCGACCAAGGGGCGGTGATCCAGCCTCTCGCTGTATCTCGTAGGGTGGGCAAAGCGAAGCGTGCCCACCATATGCAGATGCGCCGGGGTAAGTCTGTCGGTGGGCACGGCGCTATCGCGCCTTTGCCCACCCTACGAAGAGCGCGAGCTAATTCATGGATGCAAAAGTGAGCCAGACCCAAGACCGCATCGGCGTGCTCGAAGAGCTCCTCAACGAGCGCTACTCCGTCCGTGCCTTCCTGCCCAAGCAAGTCGACCGCGCGACCATCGAGCATGTGCTGGCCACCGCGCAGCGCACCGCGTCCTGGTGCAACAGCCAGCCCTGGCAGATCATCATCGCCAGTGGCGCGGCCAAGGAGCGCTTCCGCCAGGCGATCTACCAGGAAGCGTCAGGCGGATTGGGTGACGATTACGACTTCACCCCGCCTCGCGAATACGTCGGCGTCTATCTCGAGCGCCGCCGCGAGAGCGGTTTTCAGCTCTACAACACGCTCGGCATCGCGCGCGGCGACAGAGGCGCCTACGCAAAACAGGCGCTGGAGAATTACAATTTCTTCGGTGCGCCGCATGTCGCGATCATTCACACCAACGAGCCGCTCGGCATCTACGGCGCGATCGATTGCGGCGCCTATGTCTCGAATTTCATGCTGGCCGCGCAGGCGCTCGGGCTCGGCACCATTCCGCAGGCGGCACTGGCGCGCCACTCCGGCCTGATCCGCCGCCACTTCAATCTGCCCGACGATCGCCGCGTGGTCTGCGGCATCTCGTTCGGCTATGCCGACGATGCCCACAAGGTCAACAGCTACCGCACCTCGCGCGCGAGCGTCGCCGACACCGCCACGTTCGCGGACGAATGAGCCCGTCTCGCGCGCGCCATCCGGCTTTCACACACGCGCAAAGGCGGCCGCAGAAACGGCCGCCTTCACATTCGTCGCGGTCCGATTGACGCGGCCGTTATCCGCCGCTGCCGCCGATCACGGCGCGCACGGTCTCGTCGGGCCCGAAGTCCTCGGCACCATCGACATAAAGCAGCGCAGCGAGCTTCGAGCGCGCGCGATTGACGCGGCTCTTGATCGTGCCGACGGCACAGCCGCAGATCGAAGCTGCGTCCTCATAGGAGAAGCCGGAGGCGCCGACGAGGATCAAGGCCTCGCGCTGGTCCTGCGGAAGCTTTTCGAGCGCGCCGCGGAACTCCTCGAACTCGAGATGCGCGTTCTGCGACGGCTGCGTCTTCAGCGTCTTGGCATAGTTGCCCTCGGCATCCTCCACCTCCCGCCGCCGCTTGCGATAGTCGGAGCGGAACAGATTGCGAAGGATCGTGAACAGCCACGCCGGCAGGTTTGAGCCGGGCTGGAACGAGTCGATGTTGGCGAGCGCACGCAGAAGCGTTTCCTGCACCAGATCGTCGGCGCGATCCGCATTGCCGCTCAACGAGATCGCGAACGCGCGCAGACTGGGCACGGCCGCGAGGATGTCGTCACGAAGGGAGTCCGTGAGAGGCATTAATCCCTCCCATTGTTGTCGTTGGAGCCCCTGTCAGGTTCCACTTGGGGTGCGCCTCCCGGCGCATCAAGCTTCTTGATCAGTTCCGCGAACCGGTCCGGAACCCCCTGCCGCACCACGTCGTCGTACATGGCGCGCAGCTGGTGGCCGATCCGGGACTGAATCTCCGGAGTGAGGCCTCCCTTGCCGGGGGTCGTGCTTTTGCTGGCTTGAGACTTGAGATCTTTCATGACCTGTTCCACGTTTCCCCGAGTTAAGTAACTGTAAAATCGAGAAGTTCTCTCAACCGGGAGCCGTTCCCTGAATAGGCACAATTCCAGGTTCGACAAAAAGTTCCCAGATAAGCGGAACTTTTCTTGGCGTGAGGCGTAGACAGCCCAGCAGGGGAACCCGGGCCTCCCCGCTTGTTGCGTGGTTCGTCAAGGTCGGCCCGAAGATGAATGGAGTGGGGATGTCCCGTTCGCAGCTTGTTGCTGAACACTTGCCGTTGTTGCGCCGGTACGCGCGCGCCCTGACGGGCAGCCAGGCCTCCGGTGACGCCTATGTCGCAGCCATGTTGGAAGCGATGCTCGGAGATCCGTCCGTGCTCGACGAGAGCCATGGTCCGCGCGCCGGCCTGTTCCGGCTGTTCACCCAGATATGGAATTCGGTCTCCGTCAACGACGATGCCGAGGTGACGACCTTGCCGATGCCGCCGGAGCGGCGGCTGTCGAACATCACGCCGCTGCCGCGGCAGGCGTTCCTGCTGCTCTCACTCGAAGGATTCTCGGAAGAGGAAGTCGGCTACATCCTCGGCACCGACGTCGCCGAGACGCGGCGGCTTGCTGATGCCGCGGGACGCGAGATGGCGGCCGAGATCGCGACCGACGTGCTGATCATCGAGGACGAGACCTTCATCGCCATGGACCTCGAAAGCCTGGTGAAGAATCTCGGTCACAATGTCGTCGGCGTCGCGCGCACCCATGCCGATGCGGTGGCGCTGGCCAAGAACAAGCGGCCGGGCCTGATTCTCGCCGACATCCAGCTTGCCGACGGCTCGTCGGGCCTGGACGCCGTCAACGAGCTGCTCCGGACCTTCGAGGTGCCGGTGGTGTTCATCACCGCCTATCCGGAGCGCTTCCTGACCGGCGAGCGCCCCGAGCCGGCGTTCCTGATCTCGAAGCCGTTCCAGCCCGCGATGGTGTCGGCGGTGGCGAGCCAGGCGCTGTTCTTCCAGCGCAACTCGCGCAACCGCGCGCCCAAGGCGCCGGCGGCGTAAGCAAGCCTCTATCGGACTAAGGAAACGGCGCGTCGCAAGGCGCGCCGTTTTTGCATGTGGCAGAGAGTTGTTCTGCTCTGCTTCAGCAGCCGCGGCAGATGCTGCGAAGCATGGAATTCAGCTTGGTATCGTCTGGCCCAGGGGACTTTGCATTCAGCCTGGCCTGGTCCTCGATCCAGGATTTGAGCAATTTTTCTCGTTCCGGCGACGGCCCTGGGTTTAGCCGCGTCCCGTCGAAGCTCATGAGGACGGTCACTCTCTGCAGGTCGTCCTTCGCCTCAGCGGGCGGTTTCGGGAATGGCACGGATCGCTCGACCATGGCGAGCGTTGCGGCATCTAGCGGCGCGAAGCCTGTGCTTTCTACCAGCACGTTCGAGATCAATTTGCCTGAACGATCGACCACGAACGTGACGCCGGTATCGCCCTTCTGACCGATCGCCTCCGGAGGAAATGCCCTGTGGCGCCAGACGTGTTGGGTGACCGTCTTGCGCCAGGCGGCCATGGTATCGGATTCCGCTACGGCAGGCACTGACGCGCCCAGCGCCAATCCGAAGAGGCCGGCGATCAAGAGATGTTTGATCTGCATCTTTTACCGCGCGTGCCCGGGATGTCTCAGCAGCCGCGGCAGATGCTGCGCAGCGTGGAATTCAATCGGGCATCGTCCTTGTCCGACCTCGGCGCTTTTGCATTCTCTTTGGCCTGGTCCTCGATCCAGGACTGGAGCCTTTTTTCGTTCTCGGGCGATGGCTGCGGGTAGCCCCTGAAGACAATCGGCACGATGAATCCAAGCATGTCTTCCTTCACCTCGGGAGGTGGCTCGGGGAATGGCGCGGCACGCTCGACGATCGCCAAGGCTGCGGCATCGAGCGGCGGGGAGCCGGTGCTCTCAATCAGCACTCGAGAGATCAATTTGCCGGACCGGTCGATGGCAACCCTAACCTTGGCCTCGCCCGTTTGACCTGTCGCCTCGGGCGGAAACACTTTGTTGCTCTCTATGTGCGCTGCCAGTCTTTGTATCCAAGCCTTGGTGGCGGGTTTGTCCGCATACGAGGAGGTTGGCACAGCCAACAGCAATCCGAGTAAGGCGGCGGCTAGCAAAGGGAATTTCATCTGCATTGGCGCGGATACTAATCGCGGTCCGGTTGATTGCAAGGATTGTTGCTCGTATCACGCTTGCGCGGCTGTGGGCAATCGAAGGGCCGCGAAGCTTCGCGTGCTTGACGGCAACCAAATTGCCCCGTTGATACGTCGGGCCGATGACACCCCCATCGCAGCTTCAAGCCGTCAGGAGATTTCGCATCATGGACCAGCAACTCCTCGATCGCCTCGCCATCCGCGACCTCGTCGAGAACTGGGCGGTGTGGCGCGACGCCGGTGACTGGGAGCGTTTTGCCACGGTCTGGCATGACGAGGGCTGGATGTCCGCCACCTGGTTTCAGGGACCGGCGCGGGATTTCATGCGGGTCAGTCAGGAGGGGTTTGCCAAGGGCGTGCGCATCCTGCATTTCCTCGGCGGCACCAGCATCGATCTCGCAGGCGCGCGCGCCATTGCGCAAACCAAGATGACGATCTCGCAGCGTGCCCCGGTGCACGACGTGCTCTGCGACGTCGTCTGCACCGGACGCTTCTACGATTTCCTGGAGAAGCGGCATGACCAATCAGGTATTGGCAAATGGGGCATCGTCCGCCGCCAGCCGATCTACGAGAAGGACCGGATCGATCCGGTCGATCCCGCCGCAACGCTTCAACTCGATCAAAAAGCGCTCGCCGCACTGCCCGAAGGCTACCGCCATCTCGCCTACATGCAGGAGCTGATCGGCTACAAGGTCAAGCGCGACATGCCGGGCCTGATCGGCACTGAAGTCGAGAAGCTCTATGGCGAGGGGCGGGACTGGCTCGCGGGGAAGCCGAAGTGAGGCTCAGACAAAAGTAAGGCGCGACTGGCATCACCACAGTCGCGCCCTACGTCGCCGGCTTATGGGGCAGGGGGGAATAGCCGGCTGTTGAGACGACTCTCGGGCCTGAGAGTCGTTCCAGGCGGGTGAAAATTTTTTTGTGCGGCCTTTTTATGCGCCCTGCCGTGAATTTCGCACACGGTTAAGTGATCTTAACGGCTGAGAACTGCCGGTCCTCCCATCGCGTTGTTCCCGCGATCGCCATGGGGCGAGGGATCGACAGCCATGTTGCAGATGCAAAAGGTATTTTTGGGTGTTGTCGCGATTGCCGCGACGCTTGGTGCCGTCCAGGTCGGTGCCGTCCAGCTGGCCTCTGGCCATGATCTGGCCGACCGCTGGCAGGCGGTCGCCGACAGGCCCACGCAAGATGCGGGTCACAACGTCAACCGTTCCGGCAAGGCCGACCGGTTCGCCGACGTCAAGCAGGCCCCGGTTCCCACCCGCACCGTGTCGATGCGGCTGAACGATCTGGCCGAGACGTCGGTGCTGCTGCGGGTCCGCGCGGTCATCGAGACCGGCAACGCCAAGCCGCCGGTGCTGCTCCAGAACCGGAAGCAGGGTCCCAAGAGGCCGACGATTGCCTGCGAGCCGATGGTCAGCTCCCTGACCGAGGTCGCAAAGCTGCTCCAGCCCGGCCGCTGTGTGACCTGATTCGTCTTCGCCGCCCTTGGCCGCCACGGACAAATGCCTTCCCGCCGGGAGGGCGATAGTTCACGTCCACTTGATCCCCTATCCCCTCGCGTTATATCCCGGGTTTCTTTCCCCTTTGATTGACCGGGTAAACGCATGACGACGTCAGATACGGCCGCGCATACGCAGCCTTTCCAGGCCGAGGTTTCCGAGCTTTTGCACCTCATGGTGCACTCCGTCTATTCCGAGACCGACATCTTCCTGCGCGAGCTCGTCTCCAACGCATCGGACGCCTGCGACAAACTGCGCTATGAAGCCATCGCCAGCCCGGCGCTGCTGGGCGAGGGCGACGCGCTCAAGATCCGGATCATCCCCAACAAGACGGCCGGAACGCTCACGATCGCCGACAACGGCATCGGCATGGAGCGCCAGGAGCTGATCGACCATCTCGGCACCATTGCCCGCTCCGGCACCAAGGCGTTCGTCTCGAAGCTGAAGGAGGCCAAGGACGGCCTCGGCCTGATCGGCCAGTTCGGGGTCGGCTTCTATTCCGCCTTCATGGTCGCCGAGAAGATCGTCGTTGTCAGCCGGCGTGCCGGCGAGAGCGACGTGTGGAGCTGGACGTCCTCCGGCGGCTCCGGCTTCGAGATCGCGCACGCAAGCGATGAGGAAGTGGCGCGCGTGGCACGCGGCACCGAGATCGTCCTGCACCTGAAGGACGACGCCAAGAAGTATCTCGAGACCTACGAGATCGAGCGCATCGTCAGTGCCTATTCCGACAACATCCTGTTCCCCATCGAGCTGGTGCCGGAAGAGGGTGAGCCGCGCCAGATCAACTCGGCGAGCGCGCTGTGGCAGCGCTCCAAGTCCGAGCTGACGGCCGAGGACTACAAGAAGGCCTATCAGCAGATCGCCTCCGCCTTCGACGATCCCGCGATGACGCTGCACTACCGCGCGGAAGGCCGCTATTCCTACGCCGTGCTGCTGTTCGCGCCGTCGACGAAGCCGTTCGACCTGTTCGAGCCGAACCGCAAGGGCCGGGTGAAGCTTTACGTCCGCCGCGTCTTCATCACCGACGATGCCGATCTGCTGCCCGGCTATCTCCGCTTCATCCGCGGCGTGGTCGACAGCGAAGATCTCCCGCTCAACATCTCGCGCGAGATGCTCCAGAACAATCCGCAGCTCGTGCAGATCCGGAAAGCCGTGGCGACCCGAGTCGTGTCCGAGCTGGAAAGCCTTGCCGACAAGGACCCGGAGAATTTTGCCAGGATCTGGGACGCCTTCGGCGCAGTGCTGAAAGAAGGCATCTACGAGGATTTCGAGCGGCGCGAAAAGCTGCTGTCCTTGTCGCGCTTCACCACCACCTCGGGCGAGAAGCGTTCGCTGAAGGACGTCATCGCCGGTTTCAAGCCGAACCAGACCGAGATCTATTATCTCGTCGGCGACAGCATCGAGCGGCTGAAGTCCAATCCGCGGCTGGAAGCCGCGACCGCGCGCGGCATCGAGGTGCTGCTGCTGTCGGATCCGGTCGATGCCTTCTGGACCTCGATGCCATCGGAGTTCGACGGCAAGCCGCTGAAATCGCTGAGCCAGGGCGATCTCAATCTCGACCTGATCCCGCGCACCGACGAGGCCGACGAGGCGAAGAAGGACGAGCCGCAAGCCGACGAGGCCGCCACCATCGCGGTGATCAAGGCCGCGCTCGGCGAGCGCGTCAGCGACGTCAAGGTCTCGACGCGCCTCACCAGCTCCGCCTCCTGCCTCGTCGCCGACAGCCAGGGCCCAAGCCGCGAGCTCGAGCGCATCTTGTCGCAGCAGAACCGCGGCATGCGCACCAAGCCGATCCTCGAGATCAATCTGCGCCATCCGCTGGTGACGGCGATCACCAGAGCGCAGGCCGGCTCCAGGGCGGTCGACGATCTCAGTCTGATCCTGCTCGAACAGGCGCAGATCCTGGACGGCGAATTGCCCGAAGACCCTGCCGCGTTTGCGGCAAGGCTCAACCGGCTGGTCCTGCAGGGGCTGGGCGGGTAGCGCGCGCAGCGCACCCTGCTCACCTTGCCGTCATCCGCCGGAGGAACAGTCGCCTCCGGCGTGGTGTTATGCCATAGGAGGACGTCGGCATCAGATCCGACGCCGCCATCGATTCGAGGATGTCTCCATGCGCCTGCCTGTCCTGACCCTCACCGCGATTGCCACGCTGTTCGTGGCGGCAGATGCCGACGCCCAGACCTATGATCCGCGCTATCCGGTGTGCATGCACGTCTATACTTCGGGCGGCCGGGGCGGTGGCGGCGACTATTACGACTGCTCCTTCACCTCGATCCCGCAGTGCCGGGCCACGGCGTCGGGCCGCGCGGCGAGCTGCGATGTCAATCCCTATTACGCCTACAACGAACCGCCGCCGCCCCCGCGCAAGCGTCACAAGAAGGTGCAGTAGTTGTTCGCGATGCGGCACGCAGCAACATCCCTCATGCGTTTCTCATCCGGCCTGATCATCACCGTCGGCGCGCTGACCGCAGCTGCGCCGTCGCATGCGCAGACCTTTGATCCCAGCTTTCCCGTCTGCATGCACGTCTATTCCGGCGCGAACGGCGGCGGCGGGGAGTGGTACGATTGCTCCTTCACGTCGCTGCCGCAGTGCCGCGCCACGGCGTCGGGCCGCGCCGCGACCTGCGATCTCAATCCGTATTATCCGGTCAACGTTGCGCCGCCGCGCCCACGCTACAGGCGAAGCGGCTAGCGCCCACCACCCGTTCAGCTGCGAATCCGGCGGAGCATGCAGAACTAGGTGCCGTGAGGTGCCTTGTTGGCAGCCGCGAAGATCGCGTCGGTCAATTGCCAGGTCATCTTGTCCGTGGTCCAGTCGCTGGCGTGCAGCCTGGTGTCATCGCCCGGGTCGACCAAACGGTCGAACGAGATCCTTGCGACCTCGTGCCAGGCCTTCATCAGCGCGAAGCGGCGGAAGACGTTGACCTGTTTCTCGTAGGCGATCTGGCTGATCGCCTCGACCATGGCGTCCGCTTTCTGGCGTTTGGCCGGTGTCAGCACCGCAGGCACATATTGAAGGTCCATCAGGATCACGTCGATCCGCTCGGCGCCGAGCAGCTGCTCGACACCTTCGCGGATGGCCTTCGTGGTGTCCGCGAACGAGGGACCGTCGGCTTGCCACACCGAATTGGTGCCGACCTGCCAGATGACGAGATCGGGATTGAGATCGAAGACGTCGTGCTCGAACCGCTTCAGCTCCAAAGGAGCGTCTTCGCCGCCGACGCCCCGGTTGATCACCTCGATTCCGACATTTGGAAATTTGATCCGAAGATCCGCCAGCAGCCGTTGCGGATAGGGAGCGATGCCTCCTTCGCCCGCCGTGGTCGACGAGCCGATCGCAACCACCCTGGCCTGCCCACCCTCCACGCGGCCGGCGAAATTCTTCAGGCGCTGGTCGAACGGCGCGGCCTGGACCGGAAACTCTGACGGATCGTGAGCCACGGGACGTCTCCCTTTCGTTAGCCATGACAACGCAGGGTAGAAAAGCATAGCCCGTTTACCAGGGGGCGCCTAGCCTCGGCGAGGCCGGATCGCTACGCCTTCCTGATCCCCGACAACTCGATCACCTTGCGCCAGTGGTCGGTCGCCGCCGTCTGCATGCCACCGAACTCGCCCGCGTCGGATGGCCAGAGTTAATCACGTACTAACCTGGCTTTACCTTGTCTCTTAACAACTGGGCAGGGCGTGCGAGCTAAGCTTGGGGAAACAGCAGATACGTTCCGAAAGATTGGACGGCATGACCACCGGCGTCATCGAGCAACCGAAAGTCGCGCGCGCACCTTCGGCTTCAAAGATCTGGCTGAAGGCGATCGAGCTCACCGCGCGCATCGAGACGCTGCCGGGCCGGCTGTTCGCCGACGTCGTCGACGATTGGGCGCAGCGTCAGCCCGCTCGCACCGCGCTGGTCGCAGATGAGACAACGATCGACTACGCAGGCCTCTCGAAGCGCATCAACCGCTATGCGCGCTGGGCGCGCTCGGCCGGCGTGGCCAAGGGGGATACCGTCGCGCTGATTATGCCGAACGGCATCGACTATGTTGCCGCGTGGCTCGGCATCAGCCGGGTCGGCGGCGTGGTCGCGCTGATCAACACCAGGCTCGTCGGCCAGTCGCTCGCACATTGCGTCGATGTAGCCAGGCCGTCGCATGTCGTCGTCGCGCACGAGCTCATGGAAGCCTTGGACGGCGCGTCGCCGCACCTGAAGACAGAAGCAAGAATCTGGACCCATGGCGATGCCCGCAGCGAGCGCGCGATCGACGTCGCACTTGCCGCGCTCGAGGACGGGCCGCTCTCGCCGGACGAGCATGGCGACGTGACGATCAACGACCGGGCCCTGCTGATCTACACCTCCGGGACCACCGGCCTGCCGAAGGCGGCGAGCATCAGCCACCGCCGCATCCTCAACTGGGGCTTCTGGTTCGCCGGCCTCACCGGCGCCACCCCGCAGGACCGGCTCTATGACTGCCTGCCGCTGTTCCACTCGGTCGGCGGCATTGTCGCGCCGTGCAGCATGCTCGCCGCCGGCGGTTCGGTGGTGATCGCGGAAAAATTCTCGGCCTCGAATTTCTGGCCCGACATCGTGCGGCACGATTGCACGCTGTTCCAGTACATCGGCGAGCTCTGCCGCTACCTGCTGAAGGCGGCGCCGTCCGAATACGAGAACCGTCACCGCCTGCGACTCGTCTGCGGCAACGGCCTGCGCGGCGACATCTGGGAGGATTTCCAGAACCGCTTCGCCATTCCGCGCATCCTCGAATTCTATGCGGCGACGGAAGGCAATTTCTCGCTGTTCAACGTCGAGGGCCAGCCGGGTGCGATTGGCCGCGTTCCGCCATTGCTCGCGCATCGCTTTCCGGCGGGGCTCGTCAAGCTCGATCCTGATAGCGGTACACCCTTGCGCAACGAAGAGGGCTTTTGCGTTGCCTGCGCCAGGGGCGAGGCTGGCGAAGCCATCGGCCGTATCGGCGCCGCGGATGAAGGCGGCGGCCGTTTCGAGGGCTATACCGACGCGGGCGAAACCGAGAAGAAAATCCTGCGCGATGTCTTTGCCAAGGGCGATGCCTGGTTCCGCACCGGCGATCTGATGCGGCTCGACGACAAGGGTTTCTTCCATTTCGTCGACCGCATCGGCGACACCTTTCGTTGGAAGGGTGAGAACGTCGCGACATCGGAAGTCAACGACGCCGTGCGCGATTTCACCGGCGTGATCGATGCCACCACCTATGGCGTCAGCATCCCCGGCACCGATGGCCGCGCCGGCATGAGCGCCATCGTCGTCAACGAGGGGTTTGACATCGAGGGGCTGCCCACCCATCTCGCGCAGCGTTTGCCGGCTTACGCCCGCCCCGTCTTCATTCGCATCTCCCGCGAGCTCGATGCGACCGAGACGTTCAAGCAGAAGAAGGGCGAGCTGGCTCGCGAGGGCTTTGATCCGGGGCTGATAAGCGATCCGCTGTTCATGCTCGACCCGAAATCCGGCGCCTATGTTGCGCTTGATTCAGAGATGCACTCGAAGGTCATCGACTGCGCGATCAGGCTGTAACTTATGAGCCAACAATATCTCCACGCGGTCGCTGCGTTCCCTCCCCCGCAAGGGGGGAGGGAATGCGAGCAGCGTGCTCACCTCACTGCAACACGCAGCAAAATCCGCCAGATAGGTCCAATTTTATCTGAATTGTCCAAGAAGCCATTTACTTCTGTCGGGTAAACAACACGGGCCTTGGGGAGGCGGTCATCAAGAGCCGCTGCAACACGAACCATCAATAACAAGAGTGAGCCAGCCATGTCGGTAAGGTCTAAGGTCATCGAAGCGATCCAGCAGATCGCCAAGGAGCAGCACGTCACGCTTCCTGCACTCTCGGACGATCTGTCCCTGCACGAGACGGGTTTCGATTCCCTCGCCTTCGCAATTCTGGTGGCGCGCCTCGAGGACGAGACCGGCGTCGATCCCTTCACCATTTCTGAGGACGTAGCGTTCCCCGCCACCGTGGGCGATTTCGTGCGGGCCTACGAAAATGTCCCCGCGTGAGATTTTCGCGCTTCGCGACTATCTAAGCCCGGAGCTCAAGAGCCGCACGATCTCCGACGCCCATCATGTGGTGTCGCTGACGGACGTGCTGCCGCATACGGTTCTGGGCGGCCGCCTGCGTGAGCTGGCGGGCCGCTCTGTCCTGCTGAAGCTGTCGGACCAGCTCAAATCGGGCCTCGCCATGATCGAGCTCGATGGTGTCGCGCGGCGCATGCTGCTGTGCCCGCCCGATCTCAATCCGGCGCATCTCGACGCGCTGATCGCGGACGCCGAGATCGATGCTGTTGTCACCGACGAGCCCGCGCAATGGGCCGCAAAGACAATCGCGCTCGTCGTCACCGCGCAATTGCCGCTTCAGGCCGCCACGCCGGCCAGGACCGAACGCGCCACCGAATGGCTGATGCTGACGTCCGGCACGTCGGGCGTACCAAAAATCGCCGGCCATACGCTGGAAGCATTGACGGGCGCCATCGTCGCCGAAGGCCCTGCGCGCGGACCCGCGCCGGTCTGGGCGACATTCTACGATATTCGCCGCTATGGCGGCCTGCAGATTTTCCTGCGCGCGGTTCTCTCCGGCGGCTCGATGGTGCTGTCCGATCCGCATGAAGCGCTCGGCGACCACGTCGCGCGCCTGAACGCGCGTCGCGTCTCCCATATCTCCGGCACGCCATCGCATTGGCGCAAGCTCTTGATGAGCGGCTCGGCTGCACAGTTCATGCCGGGATACGTCCGTCTATCCGGCGAGATCGCCGATCAGGCGGTGCTCGACGGCCTGAAGGCCGCGTTCCCCAATTCCTCCGTCGGTCACGCCTATGCCTCGACCGAGGCGGGCGTCGGCTTTGCCGTCAATGACGGGCTGGAGGGCTTTCCGGCCGATTATCTCGGCAACCGCAACGGCGTCGAGATGAAGGTCGTGGATGGCTCGCTGCGCATCCGCTCGACGCGCACGGCGCATGCTTACATCGGCCGCAATGCGGCCGCGCTGACCGATGACGACGGGTTCGTCGATAGCGGCGACATCGTCGAGCTGCGCGGTGACCGCTATTATTTCGTCGGCCGCCGCGGCGGCATCATCAATATCGGCGGGCTGAAGGTTCATCCCGAGGAGATCGAGGCGGTCATCAACCGCCATGCCGACGTGCGGATGTCGCGGGCGAAGTCGCGCCGCAGCCCGATCACCGGCGGCATCGTCGTCGCCGACGTGATCCTTGCCGACGGCACCGATCAGGCGCGGGCAAAGGAGATCCGCGACCAGATCCTGGATCAGTGCCGCGCGCAGCTCGCGTCCCACAAGGTGCCGGCGGTGATCCGCTTCGTCGAGGCGCTCGACGTCACCCCGGCCGGAAAACTGGCGCGCACCGATGCATAATGTCCTCGTCACCGGCGGCAGCCGCGGCATCGGCCTTGCGATCGGCAAGCGGCTGGCTGATGCCGGCTATAACGTGATTGCGGCGGCACGGCGCGAGAGCGACGAGCTCAGGGCGGCGATCGGCCCCTCCGAAGGGCGCCTGCATTTCCGCGCCTGCGATCTCGCCGTGATCGACGCGATCCCGGCGTTCGCAAAGCTAATCCGCGACGAGTTCGGCCCGATCTACGGCCTCGTCAACAATGCCGGCCTCGGCACCGAAGGCCTGCTCGCCACCATGCACAATTCCGAGATCGAGGCGCTGGTGCAGCTCAACGTGCTGTCGCCGATCATTCTCACCAAATATGTCGCGCGCCAGATGATGGCGGACGGCGCCGGCCGCATCATCAACATCTCCTCGATCATCGCGACCACGGGCTACAACGGCCTGTCCGTCTACGGCGCGACCAAGGCCGCCGCCACAGGCTTCACCCGCTCGCTCGCGCGCGAGGTCGGCAAGCTCGGCATCACCGTGAACGCGATCGCGCCCGGTTTCATCGACACCGAGCTGACCCACAATCTCTCCGACGGAGGACGCAAGCGCATCGCCGGCCGCAGCGCGCTGCGTCGCCTGCCGGAGACCGACGATGTCGCGCGCATGGTGGAATATCTGCTCGGCGAGGGCGGCCGCAACGTCACCGGCACCGTATTCACGATCGATGCGGGGAATACGGCGTAAGCGGAACTCCGCCGCGACAATTGAGTTGATCCGACGCAATGACATCGAGCCGGATTTGGTCGTAAGATGCCCCGCAATCGATTGGCTTACGTCAATCGATCTGCCCTAATCGAGAGGGAGCAGTCGATGGCCACTTCAAACATGACCGCTTCAAACCACGCCCGGATCGAGGAGCCTCGCGCGAAGCCGGACGATGTCCATTGCCCCCCGATGACGCATCAGAATTCCGGCGGACACGGTCATGAAATGTATCCGCAGCAATTCGTGCGCCTGGTCGGCTGCCACGATCTCTCTCTCTCGACGCCCTGCGCAAGCGCGAGGACGAAAAGCTCCACTAGGCGTTCACTTCGGCAGGTCAATCCGCTCGCGTGAAAATTCCGGCGGCCCTTCGGTCAGGCGGCGTATGCGGCGTTCGCGTTCGTCCGTTGGCAATGCGGGGTCGAGCAGCCGCTCGATCTCGTGCACGGCCAGCGCCTCGATCCTGGTGGCGTCGGATGCGACCGGCTGGGCCGACGAGAATGCCGGGGGCGCGACCTTCAGCCCCAGTTCGACCAGCTTGCAGATCGCAGCCGAACGCGACAAGTGATGAGCTTCAGCCCAGGCGTCCACGGCCGCGGTCAGTGCTTCCGGCATCTTCACCGCGCTGAGCGGATCGAGCCCCGTGCGCCGGCGCACCGGAGCCGTCGAGTCCTTGTTGCCGAAGTAGGGCACTTCGATCATCCCATGTAATCTCTGGATATGCCCCGACCATAGCCGCTCTTCCGGCCGGCTCTTTGACGCCGATCAATGACGGACTGCGGCATTTGCAGCGTGCGCGATCTTGTTGTCCGGGTGCATTTCGGCCAATGATCGGGAATCGAAAGAGGGGACGCCGGGCGGCGAACCCGGATCGATCCTGCCTCGTATCTTCCTCGGACGCGCTTCCCAACCATCCGGCATCAGTCGATGACATCAGGCGAATCCTTCTACGGCAGCATTCCCGTCTTTCGCGGCTTCACCAGCCTGATGGACCCCGCGCTCTATTCGCCATTGCCTGACGACTGGAGCATCGGCGTTGCCGACATCGTCGATTCCACCAAGGCGATTGCGGCGCAGCGCTACAAGGCGGTCAACATGGCCGGTGCCGCCGTGATCGCGGCGGTGACCAACGCGCTCGAGGGACGCGAATTCCCCTTCGTGTTCGGCGGCGACGGCGCGAGCTTTGCGGTCGCGCCTTCCGATGTCGAACGCGCCCGCGAGGCGCTGGCTGCGACCGCGACCTGGGTGCGGGAAGATCTCGATCTGAAGATGCGCGTCGCGCTGGTGCCGGTGAGTGCGATCCGCGCGCAAGGGCTCGACGTACGCGTCGCGCGCTTCGGTCCGTCAGCCAATTTGTCCTATGCGATGTTTTCCGGCGGCGGGCTCGCCTGGGCCGACGCCGCCATGAAGCGCGGCGAGTTCGCGGTCGCCGAGGCGCCCGCCGGCACGCAGCCCGATCTTTCCGGCCTGTCCTGCCGCTTCGAGGTGATGCCGTCCGCGCGCGGCCTGATCCTGTCGGTGCTGGTGATGCCGGCGCGCGGTGTCGATCCGCACGCCTTCCGCAAGGTGATCGAGGACATCATCCATCTCGTCGAGCGCAGCCCTGATGGCGGCCGCCCGGTGCCGCCGCAGGGGCCGCCGCTGAAATGGCCGCCGCAGGGGCTGGAATTCGAAGCCCGCACCAAACGCGGCGGTCCGCTGGTCGCGCGCCGCGCCCGCGTGCTGGCCTACACGCTGTTCGTCTACCTGATCATGCGCTTCGACCTCAACGTCGGCGGCTTCGTACCCAACATCTATAAGCGCCAGGTGGTCGAGAATTCAGACTTCCGCAAATATGACGACGGCCTGCGCATGATCCTCGACTGCACCCCGCAGCTCGAGCGCGCGCTGAGCGACCGTCTCGCGGCTGCGGCGCGCGACGGCGTCGTGCGCTACGGCCTCTACCCGCAGGACGCCGCGATGATGACCTGTTTCACGCCGTCGGCGCTGCGCAGCGACCATGTCCATTTCATCGACGGCGCGCGCGGCGGCTACGCGTCGGCGGCGACGGCGTTGAAGGCGATGATGGCGGGCGCGAGCTAGCGTCCCGCGCGGGTCCAGGTCTCGCCACCGCAGAGCGCGCCGACGCAACCTTCGACCCGCAGCGAATCCGCACCAGTCACGGAGACGTTGCTCGCATAGGTGCTGCCGTCATCGGCATTGTAGATCTGGCCCGACCATTTGTTTGCCCCTGAGGGCTCCATGCCGCTGAACAGCGGCAGCCCGATCATCGCGCGTTTGGCGAGCGCAGGATTGGGATTCTTGCTGTCGGTCGCAGGCTGGCCGGTCGCGGTGTCATAGGGCTCGCGCAGCCAGACGATATGGCCGCAGATGCCGCCGCCGCATTTGCTGATTTTGACGCGTGCATCGCCGGCCTGCGTCAGCCAGGTCCCATCGGCGCTCTGCGCGTGGGCGGCGGTCGCACCAAACAGTGCAGTCAGGATGACGGAAAGGATGGCGAATCTGCCGAACATGGAAAGTGCCCCCGAAAATGGAGGCGCCTCCATAGCAGTCCGGCAGGATAGTGCAACGCTGGATGGAATCACATTCCCGCGCTTATTTGCCTGCGCTCATTTGCCCCAGCGTGCGAAGGCGACCGAGGCCGCGGTCGAAAGCCCGAACACGACCATGGCGCCGCCGACCAGCGCGAACAACGTCCAGGCCGGCGCCTGCGCCATCATCAGGCCGACGCCGCCGATCGCGACGATCAGAAGCCGCGCCGTGGAGGCGAGCACCGGACCGCCGACGCGCGCTGCGCCTTGCGAGGAAAAATACAGCGACACGCCCATGCCGAAGAACGCGAAGGCCGGCCCTGCCCAGTGGAAATAGCTGTGCGCCGCCGCGGTGACGCCGGGATCCCCGGTGAAGAGCGATACCCACAACGCCGGATCAAGCGCGATGACGAGGCCGATCAGGCCGACGGTCAATCCTGAAGCCGCGGCCGCGGTCCAGGCGACACGCCGCGCGCGTTTCACATGTCCGGCGCCCATCGCCATGCCGACCATAGGCACCGAGGCGATGCCGAAGGCGAAGGTGATCGGGATCAGCAGGAATTCCAGCCGTGAGCCGATGCCGTAGCCGGCCAGCATCTCGGTGCCGAAGGTCGCGAGGATTTTTGTGAAGATCAGAATCGTGAGCACGGTCTGGAGCGGCGACAGACAGGCGACCGCGCCGACCTTGAGGATGTCCAGGAACATCGCGCGTTCGAAATGGAAGGCGCGGACCCTCAGCGGCAGCCGGCTGCGGCCGGACAGGAGATACCAGAGGAAGAAGATCGCCGCGCAGGTGAAGGCGATCAGCTGGCCGGCGGCGACACCGGGCATGCCGAATTGCTTCACGCCGAACAGGCCGAGCCCCAGCGTGCCGCCGAGCGCGATCTGGAGCGCGCTCGCCCCGATCAGAATCATCGAAGGCAGGCGCATGTCGCCGGTGCCGCGGATCACCGAGGCCAGCGTGTTGACGAGCCAGATCGCGACCGCGCCGGAGAACAGCATTTGCGAATAGCCGCTGGCTTCCTCGAGCACGCGCTCGCGTCCGCCGAGCAGCGTGAAGAAGCTGCGGCCGAAGGCGAGCATCATCACCGTGAAGAACAGCCCGCCGCAGAGGCCGATGATGGCGGCATGCAGCGCCAGCGTCGCAGCGCGGTCACGATCGCCTGCGCCGAGCGCGCGGCTGATCGCGGACGAAACGCCGCCGCCCATTGCGCCCGCGCTCATCATCTGCGTCAGCATCGCGAACGGAAACACCAGCGCGATCGCCGCCAGCGGAATGGTGCCGAGCCGGCCGATATAGGAGGTCTCGGCAATCGCAACCAGCGTGCTGCCGACCATCGCGATCATGTTGGGGATCGCGAGCCGCAGCAGTGTCGGCAGGATCGGCGCCGTCAGCAGGCTCGCAATGGGGGAAGCGACCGGTGCACGTGGCGGCGCGGCGTCTGCGGAGGCGTCGATCGTCATGTCCACCGGGCGGAATATTGGATGATGGTCGACATCTTATAGGGCGCAGCATCTTCGCGCCAGTCCTCCCCTCACGCAGGGCTCACCAGGGCAGGCCGCATAGGTCGATGGTGCCCAGCGTCGGCGCGCGGACGATGTTGAAGACGTACGGCGCCATGTAGTCGAAGCGGATCCGACCCTCCGGCTGCTCGCAATAGACCTCGCCCTTGAAGGGCAGCCAGCTGCGGGCTTCGTAGAACGCAAAATTGTTCAGTTCGGAGAACAGCAGCCCGAAACGGACCGCCTCGTTGGCGCGCATGGTGTGGATGGCTGCGTCGATCGCCATGGTCGCGTAGCCGCGGCCGCGTCGGTCCTCGCGGGTGCAGACCCCGCCGATGCCGCCGATGTGAACCTTCTGTCCATTCCAGGTGACGGTACGGAAGTAGATGCCGACGTGGCAGACGAGGCCGTCCTCGGGCGTCTCGATCAGCACGCGAAGGTCGGCATTGGCCCATTTAACGTGGCCCCACGACGGCTTCTCGGCGGCGTCGCGTCCCCAGACCGCACTGAGCAGGGGCTGTGCGATCCGCCACGAAGCGTCGCCGTTCAGAATGTCGATTTCGATGCTCATCGCTCTCTCTTCCGCATCTCCGCGCCGTGGTGCGTTCGTTCTGCCTTAAGCGCCTCAAAGGCAATGATATTTTACGGCCTGTCGAAGCGCGCCCCACGATGCGTCGATTTTATGCAATCCGGCCAATCGGCCGCATCACGCAATTTCGCAAATTGGCGGTATTTAACGGCGGTGGAACCTTCTATAAGAGTCCCCGTTAAGCCAGTTCCCCATCAGTCGCGGACAACAACCCATGACCTTTACGCTGCCCCCACTCCCTTACGCCTATGACGCCCTCGGCCAGTTCATGTCGAAGGAGACGCTGGAATTCCACCACGACAAGCATCATCAGGCCTACGTCACCAACGGCAACAACGCGCTTAAGGGCACCGAATGGGAAGGCAAGTCCCTTGAGGAGATCGTCAAGGGCTCGTTCGGCAAGAACCCGGCCGTGTTCAACAATGCCGGCCAGCACTACAACCACATCCACTTCTGGAGCTGGATGAAGCCCAATGGCGGCGGCACCAAGCTGCCGGGCAAGCTCGAGAAGAAGATCAACGAGGACCTCGGCGGCTTCGAGAAGTTCAAGACGGACTTCCAGGCGGCCGGCGTCGGCCAGTTCGGCTCCGGCTGGGCCTGGCTCCAGGTCAAGAACGGCAAGCTCGAGATCGCCAAGACCCCGAACGGCGAGAATCCGCTGGTGCACGGCGCCACCCCGATCCTCGGCGTGGACGTCTGGGAGCACTCCTACTACATCGACTATCGCAACCGCCGTCCGGACTATCTGAAGGCGTTCGTCGAGAACCTCGTGAACTGGGAATACGTCGAGTCCCTGTTCGACAAGGCCTGAGCCATCACACTTTCCGGGTGCGGCGTCGCCGCTCCGGGATGACGAACTCGAAAAGGCGGTCGCATGCGCGGCCGCCTTTTTGCTGTGCGGAATTCGACTGCTGCTTCGCATGGCCCTGCGCGAGGTGCGCATCGCTTCCGGTCATCGTACTGTTTGCATCGCATGGGCGGCGCCCTTAATCAGGATGGGCATCACCCTCGAGCCCACCGAGCCCGTTGTCAGAGCCTTCCCCGAACAATCCGGCGCCTGCCGAGGACACGGAGTCCGAGCCGCGGCCGGGGCGTGTGCGCAAGCCGATCGGCTGGTCGACCATCATCATCGCGGTGCTGGTGGCGGTGAGCGCGGGCCTCGTCTGGCGGCGTGATGGCACCGACGGTGTCCTGGAGATTCTCACGCACGACCTCTCGCTGTTCGGCGGCATCCTGCCGCGCGTGCTGGCGGGCTGCCTGCTCGGGGCCTTCATCTCCGAAATCCTGCCGCACGAAAAAGTCTCGCGCTCGCTCGGGCCGAAATCTGGCCTGATGGGCCTTTTGATCGGCACCGCCTTCGGCGCGATCCTGCCGGGCGGACCCTTCACCGCCTATCCGGTGGCGAGCGCGCTGCTCGCCGTCGGCGCCGATTTCGGCGCCACCATCGCCATGGTCGTGAGCTGGACCCTGATCGGGTACGGCCGCGCGGTGGCCTGGGAAATCCCGATCATGGGCACCGACTTCACGCTGTGGCGGATCCTGATCTCGTTGCCGCTGCCGGTGCTCGCCGGCGCGCTCGGCCGCTTCGTCTATGTCCGGATCTATCCGCAGCCGGCCGCGAAGGACGACGAGAATTGAGCGCCGCGCTTCTCATCGACATCCTGCTGTGGGGCTCGGTGTTCGGCGTCGGCCTGATCGCCTTCCGCCGCGGCCCGCCGGTGTTCAAGGCCTCGCTCCGCGAAGGCTCCATGGACTTCATCAACATCGTGCCGCGCATTGCGCTCGGCGTGATCGGCTCCGGCTACATCGCCGCCATCATCCCGCAGGAGGTGATCACCGGCTGGCTCGGGCCGGACAGCGGCTGGCTCGGGGTTGCGACCGCCGTGGTCGCCGGCGCCGCCACGCCCGGCGGACCCGTGATCGGCTTCTCCATCGGCACGGTGGCGCTGAAGTCGGGCGGCGGGGTGCCGCAGGTGGTTGCCTACGTCGTCGCCTGGGCCTTATTTGCCTTCCAGCGGGTGATTTTATGGGAAATCCCGTTCATGCCGGCCCGGTTCGTCTGGTTCCGCTGCGCCGTCTCGGTGCCGTTCCCGTTCGTCGCCGCCGCCATCGCGATGGTGATCGGCAAGCCCTGAGCCGGCCGTGGACAGGGGTAATGTTATAATATAACGTCGCTGGTATGGTTCCCGCCGCGTCCCACGCTCATCACCACGACCACGTTCATGGCCAGTCCCATGACCATTCTCATGGCGACGGGCATTCGCATGGGCACGATCATACCCACGCCCATGTCCATGATGCGGCCTCGCCCCATCCGGCCCAGGACGCGCCTTGGTCGATCCTGCGCATGACCATGGCCGGCCGCCTCGCGGCCGCGCTTGCCGTCTGCGCCGTGCTCTGGGGCGTGGTCTTCCTGGCGATGAGGTGACCATGGCGGCCGTGCACTTCCATAATGTCACGCTCGGCTACGACCGGCATCCGGCCGTGCATCATCTCAACGGCGAGGTCGCCTCCGGTGCGCTGGTCGCCGTGATCGGCCCGAACGGCGCCGGCAAGTCGACGCTGTTGCGCGGCATCGTCGGCATCCTCCGGCCGCTCGACGGCAGCATCCATCTCGGCGGGCTCGATAGCCGCGATATCGCCTATCTGCCGCAGAGCGCGGAGATCGACCGCAGCTTCCCGATCTCGGTGTTCGACTTCGTCGGCACCGGGCTGTGGCGCGACGCGGGCCTGTTCGGGGGCATCGGCAAGGCTGCGCGGGAGAAGATCCTGCGCGCGATCGCTTCCGTCGGCCTCAACGGCTTCGAGAACCGCCCCATCGGAACGCTCTCGGGCGGGCAGATGCAGCGCATCTTGTTCGCGCGCGTGCTGCTCCAGGACGCGCGCCTGATCGTGCTCGACGAGCCCTTCAACGCCATCGACAGCAAGACCACGGCCGATCTGCTCGCGCTGGTGAAGCACTGGCACGGCGAGGGCCGCACCGTGCTCGCCGCGCTGCACGACATGGAAATGGTGCGCAACCATTTCACCGAAACGCTGGTGTTGGCGCGCGGTCCCGTGGCCTGGGGGCCGACGGCGGAGGTGCTGACGCCGGAAAACCTGCTGGTCGCGATGCGGATGTGCGAGGCTTTTGACGATAGTGCCACGGCTTGCGCCGAGGACGGACACTCGCGGGCGGCGTGATCGCAGATGATCTATGACGCGCTGATCGGCCCGTTCACCGAATTCGAGTTCATGCGGCGCGCGCTTGCGGCCGTGATCGCGCTGTCGCTGGCGGGGGCGCCGATCGGCGTGTTCCTGATGCTGCGGCGGATGAGCCTCGTCGGCGATGCCATGGCGCATGCGATCCTCCCTGGCGCTGCGGTCGGCTTCCTGCTCTCCGGCCTCAATTTGTTCGCGATGACGGCCGGCGGCCTGGTTGCAGGCTTTGCCGTCGCAATCCTCGCCGGTGTGGTCGCGCGCTCGACCGGGCTCAAGGAGGACGCTTCGCTTGCGACCTTCTATCTAGCGTCGCTGGCGCTGGGTGTGACCATCGTCTCGATCAAGGGCACCAATATCGACCTCTTGCACGTGCTGTTCGGCAACATCCTCGCGATGGACGACCAGACCCTGCTGGTAGTGGCCTTCAACGCCACGGTGACGCTGCTGGTGCTCGCGGTGATCTATCGCCCGCTGGTGATCGAGAGCGTCGATCCCTTGTTCCTGCGCACCGTCAGCCGTGCCGGCGGCCCCGCGCATCTCGCCTTCCTCGCGCTCGTCGTGATCAACCTCGTCAACGGCTTTCAGGCGCTCGGCACGCTGCTCGCGGTGGGCCTGATGATCTTGCCGGCCGGCATTGCCCGGTTCTGGTCGCGCGATCTCACGGTCATGATCTGCATCGCCGTCGTCGCTGCCGCCGTCGCGGGCTATTTGGGCCTTGTGCTGTCGTTCCAGACCCGCGTGCCGTCGGGGCCTGCGATCATTCTGGTGGCGACGGTGCTTTACATGGTCTCGGTGCTGTTCGGCCGCGTCGGTGGTATCGTCCGGCAGATGTTTCCCGGCCGGCATCTGGAAGCGTGACGATGCGGCGCCTCCTGCTTTGTGTGCTCCTGCTGATCGCCTCGCCGCTGCATGCGGCCGAGCGGCTTAACGTCGTCGCGAGCTTCTCGATCCTCGGCGATTTCGTCCGGAACGTTGGCGGCGATCGGGTCAACGTCACGACGCTGGTCGGTCCCGACAGCGACGTCCACGTCTACACGCCCGCGCCAAGCGATGCGAAGCGGATTGCGGATGCAAAGCTCGTCATCGTCAACGGGCTCGGCCTCGAAGGCTGGCTGCCCCGTCTGGTGCAGTCCGCAGGAAGCAAGGCGCAGGTGGTCACCGTGAGTGCCGGCATCGCACCGCTGAAGCTCGGCTCGGCCGCGGATCCGCACGCCTGGCAGTCCGTCCCCAACGCCAAGATCTACGTGAGCGACATCGCCAATGCGCTGGCCGCGGCCGACCCCGACGACGCCGAGTTCTTCCGCGCCCGGGCAAAGGCCTATCTGGACACGCTCGAAGCGCTCGACCGCGAGGTGCGGGAGGCCGTGGTGAAAATCCCACTGGGCCGGCGCAAGGTGATCTCCACCCACGACGCCTTCGGCTATTTCGCCGCCGAATACGGTGTCCAGTTCGTGGCCCCCTTGGGGGTCTCCACGGAGACCGAGCCCAGCGCGCGGGACATCGCGGCCATCATCGGCCAGATCAAGGCCCAAAAGATCCCGGCCGTGTTCCTGGAAAACATCAGTGATGACCGCCTGATCCGGCGGATCGCGGCCGAGACCGGGGCCAAGGTCGGCGGGACCCTGATTTCGGACGGTTTGACCGGCGAAAAGGGCCTTGCACCCACTTACATTGATATGGTCAGGCACAATATAAAGGCCCTGACCAGCGCGCTTGACCACTAGGGCAGGGGGCCACCCCGCCGTGCGTCGCGCGAAAAAGCCCGACCCGGAGTTGTCATGTCTGAAGCGTCCCCAAAAATTCCCGTGACCGTGCTGACCGGCTATCTCGGCGCCGGCAAGACCACGCTGTTGAACCGCATCCTGTCGGAAAACCACGGCAAGAAATACGCCGTCATCGTCAACGAATTCGGCGAGATCGGCATCGACAACGACCTCATCATCGGCGCCGATGAGGAAGTGTTCGAGATGAACAACGGCTGCATCTGCTGCACCGTGCGCGGCGACCTCGTGCGCATCATGGACGGCCTGATGAAGCGCAAGGGCAAGTTCGACGCCATCATCGTCGAGACCACCGGCCTTGCCGATCCGGCGCCGGTCGCCCAGACCTTCTTCGTCGACGAGGACGTGCAGAAGAACGCGCGGCTCGACGCCGTCGTCACGGTTGCCGACGCCAAATGGCTGTCGGACCGGCTCAAGGATGCGCCCGAGGCCAAGAACCAGATCGCGTTCGCCGACGTCATCGTGCTGAACAAGACCGATCTGGTCACCAAGCCGGAGCTCGCCGAAGTCGAGGCCCGCATCCGCGCCATCAACCCCTATGCCAAGCTACATCGCACCGAGCGCTGCTCGGTCGCCCTGGCGGACGTGCTCGACCGCGGCGCCTTCGACCTCGACCGCATCCTCGACATCGAGCCGGATTTCCTGGAGGCCGATGATCATGACCACGACCATGATCATCACCATCATGGCCATGACCATCACCACCATGATCACGGCCACGGCCTGAAGCACTATCACGACGAGGACATGCAATCGCTGTCGCTCAAGACCGACAAGCCGCTCGATCCGAACGTGTTCATGCCCTGGCTCCAGAACCTGGTGCAGGTGGAGGGCGGCAAGATCCTGCGCTCGAAGGGCATCCTCGCCTTCCACGACGATGATGACCGCTATGTCTTCCAGGGCGTCCACATGATGCTGGAGGGCAACCACCAGCGGAAGTGGAAGGACGGCGAGCCGCGCGAGAGCCGCCTCGTCTTCATCGGTCGCGAATTGCCGGAAAAGGCCATTCGCGAGGGTTTTGAGAGCTGCATCGTCTCGTGATGAAAGAGTTTACGCCGGCCCCCGATTCCGCCTCGATCGTCTCCGTCACCGATCGCGTCAAGCCTGTTACGCTCGGGATGGGCGTGACCTCGGTGTATTTCCTTGGGCCCCGCGCCGCCTTCGTCGGTGGCGAGGAGAATGTCGCGTTCGTCGACGCCAAGGGCGAGATCACGACGGTCGCCGTGCATAGTAGCGGCATTCTGTCGACCGCCTCCGATGGCAAGCGCCTCGTCATGGGCGGCGACGACGGCAAGGTCGTGTCGCTCGACGCCAAGGGTGAGGTGGCGCTGCTCGCGACCGACCCCAAGCGGCGCTGGATCGACGCGGTGGCGCTGCATCCCGACGGTGCCTATGCCTGGTCGGCCGGCAAGACGGCCACCGTCAAGAGCGGCAAGACCGAGGAGAAGTCGATCGAGGTGCCCTCGACCGTCGGCGGCCTCGCCTTCGCGCCAAAGGGCCTGCGGCTCGCGATTGCCCATTACAACGGCGCGACGCTGTGGTTTCCGAACATGGAAGGATCGGCCGAATTCCTGCCCTGGGCCGGCTCGCATCTCGGCGTCACCTTCAGCCCGGACAACAAGTTCCTGGTCACCACGATGCACGAGGCGGCGCTGCACGGCTGGCGGCTTGCCGACAACAGGCACATGCGCATGACCGGCTATCCCGGCCGCGTCCGCTCGATGTCATGGAGCGCGGGCGGCAAAGGATTGGCGACTTCGGGTGCCGACACAGTCATCATCTGGCCGTTCGGCAGCAAGGACGGCCCGATGGGCAAGGAGCCCGCGATGCTCGCGCCGCTGCAGGCGCGCGTGTCCGTGGTCGCCTGCCATCCGAAGAACGACATCCTCGCCGCCGGCTACAGCGATGGCACCGTGCTGATGGTGCGGCTCGAGGACGGCGCCGAGATCCTCGTTCGCCGCAATGGCACGCCTCCGGTCGCCGCGATTGCCTGGAACGCCAAGGGCACGCTGCTGGCCTTCGCCGACGAAAATGGGGACGGCGGTCTACTGGAGCTATGAGGCCGACTATCCACAGCCTCTCCCTGTTATGTTATTTTTGTTATCGCGTAACATAACCGACAAGCAGCCTCTGTAGGGTCGCAGATGTAGAGAGCACGGCGTGCAATTTCGAATTGCTGCCGCGCGATCGAATGTGCCTGGCGCCGGTTTGTCCGGGGCCAGTGTGCATTTCGAATCCTCGCATCAACACGCGCCACCGCAGGGAATTCAGATGCCCGTCATCCCCGATCTTCCGACCATCACCAGCATCACAGCGACCGATCCGACCCAGACCGACGCCGGAACGGTGCACTACACCGTCACGTTCTCGAAGCCTGTTCTTGGCGTCACGATTGATCAGTTCAGCCTTGCAACGAGTGGCAGCATCGGCGGCGCGGGCATCACCGACGTGACACCGGTCGCCGGCAGCAATCTTTCGAGCTATACGGTCACGGTGAATACCGGATTCGGCTCCGGCTCGGTGGCGCTCCAGTTCACGGGAAGCAACGTCCACGATACCAATGGTTACTATGTCGGACCGTACCAATCCGAATCGAAGCTGACCGTAAACAGCCCGACGTCCTTCGCGATCGGCGACGTCAACGGAGACGGGAAGCTGGACGTCGTGATGGGGACAAACTTTTTCGTCAACCCGAGCTACGTCAGCGTGGCGCTGAACGACGGCACCGGTCACTTCTCCTCAGCCTCGAACACCTCGAGCCCAGGCCTATTGCCCTTGCTGGCGCTTGCCGATCTGAATGGCGACGGCAAGCTGGACATCGCACAGGTCACCCTCGACGGTACCGTGACTGTTCGTCTCGGCAACGGTAACGGCACGTTCGGGGCCAACACGAGCTATTCCGCCGGCAGCGGCGTCTATCAAACACCTAAAGTGATCGACGTGACCGGCGATGGCGTGCTCGACATCGTCGTCGGCAGCACGGTCCTGCCAGGAAATGGCAACGGTACGTTTGGGACTGCCATCACCACGAATCTCGGCGTCGGCTCCATCGCCTATGGCGACTTCAATAGAGACGGCAAGCTCGACCTCGTGACGAGGAATTCGACCAATCTGGCAATAGCGCTGAGCTTCGGCAATGGTGACGGCACGTTCCAGGCTCCGTCGTCCCCGGTCGGGACGGCGACATCTGTCCTCACCGGCGATTTCAACGGTGACGGCAAGCTCGACATGGCGGCCGTCAGCAGCGCCACAATCTCGATCCTGCTCGGCAACGGCGACGGCACTTTCACCTCGTCCGGGACGACTCTTCAGGCGGCGGGTACGATCGGATCCGGCGCCGTCGCCGACATCAACGGCGATGGCGTGGCTGATCTCGTGGTCGTCGGAACCAACAACACGCTCTCGACCTTCTTCGGTCACGGCGACGGCACGTTCGGGCAAGTGAGGATCTCGCCGCTCGACAAGACCGCCGGGCAGATCGGCGCCGGTGACCTGAACGGCGACGGCAAGGCCGACGTTCTGGTCGGATATCAATTCGGCACCAATCCTTTCACTCAAAGTTCGGGCACCGATATCCTGCTGACCGGTTCATCCAGCGAGACGGGACCGGCGTACACGATCGTACGGACGTCGCCGGCTCTGACCATCACCGACGGGGACGTCACCCTCGGCGCCGACGGCAACAATTACATCAACGCGGCGCATTTCCATGGTGGAGCGACGACGTTGGCCGGCACCGGCAATGCCGGCGACACCATCTCGGTCACCGACGCCATGACTCACGCAGTCGTCGGCACGGCCACGGTCGGCCAGAACGGCACGTGGAGCCTCGGCGTGTCCGGCCTGCAGGACGGCACCACTTACAGCTATGTCGCGGCTGCGACCGACTCCCACGGCAACAGCAGCGTCGGCCCGGCGTTCACCTTCACGGTCGATGCGACCGCATCGCTCGGGATCACGGGCATCAATTTGTCGGCCGACTCGTCGGTGTCAAACCCGAAGGTCACCCTGCAGGCGACGACCGACGTGCCGGCGCAGGTGACCGTCTCGATCGGAGGGACCGACGTGATCGTCTCCAGCGCGACCGGATCGTGGCAGTTCAATAGCCAGGTCGTGCCATACGGATTGACGACGATCGTGGCTAGATTCTCGGATGCCGCAGGCAATGTCGGCGCCTCGCCGACCTATACGCTCATCAGGGGCAACTATACGCTTGTCTCCAGCACGCAGCTCGCCAACGCGGTGGTTGTCGACAGTTTCTTCACCGTGGATTCCAACGCCGCGGAGACCGGCGCGATCGTTCTCTCTGGCGCGGGCGAAATCGTCCGCGGGACCTCGACCGGGGCAACGATATACAATGGTGGGAGCCAAGGGCTCGAATACGGCACGGCGACCGGGACCCTGGTGCAGGCTGGCGCCACTCAGCTCGTGAGCTTCCAGGGGACCGCCAAGGACACGGTGCTTTATGGCACGCAAACGGTCGGCAACACGGCGATCCACACCACGATCAAGTCGGGCGGACTCCAGAACATCTACGTCAACGGCAGCACCTACGGCACCGTCATCGAGGCTCTTGGCACCCAAAGCACGGCCGGCGCCGACCACGATGCGACTGTCTTCGGTACGCAATATGTGACGGGCAGCAGCGCGAATGCCACGATCGGCTCGGGTGGCAATCAATACGATTACGGCACAGCGACCGGCGCAATGGTCCAGAGCGGCGGCTCCCAACACGTCTATCAGGGCGGCAGTGCCAGCGGCACCACCGTTGCTGCGGGCGGCTATCAGGACGTCTACCAGGGGACGGCCACCAACACCGTGCTCGCCGGCAATCAGCAGGTGCTTGCCGGTGGCCAGGCTGCCGGCACCGTCATCAATGCCGGTGGCCGGCAATATGTCGGCTCCGGTGGCGCGACCACCAATACGACCATCGCGATCGGCGGCTTCCAGTATGTCGACGCCGGCGCCACCGACAGCGGTGCGACCATCGCTGGTGGCCGGCAGTACATCGTCGGGTCAACGACGAGCGCGACCGTTGGCGCAGGCGGCGTTCAGTACGACTACGGGACGTCTATCGCGGTTCTTGTCGAGAGCGGCGGCATCCAGCATGTCTATCAGGGCGGCAGTGCGGATGGCACGACCGTTGCGGCGGGCGGCTATCAGGACGTTTCCCAGGGGACAGTCACCAACACCGTGCTCGACGGTGAGCAGCAGGTGCTCACGGACGGCCATGCCACCGGCACCACCATCAATGCCGGCGGGCGGCAATATGTCGGTTCGGGCGGCGCAACCACCGCCACGACCATCGAGACCGGCGGCTTCCAGTATGTGGACTCCGGCGCCACCGACGGCAGTGCCACGATCAGCGGCGGCTACCAGTTCGTGGCGGGCACGGCGACCGGCGCCACCGTCAGCGGCGGCGGCGAGCAGGATGTCGGCGCAACCGGCATCGCTGCGAATTCGCATCTCGACGGCGGTAGCGAGCATGTCTACGCCGGGGGCCTGCTCCAGAACGTCGATTTCGGCGGCTCGAACGGCGCAACGCTGGTGCTCGACGCGCCGACGGGCCTGTCTGGCGCGATCGCCAATTTCGGCGCTGACGACACCATCGACTTCCGCAACACGGTGGTCAGTAGTGTCGATGTCGACAGCGCGAACAATCTGACGGTCACGACCGACGGCGGCCAGAGCTACTCCTGGGCGCTGCTGGCGCAGTACGCAGCTTCGTCCTTCGTGCTCGCGGCCGACGGCAACGGCGGAACGATGCTGAGCTATGTGCCGCCACAGCAGACCTTGCTCGCGGCCGCTCACTAAGGCAGGCAAAACCAAGACGGACGGGCATTGGCTTCCATAGCGCCGATGCCCGTTCAAATTGACCGCGGCGCAACTCTCGCATGGATCGTCTGTCGATCTTGCGAGGGACCGGTTTCTGCGAGGCACAGGCTCCCTGCGTTATGTTGCTTATCGTTAATGTGTAACATAACCGACAAGCAGTCCCTGTAGGGTCGCAGATGTAGAGAGCACGGCGTGCAATTTCGAATTGCTGCCGCGCGATCAGTTGCGCTTGGCGTCGGCCTGTCCGGAGCCGGCGTGCAATTCGAATCCTCGCATCAAGCGCCACGCCAGGGAATCCCCATGCCACTCATCCCCGTTCTTCCGACGCTCGTCAGCATCACAGGCACCGATCCGTCGTCGACCGACGCGTCCGTCGTGCACTACACCGTCACCTTTTCGAAGCCGGTGTCCGGCGTCACGGTCGATCAGTTCACCCTCGCCACGACGGGGAGCATCAATGGTGCCGGCATCACGGACATCACGCCGGTGGCTGGCAGCAACGGCGCGAGCTACACGGTCACGGTCAACACCGGCTCGGGCAGCGGTTCGCTGGGGCTGCAACTGACCGGCACCAATGTGCACGATTCCAGCGGCTATTATGTCGGGCCGTTCCAGTCCGAAACGCAGATGAGCGGTCCGCGCTTCAGCATCATCAACACGGCGGCGGTCGGCGACGTCAACGGCGATGGCAAGCAGGATATGGTGTACATCCGAACCGTCAGCGCTTCCGCATACTTTCTTGATGTCAGGACCAATGACGGCACGGGCCAGTTCACGCAAACCTCGCTGACCGGCGCCTCGGAGCTGGAATCGTCGATTCGACTCGGCGACGTCAACGGCGACGGCAAGCTGGACGTCCTGATGGGCAACATCTTCACCGGGACCCTGGACGTCAGGCTGGGCAATGGCGACGGCACGTTCGCGGCGGCGACGAAGTATGCGACGGGTGGCAGCACTGGCGGCAATATCAGGGCGTTTGCCGACTTCAACGGCGACGGCAGGGCCGACGTGATCATGTCGAACAACATCGGCACGTCGCTGCTGCTCGGTAACGGCGATGGTTCTTTCGGATCGCCCATTGCCACGAATGCCTCCAACGCCTTCGCGAGCGGAGATTTCAACGGCGATGGAAAGATCGATCTGCTTGTGCAGGACTCGTCAAGTTCGCCGGTTGCCGTGCGGCTTGGCAACGGGGATGGCACGTTCCAATCCCCGATCACGGCCGGCACCTCATCCAGAACGATCAGCGGCGACTTCAACGGCGACGGCAAGCTTGATCTTGCACTCGGAACCAACAACTCGATTGCGATCCTGCTCGGCAACGGCGACGGCACCTTCGCGTCGCCACAGACCTTCCTGACACCGGCGCCCATCTGGAACTTGGCGGCCGCGGACTTCAATGGCGACGGTAAAACAGACCTCGCCGTGGTCGCTAGCAGCAACAACACGCTTTCGACCTTTTACAGTCGCGGTGACGGCACGTTCGGTCCGGCGCTGACGTTGCCGCTCGACACGGGCGTCAACGGAATCACCGTCGGTGACCTCAATGGAGACGGAAAAGCCGACGTTGTGGTGGAGTGGTCAACGAGCAACTCCTCGACCGGCGAGGATGTCCTCCTCACCGCGCCCAATGTGACCACCACGCAATACACGATCAGCCGCACGCCTCCGGCTCTGACCATCGTCGATGCGGACGTGACGCCGGGTGCGGACGGCAACAATTACATCAACGCGGCGCACTTCCATGGCGGGATGACGACCCTGTCCGGCTCCGGCAATGCCGGAGACACCGTCACGGTCACGAATGCCGGCGACAATTCCGTCGTTGGCGTCACCACGGTTGGCAGCGACGGCAGCTGGAGCCTCGGCGTGTCCGGCCTCCAGGACGGCTCGACCTATAGCTACGCCGCGACCGCCACGGATAGCCTGGGCAACCATAGCAACCCCGGGCCCGCATTCACCTTTACGGTCGATGCGACCGCCCCCGTCCTCGCGATCACGAGCATCGAAAATTCCGATGCAACGCCCTTTTCGATCACCGTCCGGGGCACGCTCGACCTGGCTGACGCGACCTCCGCGCTCACCTTGTCGTTTGGTCCAACGGATCACGCAGTCACCAGCGCCGCCGACGGCACCTGGCGGCTGGACAATCTGTCTCCGGCAACCGGACTTTCCTATGTGACGGCCCGTCTGCGCGACGCCGCCGGCAATACCGGCGTGTCGCAATCGATCCCTCTCGCCTTTGGCTACACGCTAGCGAGCGGCGCCTCACTTGAGAACGCGATCGTCGCGGCGGCCTCCTCGTCCTTCAACTCGAGCCTTGTTGTCCGCGGCACCTCGGTCGGGGCGACCGTCTTGCGCAACGGAATCGAAGAAGACTACGGCATCTCGACCGGATCGGTGGTCAAGAACGGCGGCCAGCAGCATGTTTTTGGCACCGGCACGACCGGCGCGACGATCGAAGCCGGCGGCTATCAGGACATCCGCGCTGGTGGGCGTGCGACAGATACCCTGTTGTACGGTTTCGGGCAGGTCTACGCTAACGGCACCTCGGCCCACACCACGATCAAGGCTGGCGGACAGCAGTCCGTTGCCGCCGGCGGCCGCGACATCAACTCGACGATCGACGGCGGAACGCAATATCTGAGCGGAACGGCGACGGGTACGACGGTGGGCGCCGGCGGCAATCAATACGACTACGGCACGGCGAACGGCGTCCTCGTCGCGAGTGGCGGCTCCCAGCACGTCTATCAGGGCGGTAGCGCCGCCGGAACGACGGTTGCGGCGGGTGGCTACCAGGATGTTTATCAAGGTACCGTCACCGACACCGTGCTCGACGGCAATCAGCAGGTGCTCGGCAATGGCCACGCTGCCGGCACCGTCATCAATGCCGGCGGGCGGCAATATGTCGGCTCCGGTGGCGCGACAACGGGCACGACGATCGCAGCCGGCGGCTTCCAGTACGTGGACGCCGGCGCCACCGACGGCAGCGCGACGATCAATGGCGGCTACCAGTTCGTCGCAGGTGCTGCGACCGCAACGACCGTCAGCGGTGGTGGCGAGCAGGAAGTGGGGGCGGGCGGCAACGTCTCGAACGCGCATCTGGATGGCGGCAGCGAGCATGTCTACGCTGGCGGCCTGCTCCCGAACGTCGATTTCGGCGGCTCCGACGGCGCGACGCTGGTGCTGGACATGCCGGCGGGCCTGGCCGGCTCGATCGCCAATTTCGGCGCCGATGACACCATCGACTTCCGCAACACTGTGATCAGCAGCCTCGATGTCGATAGCGCGAACAATCTGACGGTCACGACCGACGGCGGCCAGAGCTACTCCTGGGCTCTGCTGGCGCAATACTCGGCCTCGTCCTTCGCGCTCTCCGCCGACGGCAATGGCGGCACCGTGCTGAGCTATGCGCCGCCCCAGCAGACGTTGCTCGCGGCCGCTCACTAAGGCGGAGAAAACAAGACGACCGGGCATCGGCTTCCACAGCCGGTGCCCGTTCAAATTGACCTCGTCGGCACTCTCGCATAGATCGTTTGCCAACCCGTGCGAGGGACCATGCGGTTTTTGACGACCTTCCAGATTGCTGACTTCGCGGACACGCTGGTCAGCCTGTTCACGGCCTTCGTGCTGGGCACGCTGATCGGCGCCGAGCGGCAGTACCGCCAGCGCACCGCGGGCCTGCGCACCAACGTGCTGGTCGCGGTCGGCGCCGCCGCCTTCGTCGATCTCGCCATGCATCTGACCGGCGCCGACGGCGCAGTCCGCGTGATCTCCTATGTCGTATCCGGCATCGGCTTCCTCGGCGCCGGCGTCATCATGAAGCAGGGCATGGACGTGCGCGGGCTCAACACCGCGGCGACGCTGTGGGCCTCCGCCGCGGTCGGCTCCTGTGCCGGCGCCGACATGGTCGCGCAGGCGGCCGCGCTGACCGTGTTCGTCATCGCCGGCAACACCATGCTGCGCCCGCTGGTCAACGCCATCAACCGCATTCCGCTGAACGAGAAGGCCTCGGAGGCGACCTACTATTTCAAGCTCGCCGTCGCGGCCGACGCCTTGCCCGACATGCGCGACCGGCTCGTTGAAAAGCTGGAGGCCGCGAAATATCCGGTGGCCGATATCGACGTGGTTGAGATCGGGGATGATATTCTCGAGGTCGTCACAAAGCTGGTTGCGACCGCGGTCGATCCGAACGAGCTGAACGCGGTGGCGACCGATCTCCAGCACCTGCCGGGCGTGCGCCACGCCACCTGGGAGGTTAACACCTCAGACTGAGCGCGGCGTTTTGGCGTGCGAAGGCACGGTTCCCGCCTCGTCCGGCACGGAACCGCAGTCGGGCAAGTTCGTTGATCCCGCGGATAAAGGCGGTGATCGACATGCCCGGCCCAAATGACAAGCGCAGACTGAAACGCGACCTGATGATCGCCTGCTCGCTGTTCGCAGCAGGCGTCGTGGTGTCAGGCCTCTCGCTGGCGCAGATCCGGGCCGAGAGCCGGACGCAGACGGCGCAGGCGACGCAACCGCTCCAAGGCACGCCATCCGGCGATCAGGACAAGACGCCCGCGGAAGCCAAGCCCGGCGGCGACCGGCCGACCACGCCGGCCCCCGAGCCCGCGCGCCCCGACCCGCAGACTCAGGGCGCGGCGACCAAGCCGGCACTGCCGGCGGCGCCCGCGGAGAAGATCGCGCCGCCGATCAAGGAGAGGTAGCCCGGCGGCCGGCGCATTGTGACGCGCATTTGATCTCGCCTCGGCAGACGGCCCGATCCATAATCTGTCGCGCCAACGACAGATGGGGCCTCCCATGAAGATCGAAGACGTCCGCCGCACCGCTTATTCGATGCCGCTTACCAACCCGGCATTCCCGCCGGGGCCATATCGCTTCTTCGACCGCGAATATTTCATCATCACCTACAGGACCGATCCCGAAGCCCTCGCCGCCATCGTGCCCGAGCCGCTCGAGGTGGCGGAGCCGGTGGTGAAATACGAATTCATTCGCATGCCCGACTCGACCGGATTCGGCGATTACACCGAAACCGGGCAGGTGATTCCGGTTCGCTTCAAGGGCGAGGAGGGCGGCTACACCCACGCGATGTATCTGGACGACGAGGCCCCGATCGCCGGTGGCCGCGAGCTGTGGGGCTTTCCGAAGAAGCTCGCAAGGCCCAAGATCGAGATCGAGAGCGACGTCCTGGTCGGTTCGCTGCATTACGGCTCGGTCCTCTGTGCTTCGGCCACGATGGGTTACAAGCACCGCAAGGTCGACCACGACATGGTGCTGAAATCGATGGCGGCGCCGAACTTCATCCTGAAGATCATCCCGCATGTCGACGGCAGCCCGCGGATCTGCGAGCTGGTGCGGTTTCATCTCGACGACGTCGTGCTGAAGGAAGCTTGGACCGGCCCTGCCGCGCTCGGCCTGTTTCCCCACGCACTCTGCGACGTCGCCCGCCTTCCGGTGCGCGAGGTGGTCTCGGCGCTGCATTTCAAAGCGGACCTGACGCTCGGGCTCGGTAGCGTGGCGTTCGATTACTTGGCGAAATAGGTCGGCAAAAAGAAATGCCCGGCACAAGGCCGGGCATCGCTATCAACTGGAAGCGCTGAGAGGTCAACGCACCAGGACATTCCGGAACTGCCAGGGATCGCTCGTGTCGATGTCTTCCGGGAACAGTCCCGGACGATCCGTCAGCGGCGTCCAGTCGGTGTAGAAACCCTTCACCGGGCCGAGATACGGCAGCTGGATCTCCAGCAGACGATCGAAATCCATCTCGTCGGCTTCGACGATGCCTTCGTTCGGGTTTTCCAGCGCCCACACCATGCCGCCGAGCACGGCGGAGGTCACCTGCAGGCCGGTGGCGTTCTGATAGGGCGCGAGTTGGCGGGTCTCTTCGATGGAGAGCTGCGAGCCGTACCAATAGGCATTGTTGTCGTGGCCGAACAGCAGCACGCCGAGCTCGTCGATGCCGTCGACGATCTCGTTCTCATCGAGGATGTGGTGCTTTTCCTGCATCTTCGCGGCACGGCCGAACATTTCGTGCAGCGACAGCACGGCATCGTCGGCCGGATGGTAGGCGTAGTGGCAGGTCGGCCGGTAGACCGACGTGCCCGATGCGTCGCGCACCGTGAAGTAATCGGAGATCGAGATCGACTCGTTGTGGGTGACGAGGAAGCCGTACTGCGCGCCGCGGGTCGGGCACCAGGTGCGCACGCGCGTGTTGGCACCGGGCTGCATCAGATAGATGGCTGCGCCGCAGCCGGCTTCGTGGGTCCGCGCATTCTCGGGCATCCATTTTTCATGGGTGCCCCAGCCGAGTTCGGACGGCTGCACGCCTTCCGACAGGAAACCTTCCACCGACCAGGTGTTGACGAAGACGTCAGGCTCTTTCGGCGACTTGGAGCGCTGGGTGTCGCGTTCGGCGATGTGGATGCCCTTGATGCCGGCCTGCCGCATCAGGTCCGCCCACTCGGCCTTGGTCTTCGGCTTGGGGGCATTGAGCTTCAGATCGGCGGCGACGTTGAGCAGCGCCTGCTTGACGAAAAAGGAGACCATGCCGGGATTGGCGCCACAGCAGGAGACGGCCGTCGTCGAGCCCGCCGGGCGCGCCTTCTTGGCGGCCAGCGTCACTTCGCGAAGCGCGTAGTTGGAACGCGCTTCCGGGCCCTTCGAGGAATCGAAATAGAAGCCGAGCCAGGGCTCGTTGACGGTGTCGATATAGAGAGCGCCGAGCTCGTTGCAGAGCTCCATGATGTCGGTCGAGCCGGTATCGACCGAGAGATTGACGCAAAAACCCTGGCCGCCGCCTTCGGTGAGCAGCGGGGTCAGCAACTCCCGGTAATTGTCCCGGGTCACGGCCTTCTGGATGAAGCGGACGTTCTGCTTCTCGCAATGCGCCTTGCGGCCCTCGTCCTTGGGATCGATCACGGTGACGCGCGACTTGTCATAATCGAGATGCCGCTCGATCATCGGCAGCGTGCCTTTGCCGATGGAGCCGAAGCCGACCATGACGATGGGACCAGTGATCTTCGCGTAGATCTGCGAGGGGTGGCTCATGGGATGGTTTCTCCGGAACGTGCTGGCAGACAAAGGGTGGGGGGTGGATCAGGCGCTGCGGCGCTTGGCGGTGACTTCGATCTCGACCTTCATCTCGGGCTTGGCGAGGGCGGAGACGACAAGCAGCGTCGCAGCCGGCCTGATGTCGCCGAGAACCTCGCCGCAGACGGCGAAGTGGGCATCGATGTAGCTGGCGTCGGTGACGTAGTAGGTCGCACGGACGATATCGGCCATCTCGAATCCGCCCTCCTTCAGGGCGGCTTCGATGGTCTTGAAGCAGTTGCGTGACTGGCTCGTGACATCTGATTGCATCGTCATCGTCGTGTAGTCATAGCCGGTGGTTCCGGCGACGAAGGCGAACTCGCCGTCGATCACGGCGCGGCTGTAGCCGACGGTCTTCTCGAGGGGAGAGCCGGTGGAGATCAGGCGACGGGACATGGTCGTGGGCCTCGACTGAAGGGGGTGTTTGGCGGGTTAAAGGGCGTTTCTCAGGCTCGCGCAACCCTAAAGGAATGGGCACGCGCGGGCGTCGCCGCGGAATGCGGCTTAAGTCGTCGCCATCATGGCAATCCCTTAGGCCGCGTGCGCCTGGAGGGCGCGAACTACCCTCCGTTTGGGCAGGGCCGCGCCGGTCGGGACGATCATCCCCTCAACGCCATCCAGCGCACCGGCCTGGAATTCGATCGCCAGCAGGCGATCGCGCTCGAACGGGCCGGGCAGCATCAATGCGCCGGTCTTCTCGGGTGAGAAGCCGAAGCGGGCGTAGTAGGGGGCATCGCCGAGCAGGATCACGGCGGCATGCCCGCGTGCCCGGGCGGCGGCCAGCGCTTGATGCATCAGCGCGGCGCCGATCCCGAGCTCGCGGAAGGCAGGGTCCACCGCCAGCGGTCCGAGGACCAAAGCGGGTCTGCCTCCGGCGCTGACGTGCCACAGCCGCACGGTTCCCACGAGTGTCCTCTCGCGCACAGCCGACAGGGCAAGGCCTGCGGCAGGTGCACGTCCGTCGCGCAGGCGCTGGCAGGTGCGATCATGGCGGTTCTCGCCAAAGCTTGCATCCAGCAGCGCTTCACGGGCGGCGACGTCGGCAGCACGTTCCGCACGGATCGCGAACGGAGCGGCTTTCGAAGTGAGGGCGACTTGTGGCTTCCGAAAAGCAGTCATGGCGCGTCAGTCCCCGCTTGAGCCGACGTGCGCGCGGCACGCCGGTCCAAGGCGTCGTCAGAATGGCAATGTCAGGGAAGGAGCCGGCAAGCCGGCTCCCGGGTTCGTCAGGCCTCGGAAAAGAGAGGCTGTTTAGATGTGGTAGGTCTTCAGCGGCGGGATGCCGTTGAACGCCACCGCCGAGTAGGTCGACGTATAGGCCCCGGTGCCTTCGATCAGCAGCTTGTCGCCGATCTCGAGCGTGACGGGAAGCGGATACGGGCTCTTCTCGTACAGCACGTCGGCGCTGTCGCAGGTCGGGCCGGCGAGCACACACGGGGTCATGTCCGCGCCGTCATGCGGGGTGCGGATGGCGTAGCGGATCGACTCGTCCATCGTCTCGGCGAGACCGCCGAACTTGCCGATGTCCAGGTATACCCAGCGCACCTCGTCCTCGTCGCTCTTCTTCGAGATGAGCACGACTTCGGATTCGATGATGCCGGCATTGCCCACCATGCCGCGACCCGGCTCGATGATGGTCTCCGGAATCTGGTTGCCGAAGTGCTTGCGCAGCGCGCGGAAGATCGAGCGGCCGTAGGTGACCACCGGCGGCACGTCCTTCAGGTACTTGGTCGGGAAGCCGCCGCCCATGTTGACCATGGAGAGGTTGATGCCGCGCTCGGCGCAGTCGCGGAACACCTGCGAGGCCATCGCCAGCGCACGGTCCCACGCCTTCACCTTGCGCTGCTGCGAGCCGACATGGAAGGAGATGCCGCACGGCTCCAGGCCCAGGCGCTTGGCAACGTCGAGCACGTCGACAGCCATTTCCGGGTCGCAGCCGAACTTGCGCGACAGCGGCCATTCGGCGCCGGCGCAGTCATAGAGGATGCGGCAGAACACCTTCGCGCCGGGAGCGGCACGGGCGACCTTCTCGACCTCAGGAACGCAGTCGACCGCGAACAGCCGGATGCCGAGCGCGAAGGCGCGCGCGATGTCGCGCTCCTTCTTGATCGTGTTGCCGAAGGAGATGCGGTCGGGCGTCGCACCCGCGGCCAGCGCCATTTCGATCTCGGCGACCGTCGCGGTGTCGAAGCAGGAGCCCATGGACGCCAGCAGCGAGAGCACTTCCGGCGCCGGGTTCGCCTTGACGGCATAGAACACGCGGCTGTCGGGCAGCGCCTTGGCAAAGGTCTGGTAATTGTCGCGCACGACCTCGAGGTCGACGACGAGGCAAGGCTCGGTGTCCCGGCCCTCGCTGCGGCGGGTGCGCAGGAATTCCTGAATACGTTCGGTCATAGCACTCTCCCAAACGGCCCAGCGACGGGGATCCGTTCAAAAAATGACGTCGGATAAGAGCGCTCCGGCCAGATCGCGCGATGGAGGCGCGACGAGCCAAAGACTCAAACCAGACTGTGCTGCCGTGGATTGGTTGGGATTGTTCCCGCCCGCACACCTGGCAATGAAGGACAAGCCTTTTCAGTAGCCCGCGCCGGCGTTGGACTGCCGGTAGAGACCAAAAAAGCCCGATCCGTCGTTGCTTTAAGTCGCGTCCCCCGTTGAGAGCGGGGTGCGCCGGTTCGCCTCCGGCTGCCAGTCACGGTTGCAAAAAGTGAAGTCACCTTCGACATGGCATCTCTTTGAGAGAGATGCTGGACGCTCCGGGTTTGCTTCCTCGTCCGACCTTTCGGTCTCGCGACTTCCGCACTTCCGAAGAGCCCCTCGGCTTCTTCACCCCTTGGCGGCTGTCCGGCCTCTTGTCCGGATACCTACCGACTGACACACGACCACAGGCACGTGCGAAATTGGGCAAGAGCGCACATAAGCGTTTTGACTCAGCTTCGCAAGAATTTTTTTAGGCTGAGGACAGAATTGCCTAACATCTGCTTGCGCAGTGTTGCGCGAGCGACGCGGAAGATGAACGCGCGTTAAGTTTTCTCAGCCGTGCGCGCGTCTTGCGCGCGCGAGGAAGCGTCAGCGGCGCTTCGTGAACGGCTCGACGCGCTGAGCCGCGCGGATGAACGCGGTCATCACGAGCACGCCGAGCGCGAACAGCACAGCCTGCAGGATGTGCGTGCCCTGATCACCGAGCCCGAACAGGATCGCGAGCGCCCAGCCGCCGGCGAACGCGGCGCCGAACACCTCGGCGCCGATCAGGATGGCCGCGCTGACGACAGTGATGACGCTTGGCCAGACGATCTGACGGGAAGATGAGGCAGGCGCGTTCATGAGCTTTGGGGTCCGTAGCTTCGAGGGCCGCAATCTCCCCGAAAAGGCGGCCGGGAGCAAGGGCAAATGGCCCAAAAAAGCCCCATCGCGTGCTATAGCTGACCCCAACAATCGAGCCACAAAAACCGGGACTTGCGATGTCAGACCCCCGCCAAACCACGGACCCCGAGACCAACCCGCTGCTGAAGGCCTGGGTGACGCCGTTTGCGACCCCGCCCTTCGACGAGGTCAAGCCCGAGCACTTTCTGCCGGCCTTCGAGCAGGCCTTCGCCGATCACTCCGCCGAGATCGCGGCGATCACCAACGATCCGGCGGCCGCCGACTTCGCCAACACCATCACGGCGCTGGAGCGCTCCGGCAAGCTCCTCACCAAGGTCGCGGCGGTCTTCTACGACCTCGTCTCGGCGCATTCCAACCCGGCCATCCTGGAGATCGACAAGGAGGTCTCCTTGCGGATGGCGCGGCACTGGAATCCGATCATGATGAACGCCGTGCTGTTTGGTCGCATCGCCCATCTGCACGAGAACCGCGCCGGTCTTGGTCTTTCGCCCGAGCAGCTCCGCCTGCTGGAGCGCACCTACACCCGCTTCCACCGTTCCGGCGCCGGCCTCTCCGAAGAGGCCAAGGCGCGGATGGCGGAGATCAACGAGAAGCTCGCCCAACTCGGCACCGGCTTTAGCCACCACCTGCTTGGCGACGAGCAGGAGTGGTTCATGGAGTTGGGGGAGGCCGACCGCGAGGGCCTGCCGGAGAGCTTCGTCGCAGCCGCCAAGGCTGCGGCGGAAGAGCGCGGCATGGACGGCAAGGCCATCGTCACGCTGTCGCGCTCCTCGACCGAGCCGTTCCTGAAGAGCTCGGCCCGCCGCGACCTGCGCGAGAAGGTCTACAAGGCCTTCACGGCGCGCGGCGACAACGGCAATGCCAACGACAACAACGGCACCATCGTCGAGATCCTGCAACTGCGCGAGGAGAGCGCCAAGCTTCTGGGCTATCCGACCTTCGCCGCCTACCGGCTCGAGGATTCCATGGCCAAGACGCCGGATGCGGTGCGCGGCCTGCTGGAGCGGGTCTGGAAGCCGGCGCGTGCGCGTGCGCTCTCCGACCGCGACGAGATGCAGGCGCTGATCACGGAAGAGGGCGGCAATTTCAAGCTCGCGCCCTGGGACTGGCGCTTCTATGCCGAAAAACTCCGCCTCCAGCGCGCCAATTTCGACGACGCCGCGATCAAGCCGTATCTTACGCTCGATCACATGATCGCCGCCGCCTTCGACTGCGCCACCCGCCTGTTCGGCATCACCTTCGAGGAGCGCAAGGACGTGCCGGCCTGGCACCCGGATGTAAGGGTCTGGGAGGTAAAGGGGCCGGACGGCAAGCACAAGGCGCTGTTCTACGGCGACTACTATGCCCGGCCGTCGAAGCGCTCCGGCGCCTGGATGACCTCGCTGCGCGACCAGCAGAAGCTCGACGGCGAGATCGCGCCGCTCGTCATCAATGTCTGCAACTTCGCCAAGGGCGCGAACGGCGAGCCCTCGCTGCTGTCGCCCGACGATGCCCGGACCCTGTTCCATGAGTTCGGCCACGGCCTGCACGGCATGCTCTCCAATGTGACCTATCCGTCACTGTCGGGCACCGCCGTGTTCACCGACTTCGTCGAGCTGCCCTCCCAGCTCTACGAGCACTGGCAGGAGCGGCCCGAGGTGCTGCAGCAGTTCGCCCGCCACTACCAGACCGGCGAGCCGCTGCCGGACGACCTGCTCCAGCGCTTCCTCGCCGCACGAAAGTTCAACCAGGGCTTTGCCACGGTCGAGTTCGTCTCCTCGGCGCTGGTCGATCTCGAATTCCACACCCAGCCGGCTTCCGCCGCGCAGGATGTTCGCGCCTTCGAGAAGAAGGAGCTTGAGAAGATCGGCATGCCCGAGGAGATCTCGCTGCGCCACCGGCCCACACAGTTCGGCCACATCTTCTCCGGCGACCATTATGCCTCCGGTTACTACAGCTACATGTGGTCGGAGGTGATGGACGCCGACGCCTTCGGCGCCTTCGAGGAAGCCGGCGACATCTTCGATCCTGCGGTGGCAAAACGCCTGCACGACGACATCTACTCCTCGGGCGGATCGGTCGATCCCGAGGCCGCCTATGAGGCCTTCCGCGGCCGTCCGCCGGAGCCCGACGCGCTGCTGCGCCGGCGCGGCCTGCTCGATGGCGCGAAGGCGGCCTGATGGGCATGCGTGCCCTGTTCGGCCTGTTGCTCGCCGCTGCGATGACGTTCGCAGCGGGCGCGGCGAGAGCGCATCCGCATGTCTGGATCACCGCGACCAGCGAGCTGCTCTACGCCGCCGACGGCTCGATCACCGGCGTCCGCCACGCCTGGACCTTTGATGACATGTTCTCGGCCTATGCCCTGCAGGGGCTCGAGAGCAAGACCAAGGGCGCCTATACGCGCGAGGAGCTGGGGCCGCTGGCGCAGACCAATGTCGAGTCGCTGAAGGAATACGCCTACTTCACCTTCGCGCGAGGCGACGGCAAGAAGGAGCGTTTTAACGAGCCGGTCGACTACTTCCTCGACTACAAGGATACCGTGCTGACCCTGCACTTCACGCTGCCGCTGAAGAACCCGGTCAAGCCCAAGCAGCTGGTGCTCGAAGTGTTCGACCGCTCCTATTTCATCGACTTCCAGATGGCCAAGGACAATCCGGTCAAGCTGGTCGGCGCGCCCGCCGGCTGCCAGATGAAGCTCGATCGGCCCAGCGACGGCTCCGCCACCGCGCAGAAGCTCAACGAGCAGACCTTCCTGAACGGTGAGAACTCGAATTTCGGCATGATGTTCGCCAACAAGATCACGGTGGATTGCCCTTGATCGGTCGTCTTCGTTCCCCGCTTGTGCGCGGGCTTCTGGCCTGTGCGGCCGTGCTCCTTGTTGTGAGCGTGGCGGACGCCGCGCTTCACGATCTCCTCGCGCAAAATCCGTTCGGCGCACCGCGCGCGGCGCAGGCGGCCGAGCCGGAGGCCAGCGGCGTCATCGGCTGGCTGTTGGCAAAGCAGTCGGAATTCTATCGCCAGATGTCGGCGACCATCCGCGCCGCCAAGTCCGACGGCTCGGCGGTGTGGACGCTGCTCTTCATCTCCTTTGCCTATGGCATCTTCCACGCCGCCGGCCCCGGCCACGGCAAGGCGGTGATCGCCTCCTATCTCGTCGCCAACCGCGAGACCGCGCGGCGCGGCATCGCGCTGTCGTTTGCCTCGGCGCTGATGCAGTCGCTGGTGGCGATCCTGATCGTCGGCATCTCGGCCTGGGTGCTGAACGCGACCGCCAAGACCATGTGCAAGGCGGAAGGCGCAATCGAGATCGCGAGCTACGGCCTGATCGCGCTGTTCGGCCTGCGGCTGGTCTGGGTCAAGGGCCGCACGTTCATCCGCGCGCTGCAGGCGGTCCAGCCGGTGCCGGCGATCGCCGGCGTGCCGCATGACCATCATGATCACGGCCATCACCATGATGTCCATGATCATCATGACCACGATCACGGTCATGATCACCATCATCACGACCATGGTCACGCCCACGCCCACGCCCATCACCACCACGGGCACGACCACGTCCATGACGAGCATTGCGGCCATTCCCACGGTCCCACGCCGAGCGAGCTTGCCGGTCCCGGCGGCTGGAGGCGCGGGTTCGCTGCGATCCTGACCGTCGGCATCCGGCCCTGCTCGGGCGCGATCCTGGTGCTGGTGTTCGCGCTTGCGCAGGGCCTGTTCTGGGCCGGCATCGCCGCGACCTTGCTGATGGGGCTCGGCACCGCCATTACGGTCGCGGCCATCGCCGTCGTCGCCGTCTCCGCCAAGGACATCGCCGCCCGCCTCAGCGCCGGGCGCGACGGCGGCGGTGCGCTGTTCATGCGCGGCATCGAATTCGGCGCCGCCGGCCTCGTGCTGCTGTTCGGCGCGGGCCTGCTGTTCGGCTACATCGCCGCCGAACGGACGACGTGTTTCTAGGCCCAGCTCTCCTGCCCCGGACGCAGCGCAGCGTCCCTTCGACGGTGCGCTGCTGAGCCGGGGCCCATCTCTCCGTAAATTAACGTGTAGCCTTCTGGGTCCCGGCTCTGCGGAGCAGCGCAAGGGCGCTGCTCCGCGTCCGGGACACGAGAGCGGCGGCTTTCCGAACTCTCTCCGGTCGGCTATTCAATCGATCAATCAACAAGAACGGTCGGGGGATTCAATGTCGCGCGAAAATTTCTGGTTCTTTCATCCGTTTCGGGTGCGTTATTCCGAGATCGACGGGCAGGGCGTCGTCTTCAACGCGCATTATCTCACCTATTTCGACACCACCATCACCGAATATTTCCGCGCGCTGGGCTTTGACCAATATGCGGACGCGCAGGCGAGCGGCATCGATTTCCACGTCGTCAAATCGCTGATCGAATACAAGGCACCTGTCCGCTTCGACTGGGAGCTCGACGTCGGCGCGCGCGTCGCGCGGATCGGCAATTCGAGCCTCGTCTTCGAGCTCGCCATCTTCCTGAAGGATGGCACGGATGCGCTGGTGACCGGCGAGATCGTGTGGGTCTACACCAACCAGGAAACCCATCGTCCGGTCACGATCCCGGCATCGATGCGCGCGCTGATCGCGACGCGGGAGCGTCAACTGTCGGAGTGAGGCCGCCTCAAACCGGCAAGAACCGCTTCAGCGCCGGCATGAAGAAGATCCCGAGATTGATCGCAAAACCGATGCTCCAGAGGATGGAGCGCAGCGTCGGGCGGTTGCCGAGATAGGTCAGCACGTAGGCGATCCGCACGATCAGGAACAGCACGGCGAGCTCGTCGATCAGCCGCTGCGGCGAATCCCGGAATTCGGCAAGCAGCACCGCGAAGGCGAAGAACGGAAAGGTCTCGATGCCGTTCTGGTGGGCACCAAGCGCGCGCTGCGCCAGCGCATCCTCGAAGAAGGCGGGGTCGCGCGGCCGGGAATTGTCGAAGATGCGAAACCGCGTCCATTTGATCGAGACGATCGTCGCCAGATAAAGCAGCAGCGCTCCCAATACGCAGAATTCCGCGAGTGTCATCAGCCCCTCCCCGCTTGGGCGCGACCCTAGCGAAATCGACCTCATCTTGACAAGTTCGGAGCAACGCGCGACGCAACTGATCATGACGACAATTGCCCCCATCGCAGCGCAAAAGCCCGCCGTCCGGTCCAGCCTGCGGCGCGTCGGCGTGCTCCTGGTCAATCTCGGCACGCCCGATACGGCCGATGCGCCCGGCGTGCGGGTCTATCTCAAGGAGTTCCTCTCGGATGCCCGCGTCATCGAGGACCAGGGGCTGGTCTGGCAGTTCGTGCTCAACGGCATCATCTTGCGCAGCCGTCCCCGCACCAAGGCGCTGGACTATCAGAAGATCTGGAACAATGAGCGGAACGAGTCGCCGCTGAAGACCATCACGCGCTCGCAGAGCGACAAGATTGCGGCCGCACTGTCTGACAGCGACCACGTCGTCGTGGACTGGGCGATGCGCTACGGCAATCCCTCGATCAAGTCCGGCATCGATGCGCTGATCGCGAAGGGGTGCGACCGCATCCTCGCCGTGCCGCTCTATCCGCAATATTCCGCCTCGACCTCGGCGACGGTCTGCGACGAAGTGTTCCGCGTGCTCGCCCGCTTGCGTAACCAGCCGACGCTGCGGGTGACGCCGCCTTATTACGAGGACGAGGCCTATATCGAGGCGCTCGCGATCTCGATCGAGACGCATCTGGCGACGCTGCCGTTCACGCCGGAGCTGATCGTGGCGTCCTTCCACGGCATGCCGAAATCCTATGTCGACAAGGGCGATCCCTATCAGTCCCACTGCATCGCCACGACGGATGCGCTGCGCCGCCGGCTCGGCATGGACGAGACGAAACTGCTGCTGACCTTCCAGTCGCGCTTCGGCAATGACGAGTGGCTCCAGCCCTACACCGACAAGACCATGGAGCGCCTGGCCAAGGAAGGCGTGCGCCGCATCGCGGTGGTGACGCCCGGCTTTTCCGCCGACTGCCTGGAGACGCTGGAGGAGATCGCGCAGGAGAATGCCGAGATCTTCAAGCACAATGGCGGCGAGCAGTTTTCCGCGATCCCTTGCCTCAACGACAGCGATCCCGGCATGGACGTGATCCGCACCCTGGTGTTGCGCGAGCTTCAGGGCTGGATCTGATGGCGTGTCCCATGAACCGCCGCGAGACTTTGGTGCTTCTTGGGACGATCGCCGCGCTGCCGGCCTCGGTGCTGGCGCAGCAGCCGAACGCCACGCGGCGGCTCGGCGTGCTCTCGGTCACGGCCGCGGATGACGCGATCGGGCAGGCCCGCAGCACGATCCTGGTCGAGACGCTCGCCGCCCATGGCTGGAAGGAGCACGACAACCTCAGGATCGATTGGCGCAGCGGCGCCGGCGACCGGGCACGCATCGCGCGCCTCGCCGACGAACTCGTGACGCTCAAGCCGGACATCCTGCTCGCGGTCGGCACGCCCTCGGTCGAGGAGCTGCGCCAGCGCACCACGGCGATTCCGATCGTGTTCGCCGTCGTCACCGATCCCGTCAGCCAGGGGTTTGTCAAAAACCTCGCCCATCCCGGCGGCAACATCACCGGCTTCACCGATTACGACGGCCCGCTCGCCGGCAAATGGCTGGAGATGCTCACGCAGGTCACGCCCAAAGTGTCCCGCGTCTTCGTCGTCTACAATCCTGCCACCGCGCCGTTCGCGCCCCTGATGCTGCGCACGATCGAGGATGCCGCACGGACGCTTCACGTGTCGGTCGAGGCCGCGCCGGTTCACGACGCTGGCTCGATCACCGCGCTGGCTTCGCGGAAGGACGGCGGCCTGCTGGTGCTGCCTGACTTCTTCACCATGGCCAATCGCGCCCAGCTCCTGGCTGCAATCGGTGAAGCCCGCGTGCCGGCGGTGTTCTGGAGCCGCACCTTCGTCGATGAGGGCGGGCTGATGTCCTACAGCACCGACAGCGCCGAGCAGCTTCGCCGCGCCGCCAACTACATCGATCGCATCCTGAAGGGCGCGCAGGCAGCCGACCTGCCGGTCCAGAACCCCACCAAGTTCGAGCTGGCGATCAACCTGAAGACGGCGAGGGCACTGGGGCTGACCATGTCGCCCTCGCTGCTTGCGCTCGCCAACACCGTGGTTGAATAGGGGCGCCGACGCTACCTTCAACTGGTGATTCCGGAATTCCTGGGGCAGAATGACGGTGGGGATGTTGCCGCGAGCGATGCGGCTCGAACGGGGCGGGCGCGATTACATGCGGGGATTGTTGCTTGTAGCTGTCGTGGCCTGCGGACTCGCTGGCTGCAACACGACCGGGGACGTTGCGTCGACCATGTATCCGGAAGCGGTGCGGGCCGGCGGTGCCGTCAAGAGCGATACGGCCATTGTCCTGGTCGCAAACGGCGGCAGCGAGACGATCAACTATCTTCAGTTCGTTCACAACGGTTTTCCCGCGATCAATGCGCGAGGGATCAGCCTTGCTCCGGACGGCTTTGTTGCGATTCCGGTCGCGGTCGGAACGACTGGGCTTGAGCTGCAAAACTATACGACGACGGGGCGCCCAGGCACCTATCTCCCGAATGGCGCGTCGATGGGATTCGTGCCGGTGCATACGCCCAAGATCGATCTTCACGCCCCCGGACTGTATTACGTTGCGACCGTCTTTCCGGGGCAGCAACGCAGCTTCGAGACAAGGCCGACGGCCGTCCAACTGGCGAAGCTGCGCAAGGAGCGGCCCGAGCTCGCCGCGCTGAAGCCGGTGAATTTTACATGGTCCAACTAGGACACCGGCCGTTGCTAGGTTGCCTCCGTGCCCTTTCAAGGGTTTTCTCACAATACTTATCGGCGATCGTTCCGCCTCCGTACTTCTTGTGGAAATGTCGCCCCGCGCCGACGTAAATGGTGACCGCTGAACCGGTAAGGTCACGTTCCCGACCAATGACAGCGCGGGAAAGGGCTTTCCCGCCTTGGAGGAAATATGAGCGGTTTCGATGTTTTCGCGATTGTTCTGGTGTTGCTCGTCATCGTCACGCTGGTCGCCGGCGTCAAGACGGTGCCGCAGGGCTATGACTGGACCATCGAGCGGTTCGGCAAATACACCCAGACGCTGAGCCCCGGGCTCAACCTGATCGTGCCCTATTTCGATCGCGTCGGACGCAAGATCAACATGATGGAGCAGGTGATCGACATTCCCGAGCAGGAGGTCATCACCAAGGACAACGCCACCGTGACGGTGGACGGCGTCGCCTTCTACCAGGTGTTCGATGCCGCCAAGGCGAGCTACGAGGTCTCCAACCTGACCCAGGCCATCACCGTCCTGACCATGACCAACATCCGCTCGGTGATGGGCGCGATGGATCTCGACCAGGTGCTGTCGCATCGCGACGAGATCAACGAGCGCCTGCTTCGCGTCGTCGACGCCGCGGTCTCGCCCTGGGGCCTCAAGGTCAACCGCATCGAGATCAAGGACATCGTGCCGCCCGCCGACCTCGTCGAAGCCATGGGCCGGCAGATGAAGGCCGAGCGCGTCAAGCGCGCCGACATTCTGGCCGCCGAAGGCCAGCGCCAGTCCGAGATCCTGCGCGCCGAGGGCGCCAAGCAGGGCCAGATCCTCCAGGCCGAGGGCCGCAAGGAAGCTGCGTTCCGCGACGCCGAGGCTCGCGAACGTTCCGCGGAGGCCGAGGCCAAGGCGACGCAGATGGTCAGCGAAGCGATTTCCAAGGGTGATGTCGCCGCGCTGAACTATTTCATCGCCGACAAGTATATCAAAGCGTTCGGGCAACTGGCCGACTCGCCGAACCAGAAGGTCATCATGCTTCCGGTCGAAGCGATGAGTATGCTGGGCTCGCTCGCCGGCATCGGCGAGATCGCCAAGGCAACGTTCGGCGAAAGCGCGGCGTCCGCGGCCGCTGCCGCCCGCCGCGGCGGCTCGGTGCCGACGACCGGCCCCACGCCGCCGGCGGTGCCGCCGCGACAGGGGTAATCAAAGCGCATGCATTTTCGAAAAGTGCATGCGGCAATTTAAAGCGCATGCCCCGGAAAAGTGGGGACCGGTTTTCCGATCAGGGCATACGCCAGCATAAAGAGGTCGTGTTATGACCGACATGTTCGTATCGCTCGGCACCTGGAATTGGCTGATCTTCGGTTTCATCCTGATGGCGCTGGAGGTGCTGGCGCCGGGCGTATTCCTGTTCTGGCTCGGGCTCGCCGCGCTGCTGGTCGGCCTGATCTCCTTTGCTGTCGCCGTGTCGTGGCAGATCCAGCTGGTGATGTTCGCAATCTTCGCAGCCGCCGCCGTGCCGGTGTGGCGCCGGCTCGCGCGGCCGAAGCTGGACGCAAGCACGAGCCCCTTCCTGAACAAGCGAAGCGAGGCATTGCTCGGCCGCGAGTTCACGCTGGAGAAGCCGATCATCGACGGCAACGGCACCGTGCGCCTCGGCGACACGGTGTGGCGCGTGGCCGGCCCCGATACGCCGGCCGGGACGCGGGTGAAGGTGGTGCAGGTTGACGGTGCAAATCTGACGGTGGCCGCGGCGTAGTTTGTTTCCCTCCCCCCTTGTGGGGGAGGGTGGCTCGCCGCAGAGCGGCGAGACGGGTGAGGGGTATCTCTCCGCGAGTGAATCTCTTGCTTCTGAATTCGCGGAAGCAACCCCTCATCCGGCGCTTCGCGCCACCTTCTCCCACAGGGGGAGAAGGAAGATTGGAGTGCGCGGCTGTGTCCAGATTCTACCTCTTCCACCTCTCCGCAAACCGGTGCAGCGGCATGAACGTCTCGCACAGCTCGCGCCCAAGCGCTGTCAGCCCGTAACCTCCACCGTCGCCCAGCTCCACGAATCCCGCATCGCGCAGCTCCGTCAGCCGCGCTTGCAGCACCGTCGGCGAGGCCTCGTCGCAGGCGGTGCGCAACGCGCGGGAGGTGAGGGCTTGGTCGCGCAATTCCCACAGGATCCGCAGGCTCCAGCGTCGGCCGAGCAGGTCGAGCAGCGCCATGATCGGCCGGCCGGTGCGTGAGCCGCGCACGGTCCGGCTCCCTGATGCTGCCTGTTTCGCCATCCCGGCCCTCTTGCGCGGTGCTACAAATAATGTAGCGTGTTGCTACGATAATTGTAGCAACGGAGACAGCTGATGTCCCAGGCCGCGCCGCGTATCGCCCCGCTCGTCCCGCCTTATCCCCCGGAGATCCAGGCGCAGTTCGACCGCATCATGCGCGGCGCCCCGCCGCTGGCGCTGTTCCGGGTGATGGCGGGCCATACGCGCGCCTGGGACAAGTTCCGCGCCGGCGGCCTGCTCGATCCCGGTCCGCTGTCATTGCGCCAGCGCGAGATCGTGATCGACCGCACCTGCGCGCTGACCGGATGCGAGTATGAATGGGGCGTGCATGTCGCGATCTTCGCCGGGCCGGCGAAGCTCACCGAAGATGAGGTGCATGCGACCGCGCGGGGCGATGCGACGTCACCGTGCTGGTCGCCGGCGGAGCAGGCGCTGATCGCGGCGGTCGATGCGCTGCATCACCGCGCGACGTTGGATGACGCCAAATTCGCCGCGCTGTCGGCGCATTACGACGAGGCCCAGATCCTGGAGATCATGCTGCTGTGCGGCTTCTACCGCACAGTGTCGTACCTGGCGAACGGGCTGAAGCTGCCGCTGGAGGAGAAGGCTGCGCGGTTTCCGGTGGTCTAACCGCCGTCATTGCGAGCGTAGCAGTGCCGCTCTTGGCTCCTCATCCTGAGGAGCGCGGAACGCGCGTCTCGAAAAATGAAGGCCCGGCCGGTGGCCTCGCCCTTCGAGACGCTCGCCGTTGGCGCGCTCCTCAGGGTGAGGGTCAAGACAGCGTGCTTACGCCACGCCCGCCCGCAGCAGATCGTGCAGGTGCACGATGCCCACCACCTTGTCCGCTTCGGTCACGACCAGCGTCGTGATCTTGCTTGTGTTCAGCACCTCGATCATCTCGGTGGCGAGCATAGAGGGCGGCACGGTCTTCGGCTGCCTGGTCATGATGTCGTCGACGGACGCCGTCAGCAGATCCGGCCGCATGTGGCGGCGCAGATCGCCGTCGGTGATGATGCCCGCGATCCCGCCGGCATCGTCGACGATGCAGACGCACCCCAGGCCCTTGGCGGACATCTCCATCACCGCGTCCGACATCTTGGTGCCGAGCGGCTTGAGCGGGATCTCCGCGCCCGTGCGCATGTAGTCGCGGACGAATTTCAGCATCGCGCCGAGCTTGCCGCCGGGGTGGAAATGCGCGAACTCCAGCGCGGTGAAGCCGCGGCCTTCGAGCAGCGCGATCGCGATCGCATCGCCGATCGCGACCTGCATCATCGTCGAGGTGGTCGGCGCCAGATTGTGCGGGCAGGCCTCGCGCGCCTTCGGCAGCTCGATCACGATGTCGGCGGCCTGACCCAGCGAGGACGCCGCGTTCGACGTCACCGCGATCATCGGGATCGCGAAGCGCGCCGAATAGTTCACCAGCGTCTTCATCTCCGGCTGCTCGCCGGACCAGGACAGCGCCATGATGACGTCGTCGGCGGTGATCATGCCGAGGTCGCCATGGGCGGCTTCGGCGGTGTGGACGAAGAAGGCCGGCGTGCCGGTCGAGGCCAGCGTCGCCGCGATCTTGCGCGCCATGTGGCCGGACTTGCCGAGGCCGGTGACGATGACGCGGCCCTTGGCGTTGCGGATCAGGTCGACCGCCTTGGCGAAGGTCGCGCCCAGCGGACCGCGCAGGGCGGCGGCGAGCGCGTTGATGCCGCCGCTCTCCGTCTCCAGCGTGCGGAGCGCGGATTCGACGCTGTCGGGAGTAGGGCCGGATGATGGGGTCATCAGCGGTTTCGAGCTCGACATGTTCAGGTCCAGGGAGGAGGGGCGCGCGCCCGTTGGCCCTGCTTAGCATGCCGAGACCGGCGAGGCGACGAGAGCGCCAGGGCCCGAAACGGGTCATTAACCATAATTGTTTTAACTCCATTAACGATGGTTCCCGCTCGCTGGCGGAGGTCGTCGTGAAAGTCTTTGATTTCGTTGGAGTTCTTACATCGTGGGGGCGCCTCCAGGCACGAGCCGGAGCAAACGCGGGCATTTCCTGCGCGCGGCTTTGCCGTGCCTTGCGCTGACCGCCCTCGGAAGCGCGCCGGCGGCCGCCCAGAGCCTCACGCCCGACCTGTTCAATCCCAACCGCGGCGGCTTTGCCGCGCCCGACACGCTGCCGACGCGCCGCACGGCGGGCGTGCCGCAGGCGCCGTTGGATGCGCTCCCGGCGCTGCCCGATCCCAATGCCGATCCGCGCAAGCGCCAGCAGGCGCCGGCGACCTCGCGCGTCGGCCAGGTGCCGACGTACGGCCTGCCGGCCGCCAACGGCGCCAGCGGCTCCGGCTACGACTCGCTCAACCGCAAGCGGCAGCAGCCAAAGCTCTATCCCGGGCAGCCGAGGCCGAAGCGCCCGGTCGGACCCGGCTCGCCGGTGCCGCCGGCAACGCCGGACCGGACGCTAGGGCCGCCGCGCATCGCGCCGCCGCCGTCGGAAACCGCAAACAAGGCGCCGGTGCCGCGGGCGATGGCGGGCACCGTGCCCGGCCAGCCGCTGCGCCGCCGCCTCAAGGCCGACGACGATGCGTTCGGAGCGGTCGGCGACTATGCCGGCAGCTTCCTGATCAAGGGCGGGCTCGAGCTCTCGGCCGGCTACGACACCAATCCGGCGCGCCTGAACAAGCCGGTCGGCTCGCCGGCCTATGTCGTCGCGCCCGATCTTCTCGTGATGTCCGACTGGGAGCGCCACGCGCTGGTCGCCGATCTGCGCGGCTCGTTCTCCGGCTACACCAACAACATGCCGGCGACGATCGACGGCTTCGCCTCGCCGTCGCCGGTCGAGATCGATCGCCCCGACTTCACCGGTCATGTCGACGGTCGTTTTGACGTCAGTCGCGACCTCAAGCTCACCTCGCAGTTCCGGCTGCGGGTCGCGACCGACAATCCCGGCAGCCCGAACGTGCAGGCGGGCCTGCAGAAATATCCGATCTACGCCGCTTACGGCACCACGCTCGGCTTCGACCAGACTTTCAATCGCTTCCAGGTGGCTGCCGGCGCCACCGTCGATCGCACCGCCTACACCGATTCCAAGCTGACCGACGGCTCGACCTTCAGCAACGACGACCGCGACTTCAACCAGTATGGCGGCATCGGTCGTTTCTCCTACGACCTCAAGCCGGGGCTGAAGCCGTTCGTCGAGATCGAAGGCGACAGTCGCGTGCACGACCAGCCCGCCGACCGCAACGGCTATTTCCGCGATTCATCGGGTGGCTACGCCAAGGTCGGCTCGAGCTTCGAGTTCTCGCGCATCCTGATCGGTGAGATCTCGGTCGGCTATACCGCGCGTAACTATGTCGACCCGCGCCTCAGCCAGCTCGCGGGCTTCCTCACCGCGGGCTCGCTGATCTGGAACGCGAGCGGCCTGACCACGGTGAAATTCGCCACCGACACGCAGATCGCGGAGTCCACGGTCCCCGGCTCCTCCGGCGTGCTGGTGCGCACCTACGGGATCGAGGTCGATCACGACTTCCGCCGCTGGCTCACCGCGGTCGGCAAGTTCACCTACGGCACCTACGACTACCAAAACCAGAATCGCAACGACAAAACCTACTCACTCGAAGGCAATCTGATCTACAAGCTCAACCGCAACATCTGGATCAAGGGCACGCTGCGCCACGACATCCTGAACTCGAACCAGCCGGGGTCGAGCTCGCAGGGGACGGTGATGTTGGTGGGGGTGAGGTTGCAGAATTGAGGGCGGCGGTGCGTCGCGTTTGAGCGTATGCGGCCTAGTTCGGCTCCGCTCTCGCCACCTACTCCGCTGTCATGCCCCGGCTTGACCGGGGCATCCAGTACGCCGCGGCCTATCGTTTCGATTACAACTGTCTTTGGAATGCTGGATCGCCCGGTCAAGCCGGGCGATGACACCGTTTGCTAATCTGGCAGCAGAACCAGCCGCGGTTACCGCGGCAGATCTGTCTTCCCCATCAGGAACGTGTCGATCGACCGCGCACACAGCCGGCCCTCGCGGATCGCCCACACCACCAGCGACTGGCCGCGGCGCATGTCGCCGGCGGTGAACACGTTCGGGCGCGAGGTCTGGTAGTCGAGCGTGTTGGCCTTGACGTTGCCGCGCGGGTCGAGATCGACCGAGAGCAGCTTGAGCAGGCCCTCGTGCACGGGATGCACGAAACCCATCGCGAGCAGGATGAGCTCGGCATCGAGCTCGAACTCGGTGCCGGCAATCGGCTTGAACTTGTCGTCGACGCGCACGCAGTGCAGCTTCTTGACTTGGCCGTTCTCGCCGGAAAACTTCTGCGTCAGCACGGCGTATTCGCGGACCGCGCCTTCGGCCTGGCTGGAGGAGGTGCGCATCTTGAGCGGCCAGTTCGGCCAGGTCAGGCCCTTGTTCTCGCGCTCGGGCGGGGCGGGCATGATCTCGAGCTGGGTGACCGAGAGCGCACCCTGGCGCAGCGAGGTGCCGATGCAGTCCGAGCCGGTGTCGCCGCCGCCGATGACGACGACATGCTTGCCGCCGGCCAGGATCTCCTGGACGCCGCCGAGCGGCTCCTCGGAGACGCGGCGGTTCTGCTGCGGCAGGAAGTCCATGGCGTAGTGGATGCCTTGGAGGTCGCGGCCGGGGATCGGCAGGTCGCGCGGGGCTTCTGCGCCGCCGGTCAGCGCGACGGCATCGTAATCGTTGAGCATCTCGCGCGGGTCGACATTGCCGTCAGCGCCGACATGGCTGTTGTAGTGGAAGGTGACGCCTTCGCCTTCCATCTGCTTGACGCGGCGGTCGATGACGCCCTTCTCCATCTTGAAGTCGGGGATGCCGTAGCGCAGCAGGCCGCCGGCCTTGGCGAACTTCTCGAACAGATGCACGTCGTGGCCGGCGCGCGCGAGCTGCTGCGCGCAGGCCATCCCGGCCGGACCCGAGCCGATCACCGCGACCTTCTTGCCGGTCTTGACGGTCGCCACTTCCGGCTTCAGCCAGCCATTGTCCCAGGCGCGGTCGACGATCGCGCATTCGATGGTCTTGATGGTGACGGGGTTGTCGTCGATGTTGAGCGTGCAGGACGCTTCGCACGGCGCCGGGCAGATGCGCCCCGTGAACTCCGGGAAATTGTTGGTCGAGTGCAGGTTGCGCGAGGCCTCTTCCCAATTGCCCTGATAGACGAGGTCGTTGAAGTCGGGGATCTGGTTGTTGACCGGGCAGCCGGGCGTGCCGGGCGCCACCGAGCCCGTGCCGTGGCAATAGGGGATGCCGCAATTCATGCAGCGCGCGGCCTGATCGCGCGTTTCCTTCTCGGTCAAGGGAACGACGAACTCGTTGTAATGCTTCACGCGCTCGGCGACCGGGGTGTACTTGCGGTCATGCCGTTCGATTTCGAGAAAACCCGTGATCTTGCCCATTAAACCCGAAGTCCCTGCCGCTTAAATTCGTCTTCTCTCTAGCCAGACCCTCATCCTGAGGAGCGGCGCACTGGCGCCGCGTCGCGAAGGATGAAAGGCCCCGCTGGTGACCTCATGGTTCGAGACGCAGCTATCGCGCTCCTCACCATGAGGGCTTATCGCTCTACGCGCCGATCGCGATTTTCGGCTCGGCGTCCGCGTTGGCGGCCATTTCGCGCAGCGCGCGCCGGTATTCGACCGGCATCACCTTGCGGAATTTGGGCAGCCAGTCCTTCCAGTTGGCAAGGATGTCGGCGGCGCGCTTGGAGCCGGTCGCTTTGGCATGGCGCGAGATCAGGACGTGCAGGCGCTCGACGTCGGAGTCGAGCAGGTTCTTGAACACGTCGACCCGGCCGTGCGCCTCGAGGTCACCCGAGTGGTTATAGGTGCCGGCGTTGATCAGCTCTTCCGACAGCACCGGCTCGAGCTCGACCATCGACATGTTGCAAAGCTTGTCGAAGTCGCCGGTCTCGTCGAGCACATAGGCGATGCCGCCGGACATGCCGGCCGCGAAGTTGCGCCCGGTCTTGCCGAGCACGACCACGATGCCGCCGGTCATGTATTCACAGCAATGATCGCCGGCGCCTTCGACGACCGCCACCGCACCCGAGTTGCGCACGGCGAAACGCTCGCCGGCGACGCCGCGGAAGTAGCACTCGCCCTGGATGGCGCCATACATCACCGTGTTGCCGACGATGATGCTCTCTTCCGGCACGATGCCGCTGTTGGCGGGGGGCTTGACGATGATCTTGCCACCCGAGAGGCCCTTGCCGACATAGTCGTTGGCTTCGCCTTCGAGCTCGAAGGTGACGCCTTGCGCCAGCCACGCGCCGAATGCCTGGCCGGCGGTGCCCTTGAGCCCGACATGGATCGTGTCGTGCGGCAGGCCGGCATGACCGTAGATCTTGGCGACCGCGCCCGACAGCATCGCACCCGCCGAGCGGTTGGTGCTGTTGATCCTGGCCTCGATCTTCACCGGCGCGCCGCGGTCGAGCGCAGGCGTCGCCTTCTCGATCAGCGTGCGGTCGAGCACCGCCTCCAGATGATGGTTCTGGCGCTCGGAATGATAGATCTTCTGGCCCTTCTCTTCCTTCTGCTTGACGAAGAGCTTCGAGAAATCGAGGCCCTTGGCCTTCCAGTGCGCGACCAGCCTGGTCTGGTCGAGCAGCTGAACCTGGCCGATCATCTCGTTGAAGGTGCGGAAGCCGAGCGATGCCATGATCTCGCGGACTTCCTCGGCGACGAAGAAGAAGTAGTTGATCACGTGCTCGGGCTGGCCGGTGAAGCGCTTGCGCAGGACGGGGTCCTGGGTCGCGACGCCGACCGGGCAGGTGTTGAGGTGGCACTTGCGCATCATGATGCAGCCGGCCGCGATCAGCGGCGCGGTGGCGAAGCCGAACTCGTCGGCGCCGAGGAGCGCGCCGATCACGACGTCACGGCCGGTGCGGAACCCGCCGTCGACCTGGACCACGATGCGGCTGCGCAGCCGCTCGCGCACCAAGGTCTGGTGGGTCTCGGCAAGGCCGATCTCCCAGGGCGAGCCGGCATGCTTGATCGAGGTCAGCGGCGAAGCGCCGGTGCCGCCCTCGAAGCCCGCGATGGTGACATGGTCGGCGCGCGCCTTGGCAACGCCGGCGGCGACCGTGCCGACGCCGATCTCGGAGACCAGTTTGACCGAGACGTCGCCCGTCGGGTTGACGTTCTTGAGGTCGTAGATGAGCTGCGCCAGATCCTCGATCGAGTAGATGTCGTGATGCGGCGGCGGCGAGATCAGGCCGACGCCCGGCGTCGAGTGACGGACCTTGGCGATGGTCGCGTCGACCTTGTGGCCGGGCAGCTGGCCGCCTTCGCCGGGCTTGGCACCCTGCGCCATCTTGATCTGCATCATGTCGGAGTTGACGAGATACTCCGTGGTGACGCCGAAGCGGCCCGAGGCGACCTGCTTGATCGCCGAACGCATGGAATCGCCGTTCGGCATCGGCTTGAAGCGGTCGGCTTCCTCGCCGCCTTCGCCGGTGTTCGACTTGCCGCCGATCCGGTTCATGGCGATCGCGAGCGTGGTGTGCGCCTCGCGCGAGATCGAGCCGAAGCTCATCGCACCGGTGGCGAAGCGCTTGACGATGTCCTTGGCCGGCTCGACCTGGTCGATCGGGATCGGCTTGCGCTTCTCCTCGTCCGCGTTCTTGATCCGGAACAGGCCGCGCAGCGTCAACAGCCGCTCCGACTGCTCGTTCAGGATCCTGGCGAAGGCGCGGTAGCGTTCCAGCGAATTGCCGCGGGCGGCGTGCTGGAGCAGCCCGACCGACTCCGCGGTCCAGGCATGGTCCTCGCCGCGGCTGCGATAGGCATATTCGCCGCCGACGTCGAGCGCGGTCTTGTAGACCTGCGCCTCGCCGAACGCGTCGGCATGACGGCGCACCGCTTCTTCCGCGATCTCGGCAAGGCCGACGCCCTCGACACGGGTGTGGGTGCCGGCGAAGAACTTGCCGACGAAGTCCGCCTTGAGGCCGACGGCGTCGAAGATCTGCGCGCCGCAATAGGATTGGTAGGTCGAGATGCCCATCTTGGACATCACCTTGAGCAGGCCCTTGCCGATCGACTTGATGTAGCGCTTGACGATCTCGTAGTCGTCGAGCGAGCCGGGCAGGCGGTCCTTCATCGCGATGATGGTTTCGAACGCCAGATAGGGATTGATCGCTTCGGCGCCGTAGCCGGCCAGGCAGGCGAAGTGATGCACTTCGCGCGGCTCGCCGGATTCGACGACGAGGCCGACCGAGGTGCGCAGTCCGACGCGGATCAGATGATGATGCACGGCGGCGCAGGCCAGCAGTGCCGGGATCGGCACCCGGTCGCTGCCGACCATGCGGTCGGACAGGATGATGATGTTGACGCCCTCGCGGACGGCGGCTTCCGCACGCGCGCAAAGCTCGTCGAGCACCTGGTCCATGCCGGCAGCACCGAGACCGGCGTGGAAGGTGGTGTCGAGCGTGCGCGACTTGAAATGCGACTCGGCGACGTCGGAGATCGAGCGGATCTTCTCGAGATCCGCATCGGTCAGGATCGGCTGGCGCGCTTCGAGACGCTTGGTGGTGGCGAGGCCTTGCAGGTCGAACAGGTTCGGCCGCGGTCCGATGATGGAGACGAGGCTCATCACCAGCTCCTCGCGGATCGGGTCGATCGGCGGGTTGGTGACCTGCGCGAAGTTCTGCTTGAAGTAGGTGAACAGCGGCTTGGCCTTGTCCGACAGCGCCGAGATCGGCGTGTCGTTGCCCATCGAGCCCGCGGCTTCCTCGCCGGTGGAGGCCATCGGCGTCATCAGGATGGAGATGTCTTCCTGGCTGTAGCCGAACGCCTGCTGGCGATCGAGCAGCGACAGGTTGGAGCGCACGCCGGTGGTCGGCACCTTCGGCAGCTCTTCCAGCACGATCTGGGTCCGCTCCAGCCACTCCTTGTAGGGATGGCTCCGGGCGAGTTCGGCCTTGATCTCGTCGTCCGGAATCAGGCGGCCCTGCTCGAGGTCGACCAGCAGCATCTTGCCGGGCTGCAGCCGCCACTTGGTGATGATCTGGTCCTCGGGGATCGTCAGCACGCCCATCTCGGACGCCATCACGATGCGGTCGTCCTTGGTCACGAGATAGCGCGCCGGCCGCAATCCGTTGCGGTCGAGCGTGGCGCCGATCTGGCGGCCGTCGGTGAAGGCGATCGCGGCGGGGCCGTCCCACGGCTCCATCAGCGCGGCATGATATTCGTAGAAGGCGCGGCGCTTCTCATCCATCAGAGGATTGCCGGCCCACGCCTCCGGAATCATCATCATGACGGCGTGAGGCAGCGAGTAGCCGCCCTGCACCAGGAATTCGAGCGCGTTGTCGAAGCAGGCGGTGTCCGACTGGCCTTCGTAGGAGATCGGCCAGAGCCGGTTGATGTCCTTGCCGTAGAGCTCGGAGCTCACGGAAGCCTGGCGCGCCGCCATCCAGTTGGTGTTGCCGCGCAGCGTGTTGATCTCGCCGTTATGCGCGATCATGCGGTAGGGATGCGCCAGCGACCAGGCCGGGAAGGTGTTGGTCGAGAAGCGCTGATGCACCAGCGCGAGCGCGCTCTCGAAGTCCGCCTCGTGCAGATCGGGATAGTACTTGCCGAGCTGGTCGGCGAGGAACATGCCCTTGTAGATCACGGTGCGGCACGACATCGAGCAGGGGTAATAGCCCGCAAGGCCGCGGTCGCGGCGCTGGTAGATCGCCTGCGAGATCGACTTGCGCAGGATGTAGAGCCGGCGCTCGAAATCGTCCTCGGTCTTGGCGGTGCCGTTGCGGCCGATGAACACCTGCATGCAGGCGGGCTCGGTCGGCTTCACGGTGACGCCGAGCGAGGAATTGTCGGTCGGCACGTCGCGCCAGCCGAGCAGGGTCAGGCCCTCTTCCTTGATCTGGTCGGCGATGATGCTCTTGATGACGTTGCGCCAGGCGGTGTCGCGCGGCATGAACAGCGCGCCGATGGCGTATTCGCCCGGAGCCGGCAACGTGAAGCCGAGCTCCCCGGCCTTGCGGCTGAAGAAGGCGTGCGGGATCTGCACCAGGATGCCGGCGCCGTCACCGGCGCGCGGGTCGGCGCCGACGGCGCCGCGATGCTCGAGGTTGCAGAGGATGCTGAGCGCGTCCGCGACGATCTCGTGGGACTTCTTGCCCTTGATGTTGGCGATGAAGCCGACGCCGCAGGAATCCTTCTCCAGGCTCGGATCGTACAGACCTACAGCCGGCGGGCGCGAATTGTGTTCCTGAATCGGATCAGTCGTTTTCGAGGCGACCGTCGCCGACAGTTCTTCTGCCACGATGTTTGCGCGCTCGAATTGCGACCCGGTCATTGTTCCAATCCTCTCCATGCGGCAAGCTGCCTCACCGCTATCTTCGGCGCACCTTGGGCGTTCCGCGGCACCCGCCTCTGGGTCACCGCTCGTCCGCTGCGAGCCGCATTTTCTTAAATTCAGGCCAAGGCGTTCTTCGTCCCCGAGAACGGCTTTGCCTGTTGCCTTCCTGGCGCTCGAAAGCACCGACTTTCGTTGCAATCCGTATGCCGGAACTGCAAGCAAAATTGAGACAGTCTTCCTGTCCTAACCATCACCTTGCCAAATTTTTGTCTATCACACAAGCGCGCGGAAGTCCCGATTCCCAGAGTGTCAATCAGCGCTTTCCGCATGGCACGCGGCCCCGGTTTTGAAGCAAACGCGCCCTGATCCGGCCCTGTAGACGCCGAAATCCCGAATGAAGCTTCGGATCAGCCCTTCGAAAGGCGCGCCACGCCGCAAGAAGCGAAAGAGCGCGAGGTATTCGGGGGCCTGACAGGAGCGTGTCGACCATGAAGTTTTTCACAGGATGTGTGGCCGCTGCCACGCTGGCGCTGGTGGCGACGGCCGCCGAGGCACAAGTTCCGGCCAACGGCGCTGCGCGGGGCGCCTATATCGCGGTCTCGGATTTCGACGGACCCTATGGGCCGCCGGAAGCCGCGCCGCCGCCGCCCCGTTACGGTTACGGCTATGGCTACGAGGAGCGCGGTCCGGCGCCGGCGCTGCTGCCGTCGACCGAGGTCTACGCTGTGCTGCGCGACAACGGCTTCTCGCCGCTCGGCATCCCGCGCCTGCGCGGCGGCGTCTACACCATCGCGGTGATCGACCGCCGCGGCGACGACGGCCGGCTGGCGATCGATGCCCGCGACGGGCGAATTCTGCGCTTCATGCCGGCCGCCGACGCCTTCGGCATGGCGCCCAGCGATGAGGTGCCGACGGTTGCACCTTACCGTCCACAAAGCGCGCTGCCGCCGCCGACCATGGTCCGCAGCGGCCCGCCGCGTCCGCCGGCCTCCATCCCGCATGTCGCCAGCCGCACCGTGCCGCTGCCGAAGGCCGCACCGCGCCGCGGCGAGGCGCCTGTCGCCGCCGCCAAGCCGGCCGCGGCAGCTCCGCAGCAGGCACAAGCGCCGCAGGCACAGCTCACCCAGCAGACCGCCGCCGTGCAAGCAAAGCCCGCCGAAGCCGCACCGCAAACCGCCGCGCCAACCGTCGGTCAGGCCAAGCCGGCTCCGACGATCATGCCGACGCAGGAGATGCCGGCGGCGCAGGGGCTGGACTAGCGCGCTCGCTTGACGCGACTGCGCGCCACGCGCTGGACGGAGACCTGAGCAAAACAAAAGCGCCCGAAGAGCTCGGGCGCTTTTTCATTGCGGCGATCGCGCGCTCAGCTGCGCGGATACCCCGCCGCTTCCAGGATCAGATTCGCCACGTCCTTCGGATGCGACACCAGCGAGAGGTGGCCGGCATCGAGCTCGATCGTGGTTGCGTTCATGCGCTTGGCGAGGAAGCGTTCGAAATCGGGATTGATGGTGCCGTCGTTCTTCGACACCGCGTACCAGCTTGGCTTCGTGTGCCATGCAGCTTCCGTGGTGCGGCCGGCGAAGATCGAGGCGGCCGTCGGCCATTGCACGGCGTAGAGCTCCCTGGCCTGCTCCGGCTTCACGCCATTGGCAAAATACTTCAGGAAGGCGTCTTCCGAGAGCTTTGTGTAGCCGTCGCGTTCGACGATGCCGGCGCGGGCCGGGCCTGCCGGAAACTGCTTCGACAGCGCGACGAAGTCTTCGTTCGCATCGGGCGCGCGTGCGGCGACGTAGACGAGGCCGGTGACCTTCGGGTCGTTGCCGACCTGGCTGATCACGGTGCCGCCCCAGGAATGCGCGACCAGCACGGTCGGGCCATCCTGTTCGGCCAGCGCGCGCTTGGTCGCCTCGACGGAGTCCGCAAGCGACGACAGCGGATTTTGCACGGCGGTGACGTGCAGGCCCGCGGCCTGGAGGATCGGGATCACCTCCGACCAGCTCGATCCGTCGGCCCAGGCGCCGTGCACCAGAACGACGTTCTTGGCTTTCACCGTCTGCGGCGTCTGCGCGTGAGCCAGGCTGATGGGGGCCGCCAGCAAGCTCGCGGCGACGAAAAGGCTGCGCCAAAGTGACATGATCGTGCTCCGTATTGTTTTTGCTGCGATGCCCAAAGGACGGAGCGTGTGGTCGCGGCGTTACATGTCCTCACCGTTCTGTGATGCAATGCAAAACAAAAAAACGCCCCGGGGCACCGGGGCGTTTTCGCAACTTGGCGGCTGTCGGCGTGCTTAGGCGGCGACCGAGCTCTCGATCACCTGCGCCTTCGGCGCGCCCGCGTTGATGGCGATCTGGCGCGGCTTCTTGGCTTCGGGAATCTCGCGCACGAGGTCGACGTGAAGCAGCCCGTTCTCGAGCGAGGCGTCCTTCACCTGCACGAAGTCGGCAAGCTGGAAGGCGCGCTCGAAGGCACGCGCGGCGATGCCGCGGTAGAGCACTTCGGACTTCGAGTTCTCGTTGGCGACTTTCTCGCCCTTGATCGTCAGCGTGTTTTCCTTCGCGACGAGGGAGAGCTCGTCCTTGGCGAAGCCGGACACCGCAACCGTGATGCGGTAGGTGTTCTCGCCGGTACGCTCGATGTTGTAGGGGGGATAACCGGGGCTGCCGTCCGAACCGGCCTGGTCGAGCAGGCTGAAGAGGCGGTCGAAGCCGACGGTGGAACGGTAAAACGGAGTCAGGTCGTAGGTACGCATGGTCTAGTCCTCCATTGAGCGACTGTTGGTAACCCGCCCGCCAATCGGGCCGGGCTTTAGTCTGTGTGCAGCCTAATGTTCCGGTTCCGAAACACTGGTAGCGGCCTGCACCATGGTGATATGGGTTCAGGGGAACGGCGTTCAAGAGGGCGGCAAGTTGCGCCTTTTCGGCGCTCCAGCCCCTTGATTTGCAGCATTTCTCGCCCAATGACGCTGATCTCGATTCCGTCCAATCCCGTTCCCGAAGACGTCGTCAGCGGCACCATCAAGACACCCGATGGCGCCGAGCTGCGCTTTGCGCGCTGGGCGCCGCCGGCGAACCGCAAGGGCACGGTCTGCGTCTTCACCGGACGCAGCGAGCAGATCGAGAAATATTTCGAGACCGTGCGCGACCTGCGCGACCGCGGTTTCGCGGTGGCGATGATCGACTGGCGCGGGCAGGGCCACTCCTCGCGCCGCCTGCGCGATCCGCGCAAGGGCTATGTGCGCGACTTCTCCGATTTCGAGATCGACGTCGAGACCTTCGTGCAGCAGGTGGTGCTGCCGGATTGCCCGCCGCCCTTCTTCGCGCTCGCCCATTCCATGGGCGGCACGGTGATGCTGCGGGTGGCGCACGCGGGCAAGCGCTGGTTCGACCGCATGGTGCTGTCGGCGCCGATGATCGACCTGCCCGGCCGCGCCACCTCGTTTCCGGCGCGGGCGCTGCTGAAGACGATGCGCCTGATGGGGATGGGCGGTCGCTATGTCCCGGGCGGCAGCGACCACATCACCGGGCTCAATCCCTTCATCAACAATCCGCTGACCAGCGATCCCGTGCGCTATGCGCGCAATGCCGCGATCCTGGAGGAGGATCCGACGCTCGGGCTCGCGTCACCGACGGTCGCCTGGGCCGATACCGCCTTCCACGCCATGAACACCTTCAAGGGCAAGAACTACCCTTCCCAGATCCGCCAGCCGATCCTGATGCTGGCGGCCTCCAGCGACACCGTGGTCTCGACCGCGGCGATCGAGGAGTTCGCCTACCACCTGCGCGCCGGCTCCCATCTCGTGATCGCCGGCGCCAAGCACGAGATCCTCCAGGAGCAGGACCGCTACCGCTCCCAGTTCTGGGCCGCCTTCGACGCCTTCGTGCCGGGCACGCCGCTGTTCAAGTGAGGAAGCAGCGGCGGGGCGAGGTAAGAAGACCAGCTCACAGCGTCTTCAGATACTCGATCAGGTCGTAGCGCTCTTGCTCCTTGAGCACGCGGCCGATGGTGCCGTCCTTGCCGGGGCCCGGCGTGCCATCGAACGAGTGGCCGGCATTGCTGTTGCCGAAGGTCTCGGTGCCATCAGACGCTCGCGTCGAGAAGCGCGACTGCCCGGTCTTGCAGCTCTCGCCGTCGACGACCGCGAAGCCGACCTGCTTCGGATCGTAGTCGCGACCACCACCCATGCAGAACGATTTGGGGCGCTCGGCCGCGGGGCTCAGCATCCAGTAGAGCGAGGGCACCGATCCGTTGTGCAGGTAAGGCGCGGTGGCCCAGACGCCGTTGAGCGGGCGCGCGCGATACCAGGGCCGCGGCTCCTTCGCCTCGGGCGGCTGCGGACCGGGATTCGGGCAGTTTTTGCGCTCACCCCACCAGGCCTGCTGAACCTTCGGGTCGATCTTCGCATCGTCCATCGCTTTGCGGCTGACGATGTCGACGAGCACCATCAGCCCGACCGAGTACGGCATGTCGGTCGAGGAGATAGCCGGCAGATTGCAGCTCCACCAGGCATTGAGCTTCTGCGTGGGATCGAGCTCGAGAAAGCCCGGGACCTGAACCGTCCGCGTCTGCAGCACGCTCGCCTGAGCGGGATCGGTCCCCATGCCTTTGACGCTTTTCTGGACCTCGTTCAGGAATTTGTCTTTGCCGATGGTCTCCCAGCGCGACGAGGACCAGATGCTCTGGTCCGGAAACTCGGTGTCGAACACGGGATCGTTGACCGGCCCGAGATGGCATTCGACGCAGATCTGCGCGTAGAGCTTGCGGCCGTTCTTGACGCGTTCACCATCGATCTTCCAGGCATTGTCGCCGAAGATGTCCGACGGCCATTTCGGCGATGTCAGTCCGGAGAGCTGCTTTTTCGGATAGGGCGCCGCCCCCTTCAGCAGATCCTCGATCCAGTTCAGATTCTTGATATCCATCGACGAGCGGAACAGCGTGTCCTTGGGGGTATTGTCGGACAGATTGAGCAGCGCCGTCACGCCCAGCGCTTCGCCGGCGTTGCGGATCAGCGGTTGTTCGATGGACGCGTCATATTGCGCGAATTTGAGCCAGGGCACGGTCCAGATCGGCGGGAAGCTGACCGGCGCGTCCTTGGCGTGCAGATTCTTTTCGAAGCCGCTGAGGCCGCTGAGCGTCATGTCCTGGGCGAAGACCTGATTGCCGATGCGGTTGAGCGCGTCGAGACGGCCGTATCCTTCCTCGGTGTCCTGCTGCTTCTCTTCCCGCTTCGTCTTCTCGTTGAACCTCGTCTTGCCGTCGATGGTTTTCGCGTAGGTCTTCTCCCAGTCGATCAGGAACGTGCTGATCGTGCGCAGCTTCTGCTTCAGCGCATCGCGATCCGCACCGCTGGCGGAGGGGCCGAGCACACGGTCGGCGAAGCGGATAAAGCGACCCGGCACGAGGAGCGTGTAGGCGATCGACAGACCCGTCGTGACCTCGAGCTTCCTCAGGTCGGTCATCGCCGGGCCGCCGTCGAAACGGATGTCGATGCCTTTGTAGTGAATCTGGCCGGTGTGGCAGGCGGCGCAGGTCAGGCCGATCCGGTCGTCGCCGACCTGGCCGGTCGCAGGATCGGGTACGCCGGTCATGCGCGCAAAGCCGACGGGCAGGCCGTCGACGTTTTCAGCCTGGGCGCCCCAGTTAACCGGCGGATCCCAAAGCCGCGCCGGCACCGGCTTGGTCTTGTCGTAGACATTGGCGTAGCCGAACCGGCGCAGCGTGGCGTCGTCGGTGTTGATTGTCTGCGGGCTCGGGATGAAGCCGAAGCGCTGGAGATGGTCGCTGTCATGCAGCATCCCGGGCTTTGCGAAGAAATGAAGCCGCGGCTGCTCGAGCGCCATGAACCAGCTATAGGGCACCGGGAAGGTCGCGGTGCCCTGGCTGGCGTGATGAAACCAGTGCCGGTCCTCCAGCGCCCAGTTTTGCTCGAGCCAGTACGCGGCCCGGGGTTCGACAAGCTTCGGCAATGGCGGCGCCACGAGGTCACCGAGGATGCCGGGCAGCATCGGCTGGAATTGATCGGGAAAGCGCAGCGCCACGACGCCAAAGACGAGCAGCGCAGCGACGAGTCCGCCGGCAACGCGCAATATCAGTGAGGGCGGTTTGACCGGCTGGCTGACGACCCGCTGCGTGATCCTCTCCGGGAATTTGCGCTCGTTGAACAGCGTACGCACGTCGGCGATGCCGAGGTAGCGGTTCTCGCCTTCGCCCTTGCCCATGATCTTCAGCAGGATGGGCCATTCGAACTGCATCAAGATCCGGTAATACCAGCGCGCAGCGCTCCCGGCGCGCTTGAGGTTGTCGCGCATGTAGGTCTGTATTTCCGACGCGTTGATGCCGGGCTCGGTGCCGCCGCCGTTCGGATCGGTATAGTCCCTGCCGAAGCTGGCCAGGCGGGCGATCTGATCCTCGTTGACCTTGCCGTCGACGCCGAGGATGCGCGAACCGGCGCCGCGCTTGTCCAGGGGGCCGCCGCGCAGCGCATCGAGCTGTGCGCCCGAAAAGATGCTCTTCAGGATGTGACCGAAGCCGTTGGCGATCAGCGCGATGCCGCGGGTCTCGACGCGGGCCACCGTCTTCATCAGGCCCTTGTCGCCGCTCGCATTCGCGATCGTCTGCGATAGCTTGCCGATCGGGACGGTCCCGCCGTCGACGAAGCCTTCGCAGACGAGGCCGCGCAGGAAGGGGCAGGGATTGTCTGGCGAGACCTGGATCGAGGGATCGAAGGGAGGCTTCGAGGCGGGGTCGTTCATGGCCCAAAATCCTGAAAACAGCGAATCGTGAAATGAAGACGCGCCGATAGAGCGCGGAAAGTCCTAACAAACCGACAGCAGCTTATACTACTTCAGCGTGTAAAAAAGTGTGGCTGAATTCACGGTCCTGTCAATAAAGGCCGGTCCGCGGTTTGCGAAGGGACTGGATCGGGACCGTGAAGGCCCGCCTGTCAGGACTCGGCCGCGCGTTTGACGTCGCTTTGCACCAGGGTCAGCTTGCTGAGCGGCACGCCCGCGTTCAGAAGCCCCTCGCGGTAATGGGCAAGGTCCTCGGGCCGCTTCCAGTGGAAATTGCGCAAGTGACGATCGACATTCAGCGTCGGGTAGTTGCGCATCAGCACGCCGACGGCCTCGCCCGCCTCATCGTCCCGACCCAACTGTGCCAGCGCCGCGGCACGGATCGCCAGCGCCTGCATGTGGTTCGGGTTGATGTAGAGCTGCTCGCGCGCCCAGGACAGGGTCGCGTCGTATTGCCCCAGCAGATAATGGCTGAAGGCGTTCAGCGCGGCCCATTGGTAGCGCGGGTCGCTATTGTCGCGCTGCGCGGCCATCGAGAACAGCTCGATCGCCTCGCGGTGCTCGCCGATGACGAAATGGCAGATGCCGAGCACGCCGCGTGCGCCGTTGTCGTAGGGGTTGAGCGCGACCGCGCGCTTGGCGGCGTCCATCGCGGCCTCGTAATGCGCCTCCATGGCATGCGCCCAGGACAGGATCGAGAAGGCGAAGGAGGAGCGCGGGTCGAGCCGGACGCTGGTCTCGGCGAGGGCCATCGCCTCGGCCCACATCTCGCGGGTGCCCTTGACCCACCCGAACTGGATGCTCTGGATCTGGATCGTGGCGAGATAGGCGTGCGCGATCGACAGTTTGGGATCGAGGCTGATGGCTTCGCGGAACAGGCCGACGGCGGTGGCCAGGTCCTCCTTGGTCTGCCGGTAGTAGTGCGACAGCCCCTTGAGGAAGCGGTCCCAGGCGGTCACGTCGGTGGAGAGCCGCGCCGGCGCCGAGGCCTCCGCCCGGACGATCTCGGTGGCGATGGCGGCGGACAGATTGGTGGTGATCTCGTCCTGCATCGCGAACAGTTCGCCGATGTCGCGGTCGTAGCGGCCGGTCCAGAGCTGCTCGCCGGTCTCCGGCGCGACCAGCTCGGCGGTGACGCGGATCTTGGCTCCGGCGCGCCGCACCGAGCCCTGGATCAGATAGGTGGCATCGATCTCGCGCGCGATCAGGCGGGTGCTGGTGTTCTTGCCCTTGAACGCGAAGGTCGAGTTGCGGCTCAGCACGCGATAGAAGGATTGCAGCGACAGCGCGTGGATCAGATCCTCGGTGAGGCCGTCGGAGAAATATTCGTCCTGGGCGTCGCTGAGATTGGCGAAGGGCAGCACACCGACGATCGCTGTGCGGTACTGCTGCGACAGCACCGACGCCTCCCGGAGCTCGGGCGCAAGCGCCGGCGCACCCTCGGGCATCCAGGTCCAGACCCCGATCGGGTCCTTGATGTTCTTGAAGCGATGGTTGCCGGCATCGACCAGCAGCGCGGTCAGGTGCTTGCTCGCCTCCCGGTAGGCCTTGGCCGAGATGGCGAAGCCGCCGGGGCTCGCCACCGCTTCGAGGCGGACGGCAATGTTGACGTCGTCACCGAATACCTCGTCCTCGTCGGCGATGACGTCGCCCATGTGGATGCCGAGGCGAAACTGCATGGCGCGCTCGGCAGGCAGGTGGTGGTTGCGCTCCGCCATCAACGTCTGCATCGCGATCGCGGCCTCGACAGCGCCGACGATGCTCGGGAACTCCAGCAGGAAGCCGTCGCCGGTGTTTTTGACGACGCGGCCGCCATGGTTGAGGATGATGGGATGGATCGCGCTGCGATGGGCCTTAAAGGCGGCATGGGTGCCGGCCTCGTCGCTGCCCATCATGCGCGAATAGCCGGCGACATCGGCGCAGACGATGGCGGCCAGACGTCTTTCCATAGTCCGGAGCTCCAAGGGATCGATGACCGGCCCCCGCGTGGCAGTCGCCTCGAATCCCGCATTTCCAAGAACACTGCCTTTATAGAGCAGATAAGGCCGAGCGAAAGCATGATCCGCATTGCAAATTTGAGGTAAATTCTCCGCAATCCTGGCGGTGGACGGCGGCGGCCGAACCGAATAAGCCCGCCTTTCAAGGCTGACGGGGGCACCTCACATGCTGGGCATTCACGAGATCTGGCTCTTCATCCTGTCGGGCATATTGCTCAACATCACGCCCGGCCCGGACTCGGTCTACGTGATCGGCCGCAGCATGCAGATGGGCTGGCGGGGCGGCGCCGCGGCCGCGCTCGGCATCAGTTTCGGCTGCTTTTTCCACGTTGCGGGCGCGGCAATCGGCCTTTCGGCCCTGCTGATGGCCTCATCGACCGCCTTCTCGATCCTGAAGCTGGTCGGCGCGGCCTATCTCGTCGTGACGGGACTTCAGATGCTGTGGTCGCGCCCGGCGCTGGCCGCAGCCATCGACGAGCCGGAGCAGAGCCCGCTGCGGCGGGTCTTCCTCCAGGGCGTCTTCACCAACGCTCTCAATCCCAAGGTCGCGCTGTTCTTCCTGGCCTTCCTGCCGCAATTCGTCGCAGCCGATTCCCCGCACAAGCCGCTCGCCTTCCTGACGCTCGGCCTGATCTTCATCTTTACGGGAACGTTGTGGTGCCTGGTGCTGGCGGCGTTCGCGGCAAGGGCGGCCCACCGGCTGCGCAAGTCTGAGGGCGCGATCGCCTGGGTCAACCGCGCGCTCGGCGGCCTCTTCATCTATCTCGGCATCCGCGTCGCCATGCTGGAGACGCGATAACTCATTCGAACGAATGACTGGTCCGGCATGCAGTCGGCCCGATAGAGGCCGCGCGGGGAGGTTTCGATGGTTCGTGGAAGCTGCCTATGCGGCGTCGTGCGTTTCGAGATCGATCATGTGCGTGCGCTGACGCATTGCCATTGCGCCAATTGCCGCAAGCTGACCGGTGCCGCCTTCGCCACCTACGCCCATGTCGATGCCGACAAGTTTCGCTTTGTTGCCGGCGAGGACATGACGGTGGCTTACGAATCCGCACCGGGGAGCTTCCGCCATCGCTGCAAGACCTGCGGCTGCCTGACGCCGGGCAAGGCGAGTTATCTGCCGACCGTCAGCATTCCCGCCGGCCTGCTCGATGACGATCCCGATGTGAGGCCCCGCCTCCACGTCTTCACCTCGTCGCGCGCACCGTGGTGGACGATCCAGGACGATCTGCCCCAGCACGAAAAATGGGTACCGGGATACGAACCCAAATCGTAGGCCTCAGGCGAACTCCTTCAGCAGCGCGCTGCCGGCGAGATAAACGCCGAGCAGGATCATCGCGATCAGGAACCAGCGGCGAAACGCTTCCGCCGGCATCCGCGCCCGCACCGACTGGCCGACGAACATGCCGGCAAAGGCCATGGCCATGCCCACGGCGCCCGGCACGGCGTTCGCCGGCGTCAGCAATCCGCCGGCGGTGAGATTGAAGGCGAGCGCCAGCGTCGCCGTCGTGAAGAACACGCCGAGCGCCTGCACCAGCTCGTCCTTCTCCATGCCGATCGCCTGCATGAACGGCATCGAGGGGATCACCTGCACGCCGGTCGAGGCCGAGATCACGCCGGTGATCACGCCGACCACGCCGCCGACCCATTTCTCGTTCTGCGGCGCGACGTGGAACTTGAATTTGCTGAGCCCGATGATCGCGTAGATCACGAGCAGGATTCCGAGCACGATCGTGCCGTAACGGGCATGCGGGCCGGTCAGCGCGCCGGCATTGAGCCAGCATCCGATCACGGTGCCGATCATCAGCGGCCACAGCCGCCTCAGGATGTCGCGCAGATAGGGGCCGGCGAAGGTCTGCCAGATATTGGTGACGATGGCGGGCACGATCACGATGGCGATCGCGCGGCTCGGCGCCATGTTCACCGCGAGCAGGCCCATGGACACGGTCGGCAGGCCGAGCCCGACCACGCCCTTGACGAATCCGGCGATCAGGAAGACGGCGGCGATGAGGATGAGGAGCGGGTCAATCATATCTTGCACATTGACCGAAGCCGCGCGCGGGCACAATCTGAAGGTTACGGAGACAGCCTTCGTTCCTGGCGGAGGCTGAGGAGAATCCGACCATGCGCTTCGACCTCGTCGACCTCCAGCTCTTCATCGCGGTAGCCGACCAGCGCAGCATCACGCGCGGCGCCGAGCGATCGAATCTCGCCTTGGCCTCTGCCAGCGCGCGCATAAAAGGGCTCGAGGACGCGCTCGGCGTCGCGCTGCTCAAGCGCGGGCGGCGCGGTGTCGAGCTGACTGCGGCGGGCGAGAGCCTGCTCGATCATGCACGGGTCGTGATGCACCAGGTCGACGCCATGCGCGGCGATCTCGCCGGCTTTGCCAGCGGCGTGCGCGCGAGCGTGCATTTTCTCGTCAACACCTCGGGGCTGTCGGAACATTTGCCGAAGGCGCTGGCGGGCTTCCTGCGCGAGCATCGCGACGTCGCCATCGACATCGAGGAGCGCGAGAGCACCGATATCGCGGCAGCGATCACCGCCGGTGCCGCCGATCTCGGCTTCGCCGCCGAGCACGCGCTGCCCGACCATATCGAGCGCTTTGTCTTCAGCGAGGACCACCTGACATTGGTGACGTCGCGGCGCGGCCCGTTCGCGGGCCGTCGCCAGATCGATTTTCAGGAGACAGGCGCTTGTGACTTTGTCGGGCTCACCAGCGCCACTGCGCTCCAGATGCACATTTCGAAGCACGCCGCCCGGCTCGGCATGCGTCCGCATTACCGTGCGCGTCTGCGCGATTTCGACGCGATCTGTCAGATGGTCGCCGCTGACGTCGGCATCGCCCTGGTGCCGATATCCGCCGCCCGCCGCTGCGCCAAGCTGATGCCGCTGGCCATGGTCCGCCTGCGCGATGCCTTCGCCAACCGCAAGCTCGTGATCTGCGCACGCAGCTTCAAGGCGCTGCCAAGGCCGGCCAAGATGCTGGTGGAGCATTTGCGGGCGGCGGCGGTGTGAGGGCGGCTTTTTTGATGTGAGCCTACGCTGCGGCTGTGCGCACAACTGCGCTCCCTCCCCCCTTGCGGGGGAGGGCGGGGGAGAGGGGTGGCCCAGGAAAAGGTATCGCTGTCGCGAAGAAGAGAGATCGATGGAGTCCCCGTGTGGACCCCTCTCCCTAACCCTCCCCCGCAAGGGGGGAGGGAACGCACCTGTCGCGTTGTGAGGCCGTTCGCCTACCGCGCGCTACTTCGCCGTCTCGACGCCGGCGTCCTTGATCACCTTCGCCCACTTCTTCGTCTCGTCCGCGATGAAGCTGCGAAAATGCTCCGGCTCGTCGCCGATCAGCGTCGCGCCTTGGGCGGCGAGCTTTTCCTTTACGGCCGGATCCGCCATGGCCTTCGTCGCCAGGCCATGCAGCGCGGTGACGATCTCTTTCGGCGTGCCCTTCGGCGCCACCATGCCGTACCAGTTCTCGATGCGAAGATCGGCAAAGCCCGCTTCCGCGGTGGTCGGCACGTCGGGCGCGGTCGTGGAGCGCTCGGCCGAGCCGACCGCGATGGGCTTCAACGCGCCCGCCTTGACCTGCGGCAGCAGCACGGGGAGATCCAGGAACGTCATCTGCACCTGCTGGCCCAGGAGATCGTTCACCGCGGGCGCCGCGCCGCGATAGGGCACGTGGACGATGTCGATCTTGGCCGTCAGCTTGAACAGTTCGCCGGCGAGGTGCGGCAGGCTGCCGGGGCCGGAGGAGGCGAAATTGAGCTTTCCGGGCTGCGCCTTGGCGAGCGCGATCAGCTCGCCGATGTCCTTTGCGGGCACGTTGGTGGCAACCACCAGCATTTCCGGCACGGTCGCAACCAGCGTCACCGGCGTGAGGTCGCTCGCTGTGTCGTAGGCGACCCGCTCCATGCTCGGGCTGATCGCGAGCGCGCCGGCTGAGGAGATGGCGATGGTGTAGCCGTCGGGCGCGGCCTTGGAGACCGCGTCGGTGCCGAGCACGCCGCCCTGGCCGCCGCGATTGTCGATCAGCACCGGCTGCCCTGACAGCTCCGACATGCGCTGGCCGATCACGCGGGCAATGATGTCGTTGGGCCCGCCGGCCGGGAACGGCACGATCAACTTGATCGGTTTTGCGGGGAAATTCTGCGCGGAGGCGAGGGCGGGAAACAGGAGCAGGAATGCGAGGAGGAGCTTAGGCCAGTTGTTCATGCAGGCTCTTTTCATGCACGCTCCTTGGGGCGCTTATCCGTTGAGCAGTTTCAGTGCTTCTTCGTGAACTCTGGCGTCGCCGGCCGCGATGATGCGGCCGCCGCCCTGGGCCGGCTTGCCTTCCCAGGTGGTGACGACGCCGCCGGCGCCGGTCACGATCGGGATCAGGGCTGCAATGTCGTAAGGCTTCAGCTCGGTCTCGACCACGAGATCGACGTGACCGGCCGCCAGCATGCAATAGGAGTAGCAGTCGCCGCCATAGCGCGACAGCCGCGCGCCCTGTTCGATGCGGCTGAAAATGGCGCGGTCGCGTTCGTTCATCAGCAGCGGGCTGGTGGTGTAGCTCGTCGCTTCCGACAGCGAGGCGCAGCGGCGGACCTGGAGCCGGCGCTCGCCGGACGGGCCTTTATACGTGGCCGAGCCGTTGTCGCCGGAGAAGCGCTCGCCGATGAAGGGCTGGTGCATCATGCCGTACACCGGCGCGCCCTTGTGCAGCAGCGCGATCAGCGTGCCCCAGATCGGAAAGCCGCCGATAAAGGATTTCGTGCCGTCGATGGGGTCGAGCACCCAGACATAATCGGCGTCCTCGCGCTCATTGCCGAATTCCTCGCCGACGATGCCGTGCTGGGGGAAGCTCGCCTTGATCAGCCGGCGCATTACCGCCTCTGCGGCGCGGTCGGCCTCCGTCACGGGGTCGAAATCCTTGGTCTTGCTCTTGTCGTCGATCGACAGCGAGGTGCGGAAGAACGGCAGGATGGTTTCGCCGGAGGCGGTGGCGAGCCGTCCGATGAAGGCTGAGAAGTCGATCACCGTCACGGCGCATCCTCAAAACGAAAGTCGGGTGAAGCTCGCTCCTGCCTAGCTCAATTCGCTTCTCGCGTGCAGCGCTGAGTTGGTTTGCTCCCTGGTATTTTGGATGCCGCAACCGGATGCCCCATCCCAGTCATATGCTGGCCAAATATCGATCATAGAGTTGAAAACTTAGTTCCGAGTATGCCTCGTTCGTATGCAAACGGTTATCAACCCATTGAATTTCCTTATCAAAGAAACTGAATCTGGGTTTCGCTATAAGCAATTGAGCCATGTGCATATTGCATGGGAAACGGCTCAAAAGCCCTTGCACTTTGTGCGTCGCGGCCGCATATTGTTGCGGTGCGGTAGCGCTCTGCGTTACCGCTGCCCTCCTTGGGCGTTTCCTCCCTAGACTTGGGCCGCTTCTTCATCAGAAGCGGCCCTTTTTTCTTTGAGCCTCGATCTTCACTTCGAGCGCGCGAAAACGCGAAGCGAAGATTCGGCGCACGATACGCTGGCAGCTTGATCTGATGTTTGATCGGCGACGCGATCGCGCGGCGACGGCTCGCGTCTATTCAGCCGCGGCTTGGAACGGGCCGAGATCGCCGAACGGGATCGTCGTCGCCAGCACGTCGGCGAGCACGCCGAAGTCGCTTGCCACTTGCGCAAAGCGCGGACTGCGCTCGCGCCGCCGCTCGTCCATGTAGATCGCGCGGTTGAGCTCGAGCTGCACCGCGTGCAGCCCGCTTGCGGGGTTGCCGTAATGCTCGGTGATGAAGCCGCCGGCATAGGGCTTGTTGCGGCCGATCGAATAACCGAGCCCGCCCATGGTCTCCTCGACCCTGTCCGGAAGCAGCGGCGTGCAGCTCGTGCCGTAGCGATCGCCGATCACGATGTCGGGCCGCCGCGGCTCGTCCCTGCTGACGCCGACCGAGGGCATCGAGTGGCAATCGACCAGCACCACGGTGCCGAACATCTGGTGCACCTTGTTGATCAGCCGGCGCAGCGCGCGATGATAGGGCTTGTAGAGCGTCTCGATCCGCGCCAGCGCATCGTCGACCAGGATGCGTTCGCGATAGATCTCCTGGCCGTCGCCGACCACGCGCGGGATGGTGCCTAACCCGCCGGCAACCCGCATCGAGCGGGTATTGGCAAAGCTCGGCAGCCGTCCGGTGAACATGCGGGGATCGAGCTCATAGGGCTCGCGATTGACGTCGACATAGGAGCGGGGAAAGTTGACCCGCACGGTCGGAAAGCCGCGCTCGCTCAAATGGCCGATCAGCTCGTCCATGAAGGAATCTTCGGACCGCCGCAGCGTCGTCAGGTCGATCCTGGAGGCGCTGAGGAATTCGTCCGGATAGGTCGAGCCGGAATGGGGCGAGTTGAAGATGACAGGCGCGCGCCATTGCGCGGGCTCCACGATCTCGAAGGCGGGCGACACGTCGCCGTCAAACCGGGTCATCTTCTCAGGCTTCGTCCCTTCGCGCCGCGGGATCCGGGTCTCGGATCGAATTGATTCGGCCGGTGGAGCGGCTCTTATGTGTCGTCATTGTCTGGAATCGCAACCATTCTGCCAAGCGAAAAGATGTGATCGGCGCTGGAACATGTCTTAACCGTGTGGGCAGGGAAGCGGGGATGCGCCGGCGCGGCTCGATTGATTCGTGCCGCATTCGGGTTCACAAGGGACCGGCAGCGCAGCCAGCCCAGGGTAAAGATTTTCACCCCAAATTTACCCTCTGTCGGGCTTAGTAACCGCTGCTGATATCCTCTGGGGATTTGACGTTTCCTGCCATGCCCAAAATCCTGCTCGCCGAAGACGACAACGACATGCGCCGTTTCCTGGTCAAGGCGCTGGAAAACGCTGGTTTTCAGGTCTCGTCCCATGACAACGGCATGGCCGCCTATCAGCGGCTCCGGGAAGAGCCGTTCGAGATGCTGCTGACCGACATCGTGATGCCGGAGATGGACGGCATCGAGCTCGCCCGCCGGGCCTCGGAACTCGACCCCGACATCAAGATCATGTTCATCACCGGCTTCGCCGCGGTTGCCCTGAACTCGGATTCGGACGCCCCCAAGAACGCCAAGGTGCTGTCCAAGCCCGTGCATCTGCGCGAATTGGTCAGCGAAGTGAACAAGATGCTGGCGGCCTAAATCGGCCCCCTTCGGTCCTTGCACCGGCTCCCCTGAGCCGTTATAGGGACCCGACCCGATCTAGAGACATCTAGGGCGCGTAGCTCAGCGGGAGAGCACTACCTTGACATGGTAGGGGTCACAGGTTCGATCCCTGTCGCGCCCACCATCCTTCGCTCGCGATAGCGAGAGAAGGATGCCACGCCGAAGCCCAAAGGGCGCAGGCGGGTTGCCCGCCGCGAGCTTCGGCCAGGCAAGCCCAAACAATCCGCGATTGCGAAGCGTGCGTGTAGCCCGGATGGAGCGAAGCGCAATCCGGGATTTGCCCCGGTTCTGCAGCGAGCCACGCCCCGACAATACTCGATCGCAGCTATTTCAGTTCCGTGTTCGCGACCGGCAGGACGGAGGCGACGGACCAGCCGTTCGCATCCCGCACGTAGGTCTGGCTGATCAGAAACGTATTCTGTTGGGGTGGCTTGCCGGGAAGGCCACGCGTGAAGACGATGGGAACGAGGACCTGCATGACCTCGTTCGAGATCACGGCGACGTGGAATTTCGACATATCGGGTTCGAGGTGCCAGGTGCCCTCGTAGTAGCCCTTGAAGCGGTCCGCGACCGCATCTCGTCCTCTGGTCTCGATGCCTCTCGCAAACAACAGCACGCCGGGCGAATTCCACAGCATGGCCCTCACATCGTCCGCGTTGTGCGCATTCTGCGCGGCAATGAATTTTTCGAAGATGGCCCGTGCCTGCGCATCATCTGCCGCGGCCAGCGCCGGCCCGGCTGACCAGGCGGTCGCCGCGAGAAACAGCGCTGCGGCAATTGCCGCAACATGACCGCGCCGTGCAAACGGTCGTAGCCTGATCGAGTCTCGAGACATCTTGGAAGGGGGCATGATCATCTCTCTTTTGGATGACAATGATCATACCATTGATCGTGGCGCCGGCTTTTCAGGATCGCGCGAGCGGCGGTCACCGTTGCATCACGGATGCGTTGGTTCACGCCACGTCCGATGCCGCGGACGTGGCGCATCGTCGTCACACCGCCATTCGCCTCACGTCAGCGGCAACAGATGATCCGGGATCGGCACGGGTGCTGCCGGCACCAGCGATGCGACCGAGACGTGCGGCCAGGTCAGCCCGGCGAAATCCAACATGACCTTCTGTGAATACTGGATCTGCGTCGTCGCCACCCTGACGTGGCCGCCCTTGAAGCCCTTGTTGGGCACGAACGGGATCGCGGCGACGAAGCTCGGAACCAGCGGCACGTTGCTCCTCTGGCGCGGTTGCAGGATCACCGGCGGCGTTCCGGGCGGCAGGGCCGGCACGTCGATGTCGTAAACCACCGTCTCGATCCAGAACACCGCGTCCATCTGGAAGGCGTTGGCGTTCGAGCCATTGCCGCCCGGCGTCGGAACGGGCAAGCCCTGAAGGAACGCGATGTTCGCGGCGCCGCCGGCAAAGCTCGGCGCCTGCGGATGCGGGCCGGGCGAGGGGATGGCCGGCAAGGGGCCGCCGGACAGCGGCGTGCCGGGCTTCGTCGAGGTCTCGATGACGATGGTCTGCGTGATGGTCTGATGCGCGATCTGATTGCGCAGCACCGTGTTCGGGTCGGTGATCATGGCCTGGGTGAGCTTGCCGGAGGCCATCAGTGCGGTCAGATCCTGAGGTAGCCTGCGGGTCGTCTTGTTGGCCGCGGTCTGATTTTGGAAGGTGATCTTGTTGCCCGGATTGCCGCCGATGAACGGGGTGATGTCGATCGCTGCGATGGTCGGTTTGCCGGCGACCGGAGGCAGCGCGGTGCCTTGCGCGACGATCGTCGTGCCGTGCGGGATCGACGCCATGCGCGCAACGGTGAACGGCTCGTGCGGAATGGTGGTGGCCGGCACCGCCAGCCAGATGCCGGGTTCGAAGTGAATGCCCACGGGCGTTCCCGTGGTGATGTCGTTGATGGTCTGGAGGTACGGCACGCCGTTGAGGAATGCATCCGCCTGCTGCAGCGAGCCGCGATTGGGGATCGAGCCAAGATTGTTCGAGAACGACATCGTCTCGTCGGTGAGATTCAGCTCCAGCACGTTGTCGTCGGGGTCGGTGGTGCTGATCGGCCCCGGCATCGGCGTCGGCGTGATCTTGCTGTCGGGCCGGAAGATCGTATTGAATCCCTGTCCTGTGAAGGTGCCCGTGAAGGCCGACAGCGGACCGAGGATGGGCGGCAAGGTGACCGGCGGACGCGCAGCTCGCGCGGCGGCCCCCGCGGCGGGCTGCGCGGCGTCCCTGAACACCTCGTCGACCTCGTGGATGGAGAAATTCGCGGTCTTGGTGAATGCACTGGTGAGTGGTTTGGGCTCGTCCATGGTGATCCCTCGCGGTGCTGCAACTGTCGATGCCGGCATTTCCCCGGGCCGGCTGTCCGGGCAGGTGAGTCCTGCGCTATTGCGCCTCGTGATCCCGATCGCGTCTCGTGATCTGCCCGATGCCGGGCATGACAACATCGTTCACGCGCGCTCATGCGCGCGTGCCGACTTCGAACATCGATCGGCCCTACGTTGTTGGCCGGGCCGGATACTGAACGGATCTGCGTGAATCGATCGTGATTTTCAACTTGTGGTTCGGGCAAATGTGCGGTCGGGAAATAGCCGAGCCCTGCGAACTGAGTGAAGCATTGCTTCCTTCTCCGTGCTCGAAAATGAGATCATCGAAATGGATGTCGGGCGCCTGGCCGGCTTCGGTTATGCTGGACTATCATACAACCTTAAGATGGTCGCAAATGTGGTCCAGGTCACAAGGCCAAAGAGTCGCAGCAACGAGAAACGAGCGAGGCTGCCCATGAGCGTTTCCGTCATCGAGCAAGCAAAAATCCAGGCGCAGGTGCTGGTGCCGCTGGTCAAGGCATTGCAGGCCGAGCTCGGCGAGGCGCGCGCCAACGCGCTGGTGCGCAAGGCGCTCGGCGATCTCTATCGCGGCTTCGGCGAGGAGTTCTGGAAAACGAAGAACGAGACCGAGAACAAGACCGATCTCGGCAAGGCCGTCTCGTCGGCGTTCAAGACCTATGCCCGCGACGACGCGCTCGCCTATGACATCGTCGAGCAGACGGCGGACACCTTCGCGTTCGACGTGACGCGGTGCGCCTATGCCGAGTTCTACAAGGCACTGGGCGAACCGGAGCTAGGCTTCCTCCTGGTCTGCACCGCCGATTTCGCGACCGCGGAAGGGTTTGGTCCCGACGTCAGGCTCACGCGCACGCAGACCATCATGCAAGGTGCCAGCCATTGCGATTTTCGCTACCGGCGCGACGCCGGGGGATCACAGTGAAGGGAATGCAAATGATGCGGGCAAGCTGCCTTGCCATGGCTGCGCTGGCGCTGATGGCATCACGCGCCGATGCGGCGATCATCGACTGGCAGGCCGAGCTCCAGCGCTGCCGCGTGCTGCGGCAGAACGTGGCGCCGCTGCTTCAGGCCGGCGAGGGGATATCCGCCGTCGGCCGCTCCAACAGATCCGTCCGTCGCTGCATCTGGATCCAGCGCATGGCGGTCCGAAAGAAGATCCCCGGCGCGGAGGTTTGGTAGCAGGCGCCCGTCAGGTGGACTGGCTCTTCTGCCGGAGCAGCAGGTCCTTCAGTCCTGTCGGATAGAGGCTCGGTCCGCCCTGCGGAGCGGCGTCTTGCGTCGATCGACAGTCCTGCGGGCGTCGCCTCAGCCGGCGGACACGCCCGGCTTGAACAGGGCTCCGACCGGCAGCTTTTCCTGGAGGTCATACGAACTCGGCCGGTTCTCCTTGACCCATCTTTTTTCGGCGTGGGATTCGAATGGCGGCGGAATTTGCCCCTGAATCGACCAAAGGTCGGCCGGTAGCTCGTCGATGGTGACCTCCCAGTCGTATCCCCGGTCCTTGACGTAGGGCGCGATCAACTTGTCGACTGCATTCACCCACCATTCCCTGATGACGGGGCCGGGCATCGTCCTCGCCATGTGGTCGATCTTGAAGCGGACGAATTTCTCGTGCGAAGCGCCGCCGACATAGACCGAACCTGCGGCGACTTCCTCGAAGATCATCACGGCGTAGAATTTCGGGATGGGAATCCTCGCATACATTGCGGTGACCTTCTCTGCGAATTCCTTCTTGTCATGAGCCGAGTAGGCCCCGACGGGGTGATAGACTTTCCACAACGGCACTCGAGTTCTCCTTGACGTTGGCTGGTTCTTAGGGAAGCCCGCGCAGCATTTGGTATGATGGGGATAATATCACTGACTGCGCCGTCGACTCTTCAGGATCTGGCGATCCGCGGTAACCGCTGAATCACGTCTGCGTTGGCTCAGCCTTGTTGGGGCCGCCACAGCTGGGCGAGCCGGAGCTCGGCTTTTCTCCTTTGTCTGCACTTCCGACTTTGCGACTGCGGAAGGGGCCGGCCCCGACGTCAAGCTGACGCGGGCGCAGACCATCATGCAAGGCGCGCGAGCCATTGCGACTTCCGCTACCGGCGCGACGCGGGGGGATCACAGTGAAAGGAATGCGAACGATGCGGGCAACCTGTCTTGCAATGGCTGTGCTGGCGCTGATGGCGTCATGCGCGGATGCAGCGGTGATCGACTGGCAGGCCGAGCTCCAGCGCTGCCGGGCGCTGCGCGCGAACATCGCGCCGCTGCTTCAGGCCGGCGAGGGGATATCCGCCGTCGGCCGCTCCAACAGGTCCGTCCGTCGTTGCATCTGGATCCAGCGCATGGCGGTGTGCAAGAAAATCCCCGGCGCGGAGGCGTGGTAGCAGGCGCCCGTCAGGTGGACTGGCTCTTCCGCCGGAGCAGCAGGTCCTTCAGTCCTGTCGGATAGAGGCTCGGTCCGCCCTGCACGTCGAGATCGGCAAGGTCGAACCATCGCGCGACGATCTGCTCCCCGTTATCCTCGCGGAAGTCGATGCGGTCCTGGCCGCTGAACGCGCCGTCTGGAAGCGCGACCTCGGCGATGAACATCACCTCATGCCCGGTCGATCCCTCGTGCAAAAAAATGTTCTCCATCACCAGCGGCTCGCCCGTGATGGTGATGTCCACGCCGAGCTCTTCGCAAAATTCCCGCACGAGCGCCGCTCGCCAGCTCTCGCCGAACTCGATCTCGCCGCCGAGCGGGCGCACGCCCTTGATCCGCCCCGCATCGTCACGCACCTCGGCCGCCAGCAGCCGCCCGTCCCGCCAGTGCAGGCCGAGCGCGACGACGCGGATGTGAGGGTGGGGCCGCCATGTGGACATGGGGGCATCGTTATCGTGCCCGCCGCCGCTACGCAATGCGCGGTGGCGAGACCTTGTCGGGCCGGATGCGCACTGCCTTCGGCATGCAAATGCTTCGCAGCCTTGATCCGTGACTCGCCGCCTGCCATTGTCTGGTCCTCCATTAGGGCGACGAGCCTGGTGAGATACAATTTGCGGCGTTCGGCAAAACGTGTCGCTTCGCCGGACGTGACGAGAAGGCAGGTTTTCGAGATGAACAGCGTGAACAAGCCCGGCGGCAACTATTTGCCGGTGATCATCCATGGTGGAATTGCCTATGTCAGTGGTCAGCTGCCGCGTCGCGGTGAGGACCTGCTGTATGCGGGCAAGGTCGGCGCAAATGTCGATATCGCGGCCGCGCAGGAGGCCGCTGCTCTCTGCGCCGATCTCTGCATTTCGGCCATCAACCACGCAACAGGCGGAGAGGACAGGATCGTCCAGGTCCTGCAGCTCGTTGGATACATTGCTTCAGCGCCTGGATTTACCCAGCAGTCGCAAGTCATGAATGGGGCCTCCGACCGGCTGATCGAGCGCTTGGGCGATCGCGGTCGTCACACGCGCACGTCTGTCGGCGTCGCCGAGTTGCCGCGGGGCGCTCCCGTCGAGCTGAGTATGATTGCCGCTGTTCGGTCGTAAGAGGCGGTCTTATCCGACGAGATATTTCTTCACCGCCGCCTCGTCCCACGCGATCCCGTTGCCCGGTTCCTCGCTCGGCAACGCAAAGCCATCCTTGATCGCGAGCCGTGTCGCCAGCACCGCGTCGGCCCAGTCGACATATTCCAGCCAGTGCGCGGTCGGCGTCACGCAGAGCAGGTGCGCGCTGACCTCCGAGAACAGGTGCGTCGACATCTCGATGCCGGCGGCATGTGCGAGCGAGGCGGCGCGGAGCCACCCGGTGACGCCGCCGATGCGCTGCACGTCGGGCATCACGTAGTCGCAGGCCTCAGCGGACAGCGCCGCCTGCATCGAGAAGGCGCTGTCAAAATTCTCGCCGATCTGGACCGGCGTGCGGAGCGCATCCGCAATGCGCGCGTTACCAGCGTAATCGTCGTGGCGGATCGGCTCCTCGATCCAGGTCAGCCCCTCGTCGTCGAGCATCTCGCCGCGGCGGATGGCCTCGGTCACCGTCAGGGCCTGGTTGTAGTCGCACATCAGCGTGACCTGATCGCCGACGGCCTTGCGCACCGCGCGCACCACGGCGAGATCCTCCCGCGCATCGGGCCGGCCGACGCGGATCTTTGCCGCGTGAAAACCTTCGGCCAGCAGCTTGTGGGCTTCGTCCACCGCGGCGCCCGCCGGCATGATGCCGAGTCCCTTCGAATTGTAGGCCCTGACCGGCTTCGGCGCGCCGCCGAGCAGGCGCGCCAGCGGCAAGCCTTTGCTGCGCGCCAGCGCATCCCATGCCGCCATGTCGATGCCGGATTGCGCCAGCCGCTGCAGGCCGGCGAGGCCGAGCAGGGTGAAGCGCTGGTTCAGCTTGCGCTCGATCTCGAACGGCAGCAGCTCGTCGCCGGCGACGAGCTCAGACATTTCCGCGACCATCGCCGTCAGCGGCTTCAAGGCCGAAGGCGTGATCGAGAACAGATAGGCATGCCCCACCGCGCCCTGGTCGGTCTCGCAGTCGATCAGCACCAGCGGCGCCTTTGCGACCGCGCCGGTCGAGGTCTTGAGCGGCAAATTCATCGGCACGATCACGGGGCGCGCGTTGAAGCGCCTGATGCGGATGGTCTCGGTCATATGGAGGATCTCCCGGCGGAGTGAATGCAGGTTAACACCGATCTTAAACATTCGCCATGAAACGAAAAGCCATTTGCTGCGACCCACCATGAAATGGGGTTGCGCGGCCCCGCATTTGCGGGCTCTGTGCCGCCGCAAGCTCTTGCCGCGAATTCCCGGGATTTGCGATAAGATCGCACACGACGGAGCCACAGGGTGAAACAAGAGATCTCCGAAGAACAGCGCAAGAGCGGTATCCTCACGGGGGCCGTGATCGCCTTGCTCCTGCTCGCTTTGCCGGTCGCGGTGTGGCTGGACCTGACCGACCTCAGCAAGACCGCGCTGCGCCGGCAGGCCGCCGACCTCAACTCGGTGATCACGAGCGTGCGCAGCTACTATGCGTCCAACGTGGTCGGCCGCATCCTGGCCAACCCTGGTGGCACCACCAGGGTCGTGCACAATTACGAATCCGTCCCCGGTGCGATCCCGATCCCGGCAACGCTGTCGCTGGAGCTCGGACGGGTGATCGGCGCGCAGCAGGAGAACATCGCCTACCGCTTCGTCTCGGATTTCCCGTTCCAGAACCGCGCCGCGCACCAGCTCGACAAGTTCGAGAAGGACGCGCTCGACGCGCTTCGCAAGGATCCCGAGCAGAAGATCGTCGAGACCGAGACCTCGCTGTTCTCCGACAAGGTCCGCCTGGTCGCGCCCGTCACGATGGGCCCGGCCTGCGTCAGCTGCCACAACAGCCACCCCGAGAGCCCGAAGAAGGACTGGAAGGTCGGTGACATCAGAGGCATCCAGGAGGTGATCATTGCGCAGCCGATCGCCGCCAACATCTTCTCGTTCAAGTTCCTGCTGGCCTATTTCCTGATCGCCGCGGGCTGCGGCCTGTCGTTCCTCTCGCTCCAGCGCCGCCAGGCCGGCCGCATCAAGGGCATGAACAAGGAGCTCGAATCCGCCAACGACTTCCTGGCTTCGTTGTCGATGAAGATCTCGCGCTACATCCCGCCGCAGGTCTACAAGAGCATCTTCAGCGGCCAGAAGGACGTCACCATCCACACCGAGCGCAAGAAGCTCACGATCTTCTTCTCCGATATCCAGAATTTCACGGCGACCGCCGAGCGGCTTCAGCCGGAATTGTTGACCCAGCTCCTCAACGAATATTTCACCGAGATGTCGGCGATCGCCCATGAATATGGCGGCACCATCGACAAGTTCATCGGCGATGCCATGCTGATCTTCTTCGGCGATCCCGAGACCAGGGGCGACCGTGCCGACGCTGAGGCCTGCCTCCAGATGGCCTGGCGCATGCAGCAGCGTCTTGCCGAGCTCAATGCGAAGTGGCGCGCCTCCGGCATCGAGCAGCCGTTCCGCTCGCGCATGGGTATCAATTCCGGCTATTGCAATGTCGGCAATTTCGGCAGCAGCGACCGCATGGACTACACCATCATCGGTGCCGAAGCGAACCTCGCCGCGCGGCTGCAATCGATCGCCGAGCCCGGCGGCATCGTGCTGAGCTACGAGACCTTTGCGCTGGTCAGCGACATCGTCCGCGCGCACGCATTGCCCGCGATCACGATGAAGGGCATCAGCCGCGAAATCATTCCCTATTCGGTCGACGCACTCAACGACGCGGCGGCGGAGAAGAGCGGTGTCATCACCGAGCGCGCGCCCGGCCTCGAGCTCTATCTCGACCCCGCCGTGGTGAAGTCAGGCGATGCCGCGCGCGTCCGCTCGCTGCTGGAAAACGCGCTGGCTTCGCTGAAGCCGGCGTGAGGGGGCGCGCAGTCTTGCGTAGCCGCGTTTCTGATTGAGAGAGTCCCCGTGTGGACCCCTCTCCCTAACCCTCCCCCGCAAGGGGGGAGGGAACGCAGTTGCGCGTGTGGCTACGTCAAGGGACGACAATTGGCTTTGGTCCTGTGAACTCATTGAGCTTGTGAGCCCAGCCTTCGCCGCGCGGCACACTGCGCTCCCTCCCCCCTTGCGGGGGAGGGCGGGGGAGAGGGGTGGCCCAGCAGAAGGTGCGTGCCTGAACGCCGCGCTGCACCAACCAGCGTCGACGCGAGACTCACCGCGCCGCCCCCTCCGTGAACGCGGTCTCGATCACGTCGCCAAAAGGTTGCCAGGAACGGCCGTCGAACTGGACAAGCCGCATCTGCTTGATCGGCAGGTAGCTGTTGGGCGAGGTGCTCATCCTGATGTTGGGCAAGGCAACGGAGGGCTGCTGATCCCGCAGCGAAGCCGCCTGACGCATGATGTTCTCGCGCGACAGGTCGTCGCCGCATTGCTTCAGCACCTGTGTCAGCGCCTCGGCTGCGCCGTAGCCGTAGACCGCGGCGCTGTTGTTGGTGCTTTCGACGTGATGGTACTTGTCCATGAAGGCGAACCAGTCCTTCATGGCGGGGTCGTTCTTCCATGCGGGGTCGCTCGGATCCTTCAGGAAGGCCGCCGAGATCACGCCGGACGAATTCTCCAGGCCCGCGGGCGCCATCGCGTTGGCGATCGAGGCGGAGGCGTCGTTGACGATGATGACCGGGCGCCATTTGAGTGACGCCGCCAGCTTGATCACCTTGGACGCGGTCGATGGCACGCCGAGGAAGACGAAAATATCCGCGCCCGCGCGCTTGAGGATCGAGACGTGCCCTTCGAGATGCTCATCGGCAATGTCGAAGGCGATGTCGACGAGGACAAGGCGGTTCAGGTCGCCAAGACCTTCCTGGATGCCCCTATAGAGCATGCGTCCGAACTGGTCGTTCTGCCAGAGCACCACGATCTTCTTCTTGGGGTAATAGGCCTGGATATAGTTGGCATAGATGCGCCCCTCCGACCGGAACGAGGGCTGCCAGCCCATGGTCCAGGGAAACGCCTTGGCCTGGCTCAGCTCCTCGTCGCCGGATGCGACGAACAGCTGCGGGATTCTCTTCTCGTTCAGGTACCAGCGCGTGGCGATATTGCCGGGCGTGCCGAACGAGCCAAACATCAGGTGCACGTCGTCCTTCTCGACCAGATTGCGCGTCAGCTCCAGCGCGGTGGCCGGATCGGAATTGTCGTCGCGCGTGATGAAGCGGATCTTGCGGCCGTTGATGCCGCCGCGCGCGTTGATCATGTCGAAATAGGCGGCCTCCGCCTGGCCGATGGCGCCGAACTCCGAGAGCGGTCCCGAATACGGCATCACGTTGCCGATGCGGATTTCATCGCCGCTCGCGGGTTGTTCGGCGTGTTGCTGGGACATCGCGCCAAGCGACGCGATAGCGATCATCGAAACGAACAGCATCCTGCCGATGACGCGCATGCTCGATACCTTGATATTGGCCCCTCCAAGAGGTCGGCTCAATCCGCACCAAGTCCGCTTGATCTACGTCAAGCGTTTGTCAAAGCTGTGGCTGCGTGGGCGCTCAGCAAACGACAGGCGTGCTGACGCGCCGTTCGTGTTGAGGTCAGTCGCTCCGTCATCCTGAGGTGCGAAGCCCACGATGCAGCGCATCGCGGGCGGAGCCTCGAAGGATGAATGGCCCCCGCTACAACCGAGCGGAGACGGCCGGGCCGTCGCCCTTCGAGGGCCGCTGAAGAAGCGGCCACCTCAGGGTGACGGTGCTAGCCTCATTGTCGCGGCCGGGTTCGTAGGGCCCGACCATGACGCTGCGGGAGCTTGGAGTGCCCGCGCCCACTACGGCAGCTCCCGCGCCTCGAGCTGATGCACCAGCAGCAGCGTCGGTTCGGCGAGGCTGTCGCCGGAGCCGTCGAGGCCGAAGGCGGCGGCGATGCCGTCGCGGCTGCGCAGCAGCGTGCTGCGCGGGCAGTGGCCGGCGCCGCACAGCGTCTTCTTCAAGGTCTCGCCCTGCGCCACGAGGCTCGCGGGATCGTTCGCGGCCCAGGCCAGCACGATCGGCGCATCGACGTTGAGGATGCCGGGGAAGACCGACCGCTTGTCATATTGGGTGGGGTCAGTGCCGAGATAGGCCTTCTCGCTGTCGCTCGCGTCCTTGCCCGCGCGGTAGATCCCGGACACCAGCACGACGGCGGCGACATCGGCGCGGTCGGTCTGGAACTCGGGATGCGCCAGCAAGGTGGCGACATGGAAGGCGCCGGCGCCGTAGCCGACCGCGACGATCTCGCGGGCATCGCCATTGAACAGGTCGATATTGCCGTGGACCCAGGATAGCGCCGCCGCGACGTCGGTTGCACCCATCGGCCAGGTCGCCGCAGGCGCAAAGCGATAGTTGACGCGCACGCCGATCATGCCGTTGCGCGCGGCAAAGCACATCGCCTGGTCCTGGACCTCGCGGGACAGGTCCGGCGCGCCGCGATCGCCGGTGAAGGTGTCGCCCCCCACGAACACCAGCACGGGCCGGGGCGTATCCGCCTTGGTCTCGCTGCTGGTGGCGACGTCGAGCACATTGGCCTCGCTCTCGCCGTAGCGCAGCCCCCGCGAGAAGGAGATCTGCTCGCACAGCCGCGCAGTGCCACCGGCGGTCGTGTCGTTGTCGGTGAGGCCCACCCGGACGAGATTGGACGGCCCCGTGAGCCGCGCGGGCAACGGACCGTGTGCGGAGGCTGCCGTCATGCCCAGGATGAGGAAGAAAGCGAGATAATTCTTCATGTTGGTATGTTGGTGCCGGCCCTGCGTGCCCGATATGGGCTCGCGCATTTGGCCCGTCTTTTCAATTCGCCTTATTAGTTAGTTCGTCTTGAGGCGATTTCACGGCACCCGGTTTCTTGCCCATGTTCTTGCCCATGCGCGGTTCAATTCCCCGGCTGGAACGTGCAGTCGGCCCCGCTCCCGTCCTTCCGGCGGATGGCATTGGGGTCGATCGTGCAGCTCAGCTTGCTCAGGCTCTCGAAGTTCGATCCCGCCGCACCATCGGGCGGAATGCCGGCGAGCGCTTCGGTCGCGAAAATTTCATTGGCCGTCGAGCCGTTCACGGTCCTGCTCTTCTTGCCGAAGGTCAGCTCGCAATTGCGTAGCGTGATGTCGACATTGCCGGTGCGGCAGACGATTCTGTCCACGGTCACCACGATCGGCTTCTTGTAGGGAATCTCGGCATTGGCGGCGAACAGCATCGCCACCGCCTTCCTCTCGGCGCCGGTCAGGTTCGGCGACAGCGGCGCGATCACGCCCGCGAGCGCCAGCGCCGTCGAGCCCGAGACTTTTGCAGGCGTTGCCGCCGAGGCTCCGGCGGCGTTGAAGGCGCCGGCAAAAGCGAGCGCGGCGACGATGCGAGCCCAAATCCTGGATCGAGCCCTTGTCGTGAATGTCATTCGCGTCGCTTCCTCTCCGGTCACGGCTTCGCCGCCGCAAGGCGCCCCGAGCCTATGACAGAATTGCTAGTCCGGGCAGAGCCATGCGCTTCCGGCTGCTGGTCGATGGCCTTGATGATCGCGGCCGCCGCCGTCTGACCGGACTGGAGAGCGCCTTCCATGTAACCGAAATAGGCAAAGCAGGTGTGCTCACCGGCAAAGAACAGGCGGTCCTCGAAGCCCTTGGCCAGCAGCGGCCCGGCGCGGCAGACCTCGCCGGGGGCGGGACAGGAGTAGCCGGCGGCGGTCCATTCGTCGCGCGGCCAGGCCATGAACTCCGGCTGATCGGCCAGATGCGCGACATAGCCCTTGTAGACGCTGCCGATCTGTTGCGCGTAGAACGCGTCGACCTGCGTCTGGTCACCGGGCCGGTAGTGCTTGAGAGCTTCCGCCGCGACGTCGGCGCCGGCGAACAGGCTGAGCTCGACCGGATGCTCCGGCGGGGCGATCTGGTTGTCCGTCCCTTCCCAGGTGACACCGAACTGGTTCGAGATGGCGGTCGGGGCGAGGCCCTCGCCGATCCAGAAGCGCTTCTTGAGCGGGCTGAGATATTTCACCGCCGTCCCCATCGTGACGTAGTAGTCGTGCGGCAGGTGGGGTGTGATCGTGATCTTGGCGTTGGGTGAGTCCGGCCACAGGCTCGGGGGTATCGCGAGCACGGCATAATCGGCGGCGAAGGGCGCGCGTGCCGTTCCGTCGCCGGAGGGGCTGAATTCTAGGGTCACGCCTTCGCTTTCGATGCGGATGGCGCGCACCGGCGTCGACAGGTGGGTGCTGGCGCCCTTGTCCTCGATGTCATGCGCGAGACGATTGGCGAGCTCCTGATTGCCTTCCGAGCAGCGCAAAGTCTCGGTCTGGGTGAAGAAGGCGTCGATCTGGTTCTTCATCCGTCCGCCCGCGACGACGGCCAGATTGGCGAGAAGGCTCTGCTTGGTGGTCGGCTGGCCGGCGTCGTTGGAGAACTGCTCCTCCATGGCGTGCTTGGTGAGCTTCGAGCAGTCGAGGCTGGCGATCCACTCCGCAATCGTCCTGGCGTCGAGCTTCCTTGCACCCTTGGCGCGCCAGGGCTTGTCAGGCTTGACCCGGCCGGCCCACCGGCTGAGCTTGCCGAAAGCGTCGTCCATCTCGTGATAGACCCGCTTCATCTGGCCGTCGGAGAGCTTGTGGCCGTCGAGAAACACCGGCATGTCGAGCTCGAGCGCATCGAAATTGGTGTCCGAGGTGATGACGGAGAGGCCGAGCTCGAACCGCTTGGCATATTTCAGCCAGAGCGGATGGTTGTAGCCGATCAGCTCGCCGCCGGCCTCGACGATCCCGCTCGGCTTCTTCTTGCTGAGAACACGGCCGCCGAAGCGGTCGCGTGCCTCGAACAGCGTCACCTCGCAATGCGCGACGAGCTCGGAGGCCGCCATCAGGCCGGCGAAGCCGCCGCCGATGATCGCGACTTTCGGGCGTCGCACCGCCAGCGCGCGGAGCGCGGTGGGTGAGCGGATTGTGGGCGGGGTGGGTTGAAGGGCGAGCTTGTCCTTGACCCGCCGCTGGCGCTCCGCCCCCGAAATCCTGGGCCCGTAACGCCGGTGCAGCCGCGCAAACAGCGAACGCATCGCGAGCTTCCCTTGAAAATGTCTTCTGCCGGGACGCCGCCGTGCCGCGCCCTGAAATGCTGCAACATCGGTTAAAAATAGACCGGCCGATAGAAGCGAGATTAACTTACAATCTTGCGGAGAGTCGAGCGGCGGCTTCTCTTCCCCCCGAAATCTTGCCCCTGGCTGGCAATTGAAGGGAAAATCCGCGAACCGCGCGACGATTGCGCGGCGCGGCTGTTTTGGTCCGACGTGTCAAACATTTGGGGCGCGCGACCGCGGCCGCATGCCAGCCGCGCGTTCTACTGTGCATGGGGTTGTTTTCGCAGTTTTAGTTTTGGGGGGGCCGGTCACGCCTGCTTCATCGTCCGGAAGGTGATCGAATAGCGGCGTGCCTCGACCGGTGGGATGCTGTGCTCCCATTGCGACCGCGCCTCGCCGTCCATCAGGTAGAGCGAGCGCGGCAGGGCTTCGAGCGCGTGGCGCTGCCATTTGTCGCCGCTGCGGCGGCGGAAGCGGAATTTGCACGGCGAGCCCAGCGACAGGCCGAGGATCTCCTTGAAATGCGGCTTGTCGCGGTGCCAGCCGATACCGACGCCGGTGTCATATTCGGTGCACAGCACCTGCCGGACGCTGCCGTCGGCGAGGCCCGCCCAGGCCTCGACCTGCCGCGCGACGGGCAGGACCCAGTTCGGGATCGGCTCGGCCTCGGCCAGCCGTTGCAGCGAATAGTCATAGCGATAGCCGAACGACGCCACCCGGCGGTTGCCCTCGAAGGCGCCGAACTGGAAGCGCTGGAGCGGCAATGCTGCGATGCGGCCGATCAAGTCCTGCTCGACGGCGGCCTCGACGAAGTCATCGGTATAGCGAAGCCCGGCAGGGCCCGCTTGCGGGGCGGCGAATAGACCAAGCTGCGTCATTGCTCGCATTTCCGTGATGGAACCTATTGGCGGCTGATGCGACTTACATAGGACACGGAAAAAAACGTGCGAGGCTGTCATGGCAGAGAAGCATACCGCCGATCCGGCAGAGATCATGCGGGCGACCGGTCATCCTGAGCTGGAATATGCCGCCGGCTGGACCATCGCCGGTCTGGTCACCATCGGCACCATCGTCGCCGCCTGGGTGTTCGCGATCTAGGCTATCGGAAACTGGAGCTCGAAGGCCGCGCCCTCGTCGGTCGGCTTGAGCCTGATCGAGCCGCCATGGCTCGCCATCACCGCGCGCGCGATCGCCAGCCCCATCCCGGTGCCGCCCTGGTCGCGGCGGGTGGTGAAGAACGCATCAAAGATCCTGTCGCGGTTCGGCGCCGAAATCGGCTCGCCGTCATTGCTGACCGTCACAAGCAAGGTCGTCCGCTCGTCCACCGCCTCCAGCCTGATGGTCCTCGCCCTGTGCCGCATCGCGTTGTCGGCGAGATGCGACAGCACGATCAGCGCCTTCTCGCCGGACATGCCGATCGCCCGGTCGAGGCGGCCGCTGGCCTCGATTGAGCCGGCCGGAAACCGGCTCCGGAGGTCGGCGATCACGGGCGCAAGCTCGGTGCGTTCGTTCTGCGGCAGGCTCTCGGCGCGGGCGAGCTCGCGCAGCCGCTGCGCCATCGCTTCAAGCCGCTGCGTGTCCGACAGGATGTTGGCGATGAACGTCTTCTGTTCGGCGGGCGTCAGGCCTTCCGGCTTTCCTTGAAACGAATCCTGCAGCAGCTCGGCCGCGCCCTTGATCGAGGTCAGCGGCGATTTCAGCTCGTGGGTGAGGTGGGCCGAGAACGTCGCGATATAGTCCGAGCGCCGCGCCAACTGTTCCGCCATGCCGAGAAAACTGTGCGAGAGCTGGGCGAACTCGCGGGTGCCGTAATGCCGGAGCGGCCTGAACGCCTCGCGATCGCCGCGGCCGATCCGCGCGGCGCGGTCGATCAGCTCGCGCATCGGCAGCGTGATGGTGCGCGAGAATACGAGGCCGATCGCGATGGTGCCCAGGATCACGGCGAGCCCCGCCAGCACGAACTTGGCCCGCTCCTGGTAGAGATGGTCAAAGATGTTGCTCGGCGTCCGCGTGGTGTAGATCACCCCGGCGACGCGGTTGTTGACGATGACGGGCATTGCCGAGAACACGTGCACGCCGAGGCCGCGGCTGAACGAATAGATTGGCGGCGGCGGCCGATCCGGGACGCGGTTGCGCAGCGTGGCGCGGTATTGCCCGTGCAGCGCGTCCGCGACTTCCTCGATATGGGCGAGCGACTGCCCGACCTCGTAGCGCCCGGCGATCACCACGCCCTGCGGATCGAGGATGCGAAAGCCCGCCAGCGTCACCTTCTGGGTCTCGCGGATGATCGGCGTCAGTCTTGCGCCGATCTCGACATAGGCTGGCTGCGCCGGCTGGGGCGCTGCTTGCGCATCCGGCCGCCGCCGCAAGAGATCGTTGGCGGTGAGGTCGAGCGCGGGACGGATCGGGGTGACCTGGTCGCCGGGGTCGGGCAGCACGTTGGGCGGCACCTCGGCGCCGAGCGTCAGGCCGCTGTCGAGCCGCGCCGTGACCTCCTGCGCATAGATCGTCGCGAGCACGCGGCTCTGCGCGATCAGCTCGGCCTGGGTCTGGCGGATCAGCTGGTTGTCGTAGAGGCGGAAGAAGAACAGGCCGACCAGCGGCAGCACGCCGACGGTCGCCAGCACCGTGAAAATCACGAGGGTGAGCGACGGCCGCCATTTGTCGGGCGCTGCGCTCATGCCTCATTCTCGCAGCGGCCGAGCTTGAAGCCGACGCCGTGGATGGTCTCGATCACGTTCTCGCAATTCAACGCCGCGAGCTTGGCGCGGATGTTGCGGATGTGGCTGTCGATGGTGCGATCGGAGACCTGGATGTTGAGCTGATAGGCCGCCCGCATCAGCTGCTCGCGGTTGAACACCGAGGTCGGCCGGGTCAGGAACGCGCGCAGGATGCCGAACTCGATCGCGGTCAGCTTTAGCGGCGTGCCGGCGAAGGTCGCGACATGCTGTTCGGGATCGATCAGCAGGCCGCCTTGCGACAGCGCGCCCGGCCCGGCCTTGGCCTCGCCATTGCGCGGGCTGAGGCGGCGCAGGATGACGTTGACCCGCGCTACCAGCTCGCGCGGGCTGAACGGCTTGGTCACGTAATCGTCGCCGCCGATCTCGAGGCCAAGGATGCGGTCGATCTCCTCGTCGCGCGCCGACAGGAACAGGATAGGCACGTCGGACACCTTGCGCACCTCGCGGCAGACATCGAGCCCGTCAAACTCGGGCATGCCGATGTCGAGCACGATCAGGTCGGGCTTGTCGGCGGCAAAGCGGGCGAGCGCCTCCTTGCCGTCGCGCGCCTCGATCACGTCCATGCCGGCCTTCTTCAGGGCGACGCGGATGACCTCGCGGATGTGGCCCTCGTCGTCGACGATGAGAATGCGATGCGCCAAGAACCTCTCCGCTTCCTCAGCCTGCCTGCTGATCCTTCGCCTGCGCGTCCAGCCTGCGCTGGAGCCGCCAGCTCCGAAAGCCCCAGCTCCGCCAGGCCAGATCCTGGCGCTGCTGTTCTACAAGGCGGTCGCGGCGCGACACAAGGCAGCTCTCGGGGGCGCCGGGCCGGAGCAAGATGGCCTTGTCGATGGCAGGCAGCGCCTGCGGCCCGAGCGTCAGGAGATAGTTGATGTCGATCTGCACGCCCTTGCCCGATGCTTCCCGGCTGTGGACGACATTGTAGTCGGCAATGAACGCATCGAAGTTCACGAGCGAGCAGCTATAGAGCACGATCGTCAGCGCGATCAGATTGGCACCGACGAGCCATTGGTTGGACCGGTTGAGCGCGATGCGCGTCACGATCAGGACCAGCCCGAGCGCCACCAGCCCCATCCAGATGAAGGCCGCGATGCGCCAATAGGTCAGCATGTAGATGTCGACATAGAGATCGAGGCGGAGGATGGAGGAGGCGACGAGCAGAACGTTCTGCCCGACCCAGAGATAGACCAGCGGCCGGATCACCTTCGATTTCTCGGCCGCGCCGCCCGGGCGCATCGCGACCAGCACGAAGGCGGCGGCGAGCAACGCGGTCGCTATCAGCGGATAGGCGCCGCGATGGGCGTAGGCCGCATAGCTCAAATTGTCGGGCAGCGCCACATGGCCCCAGAGATAGATGCCGTCGAGGATGGACTGCGCGGCGAACAGCAGGTTGAACAGGATCAGCGAGCGCAGAATGGTGGAGGGGTTCAGAAATTCGGCCGAGACCAAGGGCGGGAGCGGGGGCGGCACGGGGCCGTCGGCAACGGCGGTGGTGACAATCGTCCTGCGCCGCCAGCGCACATGGATGAACGGCCAAACCAGCGCCAGCATCATGGCCCAGAACAGCAGGCGCTGGATGCTGATATATTCGAGGATGAGCTTTGGATTGAGCAGCGACACCCACTGCTCGATCACCGGATTGGCCGCAGCGAACAGTGCGACGAAGACGGTGCTCAGCACGGCAGGCATCAGCCAGAGCGCGAGGCCGCGGGTGAACGCCGATATGTTGAAGATCTGGAGCGCCTCGAGGAAGAACCTGAAGGGACCGAACAGGACAAAGTTGCGCAGCGCGCGGGCACGCTCAGCGAACCCGGTCGTTTCAGGATTGGTCGCGATCAGAAGCGCAATGGTCAGCGCCATGGTGAGGATCAGGAAGGACAGCATGTTGAGCTCCTCGACGGCCGGAACGAGGCCGGCGACGAGTATGGCCCCGCCGATCACGGTGCGCCGCAGATCCAGGGCCGCATGATTGAAGAGCACCGACACGCAGGCCGTCGCGATCGCAAAGAGCGTCAGCGACAGCCCGATCCGCTGGCCGTAGAACAGCCAGTCGGCGAGCGCGGCCAGCACCAGCGCGAGGCCGACCTTGGCCGGGATCGAGGAATGCCTGATCGGCTGGATTTCCGCTGCTATCGTCGAAGCCAGGCTCGTCATGTCCAAATGACCTTTCGTGATGGGTGGCATCACGAAGTCTGAACGGCGCTTGTGCAGAAGGCGGGACTATCGTCTGCACGGTTTCAGGAGTCTTCTGCAGTTTTCGTGCAGGCGCGCGTTTGCCTCTCGCACAGCGTGATTCGCTTTGATAGGTGCGAAGCATTCGCCACTCATAGCGTGTGACGCATCATGCAATTCCTCGGTCGTATCGGTCTCGTCCTGCTCTGGCTGGCCGCGCCGCTCGTCGCATTCGCGGCCGCCAACAAGAACGATCCCTATCTGGTCCCGCTGCGTGGCGCGGGAAACCTCGCGCTTGTCGTCGCAAGCCTCGCGATCGTCATCCTCCTGCTCCGCAGAGGGCGTTGGCGTACCGTCGCGGGCAAGCTGCTCGTGGTGCTCTGGTGCCTGCCGCCGGTGCTGATGTCGGCGGCGCATCTGAAGTTCGAGCTGCGCAAGCACGACGTGCTTGCCGCGAGCGCCACCGAGGCGCGTCAGCTCGGACCTCACTTCATGGTGGGCTATTCCTCCTTTCCCGAGGTTGCGCGCCTTGCCGAGCAGGGCTTGATCGGCGGCGTCTACGTGACCCGGCGCAACATCCGCGGCCGGACCGTCGAGACGTTGCGGGCCGAGATCGCGGCGCTCCAGGACAAGCGGCGCGCCGCCGGCCTGCCGCCGCTGGTCGTTGCGGCAGACCAGGAGGGCGGCATCGTCGGACATCTCGCGCCGCCGCTGACGAAGCTGCCGGCGCTGGCGACGCTCAGCGGGCTCGCGCCCGACGAACAGCAGGCCAAGGCCGAAGAGTTCGGCCGCATCCACGGCCGCGAGCTCGCCGGGCTCGGCCTCAACCTCAACCTCGCGCCGGTGCTCGACCTCAAGCCGCCGGTCCGGCGCAATCGCCTCGACTTCCACACGCTGATCGGTCAGCGCGCGATTGCGACCGACCCTGCCGTCGTCAGCACGATCGCGAGCGCCTATGTGCGCGGGCTGGAAGAGTCAGGCGTCAGCGCTACGCTGAAGCACTTTCCCGGCATCGGCCGCGTCCGCTCCGATACGCATCATTTCAGCGCCAATCTCGATACGCCGGTGAAAGAGCTCGAAGCCACCGACTGGCTGCCGTTCCGCGAGGTGCTGTCGCATTCGCGCAGCGCGCTCATGGTTGGGCATGTGACGCTCACGACCGTCGATCCCGATCGCGCGGCCTCGCATTCGAAACGCGTCGTCGAGGGGATCATCCGCGAAAAGTGGGGTTACCAGGGCATGGTGATGACCGACGACCTCGTGATGGGGGCGATCTACCAGCACGACGTCTGCAAAGCCGTGGTCGAGGCGATCAACGCCGGCGTCGATCTGCTGCTGGTTGCCTATGACGGCGCGCAATTCTATCGGGTCTTCGCCTGCGCGCTGGATGGGTCGCGGCAGGGCAAGCTCGACGCCGCGATGCTGCGCACCAGCGCGGCACGGTTGGCGCTGGGCTTTCCGACCGAGCAGGCGCGGGCCGCTTCAGACGTCGTCCGCGTTGTCGAGCGGCATCAGCCCTTCGCGAACTGGCGGTAGTCGGGTTCGCGGTGAAACCAGAACTCGTAGCCGGTGATGGCCTTCTGCATGGCGACGTCGTGGATCGGCTGGTTGAGCGGAACGACGGGAACGTCGCGCATGCAGAGCGCGATGAAATCCTTCACGCACCGGTCGTATTCCGCCGCATCGGCCGTGAAGCGCGCCTTGTCGATCAGCGCGTCCATCGCCTTGTTCTGGTATGAGGAGATGTTGAAGATCGAATTGTTGCCGTGGAAATTCCAGTAGAAATAGTACTCGGGATAATCGAGCCAGCCGCTGAAACGATTGAGCGCGAGCGGCAGCTCCTTCTTGTTCAGCGTCGTGCGCCAGTTCGCGCCGGGGATTTTTTCAATCGACGCCTTGATGCCAATCTTGGCGAGACTTTCCTGGATCAGGATGGCCGTCGGCTCGCCGACGGTCGCAGTGCCTGTGTCGAGCGACAGGGTCGTCTCCAGGCCGGACTCAAAGCCTGCTTCCTTCATCAGCGCCTTGGCCTTGTCGAGATCGGTGACGTAGGGAAACGGCTGCGGCCAGACCGGCTTTGAGACATCGGCGGCGCCGCCGTACATGGGAACGGCGCGGCCGAAGAACGCGCTGCTCTGGATCTGCTCATAGGGCAACGCCCAGGCGATGGCCTGCCGTAGCTTCACATTGTCGAACGGCGGCTTCGCCGTGTTCAGCGCGACGTACCAGAGCGCGTTCGGGATCGGCACGCCCGATACCTTGATCTTTCCTTCCTTGATGATCTGCTCGAAATCGCGCGGCGCAAAGCCGCTTGAAATATCCGCATCGCCGCGCTCCAGCATCGCGCGGCGCGTGCCGGCGGAGGGGACGTCGCGCGCGATCACGCGCCTGATCTTCGGCAGCGGTCCGCTCTTCCAGTCGTCGAAGCGGGCCAGCACCGTCTCGCTTCCTGGCTTCCAGCTTTCGATCCTGTAGGCGCCGCCACCGGCCTCGTTGGTTCTGAGCCAGGCCAGCGCCCACGGATCCTCCGCCGTCGCGTTCTTCTTGGCGAGTTCGGAATTGATGATGAAGGGGACGACGACGGCGACGTTGAACAGCAGCATCTTGTCCTTGCGGACATAGTCGATGCGGAAGGTGTGGTCGTCGACCACCACGAACTGCTCGGGCTTCTCCAGCGAACCCGCCGACATCTGGAAGGTCGGAAAGCCGCCGACCTTCACGGCGCGGTCGAACGACCATTTGACGTCCTTGGCGGTAACAGGCGTGCCGTCGTGGAATTTCGCGTCCTTGCGAAGCTTGAAGGTGCAGGACATGCCGTCGGCGGCGACCTCCCAGCTCTCGGCGAGTTCGGGCGCGAGCTTCTCGCGATCATAGGACGCGGTCCCGTCGGGCAACGTCTTGGAGGCGTAGGTCAGCAGGCGGTCGTAGCAGTTCCAGGACAGGCCGTTCACGGTCTGGTTGGAGCCGACGCCCTGCATGTCGAGCGAGTTCGGCCCAAGCTCCTGCACCACCAGCAGCGTCTCGCTACGCCCCTGCGCCCCGACGAAGGAGGATGTGATCGCCGTCAGTCCGGCCGCGCCAAGGCCGCCGAGCACCAAATCGCGGCGGTTGATGTCGAAAGGTGATGCGCTCATCGGTGCCTCTTTTGCCGGAGATCTGCAATGTAAAGAGGCAAGGTGCATGCCATCAGCGGCGCTTCAAGGCGTCGCATCCGAGCCGGGCCTATCTCAATTGCTCCGCCAGGAAGTCGACCAGCGCGCGCACCTCGGTCGAGGGCCGCGGACCTGCCGGGAACACGGCGTACACCTCGACCGGCGCGAGCTTGTAGCTCTTCAACACCGGCACCAGCGCGCCTGCCTCGATCTCGGGGCCGGCCATCACCGGCGACGTCATCGCGATGCCGAGGCCTGCCAGCACACTCGCGAAAACGCCGGGTCCGGAGTCGGTGGTGATGCGGCCGCGGACATCGACCGAGGTCTCTGCGCCGTTGCGGGTGAACGACCAGGTGGTACGGCCGAACAGGCCGGGACCGAAGATGCAGTCATGCGAGGCGAGATCGGCCGGCGTCTTCGGGGTCCCGCGCTCGGCAAGATAGGATGGCGCGGCGACGAGAAAGCGCGACACGGTCGCAAGCTTGCGTGCGCCGAAGCCGGAATCGTCGAGCGGGCCGAGGCGAATGGCGACGTCGGTGCCCTCCACAACCAGGTTTTGCCGTTCGTCTGCGACGGACAGTTCGACGCGCAAGAAGGGATGGGCCTTAAGGAATTTCGGCAGGCGCGGAATGATGTTTCGCGTGCCGTAGACGATCGGCATCGTGATGCGCAGCGTTCCACGCAAGGAATCGACGCCGCGCGCGGCGTCCTCGGCATCCTCGATATCAGCCAGCACTTCGCGCGCACGCGTCAGGAACAGTGCGCCGGCGTCCGTGACCGTGATGCTGCGCGTGGTCCGCAGCAGCAGCTTGACGCCGAGCCGCGTCTCCAAGTCGCCGATGATGCGGGACACCGAGGGCTGCGACAGGCCGAGCTCGCGTGCGGCCTTCGAAAAGCTGCCGCTCTCGGCCGCGCGGACGAAGACGGCCAATTCCTGGAGCCGGTCACTCATTTGAAATCCAGATAAATGTTCTCCGTATCGACCGTATACCCCTTCATTTTCGAATGATCCAGATAGGACGGGCCAACAGCAAGAGATGGAGCTACCCATGGCCCTGCAAGACAAACTCGATGCCTTCAAAGCCGACTTCGAAGCCGGCCGCTTCCCGCTCAAGCCCAACCAGGAGGCGCTCGACACCATGCAACGCGCCACCGCCGAACTGATCGCGAGCGGCCAGGCGCAGCGCGCCAAGAAGGCCGGCGACGCCGCGCCGGAATTCATCCTCAGGGATCCCGACGGCAAGCAGGTCGCGTCGCGCGACCTGCTCGCGAAGGGACCGCTGGTCGTGTCGTTCTATCGCGGCGTCTGGTGCCCGTATTGCAACCTCGAGCTCCAGGCGCTGCAGGAGGCGCTGCCGGAGATCGCCGCACGTGGTGCGAGCCTGGTTGCGATCTCGCCGCAGACCGCGCCGAACAGCCGTAAGTCGGAGCGCGAGAACAAGCTGTCGTTCCCGATCCTGAGCGACGTCGCGAGCGGCCTCGCCGACGCCTTCGGCATCCGCTTCGCGCTGCCGGCCGATCTCGTCTCGCTCTACAAGTCCTTCAAGAACGACCTGCCGACGTTCAACGACAATCCGGCCTGGGTGCTGCCGATGCCCGCGCGCTACGTCATCGGCCGCGACGGCGTCATCGCCTATGCGGAGGTGAACCCGGACTACACGCAACGCCCCGATCCATCCGAATTGCTGCCTGTGCTCGACCGGTTGCGGGCCGGCAAGGCGGCCTGATCGCTACGGCGTGACCGCTCCGCGCGAAACCGCGCGCGGGGCGGTCAGTTGTTTCCATGTCGAGTTGGCGACGTGCACCGGCGAGAACGCCGGCCGCTCGATGTAGTGGCCGTCGCCGGCCTCGGCGCGGAGATCGCCATCCTTCCAGACGACGCGGCCACGCGACAGCGTCGCGGCCGGTCCGCCGGTGCAGGCAAAGCCTTCGAACACGTTGTAATCGATCCGGCTCATCTGCCGCTTCGCGCTGATGGTCTTGCTCGCCTTGGGGTCCCACACCACGACATCGGCATCCGAACCGACGGCGACGGCGCCCTTGCGCGGGTAGATGTTGAGGATGCGCGCGATGTTCGCCGAGGTCACGGCGACGAATTCTTCCTTAGTGAGCCGTCCCGTGGCGACGCCCGCGGTCCACAACAGTGCGAGCCGATCTTCGAGGCCGCCGGTGCCGTTCGGGATCTTCCTGAAATCGCCGAGCCCGAACCGCTTCTGCTCGGTGGTGAAGGCGCAATGGTCGGTCGCGACCACCTGGAGCGAGCCTGATTGCAGGCCGGCCCAAAGACTGTCCTGATGCGATCTGTCGCGGAACGGCGGCGACATCACGCGCTGCGCGGAATGGTCCCAGTCCCTGTTCTGGTACTCGCCGGCATCCAGCAACAGATGCTGGATCAGCGGCTCGCCATAGACGCGTTTCCCAGCAGCCCGTGCGCGGGCAATCGCTTCATGCGCTTCGCGGCAGCTCGTGTGCACGATATAGACCGGCGTGCCCGTCATGTCGGCGATCATGATGGCGCGGTTGGTGGCTTCGCCCTCAACCTCCGGAGGCCGTGAGTAGGCGTGGCCTTCGGGGCCGGTGACGCCGCGCGCGATCAGCGCTTCCTGCATCAAGGCGACGACGTCGCCGTTTTCCGCATGGACCACAGGCATGGCGCCGAGATGGGCGCAGCGCGCGAACGAGTTGTAGAGCTCGTCGTCGTTCACCATCAGCGCGCCCTTGTAGGCCATGAAATGCTTGAAGGTGTTGATGCCGTAGGTTTTGACCACGGTCTCCATCTCGTCATAGATCTGCTTCGACCACGATGTGACCGCCATGTGGAAGCCGTAGTCGGTCGCCGCCTTCTCGGATTTGTGCCGCCACTCCTGATAGGCTGCGAGCATCGACTGGCCGGGATCGGGCAGGCAGAAATCCACCACCATGGTGGTGCCGCCGGTCAGCGCCGCCTTCGTTCCGGATTCGAAATCGTCGGCGGTCACCGTGCCCATGAACGGCATTTCGAGATGGGTGTGCGGATCGATCCCGCCCGGGATGACATAGGCGCCGCCGGCATCGAGGATCTCCGCGCCCGTCGGTGCATCGAGCGATGTTCCGATCGCGACGATGGTCTCGCCGTCGATCAGCACGTCCGCACGGCGCGAATGATCATGATTGACGACGGTGCCGCCGCGGATGAGGAGGGGCATGGGAGACTCCGGAGAGAGGACGAGACGCTGCGAAAGCTAAGCGTGCTGCCAGCGATGCGACAGGCGAAATTTTAGTCAGGCGACGCCGCCGGTTTCGCTGCGCTCTCTCGGCTTCTACGCCGCCCGCGCGATCAAGCCGTCGATCATCGCCCGCACCAGGCCCGCGATTTCCTTCCGCAGCGCCGGCAGCGGCACGGCGACCAGCCTCTGCTCGAGCCCCAGCGCCACCATGCCATGCACGGCCGAGAACAGGCTGCGTGCGGTGATGCCGAGCTCCTCTCTCCCCCTGTCCGGAAACAACGCTGCCAGTGGCGCGTAGATGTGGCGGAACAGCTGCAACTGGTCGTCGACGGACCAGTCGGGGACTTCCTTGCCGGGCTCCATGCGATGCTCGAACATTGCGCGCCAGAGCTCGAGATTTTCTGCGGCGAAATCGCAATAGGCGATCGCGATGCGGACCAGCGTCTCCTGCGGCGACGGATTGCCCGCGCTCACCGCCGCGCTGAGCGCCTCGTCGAGCCGGAGCAGCGTGCGCGAGCCGACGCGCAGGACCAGCTCGTCCACGTCGGCGACGAGATTGTAGACCGCGCCATTGGCGCAGCCGATCTCGCGGGCGAGATCGCGGGTTTTGAGACCCGCCAACCCTCGCTCAGCGATCATCCGCTCGGCCGCCTGAATCAGGTCGGCCCGCAATTTCTCTCGACGTTCCAAGGCTTTAGTCATTTATTAATCAAATTCTTGAGCGGCGCTCAAATATTTATTGAACGATGTTCAAGGTCTCTGCTACAAACCATCTGTGAGCAACGCTCATAACAGGGAGCAGCAAATGTTCAAGACCGTAGTGACACTTTTCCGCGGCAGCGTGGCGGCCGCGGGCGAGGAACTGGAAGACCGTACGGCCCTTCTGATCCTCGACCAGCAGATGCGCGACGCGGCCGCTGCCGTCGAGCGCAGCAAGCGGACGCTGGCGCTGGCGATCGCCCAGGACCAGCAGGAAGGCCGCAAGCTCGAGGCGACCGTCGCCCGCATCGCCGATCTCGAGACCCGCGCGGTTGCAGCGCTCGACGGTGGCCGCGAGGACCTCGCCAAGGATGCCGCCGAAGCCATCGCAGGCTTGGAGGCCGATCGCGATGCGGCGATGACCGCACGCGCACTGTTCGCGACCGAGATCATCAGGCTGAAGCGCCATGTCGCAAGCGCGCAAGCCCGCATCACCGAGCTCGATCGCGGCCGTCGTGTCGCCCGTGCCTCGGAAGCGGTGCGCTCGCTTCGTCGCAGCGGCATCGAGGCGGCACGCCCTTACGAATCCACGCTGCCGGAAGCGGAGAGCACCTTGAGGCGCCTGCGCGACCGACAGATGGAAGCCCAGGCCGCCGACGACGCGCTGGTCGAGCTCGATGCGGCCTCCGGCCCGCTCGCCACCGCCGAACGGCTCGCCGAGCAGGGCTTCGGCCCCCGGCTCAAGACGACCGCGGACGACGTGCTGGCGCGGTTGAAGTCCAAGCGCATGCCGACTGCCTGACCCCAAATCCCATCATCATTCGAACCGACAGGAGACCATCATGAACCAGAACGGCCAGCCCCACAGCAGCGCCTGGGTGACCTTCACTTACGCGTCCTTCGCAGCCTCCGCGTTCCTCGTCGCCATCGGCATTTTCTTCCTGCCGATCGATCTCTGGATGAAGGGCTATCTCACCATGGGCATCGTGATGCTGATCCAGACCTGCATCACCCTGACCAAGACGGTCCGCGACAATCACGAGAGCAGCCGGCTGGTGAATCGCATCGAGGATGCCAAGGCCGAGCGACTGCTGATGGAAGTGTCCAAGGCGGCCTGAGGCGAGAGCGCGTGGAAGCGTGAAGCTGGAGCGGTGGGTGCCGTAGCATCCGCCGCTCGCGCCGTGACACCATCCATCCTCGAGCGGTCGCCGCGAGCGGCGATCGCGGAGCTTCGTATCGCTGCTGCGAAATGCAACCGAGCCATGACGGATCGCGCGGGCGGGCGACCTTGCGCGCCAGCGCGGGCAGGGGCACTCTGCGCAAGCGGCGCACAAGAACGCCGCCAATAAGATTGCGCGAGGAAGCTTCATGGCGGTGACGCGGATCGACTGCGATATCCACCCGGCGGTTGGTGGCACGCGCACGACGCTGCTCCCCTATCTCAGCGATCACTGGAAAGAGCAGGTCGTGAGCCGCGCCATCGACGGGCTCGATCTCACCTCCTATCCACCAAGCATGCCGCTCACCGGCCGCGCCGACTGGCGGCCGGCCAATGGCGTCAAGCCCGGCTCCGACCTCGCCATGGTGCAGAAGGGCGCCTTTGATCAATTGGGCGCCAGCCACGCGATCCTCAACGTGCTCTATGGCGCGCAGGCCGTCTTCGACGCCTATATGGCCGCCGACTTCTGCAAGGCGATCAACGACTGGATCGCCGCCGAATGGCTGTCGCGCGATCCCCGCATGCGGGCCTCCATCGTGGTGCCGATGCAGGACCCGGATCTCGCGATCGAGGAGATCGAGCGCCGCGCCGGCGACAATCGTTTCGTCTCCATCCTGGTGTTGGCGCAGGGCGAGACGCTGCTGGGCCGGCGGCATTTCTGGCCGGTCTACCGGCTCGCCGAGAAGTACCAGCTACCGCTGGCGATCCATGCCGGCACGCAATATCGCCAGGCGCCGAGCTCGGCCGGCTGGCCGTCGCACCGCTACGAATATTACTTCGTCGAGGCGCAGGCGTTTCAGGCGCAGATCCTGAGCCTCATTTATGAAGGCGTTTTCGGCAAGTTTCCGAACCTGAAGGTCGTGCTGATGGAATCCGGCGTGAGCTGGCTGCCGGCCTTCATGTGGCGCGCCAACAAGACCTGGCGCGGCGTGCGCGTCGAGGTTCCCTGGGTCGAGCGCGAGCCGGCAGCGATCATCCGCGACAATTTCCGCGTCACCATGCAGCCGTTCGATGCGCCGACTGATGCAAGAAGCGTCGAGGAGATCATCGACCAGATCGGCTCGGAAAAGATGTTTTTGTTCGCGTCCGACTATCCGCACTGGCAGTTCGACGGCGACGATCCGATCCCGCCGAACCTGCCGAAGAGCATCATCGCGAAGATGTGCGTCGACAATCCGCTGGAAACGTTTCCGCGGTTGTCGATCAACTGACGCATGATCCGGAAAAGTGGGTACCGGTTTTCCGATAAGATCATGCGCAAACAAAAAGTTTGGAGGTTTGCATGAGTGACGTCATCGACCGCCCGTTGCGCGACGACGAGAAGCCCGCCGCCTCAAGGCTGCGCATCGTCGATTGCGATGTGCATCCCAGCCTGCGTTCCACGGACGACCTCAACGAGTTTCTGCCAAAGCGCTGGCAGCAGCATCTGAAGGAATATGGCAGCCATCTGCGCACGCCCTATCTCTTCACCACGCCCTATCCGCGCTCATCGCCGCTGATCGCACGGCGCGACGCCTGGCCGCCGACGGGTGGGGTGCCGGGCTCGGATCTCGCCTTCATGCAGAAGCAGCATCTCGATCCGCTCGATGTCGAGTTCGGCATCCTGCAGGTGCTCGACCTCTTCATCTTTTCGCAGCAGAACCTGGAATTCGGCGCGGCGATCCAGCGCGCCATCAACGATTGGCAATTGGCGTTCTGGTCGCATCGTGATCCCCGCCTGAAGGCCTCGATCCTGGTCGGGCAGGATGGCGTGGACCTCGCCATTGCCGAGATCGAACGCTGTGCCAGAAGCGGCGAATACATCCAGATCAACGTCTCGCCGCGCGCCAACGAGCCGCTTGGCCGCCGCCGCTATTGGCCGATCTACGAACGCGCGCAGGCGCTCGATCTGCCGCTCGGCATCCATGTCGGCGGCTATGGCGGACACGCGCCGACCGGCGGCGGCTGGCCGTCTTATTATGTCGAGGAGCACCAGTCCAACGCCCACACCATCGCGGCGCAGCTTGCGAGCCTCGTCATCGAGGGCGTGCCGGAACGGTTTCCAAAGCTGAAGATCGTCTTCATCGAGGGCGGCTTCGGCTGGATCCCGTCGGCGGTGTGGCGGATGGACCAGCATTTCGAACGCTTCCGCAGCGAGGTGCCGCATCTCAGGCGCAAGCCGTCGGAATATGTGCGCGAAAACTTCTGGTTCACGACGCAGCCGATCGACGAGCCCGACGAGGCGCGGCATCTGCGTTCGCTGATCGAATGGGTCGGCATCGACCGTCTTCTGTTTTCGTCGGACTATCCGCACTGGGATTTCGACGATCCGCGCTTCGCCTTCAAGACGCCGCTCTCTGAAGCCGAGCGGAAGAAGATCTTCAGCACCAACGCCCGCGCGGTCTACAAGTTCTGAGCAAAGAGGTTCTGAACGGATATGGCCCGTCACATCGTCGCGTCCACCTCGGAGATCCCGCCCGGCGGCAACAAGGTCGTCGATATCGCGGGCCGCGACATCGTCGTGTTCCACGTTAACGGCGAGTTCTTCGCACTGCTGAACCGCTGCCCTCATGAGGGCGCGCCGCTGGAGAAGGCGGCCTGCGTAGCGCGGCTGACCTCGCCCGAGCCCGGAATCTATGAGCGCTCGCGCGTCGGCGAGATGCTGCGCTGTCCCTGGCACGGCTGGGAATTCGACATGCGCAACGGCCAGTCCTGGTTCGATCCGAAACGGGTCAAGATCCGGTCCTATCCGGTCGCGGTGGAACGTGGCGAAGAGTTGCAGAAGGGCCCGTATGTCGCCGAGACGTTTCCGGTTCATGTCGAAGACAGCTATGTGATTGTCGAGGTCTGAGCCGGCATTGCCGATTGAGATTCCAACGTAGGTGCGTTATGGCTCTCGCGCTTTCCAGAGGCGGAGATGAGCTTTGTCGAAACAATCCCTGCGTGAGGAGGCCGAGCGCCTGATCCGCGAATCGATGGAAAAGAAGACCATCGTCGTCAAGCAGGGCTCGACCCGCATCGAGGCCGTCTGCGGCAAGTGCGGTGCGCCGAACCGGGTGCAGGCGGAAAAGGGCCAGAGCCGGGTCAAATTCGCGTGCAAGAATTGCGGGCATCAGCAGGAGACGCTGTAGGGCGCTTGCGCGGTATTGCCGCGCCGCGAGGCTCTAGCTCCTCATCCTGAGGAGCCCGCTGAAAGCGGGCGTCTCGAAGGATAGAGGCCGAGCTGTCGCAGCGGGCCTTCATGGTTCGAGACGCGCGTTCCGCGCTCCTCACCATGAGGGTCTGATAGTCACTCCCCCTTCACGAACTTCGCGAACGCGTTGGCATAGTCCGGGTGCCAGCGCGACAGCGGCGGGCGGTTCTCGACGATGTCTCCTGCCGCCCACAGCATCCGCTTCTCGTCGAGCGCGCGCGGCACGTCGTTGTCTGGACACAGAATGTAGAAGTCGCCGGCCTCCAGCCGGGCCAGCATGAAATCCACGGTCTGCTCCGCCGTCCAGGCTCCGGCCGGCTTCTCGATGCGGCCCTTTGCGGTCAGGCCGGTGAAGACGAAGCCGGGGATCAGCAGATGCGCGGTGATGCGGCAGTCCTTCGTGTTGCGCAGCTCGTGCTGGAGCGCTTCCGTAAACGCCTTCACGCCGGCCTTGGAGACGTTGTAGGCGGGATCGCCGGGCGGCGTGGTGATGCCCTGCTTCGAGCCGGTGTTGATGATTAGGCCGCGCCTGCCGCGCGCGATCATGCCGGGCGCGAAGATGCGCGAGCCGTTGATGATGCCCCACATGTTGACGCCGATGATCCGCTGCCAGTTGTCGGGCTCGGCGAACAGCGTGCTGCCGGGCTGGATGCCGGCATTGTTCATGAGGATGTCGGTGCCGCCGAAGCGCTCGCGCACGGCGCGTTCCAGTTCCGTTACGCTCTCGGCCTTGCTGACATCGACCGCGAACGTCATCACATATGTGGCAGGCGTGACGGATGACAGTTTTGTTGCAGCTTCCGCCAGCCGCGCCTGATCCACATCTGCGATGCACACCTTCAAGCCGGCGCGCGCGAAGGCCAGCGCGGCAGCCAATCCGATGCCGGATGCGCCGCCCGTGATCACGGCGACACTGTCTTTGACGATGGCGGAATGTGGCATGGTTGGTCTCCGGGGAAGGGCTCGGTCGAGCTATAACATGGCACTCGCGCGACCCTGCACAAGTCGGCATGGGAGGTCTTCGTTCCACGCCGCCTTTACGCCTCTCCGCCACCGCTGTATTCTACTCGACCTAACGATCCCGCCCAGATCGAACCAATCAATCATTTGACAGGGAGTGCAGCCATGGCTGTGTCGCAGGCTATTCCGATCACGCGCCATCCGTTCGCCAACGGGTCCTACAAGCAGATGCTGATCGACGGGAAGTGGGTCGATGCTGCCTCAGGCAAGCGCTTCGAGACCCACAACCCCGCCACCGGCGAATTGCTGGCGACGGTCGCCGAGGGCGACAAGGAAGACATCGACCGTGCCGTTGCGGCCGCTCGCCGTGCCTTCGAAGGCCCCTGGAGCAAAGTAAAACCGTTCGAGCGGCAGAACCTGCTGCTCAAGCTCGCCGACCTCGTCGAGAAGAATTTCGACGAATTGTCGCAGCTCGACACGCTCGACATGGGCGCGCCGCTCAGCCGCACCCGCGCCTATCGCCTGCGCGCCGTCGGCATGTTGCGCTATTACGCCGGCCAGACCACGGCGATCCATGGCGAGACCATCGAGAACTCGCTGCCCGGCGAAATCTTCTCCTACACGCTGAAGGAGCCGATCGGCGTCGTTGGCGCCATCATTCCCTGGAACGGCCCGCTCACCGCGACCATCTGGAAGATCGGCCCGGCGATCGCGACCGGCTGCACCGTGGTGCTGAAGCCCGCCGAAGAGGCGCCGCTCACCTCGCTGCGCATCGCCGAGCTCGCGATGGAGGCCGGCGTGCCGCCGGGCGTCATCAACGTCGTGCCCGGCTATGGCGAGACCGCGGGCGCTGCGCTTGCCTCGCATCATGATGTCGACAAGGTCGCCTTCACCGGCTCGCATGTCACGGGACAATCGATCATCCGCGCCTCGGCCGGCAACCTCAAGCGCGTCTCGCTCGAGCTCGGCGGCAAGTCGCCGGACATCGTGTTCGCCGATGCCGATCTCGATGCCGCCGTCCCCGGCGCCGCGATGGCGGTGTTCGCCAATTCCGGCCAGATCTGCAGCGCCGGCACGCGCCTGTTCGTCGAGCAGTCGGTCTACGAAGAGTTCGTCGGCCGCGTCGCCGAGTTCGGCAAGAAGCTGCAGGTCGGCAACGGCCTCGATCCCAATGTGCAGATCGGCCCGCTCGTGTCCGAGGAGCAACTCAAGCGCGTCACCGGCTATCTCGACATCGGCCAAAAGGAAGGCGCGCGTGCGCTCGCCGGCGGTGGCCGTGTCACCGAAGGCGCTCTGTCGAAGGGCTTCTTCGTCTCGCCGACGGTGTTCGCGGGCGTGCAGGACAACATGCGCATCGCGCAGGAGGAGATTTTTGGTCCCGTCATCTCCGCGATCGCGTTCAAGGACATGGACGAGCTGGTCAAGCGCGCCAACAACACCACGTTCGGCCTCGGCTCGGGCCTGTGGACGCGCGACGTCAGCAAGGCGCATGCGGTTGCGAAGAGCTTGCGCGCCGGCTCGGTGTGGGTGAACTGCTACCAGGCGATGGACCCGGCCGTGCCCTTCGGCGGCTACAAGATGAGCGGCTATGGCCGCGAGTCCGGCAAGCAGCATGTCGAGGAATATCTCAACGTGAAGGCCGTCTGGATCAAGACGGCGTAGGGCCTGCTCTCTCCGGCGTTCCGCGAGAGGGAATATCTGCTTTTAATGGGGCTGCGCCTTTTCCAGGGGCCGCCCCTCGCTATATGATCCGCATCCTTCCATAGCCGTCTGAGGCCCACATGAAATTCGAGGCGTTGTTCAAACCGTTGCAGGTCGGTCCGTACAAGCTGGCGCATCGCGTCGCGTTGGCGCCGTTGACGCGCATGCGCGCCGAGCGCGAGAGCTTCTCGCCGCGGCCGCTCAACGCCGAATATTACGGTCAGCGCGCCACGCAAGGCGGCTTGATCATCGCTGAAGCGTCCCCCGTGCTCTCGCATGGCCGCGGCAACCCCGCGACGCCCGGCATCTATTCGGAGGCGCAGATCGCCGGCTGGCGCAAGGTGACGGATGCCGTGCACGCCAACGGCGGCATCATCTTCCTTCAGCTCTGGCATGTCGGCCGCGTCTCGCATTCGTCCTTCCACGGCGGTGAGCCGCCGGTCTCGGCTTCGGCGATTGCGATCAAGGCCGAAGGCATGAAGGCGATGACCGCCGACGGCAAGATTTCTGATTACGAGACCCCGCGCGCGCTGGAGACCGACGAGGTCAAGGGCATCGTCGAGGCCTTCCGGCAGGGCGCCAAGAACGCGCTCGCCGCCGGCTTCGACGGCGTCGAGATCCACGGCGCCAACGGCTACCTGCTCGAGCAGTTTTTGCAGTCGCGCAGCAACCAGCGCACCGATCAGTATGGCGGCGGAATCGAGAACCGCGCGCGGCTTCTGCTCGAAGTCACGCAAGCGGCGATCGACGTCTGGGGGGCGAACCGAGTCGGCGTGCGGCTGTCGCCCCACGGCATCGCCAATGATTCCGGCGAGCCCGATCCGATGCCGCTTTACACGCACGTCGTGAAGGCGATCGACAAGCTCGGCCTTGCCTATCTTCACTTCATCGAGCCGCGCTCCAGCGGCGCCGGCCGTGCCGACGTCCACTGGGAGAACGTGCCGTCGGCGATGGTGCTGTTTCGTCCGCTCTACAGTGGTGTGCTGATGACTGCCGGCGGATTCACCGGCGAGACCGCGAATGCGGCGATCGCCGACGGTCATGCCGACATCATCGCCTTCGGCCGCATCTTCATCTCCAACCCCGATCTGCCGCGCCGCCTTCGGCACGACTATCCGATCACGCCGTACAACCGTGCGACGTTCTATGGCGGCGAGGAGAAGGGGTATACGGATTACCCGGTGTATGACGAGCTCGCGACGGCGTAGAGACCTTCGTAGCCCGGATGGAGCGCAGCGAAATCCGGGTTTCTCACCTCGCCGATAGACTTCCCCGGATTGCGCTTCGCTCCATCCGGGCTACAGGTCTATATTCGTAGCTCCGACGAGCCCACAAACTCCGTCATTGCGAGCGTAGCGAAGCAATCCAGAGTCTTTCCGCAGGGGCAGTCTGGATTGTTTCGCTGCGCTCGCAATGACGACGGAGAGAGACCATGGCCAAAGCCGCAGTCGCCGCAGGAACCGCCACCGGCCAATGCCTCTGCGGCAAGGTCACCTTCGAGATCGACGTCCCCGCGCGTTGGGCCTGGCATGATCATTCGGCCGCCAGCCGCCGCGCGCACGGCGCGGCCTATGCGACCTATGTCGGGAGCTGGAAGAAGCGCTTTCGCATCACCTCAGGGAAAACCGCGCTGGCCCGCTACGAGGACAAGGCCACCAGCACTGCGCGCAGCTTCTGCGCCCATTGCGGCACGCCGATCGCCTATGAGCGTCCGCGTGGGCCGCATATGGTCAACATCCCTCGCGCGCTGTTCAAGGAGCGTACCGGCCGCCAGCCGCTCTATCACATCGCGATCGAAGAGCTTCAGGAATGGGCCTATACCGGCGAGCCGCTGGTGCCGCTGAAGGGCTTTCCCGGCGTGGTCTGGCAGCGCTCGAAAAAGAAGAAGCGCGCTAGCGGCGAAGACCCTTTCGAGCTCGGTCGCGAGGAGGTGCTTTAGCCTTGGCGGCGACCTTGGTCTTGGCCGCAACAGCCTTCCGCGGCGCCGCTTTGCGTCCCGCGGTAGTCGCCGCCACGAAGTCGAGCCCGCGCTTGACCCAATTTTTCAGCTCGGCATCGCTCTGATAGCCGTCCGGCGCGACGCGCACGAAGCCGGTCATGATGCGCCCGCGCATTTCCATCGGGCTTGTGTGCGGCTCCTGCAGCATGCGTGCATGCGCGTCCGGGCCGACGCGGATCAGCATGCCGCCGCGCCCGCTTACGGTGCAGCACATGGTGTTGTTCACCATGAAGCAGAGGCCGCCCATCATCTTCTTTTCCGCGACGTCTCGCTGACCCGCCAGCAATTTGCGCACCCGCGCCGTGGTGTTCTCGTCATAGGCCATCGCGTCTCCCCGTGCAGGCTTACGCGCGAGCATGTTCCCAGCTTGCCCGCGCCGACGCAAGTCTGCCATGACGGCGCTTCCTTGCGTGCCTCGGCCAAGTTCGGCCATCATGCCTCACCTTGCGGCAGCGCCCGCGGGGCCTGGAGGAAACATGAAGAACAAGATTACCGGCCGCTCCGCTTTTCTCGCGCTGCTCAAGGACGAGGGCATCACCCATCTGTTCGGCAATCCCGGCACCACCGAGCTGCCGATCATGCATGCGCTGAAGGACCATCCTGATCTCACCTATGTGATGGCAATGCAGGAGAGCCTGGTGGTCGCGATCGCGGATGGCTACAGCCGCGCCTCCGGCAAGCTCGTCGCCTGCAACGTCCATGTCGCGCCCGGCCTCGGGAATGCGATGGGTTCGCTCTACAACGCCCAGTTCACGGGCACGCCGATGATTTTGACCGCGGGCCAGCAGGAGCAGGGCCACGGCCTGATGGAGCCGGTGCTTTATGGCCCGCTGGTGCGTATGGCCGAGCCGCTGGTGAAATGGGCGGTCGAGGTGACGCGGCTGGAAGATCTGCCGCGCATCGTGCGCCGCGCCGCCAAGGTCGCGATGACGCCGCCGACGGGGCCGGTGTTTATCTCGCTGCCAGGCGACATCCTCAACAGCGAGGCCGGCATCAATCTCGGCCGCTCCACCCGCATCGACGCTCGCACAAAACCGTCGGACGAGGCGCTGAAGGCGTTTGCCGCGCGGCTGCTCAAGGCCGAACGTCCCGTCATCGTCACCATGGACGAGGTGGTCAAGAGCGATGCACTGAAGGAGGCCGCCGAACTCGCCGAGCTTTTGGGCGCGGCCGCCTATCAGTCCTCGACGCCCTACGGATCGCATTTCCTCTCGGAAAGCCCGAGCTTCGTCGGCACGCTGGCGCGCGTGCAGAAGGCCGCGCGCGACACGCTTGCGCCTTACGATCTGCTGATCGCGCTTGGCGGCGATCCCTTGCGCATGTCCGTCTACAGCGAAGTCGACGCGCTACCTGACGGACTCGGCATCGTCCAGATCGGCCTCGTCGATTGGGAGATCGCCAAGAACTACGGGGCCGAAATCGCGCTGAAGGCGGATCTGAAGGAAACGCTGCGGGCGCTGATCCCGGTGCTGAAGGAGATGGGCGGCGCTGCGCTGGCAAGCCGCGCAAAGCAGCGCCTCGCCGAGCTCGCGCCGAAGAACTGGACCGCGCGGCGTGCCGCGCTGGTCGAGCAGATCGGCAGGAGCGCCGGCCGCAGCCCGATCGATCCGGATTTCCTGGTGCTGCAAATGGTCGAGGCCATGCCCGATCATGCGATCCTCGTCGACGAAGGGCTCACCTCGAGCCGCCAGATCACGGCGCTGCGTCCGCACCGCGACCGCTTCGGCTATCATGGGCTTGCCTCCGGCGGCATCGGCTGGGGCCTGCCGGCCTCCGTCGGCGCCAGCATCGCCAATCCGGATCGCCCGGTGGTGTGCTTCTCCGGCGACGGCAGCGCGATGTATTCGATCCAGTCGTTGTGGACGGCGGCACATCACAAGCTGCCGCTCAACGTCGTCATCGCCAACAATGGCGGCTACCGCATCATCAAGCAGCGCCTGCTCGCCTTCCATGGCGACGACAATTACGTCGGCATGGATTTCGTCGATCCGCCGGTGGATTTCGCAGGGATTGCGAAGGCGCTCGGCTGCGAGGCGATCAAGGTGAGCGATCCCCGTGAGTTGAAGGCGACGTTGTCATCGGCGTTCAACCGCCCCGGAACGAAGCTGATCGAGGTGATGGTGGACGGAAAGGTGTAGGGCAGCGCGCCATCGCGTCGGTGCTCGCCACGTTCTCAGCTGTCATCGCCCGACCGGATCGGGCGATCCAGTATTCCAGAGACGGCTGTGATTCCTCGATAGGCCGCGGCGTACTGGATGCCCCGGTCCCGGCTCCGCCAAGGCTACGCCGGGGCCACAAGGGTGCTCGGCCGCCGAAGCCTTTGGGCGAAGGCGGCAAGCCGGGGCATGACAGCGTACCTAGCGGCTTCTACCCCTTCTTCCCCACCCGATACCCCGCCGCCGGATGCGGTGCACCGAGCCTCGCACGGCCGTCGCCGAACAGCTTCTCCCGCAGCGTGCCCTTTGCGTATTCCGGCTTGTAGCGGCCGCGTTTGGTCAGCTCCGGCACCAGCATGTCGGCGATATCCTCGAAATCGCCGGGCGAGATCGCAAAGGCGACGTTGAGACCGTCGACGTCAGTCTTCTCGAACCAATCCTCGATCTTGTCTGCGACGCTCTCGGGCGTGCCGACCACGACCGGGCCGGCGCCGCCGATGCCGACATGCTCGATGACGTCGCGGACGGTCCAGACGCGGTCAGGGTCGCCGCGGGTGACGTTGTCGAGTGCGCTGCGGCCGGCATCGTTCTGGACGTGACGCACCTGCTGGTCGAGCTCGTAGCCGGAGAAGTCGATGCCGGTCCATCCCGACATCAGGGCCAGCGCGCCTTCCGGACTGATATGCGACCGGTAGTCGGCATACTTGGCCGCCGCTTCGGCTTCCGTGTTGCCGAGGATGATCGTCATCATGTTGAACATCAGGATCTCCGCCGGATTGCGGCCGAGCGCGGCGGCTTCCTGGCGGATCGCGGAGACGCGCGGCGCAATGATCTTGGCCGACGGTCCCGACATGAACACGCATTCGGCATGCTTCGCCGCGAATTGCCGGCCGCGCGGCGAGGTGCCGGCCTGGTACAGCACCGGCGTCCGCTGCGGCGACGGCTCGCTCAGGTGGATGGTGTTGTTGATGCGGTAATTCGCGCTCTCATGATTGATGCGATGAACCTTGCTCGGATCGGTGAAGATGCCGCGCGCCCGGTCGCGCAGCACGGCGTCGTCCTCCCAGCTGCCTTCCCAGAGCTTGTAGACCACCTCCATATATTCGTCGGCGATGTCGTAGCGATCGTCGTGTCCGGTCTGCTTGTCCTTGCCGGCGCCGCGCGCGGCGCTGTCGAGATAGCCGGTGACGACATTCCAGCCGATCCGTCCCTCGGTGAGATGGTCGAGCGTCGACATCCGCCGTGCGAACGGGTAGGGCGGCTCGAAGGACAGATTGCTGGTGACGCCGAAGCCGAGATTTTTCGTCACCGCCGCCATCGCCGAGAGCAGCAGCAGCGGCTCGTTCGACGGCGTCTGCGCTGCATTGCGCAAGGCCGCGTCAGGGCTGTTGCCATAGACGTCATAGACCCCGAGCACGTCGGCCAGGAACAACCCGTCGAAACGGCCGCGTTCCAGCGTCCTGGCGAGATCGATCCAGTAGGGCAGGCGGTTATATTCGGCGGTGCGATCGCGCGGATGGGTCCACAGCCCGGGTGATTGATGCGCGACGCAATTCATCGCAAAGGCGTTGAGCCTGATCTGCTTGGCCATGATGATCCCCCGGCGCCCTGTACCGAGCGCTCTTCGAATGATAAACGTGCGCCTCAACTTGGCGAAGTTCTTGCATATTCTTGGCCCTTGGCAAGGGCCAAGAATAGAAAGGCTTGCGCTTGGCAAGGCCAAAATCAGCGGCGCTCCCGCTCTTGGCAAGCCAATCTCAAGAGAGCAAGAACGAAATCGCAAGAGAACTACAAGAACTGTCCAAGTCCCCGCCACTTTCGAAGGCCACCCTGTCTCGGGTAGGGTCCTTCGCCTCGAAGTCCGAAAAGCAAATCATGACCAGAGCCGACGCCATCTCCCGCGCCCGTGAGGATTTCAAATCCGGCGCGTTCCTCGCTGAACTCGACCGCCGCGTCGCCTTCAAGACCGAGAGCCAGAATCCGTCGCGCGGCGCCGAACTGCGTTCCTATCTGGAACAGGAGATGATCCCCTCCTTTGCTGCGCTCGACTTTACCAGCCGCATCGTCGAATCCCCGAGCGGCAAGGCGCCGTTCCTGTTCGCCGAGCATCATGAGAGCGCGTCAGCGCCAACCGTGCTGATCTACGGCCATGGTGACGTCGTCGACGGCATGGAGGGGGAGTGGCGCGACGGCCGCGATCCCTGGCGCACGACGGTTGCGGGCACGCGGCTCTATGGCCGTGGCACCGCCGACAACAAGGGCCAGCACAGCATCAACATGGCGGCACTCCGCGCGGTGCGCGAGGCCCGCGGCGGCAAGCTCGGCTTCAACGCAAAATTCATCGTCGAAATGGGCGAGGAAATCGGCTCGCCCGATCTCGGCAAGGTCTGCGACCTCAATCGCGATGCGCTCAAGGCCGATCTGTTCATGGCCTCCGACGGACCGCGCCTGTCGGCCGACCGGCCGACCTTGTTCCTGGGCTGCCGTGGCGGCATCCGCATTCATCTCGACGTCAATCTGCGCGATGGCGGCCATCATTCCGGCAATTGGGGCGGCGTGCTCGCCAACCCCGCGACAATTCTCGTCAACGCGATCTCGACGCTGGTCGACGGCCATGGCCGGCTTCAGCTCGACGCGTTGAAGCCGCCGCGGCTTACCAACCAGATCCGCAGCTATCTCGCCGACGTACAGGTGGTGCCGACCGAGGACGAGCCGGCGCTCGCGGAGAACTGGGGCGAGGAAGGGCTGTCGGCCGCCGAGCGGCTCTATGCCTGGAACACGCTCGAAGTGCTGGCGATGTCGTCCGGTAATATCGAGAAGCCCGCGAATGCCATCCCCGGCCACGCCAATGCCGTGCTGCAACTGCGTTTCGTGGTCGGCACCAAGGTCGACGGCCTGATCGATGCGGTCCGCGCGCATCTGGTGCAAAAGGGCTTTCCGATGGTCGAGGTACGGGCCGCCCAGAGCTTTGCGGCGTCGCGCACCGATTTCGACAGCCCCTGGATCACATGGGCGGCGGATTCGGTGAAAGAGACCACCGGCAAGGCGCCGGCCGTTTTGCCGAATTTCGGCGGTTCGCTGCCCAACGACGTGTTTTCCGAGATCCTGGGCCTGCCGACGATCTGGGTCCCGCACTCCTATCCCGGCTGCTCCCAGCATGCGCCCAATGAGCACATCCTGCTGCCATTGACCGAAGAGGCCTTGACGGTGATGGCCGGGCTGTTCTGGGATCTCGGGGAATTGCCCAAGCCACTCGGCTGAGCCATTAACCTGAGCCGCAATCCAGCCGAAAGTCACATTCTAATCCGGCCCAATCTGTGCTTGCATCCGGGCCGCATCATCCTGAAAGGGGAATAAAAAAGTGAGACATTTCCGTAGCATCGGCCTCGCGCTCGCCGCGACCTTCGCCGTCAGCCAGGCCGGGGCCCAGGAGCTGACCGGCACGTTGAAGAACATCAAGGACACCGGCGCCATCACGCTCGGTTTCCGCGATTCCTCGATCCCGTTCTCCTATCTCGACGACAACCAGAAGCCCGTCGGGTTCGCGATGGACATCTGCTACAAGATCGTCGACGCCGTGAAGAAGGAGCTCAAGCTCGACAAGCTCGAGGTCAAGCTCAATCCGGTGACTTCGGCGACGCGTATTCCGCTGATGGCCAACGGCACCATCGACCTCGAATGCGGCTCGACCACCAACAATGCCGACCGCCAGAAGCAGGTGGCCTTCACCAACACGCACTATCTGACTGCCAGCCGCTACGTCTTCAAGAAGTCGAGCGGCCTGAAGTCGATCGACGATCTCAAGGGCAAGACGGTGGTCTCCACCGCCGGCACCACCAACATCAAGCAGCTCACCGAGGCCAATGTCGCGAAGAGCCTGGGCGCCAATATCATCCCGGCCAAAGACCATGCCGAGGCCTTCCTGATGGTCGAGACCGACCGCGCGGTCGCCTTCGTGATGGACGACGTTCTGCTCGCGAGCCTCGTTGCCGGCTCGAAGACGCCGGACGACTATGTCATCTCCAAGGACGCGTTCTCCAAGCCTGAGCCCTACGGCATCATGCTGCGCAAGGACGACGCGCCGTTCAAGAAGGTGGTCGATGCAGCAACCGCTGCGCTCTACACCTCCGGCGAGGGCCTGAAAATCTACGATAAGTGGTTCACGGCCAAGATCCCGCCGAAGGGCCTCAACCTCAACACCCCGATCTCGGCCGAGCTGAAGAACGAGTTCGCGAAACCTTCGGACTCGCCGAACCCGGACGACTACAAGTAAGATATAACCTCGGTCTCCGGATCGGGATCATGTCCGGCCACTCTTGACACCAGAGTGGCCGGACATTTGCATAGGCGCCGGGACATCCATAGCTGGCGCGTTCGCGCGGGGGACACGTGAACTACCACTGGAACTGGGGAATCTTCTTCGAGCCGAACCCGATGGGGACCGGCACCTATCTCGATATGCTGCTGTCGGGACTGGTGTTGACCCTCAAGACGGCGGCGCTCGCCTGGATCATCGCGCTGATCTTCGGCTCGCTCGTCGGCGTCATGCGCACGCTGCCGTCCAAGGGCGCCTACTGGTTCGGCTTCTGCTGGGTCGAGTTCTTCCGCAACATGCCGCTGCTGGTGCAGCTGTTCCTGTGGTTCTTCGTGCTGCCGGAATTGCTGCCGAAGGCCGCCGGCCTCTGGCTGAAGCAGCTGCCGAACGCGCCGTTCTGGACGGCTGCGATCGGCATCGGCTTCTTCATGTCGGCCCGCGTCGCGATACAATTGCAGGCCGGTATCGGCTCGCTGCCGCGCGGCCAAAAAATGGCGGCGACCGCGCTCGGGCTCACCACCGTGCAGTCCTATCGTTACATTTTGCTGCCGATGGCGTTCCGCATCATCCTGCCGCCGCTGACCTCCGAGTTCCTCAACACCATCAAGAACACCGCTGTCGCCATCACGATCGGCCTGATCGAATTGACTGGTCAGGCGCGCTCGATGCAGGAATTCTCGTTCCAGGTGTTCGAGGCTTTCACGGCCGCGACCTTGCTCTATCTCCTTGTCAACGCCATTGTCGTGACCGCGATGCGCTTCCTCGAGCGCTGGGTCGCGATCCCCGGCTACATCACGGGGAAATAGCACCATGTTCAGCAATCTCGATTTCGAGGTCATCCGCCGCTCGCTGCCCTATCTGTTCTACGAGGGCATGACCTTCACGGTGACGCTGACGGCGCTCGCCGCCCTCGGCGGCCTGATCTTCGGCACGGCGATCGCCCTGATGCGGCTGTCCGGCTACAAGACACTCGGGCGCATCGCGGGTGTCTATGTCGACTTCATGCGCTCGCTGCCGCTGGTGCTGGTGATCTTCTGGTTCTATTTCCTGGTGCCCTATATCGGGCAGTGGGTGACCGGCGCGGCGCGTCCGATCAGCGTCGGCGCGTTCGCATCCTCGCTCATCACCTTCATCATGTTCGAGGCGGCGTACTTCTCCGAGATCATGCGCGCCGGGATCCAGTCGATCTCGCGCGGCCAGCCGGCCGCCGCCAACGCGCTCGGCCTGACTTACGCGCAGACCATGCGCTACGTCGTGCTGCCGCAGGCGTTCCGCAACATGCTGCCGGTGTTGCTGACGCAGACCATCGTGCTGTTCCAGGACACCTCGCTGGTCTATGTGCTGTCGATCCCGGACTTCCTCGGCGCGGCCAGCAAGGTCGCGCAGCGCGATGGCCGTCTGGTCGAGATGTATCTGTTTGCCGCCGTCGTCTACTTCACCATTTCCTGCATCGCGTCTTTCGGCGTTCGCCGCCTCCAGTCGCGCATCGCCATCATTCGATAGAGCGCATCGGTCATGATCGAAATCAGCCACGTCAACAAATGGTACACCCCGACCTTCCAGGTGCTGACCGACTGCACCACCAGCGTGACCAAGGGCGAGGTCGTCGTGGTCTGCGGCCCCTCGGGCTCGGGCAAGTCGACGCTGATCAAATGCGTCAATGCGCTGGAGCCGTTCCAGGAGGGCGACATCAGCGTCGACGGCACCAAGGTCAATGACCCCAAGACCAATCTGCCGAAACTGCGTTCGCGCGTCGGCATGGTGTTCCAGCATTTCGAGCTGTTCCCGCATCTGAAGATCATCGACAACCTCTGCCTCGCGCAGCAGAAGGTGCTAGGACGGTCGTCCGACACGGCTGTGGCAAAGGGTATGCAGCTCCTGGACCGCGTCGGCTTGAAGGAGCAGGCGCAGAAATTTCCGGCGCAGCTCTCGGGCGGCCAGCAGCAGCGCGTCGCGATCGCCCGCGCGCTTGCCATGGACCCGATCGTCATGCTGTTCGACGAGCCGACCTCGGCGCTCGATCCCGAGATGGTGAGCGAGGTACTCGACGTCATGGTCGATCTCGCCCGCGAAGGCATGACCATGATGGTCGTCACCCACGAGATGGGCTTTGCCCGCAAGGTCGCCAACCGCGTCATCTTCATGGACCGCGGCGAGATCGTCGAGGACGCGGCGAAGGAGGACTTCTTCGGCAAGCCGCGCAGCGACCGCGCGCAGAAGTTCCTGTCGAAGATTTTGTCGCACTAACCTCTGCTGTCATTCCGGGACGCGCCTCTTGGCGCGGGCCCGGAATGACGGGTTGAGGGTTTCGTGGCCCAAACAAATCCCGTATACGAACTGGCAAATTCCCCACTCCCGCCAGGAGACCTGCCTTGGACTCGATCGCCTACGTCAACGGCTCATTCGTCCCGCTCTCGGACGCCAAGATCTCGGTGCTTGATCGCGGCTTCCTGTTCGCCGACGGCATCTACGAGGTCTCGGCCGTGCTCGACGGCAAGCTGGTCGACAACGCTTCGCATCTGACGCGCCTGGAGCGCTCGGTGGGCGAGATCAAGCTGAAGCTGCCGGAGACGGTCGAGCGCATCACCGAGCTCCAGAAGGAGCTGATCGCGCGCAACAAGGTCGAGAACGGCCTCGTCTATCTCCAGGTCACGCGTGGCGCCGACAAGGGCCGCGACTTCGCCTTCCCCAAGGGCGACGTCAAGTCGAGCCTGGTGATGTTCACCTCCGAGAAGGACATCATCAACGCCGCCTCGGCCAAGACCGGCATCAACGTGATCACCGTGCCCGACATCCGCTGGGAGCGGCGCGACATCAAGAGCGTGGCGCTGCTCGCGCAGGTTCTGGCGAAGCAGGCTGCGGCCGAAGCCGGCGCCGGCGAGGCCTGGATGCTGGAAGACGGCTACGTCACCGAGGGCGGTTCGTCCTCGGCGTTCATCCTGACCAAGGACGACGTCATCGTGACCCGCAAGAACTCCAACGCGATCCTGCCGGGCTGCACCCGCAAGGCCGTGGTGGCGCTCGCCGAAGAGCGTCAGCTCCGCGTCGAGGAACGTTCCTTCACGGTCGCCGAGGCGCTCGCCGCCAAGGAAGCCTTCGCCACCTCGGCGTCGCTGTTCGTCCAGCCGGTGGTTGCGATCGACGGCAAGAAGGTCGCCGACGGCAAGCCCGGCCCGATGGCCACGCGGCTGCGGGAGATTTATATCGAGTTCGCCAAGGCGACGGCGGTCTGAGCCACACGCTCAGCTATCGTAGGGTGGGCAAAGCGAAGCGTGCCCACCATTCCTTCAGCGGAGGCGTCAGAAGACGTGGGCACGGCGCAAGTGCGCCTTTGCCCACCCTACGAGATTTGCGCGCGAGGCGGCGTTGCGGCCTACGCCACCGACGCCTTCACCTTCACCGGATGCACCGCGCGGAACGCGATCGCGATCCGGTTCCAGGCATTGATCGCCCCGATCAGCATCGTCAGGTTCACCGTCTCCGCGTCGGAGAATTGCGCGCGGACCTGCTCGTAGACGTCGTCCGGCGCGTGGGTCTCGGAGATCAGCGTCACTGATTCCGTCCAGGCCAGCGCGGCACGCTCGCGATCGGTATAAAGCGGGGATTCGCGCCAGGCGTTGAGCAGATAGATGCGCTGTTCGGTCTCGCCGCGCTTGCGGGCGCCCTCGGTGTGCATGTTGATGCAGAAAGCGCAGCCGTTGATCTGCGACGCCCGGATCTTGACGAGCTCGATCAGCGATTTCTCGAGTCCCGTCGATTGGATCTGCTCCTCCAGCGCCATCAGCGCCTTCATCGTGTCGGGGGCGGCCTGGTAGAAGTTCATGCGGGGCTTCATGGTCGTTCTCCTTTGCTGGGGTTGATCTCAGTGAGCTCCACCGGCCGAGGTCTGGCCGGGTTTCTTCAGGAAGAATACGGCGATCAGGGCCACGATCAGTGCCATGCCGAGCAGATAGAAGGTGTCGCTGAAGGCGAAGATGTAAGCCTGCTTCTGCACGGTGTGGCCGATCGCGACATAGGCGCGATGCGCGGCGTCGGCGCGGTCGAGCACGCCGTGATTGATGAAATACTGGGTGAGCTGCTCCAGCCGCGTCCGCGTCGCCTGCTCGAACACCGAGACCGACTGCATCAGCACGTTGGAGTGATATTGCTCGCGCTTGGTCAGCAAGGTCTGAAGCAGCGCGATGCCGACGGCGCCGCCGAGATTGCGCATCATGTTGAACAGGCCCGAGGCCGAGCCAGCATTCTCCGCTTCGATGCCAGCGGTCGCCACAGCCGACAACGGCGCCATCACGAGCGCTTGGCCGATCGCACGGACGACATTGGGCCACAACAGCTGGTCGGCAGCGTAATCGTTGGTCATATAAATGTTCAGGAAGTTCGAGGCCGCGAACAGGACGAAGCCGGCGCCGATGATGATCCGCGCGTCGAACTTCTGCATCAGGCGCGGCACCAGCGGGATCAGCACGAGTTGCGGCAGTCCGGTCCAGGCCAGCACCATGCCAATCTGCTCGGCATTGTAGCCCTGGATGCGCGCCAGATATTGCGGCAGGATGAACACCGAACCGTAGAGCGCGACACCGAGCAGGAAGTTCGCGAGCATGCCGAAGCCGAAATTGCGGCGCACCAGCAGGCGCAGATTGAGCAGCGGCTTCTTCGCCGTGAGCTCGATGATCAGGAAGGCGGTCAGCGCGGTGGCGGCGATGACCGACAGCTTGACGATGAAGGGTGAGCCGAACCAATCGTCCTTGTTGCCCTCTTCCAGCACGGTCTGAAGCGCCGACAGGCCGATCGCCATGGTGATGATGCCGGCCCAGTCGCCCTCGCGCAGCAGCGCAAGCTTCATGGGCTTGGCGTCGAGCGCGTACCAGAGCATGCCGACCATGATCGCGCCGGGCACGAGGTTGACGTAGAAGATGTACTGCCAGCCGAAATTCTCGGTGAGATAGCCGCCGATGGTCGGGCCGATCGCCGGTGCGAACGTCGCCGATAGCGCGAACAGCGCAAGGCCGACGGGCTGCTTCGCGCGAGGCAACAGCGTGATGATGAGCGTGAAGGCCATCGGGATCAGCACGCCGCCGGTGAAACCTTGCACCGCGCGCAGCACGATCATTTGCGGCAGGTCCTGCGCCAGCGCGCAGGCCGCGGATAGAACCAGGAACAGGACCGCATTGGTGAGCAGATAGATGCGGATCGAGAACACCTGCGCAAGCCAGCCGGAGAGCGGGATCACCACGATCTCGGCGATCAGATAGGAGGTCGAGATCCAGCCGCCATCGTCGATGCCGGCGCCGATCGCGCCCTGGATGTCGGCGAGCGAAGCGTTGACGATCTGGATGTTCAGCACCGCCATGAAGGCGCCGAGGGTCGCGCCGATCACCGCGATCCAGGTTTTTGCGGAAACGGCCGGCGTGGCGGGCGCAGCAGGGGCGGGAATGCTGGCAGCGCGGGCGGCGTCGGCGGTCGGTTGGAGCGTGCTCATGGAAGCCTCGTCTCGGTCACGGAGACAGGATGCATTAGGCGGTTGGTTTTGATAATCGAGGAAGCGTGGGAAGGATCGTCCGGCAGGATTTGATAATCCCGCCGGCCTTCCCGGCTTCAGCCGCCGTTCGGGCGGGAGGCGTTGTCGGCTAGGTGCTTGGCCGTCTCGCGCTCGGTCAGCACCGTCGCCTTGGTGTCGATGGTCGGCACCGCCGACATGCCGGGCCTGAGCAGGCCGGTCAGGCTGTGGTCGTCGAGCACGATCTTCACCGGCACGCGTTGCACGATCTTGGTGAAATTTCCGGTGGCGTTATCGGGTGGCAGCAGCGCGAATTCAAGTCCGCTGGCCGGCGAAAGGCTGTCGACGTGACCGCGCAGCGTGCGATTGCGAAAACTGTCGACCTGCAGCTCGACCGGCTGGCCCGCACGCACATGCGTGAGCTGCGTCTCCTTGAAGTTCGCGACGACATAGACCGCATCGAGCGGAACCACCGCCATCAATTGCGTACCAGCCTGCACATACTGGCCGACGCGTAATGAGCGTGCGCCGACCGTGCCGTCCACCGGTGCGGTGATCTCGGTATAGGACAGGTTCAGCTCTGCCTGCTGTGCAACCGCGCGCGCCCGTTCGAGTTGCGCCGTGGCCTGGGCGCGCTGGGTGGTGAGCACGTCGACCTTGCGCTGTGCGGCCACCAGGCCTGACTTGGCGTGCTGCAATTGGGCGTTGCTGGCGCGCAGTGCCGCATCGGTCTGTTGCGCACGCTGGATCGTGCCGGAGCCCGACTTCATCAGGTCGTCGTAACGGGCTCGCTCTTCCTGCGCGAATTTCAGATTGGCGTCGGCCGCGGCCACGTCGGCCATGCTCTGCTCGATGATCGGCTGCTGCAGCTCGAGCTGGGCGTCGATGTTGCGCACCGAGGCTTCGCCGGCGGCGACGTCGGCGCGGGCTTGGTCGAGCGCGGCTTTGAAGTCGCGGTCGTCGATCTTGGCGAGGAGCTGGCCGGCCCGGACCTTCTCGTTGTCGCCAACCAGCACCTTCGCGATGTAGCCGGAAACCTTGGGGGCGATGATGGTGGAATCCGCCTTCACATAGGCGTCGTCGGTGGATTCGAGGTAACGGCCGGTGCTCAGGTAGTTGTAGCCGAAGTCGCCGGCCGCGGCGATTCCGAGGGCCAGTGCCAAGCCGATGGCCGCCCGCTTGATCGCCTGCCGGGATGGACGAAAGCTGATTTTCTGATTGGTTTCAGTAGCATAAGAAGCGTTCGACATGGCATCCTCGGAATTCCCAACCGCCCCGGTCCGAACGGTGCGCCGTTGATGCCGGCAAGATGCGCTGTCTTCCCGCTTGTGATAATCCCGGAAGAAATGGAAGCATTATCCACCCATAGCGGATAATCCGGAGCCAGACCGATGGACCGCTTCACCAGTCTCACCGCCTTCGTCCGGGTGGTCGAAAATGGCGGCTTTTCAGCCGCCGCCCGCCGGCTCAACATGTCCACGACCATGGTGAGCAACCACGTCCAGGCGCTGGAGGACCGGCTCGGGGTCCGTCTGCTGAACCGCACCACGCGAAAAGTGAGCCTCACCGAAATCGGCAAGGCCTATTACGACCGCTCGACGCAGATCCTCGCCGATCTCGAACAGGCCGATGACATCGCCGGCGCGCTGCAATCGACGCCGCGCGGCACGCTGCGCATTCACACCGCCACCCACATGGTGCCGTTCGTCGCGCCCGTAATGGCCGAATTCCTCGCGACCTATCCGGAGGTCAAGGTCGATCTGCGCATGGGCGAGACCAATGTCGATCTGATCGAGGAGGGCTTTGATCTCGCGCTGCGCATGGTCGCGCCGCCGGACTCCAGCCTGATCGTGCGGAGCCTGGCGACCTGGCGGCACGTGCTGTGCTGCTCGCACGGCTATATCGAGGCGCATGGCCGCGTGCAGACGCTCGAAGAGCTTGCCGGCCACAATTGCGTGCGCCACATCAATTATCCCTTCGACGAGTGGCGCTTCTTCGATCGTAAGGGCACGCCGGCCTCGGTGCGCGTCTCCGGCAATCTCGTCACCAACAGCGGCGAAGCGCTCCGTGAGGCGGCGCTACAGGGCGCCGGCATCAGTCTTGCGGCCGGCTTTCTGGTGGGGGATGACCTTGATGCGGGCCGGCTGGTGCGCCTCCTGCCGGAGTACCGGCCGGTCGAGATGTCGATGAACGCGGTCTATCCGCATCGGCATCATCTGTCGGCGAAGGTCAGGACCTTCATCGACATGCTCGTCCAGCACAGCGCCGAGCAGCAGAAGCTGATCAATCCGTATGCGTGAGACGTCGTCGTTCCTCATCCTGAGGAGCGCGGAACGCGCGTCTCGAAGGATGAAGGCCCTGCTGGTGGCCTCGCCCTTCGAGACGCTTGCTTCGCAAGCTCCTCAGGGTGAGGAGATAGATATATGTTCGCCTCAAGCGGCAGAGCCGTAGGGTGGGCAAAGGCGCGAAGCGCCGTGCCCACCACCCATCAATGATAGGTGGTGGGCACGCTTCGCTTTGCCCACCCTACGAGAGCGTCAACGCGGTGCGGGCAGTCGTCCGAACACGCTGTCGAGCGCCACGCCGATCGCGAGCAAGCGGCGATCGCTTCCCGCAGGACCATCCAACTCAAGTCCGATCGGCAATTTGCTTGTCGCGCCAAGCGCGATCGGGATCTGGACACCGGGAATGCCGGCATTGCTGCCGGGATCGGTGTTCTGGATGCTCAGGCCGAAATTCTCGAGACTGCTGGCGTCCGGATTGGAGGCAATTGCAACGCGCGGCGTGGTCGGGAAGGCGACGGCGTCGAGCTTGTTGCTGGCAAACGTATTGCCGTAGAGCGCCTGGAGCGCGGGGCGTGCGGTCTTGATTGCGGCGTCATAGATCGGCCTCGCATCGAACAGCACGTTGTCGGGGCCGGGCAGTTTTCGCGGGATCACCATGCTATCATAGATGCCTTTCACGTCGGCGCTGGAGATCTTCTCAGCCAGCGCCTCGATGCTGAGGCCGGTCCCGGTGTGCTTGAGATAGGCGACCATGTCGTCATAGGCCTCATACAGCGCGACGGGAAAGCTGACCTGGCCGTTGAGCTCGGCGAGCTCAGGCATCTCGATCTCGACGACCGTGACGCCCTGCGCCTTCGCTTTTGCGATCGCCGCGTGGAACGCGGCTTCCGTATCGGTGTCGAGATTGGTCAGCATCGATCTCGCGATGCCGATCCGCACCTGCTTCAGATCAGCCGGCGCAATCGCGTCGCCGCCTGCGATCACGCGATCGAGCAGCGCGACATCCGCCATCGTCGTGGCCATGGGCCCCGCGGTGTCGCGGGTGTGCGAGATCGGCGCGATGCCAGCTTGCGGATAGCGCCCGACCGTCGGGCGCAACGCGGCGCATCCGTTCAGCGCGGCGGGGACACGGACCGATCCGCCGGTGTCGGTTCCGAGCCCGCCCGCGACGATCCGCGCGCCGAGCGCGGCGCCCGTGCCGGACGAGGAGCCGCCGGCGATCCGCGTGCGGTCATAGGCATTGCGCACGCCAAACTCCGCGCCGGTCTTGAACGCGGTGTTGTAGCCGGAGATGCCGAAGGCGAGCTCGTGCATACTGGTTTTGCCGATGATGACGGCGCCTGCAGCCCGCAGCTTCGCGACTACGGGCGCATCGGCCTTCGGAACGTAGTCCTTCAGTGCCCGTGTGCCGGCGCTGCAGGGCAGTCCCGCGACCTCGATGTTGTCCTTGATCACGATGGGCACGCCGCCGAGCGGCTTTGTCCTGTCGCCCGTCGCGTCGAATGCGGCAGCGGCTTTCAGGGCGCCGGCCTCGTCCAGCGTGACGAAGGCATTGAGCTCGGCATGGGCTTTGGCGCGGCTCAGTGCTTCCGTCGTAAGTGCGGTGCTCGTGACTTTTCCGGCGCGCAGGTCGGCGACGGCCTGACTCAGGGTCAACTGGTCCAAATCCATGATGCGTCATCCGATTGCAGGGGCGCCAACAGGGGGCCGCCTAAAGTCCGGAGGCTGAGGCCTCACTGGTGCCGCGTCAACCGTGGGCGTGCATCTTTTGCGTTACCGACGTCGTCAAATTCGTGAGCAGCCGCTCGACCTCGGGCTTCACCTTGGCGATCGCGGTGTCCTTCACTGGTCCGTAGCCGCGGATCTCCATCGGCGCTTTTGCGACGGCAACGAGGTCGGGAAGATGTGCTGCCTCGAGCTGGCCGAGCATGCGTTCGATCAGGCCTTCATACCAGGCGATCAATTCCCGTTCAGTGCGCCGCTCATTCGTGTAGCCGAACGGATCGAACGGCGTTCCGCGTAATCCCTTCAACCGCGCCAGCATCGCGAGCGGCATCTGGATCCACTGGCCGAAAGCGCGCTTGCGCGGACGGCCGCGTGCGTCAGGTTTTGACGGCAGGAACGGTGGCGCAAGGTGATATTGGACGCGAAAACCGTCCTCGAACTCGCGCTTCAGCTCGCCGAGGAAACCGCTCTGCATGTGCAGACGCGCCACCTCGTATTCGTCCTTGTAGGCCATCAGCTTGAACAGGGCGCGCGCGACCGCCTCGGTCAGCACCTCACTGCTCAGAGCGGCTTCGGCCCGGCGGACCCTCGCGACGGTCGCCCGATAGCGCATCGCATAGGCGGCGTCTTGATAGGCGGCGAGGAAATCGGCGCGGCGATCGATGATCTGATCGAGCGTCTCGGCTTCGGGCGCCTCGTCACTCCCCGGCAAAAATTCCGGATCGGCCGCGGCGATCCGGCCCCAGGCAAAGGCCTGCTTGTTGCGTTCGACCGCGACGCCGTTGAGCTCGATCGCGCGCAGCAGCGCCGGCAGCGCGACCGGAATAAGCCCGCGCTGCCAGGCAAAGCCGAGCATGATGATGTTGGCATAGACTGCATCGCCGAGCAGCCGCTCGGCGAGCGCGTTGGCGTTGATGGTGTCGAGATTGTCGTTGCCAATGACTTGTCGGATCGCGCGCAGGCGGGCAGGCGAGGCGAGATCGGCGTCGCGGAAGCGGACGACGTCGCCGGTCGGCATCTCCGCAGTGTTGATGGCGGCGCGTGTGCCGCGGTGATAGGTGCCGGACGCCTTAGGTGAGGAACTGACGACGAGGTCGCAGCCGATCAGCGCGTCGGCCGCGCCCTGGTCGATGCGGACCTGGTGCAGCTCGTCTGGACTTGACGCAAGGCGGATGAAGCTCAGAACGGGACCAAATTTCTGTGCAAAGCCCGTGAAATCCAGCACGGAGACGCCACGCCGCTCGAGATGCGCGGCCATGCCGATCAGCGCGCCGACCGTGATCACGCCGGTGCCGCCGACGCCTGTTACCAGCAGGTCGTAGGGATGGTCGAGCGCGGCGGGAGCAGGTAGGGGAAGCGTAGCCGCGCGACCGACTACGTCGATTTCGCTCGCACTCTTCTTCCGGCGCGTCGCGCCTTCGACGGTGACAAAGCTCGGGCAGAAGCCGTTGAGGCAGGAAAAATCCTTGTTGCAGGACGAGAGGTTGATCTGGCGCTTGCGACCGAACGGCGTCTCCCTTGGCTCGACACTGAGGCAGTTGGATTCGACCGAGCAGTCGCCGCAGCCTTCGCAGACGAGATCGTTGATATAGGCAAAGCGCCTTGGGTCGGCCATCTGTCCGCGTTTGCGCCGGCGACGCTTCTCGGTGGCGCAGGTCTGTTGATAGATCAGGACAGAGACGCCGGAAATGTCTCGCAGCTCGCGCTGCACGGCGTCCATCTCCTCGCGCGGATGGATGGTCACGCCGATCGGCAGGTCAGCCGGCAAGAACTGCGCGGGATCGTCCGACACCAGCGCGATGCGCCCCACGCCTTCGGCGCGAACGCTGTGGGCGATGGCATGCACGCTGATGGGACCGTCGACCGGCTGGCCGCCGGTCATCGCCACGGCATCGTTGAACAGGATCTTGTAGGTGATGTTGGCCCTGGCGGCGATCGCCTGCCGGATCGCCATCGAGCCGGAGTGGTAGTAGGTGCCTTCGCCGAGATTCTGGAACACGTGCTTGTGGCCGGTGAAGCGAGACGACGCCGCCCAGTTGACGCCTTCGCCGCCCATCTGGATCAGCGAGGAGGTCTCGCGGTCCATCCAGCTCGCCATGAAATGGCAGCCGATGCCGGCCAGTGCCTTGGAGCCTTCCGGCACCTTCGTCGACGTGTTGTGCGGACATCCGGAGCAGAAATACGGCGTGCGCGTCGCACCGCTGACGTTGATCGTGCGCGCGGCCTCAGGCATCAAGCCGGCCGCGCGTGCGGCGAGATTGAGGCCTGGGAACATCGGATCGAGCCGGCGCGCCAGCACGCCAGCGAGCGCACGCGGCGACAATTCGCCGATCCAGGAGATCAGCCGCGCCCCTCGCTCGTCGTGCTTGCCGACCATGCGCTCGGGCTTTGAGCCTGGATAGTCGTAAAAATATTCCTTGAACTGGCTCTCGATGATGCCGCGCTTTTCCTCGACCACGAGGATCTCGCGCTTGCCTTTCACGAAGTCCATCGCGTCATGCAGCGCCAGCGGCCAGACCATGCCGACCTTGTAGACGTCGATGCCGATGTTGCGGCAGGCCGCTTCATCGAGGCCCATCAGCCGCAGGGCCTCCATCAGGTCGAGATGCGCCTTGCCCGTCGTGACAATGCCGTAAGTGGCATTGGGAATATCGTAGATGTGGCGATCGATCGGATTGGCTTTTGCAAAGGCGTAAACCGCGTGCTTCTTCGCCTCCAGCCGCTCCTCGATCTGGGGGCCCGGCAGGTCGGGCCAACGATAGTGCAGTCCGCCCGGCGGCGGCGTGAAGTCAGGCGTCTGGAAGGCGCGCGGCGGGCGCAGCGCGACGGATGCGCCCGACTCCACGATTTCCGAGATCGCCTTGAAGCCGACCCACATGCCGGAGAAGCGGCTCAGCGCGTAGCCAAATTCGCCGAATTCGAGATATTCGCTGACGCTTGCGGGGTGCAGCGTCGGCATGAACCAGCTCATGAAGGCGACGTCGGACTGGTGCGGCATCGAGGAGGAGACGCAGCCATGGTCGTCGCCGGCAACGACCAGCACGCCGCCACGTGGCGAGGAGCCATAGGCGTTGCCGTGCTTGAGGGCATCGCCGGAGCGATCGACGCCCGGGCCCTTGCCGTACCAGAGCCCGAACACGCCATCGACTTCGCGATCTGCCTGCGTCTCGACCTGCTGCGAGCCGAGCACCGCGGTTGCCGCGAGGTCCTCGTTCACCGCAGGGAGAAATTCGATGCGATCCCGCTTGAGCCGCTCCTGGATGCGCCAGAGCTCGAGATCGACGCCGCCGAGCGGCGAGCCACGATAGCCGGAGATGAAGCCGGCGGTGTTCAGCCCGGCGGCGCGGTCGCGCCGCGCCTGGTCGAGCGCGATGCGGACGATGGCCTGCGTGCCCGTGAGGAAGACGCGCCCCTCTTCGCGGTCGTAGCGGTCTGAGAGCTCGTAGCTGTCGAGTGATGGAACGGCGTCCATGGCGGACCTCGCGCGGCATCCTGCCTGATGACGGGAGGGTATGCCGGGCAGGCTGGTAGGTCTTGCCTATTCACCCTGTCTTGATCGATAATTCGGTAAAATTTTGCGGAAGATGGCATAATTCGGTAGAAATTACCGAATCGGGGGCTTCCATGATTGAAGAGCAGGACGCGCGGATTCTCGCCCATCTCCAGACGGACGGCCGCGCCACCAACCAGCAGCTCGCCGACGAGGTCGGCATGTCCACCTCGGCGTGCTGGCGCCGGGTGCGTGCGCTGGAGGAGGCCGGCGTCATCCAGGGCTATGCCGCGCTGATCGCGCGCGAGCAGGCGGGCTTTGCGATGTCGGCCATCCTGCATGTCTCGCTGGAGCGGCACGATGCCAAATTCGTCGACGAGTTCGTCGCGCGGGTGACCACGCGGCGCGAAGTGCTGGAGTGTTTCGCGACCACGGGCGACGCCGACTATCATTTGCGCGTCGTCGTGCAGGACATGGTGGCCTACAACAGGTTCCTCGACGAGTTCATGTTCCGCATTCCCGGCATCCGCTACGTCCGCAGCAACGTGGTGCTGAAGGAGATCAAGACGAGTGTGGCGCTGCCGTTTTGATTGCGCGGGAAGTGCCGTGGTGCCGTAGGGTGGGCAAAGGCGCGCTTGCGCCGTGCCCACCATCTCGCCTCCATTACGAATGCGGTGGGCACGCTTCGCTTTGCCCACCCTACGGCACTGTTGATTTCGCGGCGTATACAACTCTATCTCCTCACCCTGAGGAGGCCGCGCAGCGGCCGTCTCGAAGGGCGAGGCCGAGAGCCGGGCCTTCATCCTTCGAGACGCTTGCTTCGCAAGCTCCTCAGGATGAGGATTACCGCTGCTCCCGAACAAACCTGTTCCGCAACGTCCCCACCCCCGTGATGTCGATCTCCACCACGTCGCCGTGCCCGATGTCAGGCGAGGCGCCGTCCGTGCCCATCCAGATCACATCGCCGGGCCACAGCGTGAAATACTTCGTCAGCTCGACCAGGAACGGCACCACGCCGAAGATCATGTCGTTGGTGTAGAAGCGGTTGGTCTCCTTGCCGTTGACCCGGACGACGGTTTCCATTTTCGCCAGATTGGCCTCGGTTTCGATCCAAGGGCCCATCGGCTTGAACGTGTCGGCGTTCTTCGAGCGCCACAGGCTGCGGTCGGCCTTCTGCCAGCTGCGTTCGCTGACGTCGTTGCCGATGGTGTAGCCGAACACGCAATCCATCGCATTCTGCTTGGTGAGATGCTTCACCTTCTTGCCGATCACGACGACGAGCTCGCCTTCATAGTGGATCTTGTCCGTCGCAAAGGACGGGATCACGACGTCCTCGTCATGCGCGATCAGCGCGTTCTGGGCGCGGTAGCCGATCTCGGGTCTATCAGGGACGGCCGGCACCTCGCCGCGCTTGTCGGCGGCTTCCTTCAGGTGCTTCAGATAGTTCAAGCCGACGCAATAGAAGGTGCGCGGGATCAGCGGCAGCTCGATCCGAACCTGCGCCAGCGGATGCGTGCGCGAGGTGCGCTGCCATTCGCCAAAGGGATCGCCGTTGACCGCGATCACCTGGTCGCCCTCGACAATTCCCCAGGAGGTCTTGTCCGAGGCAGTGAATTTCAGCCAGCGCATGTCGGATCCTCCAGTTATTCCGCGGCATCGCGCGGCTGTACCTTCCAGGCGCCGGCCACGGGCCGCTTCAGCCCGAGATTTTCCCGCAGCGTTTTGCCGCGATAGTCCTTCTGGAACAGGCCGCGGCGCTGCAATTCCGGTACGATATGTTGCACGAAATCGGCGTAGGAACCGGGCACATAGGTCGCGGCGATGACGAACCCATCACAGCCACGCTCGACGAACATCTCTTCCAGCCTGTCTGCGATCTCCTTGGGACCGCCGACCATGGCGTCGTGGACCTGGCCGCGGCCGGAGAAGGTGACGAAGTCGCGCGCGCTCGGATTGCTCTTGCCGGAATTCTTCAGCACGCCGTCGCGGAGGCCCAGAATGCCCTGCATGCTCTTCAGTTCGTCCGTCGTCAACGGCTCGTCGAGGTCCTTGGAGGCGAAATCGTAATTGAGCGCTTCGGCAAGCAGCGACAGCGCGTCGATCTCGAGCGGCAGCTTGTTGATCAGCGCCATCTTGTCCTCAGCCTCGGCCTTGGTCGCGGCGCAGACCGGCGTCGTCAAATTGCAAAGGCGCATCTGATCGGGATCGCGGCCAGCCTTGGCTGCCTCGTTTCGAACGGCGGCGTAACCTTCCTTGGCACCAGCGAGATTGCGCGCGGCCGTGAAGATCACCTCGCCCCAATGGCCGGCAAAGCGCTGGCCGCGGCCGGATGCGCCGGCCTGGATGATGACGGGATGGCCCTGGTCCGAGCGCGGTACCGTGAAGGGACCACGGGACTTGAAGGCCGCGCCCTTGTGATCGAGCCGCTTCACCTTGGCCGGATCGGCAAAACGGCCGCTCTTCTTGTCCATGATGAGCGCGCCGTCTTCCCAGGTGTCCCAATGCCCGAGCACGACCTCCATGAATTCGTCGGCGCGGTCGTAGCGCGAATCATGTTCGGGATGGGAATCGCGGCCCATGTTGAGCGCCTCGCCGTCATTGAGCGAGGTGACGACGTTCCAGCCCGCGCGCCCGCCGGACATCAAATCGAGGGTTGCGAACCGGCGCGCAACGTCGAACGGTTCGTAATAGGTCGTCGAGCAAGTGGCGCCGAGGCCGAGCTTGTCGGTGACCATGCCCATCGTGGTCAGCACGATCAGCGGATCCATCTTCACGCAGCGGATGCCGTATTCGACGGTGTGGGCATGATCGTTGCCGTAACGGTCGGGCATCGCCAGCCGATCGTCGAAGAACGCCATGTGGAATTTGCCGGCTTCGAGGATCTTGGCGATCTCTTGATAATAGTCCGCTGACATCGAATCGTCGCGCGAGTCCGGATGTCGCCACGAGCTCGGCAAATTCGTGCAGTTCTGCGCCTGGAGGAAGCCGACCAATACCATCTGCCGCGTCATGCTGTTCTCCCAAATTCCGTCAGGCCAGATCGAGGACCGTGTCGAGCCGGTACTCGCCCGCCAGCGCGCGCAGCTTTTCCCAGGTCGCATCCTCGATCTCGATGCCGTCGCGCAGGCGTTGCTGCTCGCGCAACCCCTCGATCTCGCCGGGATAGTACACGCCCTTGCTCCCTTCGGAGGGTGGCGTCGATTTCAGATAGCGCGCGAATTCGGCGACCTCGCGCTTGAAATCCTTCAGCGGGCGGAACGCTGCGACGTTGAACACCGCCATGAAGCATCCGTCATTGTGACGTCCGGTCGGTTCGACGCCAAAGCCGAGGCCGGTGAGCAGGCCGCACAGCACCTCGACCATCGCGGCGAGGCCGCTGCCCTTGTAGCCCTCGGTGCCGCCGAGCGGCAGCAGCGCGCCGCCCTTGCGATATTGCGTGGGGTCGGTGGTGTGCCGTCCCTCGGCATCGATGATCCAGCCCGTCGGAATCTCCTCGCCGCGGGCGACCGCGAGCTGGATCTTGCCGGCCGCAACCGCCGAGGTCGCCATGTCCAGATAGAACGGCGCGTCGAGATCGGACGGCACCGCGATCGAGATCGGGTTGGTGCCGAGCCGCGCCTCCTTGCCCCCGAACGGCGCCACGTGCTTCGGCGAGCGGCCGGAATCCGCCGTCGCAATCCCGATCATGCCTTCGCGCATCGCCATCAGAGGATAGGCGGCGAGGCGGCCGACATGGCTTTGCCGGAACACGGTGCAGGCGGCGACGTTCGCCGTCTTCGCCTTCTCGATCGTCAGCGCCATCGCCTTGGCGTTGACGTGGAAGCCGAACCCCCACTGGCCGTCGATCACGGTCGTGGTCGGCGATTCCTGGACGATGGTCCATTTGGCGCCGGGCACGATGTGGCCGGCCTTGATGCGGTCGATGTAGGTCGGAACCGCGATCACACCGTGGGAGTCGTGACCGGCGAGGTTGGCGTTGACGCAGCCTGTGGCCACCGCATCGGCCTCTTCGTCGGAAGCTCCGGCGGCACGGAGCAGCGCGGCGCTGATGAGCGTGAGGCGGTCGGTCTTGACGACGGGCATGGCGTTCCCTCGGCATTGTGCCCTTAACGGGCTGCTTGTTGGGAGCCATCGTCTCAAAGCGTGGGAGCGATATCAATCTCCCGTAAACCAATACAGGGCTGCAAAATCGTAAAGAGAGCGCGCCTTTCGTCGAAGAATCCTCCCGTGCGGCGGCATTCCCGACAGTTTGGCGCCGGCCGTTCGCAGCTCATTCACTTTGATCGAGGGTTTGCAGCGCGCAATAACGACCACTTAGGCCGTCGCCGTTCATAAAGCACCCGGGAGAATTAGGCAGAAATGCCCGGGAGCTGAGACCGTGCAGACGACCCTCGCGCGCACCTTTGCAGCGTTGAGCGCCATCAACGAAGCGATCCTTTACGCGAAATCGCCGGACGAGCTGTACCAGAAGGTCTGCGACGCCGGGTTTTCGAGCGGAGACTTTTTGGCCGTTGCGGTTTTCCTGGTGGGGCCGGATGGCCGGCGGCTGTGCTTTGCGGCCGGTTGCGGCGATGACGTTGCGCGGCTGCGTTCGCTCGAGATCACGACTGACTCCGTCACGCCCGAGGGAGCGGGTGTCGGCGGCGAAGCCTTTCGCAATCAGAAGCTGAGCATCAGCAACGATTACCTGAATGATCCTCGCTCGCTGGCGTGGCGCGAGGGCGCAGCCAAGGCCCACATCGGCGCGGCGGCTGCGCTGCCGCTGCTCTGCAACGGCAAGAGCGTCGGCGTGCTGTATGTGACCCGCAGGGAAGCCGGCTCGCTGAACGAGCAGATGGTGTCGCTGTTCGAGCGGATGTCGGCCAACATCTCCTATGCGCTGGACAATTTTGCGCGCGAGACCGCGCGGCAGACCAGTGAGCTCGCGACGCGGCGGCTCAACCGCATGTTTGGCGCGCTCAGCGCGACCAACGAAGCCATCCTGCGTGCGAAGACCGAGCGGGAATTGTATCAGCTCGTGTGCGATGCCTCGGTGCACGGCGGCAAGTCGCTGGCGACCTTCGTTCTGCTGAAGGAGCAGGACTCGCATTGGTTGAAGCCTGTCGCCGGCACCGGCGAGAATCTGGAGATCGTGGCCCGGACCCACTACTCCGTCGACCCCGAGAATCCCTATGGTCGCGGCATCTCCGGCGAGGTGTTTCGAACGCAGAAGCCCCAAGTCGAACGCGATCTCGCGCGTCGCACCAGGGGAACGCCGTGGGAGCAGGCCAATCTCAACACGGGTGTTGCCGCCTGCATCGCTGCTCCCCTGATCCGGAACGGCCAGAGCATCGGCGTCATCCTGTCCTTCCTCAGCCAGTCCTGGGCGAAGGACGAGGGGGTCGTCGCGCTCATGCTGCGCATCGCCGAGAACGTCTGCTTCGCGATCGACAATTTCGACCGTGAGGCCGAGAAGGCGCGGATCGCCGAGGAGGAAGACCGCCTGGCGCGCATGTACGCGGCGCTGAGCGCGACCAATGAGGCGATTCTGCGCGCACGCTCGCGGGCCGAGCTCTTCGACCTCGTTTGCGAAGCGACGGCGAAAGGCGCCAAGTTCACCTCGGCCAACATCGCGCTCGTCGATCACGATGCCGAGCTGCTTCGCGTCGTTGCTTGCTACGGGCCGAACGCGGATATGGTCCGAAATTTCAAATTCTCCACGTCCGACCAGGTGCCTGAAGGCCGAGGGTTGACGGGAACCGCTTTCCGCACGCGCCAGCCCTGCCTCAGCAACGACGTGCTGTCCGACGACAGGATCAAGCCCTGGCAGGCCAATGCCCGCCGCAACGGCATCGGCTCCTCCGCGGCGCTGCCGCTGTTCAATGGCGACAGGGTCGAAGGCGTCTTCCTCTTCAACTCGCCGGAACGCGGCACGTTCACGCCAGAATTCGTCGAGCTGCTGCAACGGCTCCAGGCCAATGTCGCCTTCGCGCTCGAGAACTTCGATCGCGCCGACGAGAAGGCGAAGGCCGAGATGCAGCGCAACCGTCTTCGGGGCATGTTGGAGGCGCTGAGCGCGACCAACGAAGCGATCATGCGCGTGAAATCCCGCGCCGAGTTGTTCGAAGCCGTGTGCGAGGCCGCCGTGCTCGGCGGAACGTTCTCATCTGCCACCATCGCCTTGGTCGATCCGACGGCGCGCTTTCTCGACATCGTCGTCACCAAGGGCGAGTGTCGCAGTCACGTCGAGAACTGGCGTTTCGCGACGTCCGCCGATGAGCCCGAAGGACGGGGGCTCGCCGGCACCGCATTTCGCACCAAGGCACCCTGCGTCGCGAACGAGCTCCTCACGGACGTTCGTGCGACGCACTGGCGTCGAATCGCGCGGGATCAAGGGACGAAATCCGGCGGCTGCTTCCCGCTGCTGAAGAACGGCACCGATGCCGTCGGCGTCCTTCTGTTCCTTTCGCCGGACGAAGGCACCTTCACGCCTGACCTCATCCAGTTGCTGGGGCGCCTCGCGGAGAACGTCTCCTTTGCGCTCGACAATTTCGCCCGGGCCGAGGAGCGGTCACGGGCCGAGGCGCAGAAGGAGCGCCTGACGCGCATGTTCGCCGCGCTGAGCGCCACCAATGAGGCGATCGTGCGGGCCAAGTCGCGCACCGAGCTGTTCGAGCTGGTGTGTCAGGCCGCGTCCACCGGCGGCAAGTTCACATCGACGACCATTGCGCTGGCCAAAGCCGACAGCGACCAGCTCGCGATCGTCGCGGCCGCAGGGCCGTCTGCCGAAACCACGAGGAACGTTCGCCTCTCCATCGACGCCGACCGGCCCGAGGGGCGCGGCATGAGCGGCACCGCGTTCCGCACCCGGCAGCCCTGTGTCAGCAACGACTATGTCAACGACAGCCGTGTGAGCGCCTTCCACGCCGTCCTGCAAGGCGACGGCGCGCGCTCCGGCGCGGCGTTCCCGCTGATCACGCACGGCCAGCCCGTCGGCGTCATGATCTACATGTCGACCGAGCAGGAGACCTTCACGGCCGAGTTCGTCGAGCTGTTGCAGCGCCTCGCCGACAACGTCTCCTTCGCGATGGAGAATTTCGATCGCGCCGACGAGAAGAACGAGGCCGACGAGCGGATCGAATACCTCGCCTCGCATGACAGCCTGACCGACCTGCCGAATCGCGAGACCTTCAACGGGCTGTTGCGGGAGGCGATCGACGAAGCTCAGCGCCACGATCATCGTTTCGCGGTGTTGTTCATCGATCTCGACCGCTTCAAGGTCATCAACGATTCGCTCGGCCATGAGGCCGGCGATCTGCTCCTGCTCGAAGTGGGGAGCCGACTGCGCGGCGCGCTGTGGGAAACCGACGTTGTCGCACGCCTTGGCGGCGACGAGTTCGTGGTGATCCTCGACCAGTGCGGTGAGATCGACGATGTCCAGCGCATCGCGACCGGGCTTCTCGTGGCGCTCGCCGAGCCCATGGAGCTGGCCGGCCACGAATGCCACACCACGGCCTCGATCGGCATCGCGATGTATCCGGCCAACGGCTCCGACGTTCAGACGCTGACCAAGAACGCCGACATGGCGATGTATCTCGCCAAGGAGGACGGCAAGAACGGCTATCGCTTCTTCTCCAAGGAGGTGAAGACGCAGTCGATCGAGCGGCTGTCGCTCGAGAGCGCGTTGCGCCGGGCGTTGGAGCGCGAGCAGTTCTCGCTGAACTACCAGCCCAAGGTGGACATGGAGACCGGCCAGATCACCGGCGTGGAAGCGCTGCTGCGCTGGACGCACCCGGATCTCGGCAGCATCTCGCCGGCCCAATTCATTCCGCTTGCGGAAGAGACCGGGCTGATCGTGCCGATCGGCCGCTGGGTGGTGAAAGAGGCCTGCGCGCAGGCCATGGCCTGGCAGCGTCGTGGCCTGTTGCCGGTGTCGATGGCGGTCAACCTGTCGCCGCGGCAGTTTGTCGACGAACATCTGTTGCAGGACGTCGACGAGGCGCTGGCGGCGTCCGGCATGTCGCCGGTACTGCTCCAGCTCGAGGTCACCGAGAGCATGATGATGCGCAATGTCGGTCGTGCGCTGAAGGTGCTCGACGCCATCCAGAGCCGCGGCATCCGCCTCGCCATCGACGATTTCGGCACCGGCTATTCGTCGATGTCGCTGATGAAGCATTTTCCGATCGACACCATCAAGATCGACCGCTCCTTCGTGCGCGACCTGCCGCAGGATTCGGAGGACCAGGCGATCGCGCAGGCGATCATCAGCATGGGCAAGGCGCTCGGCATGACCGTGGTCGCCGAAGGCGTCGAGAACGCCGAGCAGGAAGCGTTCCTGCGCGCCCATGGCTGCGACGAGATGCAGGGCTTCCTCATCTCCAAGCCGGTGCCGGCGCGGCAGATGGCCGAGCTGCTGCGGCCGATGGAGCTGCCTGTCGCGCCGCCGCTCCAGCCGGAGCCTGACCTCGCTGCGACCGAAGCCGCGGCGTTACGGCTGAAACGCGCTGTCATCTGACGGCTGCGGGTGCAGTTCGCGGACGTTGTCTTGCTTGATGTCCGCTTTGCGCGGAAAATCATCCGGCCAGGGCTGCGAGGTTTGCTCGGCGAACAGCTCAAGGAGGGCATGCGCACCTTCGGCAAAGCTTGAGCCGTCGCCGAGGCCCAGCTCACAACACCAAACCTGTCGCATCGGCTCGTGCGCGTCGACCACCGCCATCGCCGGTCCCCACCACCAGGCCGGTGCGGGCGAGCGTTCGTCCTCCGGCACGGCGTGCCATAGGACGAGCTCGTCCATCACGCGCTCGAATTGCAGGCTTGCGGCCTGATGCATTCGCTCCGTGCTCCCTGGGCCGCGCCTGAAAGCAGGCCGATGCCCGGACTCGATCGTGGCCTTCGCTGTGAAGAACAGGCTCGCGCTATTGGCGGAGCCTCACATGCCGCTTCCATTGGCGGCCATAAGAGCAACATGCGGCGGTCGGGACATGCGCCGCCGCCGGCTGTGATCATCTCTTTAGCCGCTCGGGGGCCCGACCGGCAAGCCGTAATACGGGTGTCTAGCGCGTCCTGAGCGGATGCGCTGTCTGGTGCCAGGCCCAGGCAGTTCGGATCACCGTCTTGAGATCGGAATGGCGCGGCACGAAGTTCAGCACTTTTCGCGCGGCGGAGGCATCGGCGACCAGATAAGTGGGATCGCCGGCGCGACGCGGCTTCATGGTGTGCGGCACCTCGCGCCCAGTCTCCTGCCTGATGGCGTTCAGGATCTCGCGGACCGAAAAGCCGGAGCCGGTGCCCAGATTGAAGCTGCCGCCGGCATGTCCCGTTTCCAGGAGCTTCAGTGCTGCGACATGCGCCGCAGCGAGGTCGGTGACGTGGATGTAGTCGCGGATCGCGGTGCCGTCCGGCGTGTCGTAATCGTCGCCGAACACGGCGAAGTCGACATGGCCCTGGAGCGCCATCATGGCGCGCGGAATGAGATGCGTTTCGTTGTCACGCAATTCGCCGATGCCGCCGGCCGGGTCGGCGCCGCTGGCGTTGAAATAGCGCAGGCAGAACGCGCCGAAGCCATAGGCTGCGCGATAATCGGCGAGCATGCGCTCGATCATCCATTTCGACGCGCCGTAGGGATTGATCGGTGCGCAGGGGAAGTCCTCCGGCAGCTCCTTGGAATCGGCGTTACCGTAGACGGCGCCGGTCGAGGAGAACACGATGCGCTGGCAGCCTGCGTTGCGCATCGCCTGCAGCAGCGACAGCGTGCCCTGGACGTTGTTGATGTAGTATTTCTGCGGGTCGGTCATGGACTCGCCGACGAGGCTTGCCGCCGCGAAATGCATCACCGCCGTGACCTTGTGGTCGGCGAAGGCGCGCGCCAGCGCGGTGCCGTCGAGCAGGTCGCCCGTCACCAGCGGACCCGCGACGAAGCTGCGATGACCTGTCGAGAGATTGTCATAAACGACGGGCTGATAGCCGGCGGCAGACAGTGCGCGGCAGGCATGCGAGCCAATATAGCCCGCGCCCCCTGTGACGAGGACGGTCGGTCGGTCGGTCATGTCGTCTTCTACTCTTCTCTCAGCGATTGGAAGGCCGTTTGCGGCTGAAGAGAAGATAGAGCGCGCGAGGGTTGGTGGTCAAATAGCGCCAGAGCAGGCGGCGCGGCTCGAGCCATGTGCGCCAGGCCCATTCGAGTCCGATCTTCTGCATCCATTGCGGCGCGCGGGACCGGCTGCCCGATAAAAAGTTGAACAAGCCGCCGGATGTCTTGATAACGCCAACATTGGTCAGCAGCGGCGTGTATTGCTCGACGAATGCCTGCTCATTGGGCACGCCGAGCGCGACCCAGAGATAATCCGGGGCGAGCGCGTTGATCTCCTCGACTTTCGCGCGCAGGGCGTCGCCGCGCAGATAGCCGTGGCTGTACCCGACGATCTTGAGGTTTGGATACAGTTGCTGGACATTCGCGACCGCCGCGGCGTTCTCTTCCTCGCTGGCACCGAACATGTAGAAAGTGCGGCCGACGGCTTCGGCCTTGCGCGCGACCACGTGGAACAAATCGGTGGTGGCGACGCGCTCCGGCAGCGGAAACCAGGATTGCAGCTTTGACGCCGCGACCAGCGGCTGGCCATCGGCGTTGATGAGGTCGGCGCCGCGGAACAGGCGTTCGGTCTCCGGTTCGGTCGAGCAGCGCGCCAACACCTCGCCATTGGCCGAGGTCAGGTGCAGCGGACGGCCGATGCGATGTCTGGGATCGGTGGCCTCGATCATGAAATCGGCAGTTGCTTCCAGGTCGAGCGCGGCCATGCGAAGGCCGCCGATAGTGATCCGCGGCACGTCGGCGGTTGCGGCCCGGCCGTCCAGATTGACGCGGCGCTCAAGCATATTGTCTGCCTCGCTGGCGCGCCTGAGTTGCGGGGGTGAGCTCGTCGAGCACGACGCCGACGAGCTTGCGCTCGGCGCGACCGAGCGTGTTCAGGATTTCTTCCAGGCCGTCGTTGATGTCGAGGCTGGTCGGCAGCACCGCCACCAGCGCGTTGGCGTCGTCGAGCAGCTTGCGGCTGGCCGCACCAAGCGGCGTCACGGGGCCGTCGAGGATCACGAGATCGTAGCCGCCGGCGGCGCGCGCCTGCTCGATGGCCTTGCGCATGGCTTCAGTCGCTTTGCCGGCATCGCCGTCAGCGGCGGGCAGCACCGAGATGCCGTTGACCGTCTTGATCTCGCGCGAGGCCTTGCTGCCGATCGAGAGCCAGCCGAGTCGGCTCGGCTCGCTCTTGCCGGGCCGGCTCACCTTGTTGGAGAGCGAGTGTGCCTGATGGTCGGCATCGATCATCAGCACGCGGGCGCCGTCGCGCGCGGCCGCGAGTGCGAAATTCAGCGCGGTCACGCTGCGCCCGGTGGTCTCGCCCGCGCCGACCAGCGCGATGACCGGCATGGCCTTGCCGCCGGCACGCCGGGCCACAGCAGTGCGCATGTCGCGCCAGGCGTTGAGCAGCGTCGTCAGCGGAAAGCCGGGGCGCAGCGTCGGCCAGCCAAGCCGGGTCAGATCGACGCCGCCGCCGGTGGCGAGGATGGCGCCGAGCGTGTGAATGACGTCGGCCTCCTGGAGGCGCGCGATCAGCGGCTTTCCGATCAGCGTATTTTCGTCCATCTCCGGCTGCAGCGATGGCGCGGCGAGCTCCGGTAGAGATTGCGCAATTTCCGGAGCTCGCGGAGCCGGCTGCGGCTGGGCTACCTCCGGTGCCTGCGACACCTCCGGCGCGCGCGGAGGCCGCGGTGCCGGCGTGCGCTCACGACGGGCCGGTGTGGGCGCTGCCGGCGCGGTCGCACCGGCGGACAGCAGCTCGGCCGCGACGAACCAGCTTGCGGCAGCGAGCGCGCCGAAGATGAAGCCGATCATGGCGAACATGCTCATCGCCGGCGGGAACGAGCGCCGCTGCGGCACGGTGGCTTCGCCGATGACGCGGGCCGCCGAGGTGTTCAGGGTCTCCTGCTCCTCGGTCTCGCGCGAGCGCTTGAGGAAGGACTGATAGACGTCGCGGCTGGCATCGGCCTCGCGTTCGAGCTCGCGCAGGCGCACGGCGGCCTGGCTGAGCTGGACGCTCTGCCGCTTCTGCGCTTCGAGCGCCCGGTTGAGCGAGGCTTCAAAGTCGCGGGCGCGCGTCAGATCGTTTTTGGCCGACTGCGCGAAGCGATCGATCTCTTCGTTGATGGTGCGCTTGAGATCCTCGACCTGCTTCTCGGTCTGGCGCAGCGCCGGATGCCGCGGGCCGAGCTCGCCGGCCTGCTCCGCATATTTCTTGCGGGCGTCGGCATATTGCGCGCGCAGGTTTGCGATGGTCGGCGATTGCAGCGCTTCCGAATTCGCGCCGGCATCGGCAGCGGTGCGCCGGCTCGCTTCGATCTGGTCGAGCCGCGCCTGTGCGTCCATCGTCGCCGCGCGGGCCGCGGAAAGCCGCTGGTTACTGGCGGAGAGCTGCTGGTCGCTGATCAGCGCGTCCTGGGTGCCGACGAAATTGTTCTGGGCCTTGTAGGTGGCGAGCGCGGTCTCGGCACTGCGCAGCCGCTCGCGCAGCTCCTTGAGGCGGCCGGAGAGATCGTTGGTGGCGCGTCGCGCGGCCGAAGCCTGCGAGTTGCGGGATTCAGCGAGGTAGGCATTTGTCAGCGTGTTGGCGAGCATCGCCGCCTTCGCCGGATCGGTCGACCAGACCTCGATGTCGACGATGAAGCTCTTCTCGGTCTTGCGGACCGTGATGTGCCTGTTCAGCGCGTCGAGCGCCGCGAGCTGCACTTCCTTCGTCTCCGCGGCGGAGGGCGCGCGGGGCTGAAGGCCGATCAGGCCGAGCAGCGACGACATCAGGCTCCTGGCGTCACCGCCGCCGCCGAATTCGGGATCCTTGTCCAGATTGGCCTGCTGGATCACCTGGAGCAGCACGCTGTTCGAGGTAATCAGGCGCGCCTGGCTCTCCACCACCATGGCCATGCCGGAGACGTCCTGCGCGCGCGGCGTGAGCTCGCGATCGACGAGCTGAAGCTCGCGCGGGTCGACATAGAGCTGGGCGGTGGCGGTGTAGCGGGGCGTCACGCTCTTGCCCGCGGTGACGGCAAGCGTCGCACCGAGGAGCGCGGCAGCGGCAATCGCGATCTTCCGCCGCCAGAGCAGATTGACGAGCTCCAGCACGTTGAAACCGGTCTGAGGCCTCTGCTGCGGTGCCTCCGGTCCGGCCCGATCTATCGGCTGGTTGTAGTCAAGCATAGTCCCCAGCTTTCATTCCAACGACCGCGGGCTGAGGGGTTACTCTTCGCTTTACGCCACGCACCCGGGATATAGGTGCCCAATCAACGCAACAGGGAAAATTAACCATACTCATTGAGGGACTATTCACCGAAATGGCAAACAAAGCGTTTAAGCGCATGCCACTCTTCGACGCGTCGCGATGACGCTGAGGTCCCCGAGGGATTAACGGTTCGTTACCGCGCGCAGCGATGCCGCACGGCTTCGCTCGTCCTGCGATGGACCGCGCGCGTGCCATGATTGTCAGCGCTTCCGCAGGATGACGTGGTAATCACCGCGGCGAACGTCGATCCCGCCCGGCAGCACGGCGTTCATCACGGCGGCGGCGGCATCGACCAGAGCGGCGAACAGCGGCTTGCGCCGGCGCATCTCGGGGTAGCGCGGACTCTCGACCTCGCGGCGGTAGATCATCTCGAGGCCGTTGGATGCGGCGAATGCTTCGAGCCGCGGCAGCGTCACCAGCGGATGGAAGAAGGTCGGGAACGGCGGCTCGCCGGGCCGGCCGGCATCCTTGATGCCGCGGATATTCCGGTAGAACCAGACATGAAACCAGTGCGGTGAGTATTTGGTGACGACGCCCGACAGCGAGCGCGGATTGGGTGCGCCGATCAGGATCATTCCGCCGGGCTTGAGCGCGTCGCGGAAATTCAGGAGCGCGGCATCGACTTGGGGCAGATGCTCGATCACGTTGTAGCAGATCACCAGATCGAAGGTTTCGCGTCCAAAGCTGTAAGTCTGCACGTCGCCGAGGATCGCCTCGTCCGCGTAAGTGTTGTTGCGGACCTGGTCCTCGTCGATGTCGACGACGGTGACCTTGCTGCGGTTGAGCAGCTCCGGTGGCAGAACGCTGCACGAGCCGCCGCCGGCCTCATAGGTGGCGAGCTGGCCTTGCGGTAGTTCGCGGCGCAGCAAGTCGTGGACGGCGAGCAGGCTGTCGCGGGCTTCGCCGGGGACCAGATCGTGCAGCGCCTGGGTGCGTTCACTGGCCGTTGGGATTTGGATCGCCGTGGCTGTCGCGAAATCGATCGAGGCTGGCTTGTTCATTTTTTCTGACCGCGCTTGTTCGACTTAAATTTACAGGAAAAATCTCGCATGCCCGAAGAGCAAATCCGGTGCCGCGCCGCTTCACCGGTCGCGGTGCTTACGGTCGGGTTAATGCGGGCAGGCGTTAACTACGGCATTGTCCATGTTGCGCTGTCGTGCGCGTGATGGACTGCGAATTGCACTATCACGTATGCAGGGACCTACAGGAGAAACGCGCAAAAGCAGTTAAGCGTATGGAGGGCGGGAAATCGGCGGCGTTGCGCCGTCGCGAGCCTCGGGCCCGCCGTTCATTTTGGGACCGATCTGTCCCGCGGCGATGTGCCGTCGCAGGACAGCGCCGATTCCTGCGCGATTGACGCAGGGCTTTTTCAATACATCTCGGACATCTAGGATGCCATGACGCTGATCCCGACAGACCTTTCCGCCAGCCGGATTTCGGATGCCGTGCGCGATCCCAACCGGGAGATCGCGGCGAGCTCCTGCGTCATCGACCTGTCGGTCGGCATCGTCGTCTGTATTCCCTGCTTCCGTCGCCCCCACCATCTGCGGCTGACACTGGACTCGCTCGTGAGCCAGCGCACGCCGCGCTCCTTCGCGGTGGTCATGGTCGAGAACGACGCGGCGGGGCGCGAAAGCGCGCCGGTTGCCGCGGAGTATCTGGCCGACGGCCGGCTCCAGGGCGTTTGCCTGGTCGAGAAGCGGCAGGGCAATTGCCAGGCGATCAACGCCGCCTTCGAGACGGCCCAGGCGCTGTTTCCCGCCGCGACCCGCTTCCTGATGATCGACGACGACGAGATCGCTTCGCCCGACTGGCTCGAGCTGATGGTTCGCACCGCGGAGGCGACCGGCGCCGACGTGGTCGGCGGGCCGGTGCTGCCGGTCTTCGACGACGACAGCAAGCCCTGGCTCGCACATCATCCCGCCTTCTGCCCCGCCTATGATTACAGCGGCGCGGTGCCGCTGATCTATGGCTGTGGCAACTGCCTGATCACGCGCGCGGCGTTCGAGCGGTTCGATCGTCCCGCCTTCGACCTGCGCTTCAATTTCCTCGGCGGCGGCGATTGCGATTTCTTCGTGCGGTGCCGCAATGCCGGCATGATCTTCCACTGGACGGCTGAGGCGGTCATCACCGAGACCGTGCCGCAAAGCCGCACCAGCCTCGGCTGGATCGCCAAGCGCGGCCTGCGTATTGGCGCTATCAATTATCGCGTGCAGTACAAGGCCGCACAAAGCGCGGGCGCGCGGGCGCGAGTGTTCGCGCAGATGCTCGGACGGCTGCCGCTGTCGCTGGCGCGTTCCGCTCGTCTTCTCGCGACATCGAAGGCCGTCGTCGCCATGCATCCCGCGCTGGTCGCGCTTGGCGCCATGCTCGCAGCATTCGGCTTCGCACCGAAGCCCTACGAAGCGTCGAAAATCGTGTCGTGACGCGGGTTAGATGCCCAAACGGGCGAGGGCGACCCGGACCGCGGCGCGGGGCAGCGATTTGAGCGAGCGCCGGCCGACCATCCCGAGATAAGCCAAGGCGTCGCGATATCTGCCGAAGCGGACGGCCTGCATCGCCGAATAGGTGACGAGATGGACCTCGGCGGCCTGGCGCAGCCCGGCCGCCGTGCCCTCGGGCAGTCTCGCCAGGATCAGCCCATCGTCGAACACCCGCGCGATCGCGGGGAAGAAGTCCTTCGGCGTCCGCACCGCCGCATTCATGGTGTTGGCGGTATGCAGGCGATAGTCGAGCAGAAGCTTTGGTGCGAACTCGAACTCGCCGATAGCGGCGAGGCGGCACCAGCAATGCCAGTCCTCGCAATATCTGAGGGACGTGTCGAAGCCGCCGATGGCGCGGAAGGCCTCCGATCGTGCGAGCGCGATGCCGCCATTGACGATGAAATTGCCCGCCGCGAGCCGCGCCAGCACGTCGCCTGACGGCTTGCGGCGTCCCTTCAGCAGGCCCCGCCGGCCGATCTGCCGTCCCTCGCTGTCGATCGTGTTGTAGTCGCCGTAGACGAGAACCGCGCGCGGAGCAGCGCGGGCCGCCGCCAGCAGCGCCGCCACCGCGCCGGGGCGCAGGCGGTCGTCGGCATCGAGGAAGAGCAGCCATTCGCCGTTCGCATATCGTGCGCCGAGATTGCGCGCGGCGGATACGCCGGCGGAGTCGTTGGTCATCAGGCGCAGCCGCGGGTCACGAATGGCGCGGACGATGGCCGTGGTGGTGTCGCTCGAGCCGTCATCGACGACGATCACTTCGGTGATCTCGCCCTGCGCCAGTGCGCTGGCGAGGGTTTCGCCGATATAGGCCGCAACGTTCTTGGCGGGAATGACGACGGACACCGATGTGGTTGAGCCGGCCGGCAGCGGGAGACGCGGCGCCGGAACGACGCGCGAAGTAGCCGGTAAATCGAGAACATCTTCGGCGGTGATCAGAGTCACGGCTCGCCTTTAAGGATCTGTTAACCAGGGCGCATCTGCCGACTGGCATTGCGATCAATCGCAACATTGGCCTGCCGCGAATGATACTCGCATTACGGCCAAATCGTTGCTGCGAAGGCCTGCGTGTTTCTGGTTTCGTAGATTAGCGTTAAGCCGCGGGCATTAAGCCTGTCGCAAATTTGGAAGAGTGCGACAGCCGGTCCCATGCGAGAATGCGGACCTGTTTGCCGCGGATGGATCTAGTGCCCGCAAAGACGTTCGAACACGACCCAGATGCCATGGTCCTCAACCTCTTCTACGAGGACAAGGATGATCGCTGGTTTCCCGGCGACCGGCATCTGCGGCGCATGGCGCGCCGGATGCTGCTCGGCGAGCCGCGCATGAGCGGGCAGCTTCGCGTGTTCCTCAATCTCTGCGCAGGGCTCGACCGGCTCGGTATCCGCTACCGCGTCAACGACTACGGCTACATCGCGCAGCATCCCAACGAGCTTGCCTGCATCATCGGCCGCACCTTCCTGCTCGACAAGTTCGCGTGGAAGAATCCAATCCTGCTCGGTGTCGCCGCCCACAATCATCCGCTGGACGATCCTGATCTGTTCAAGCGGCTGCCGGTGAAGAAGGTCGTGGTGCCCGGCCCTTGGTACGTCGACATGTACCGGCCGTACTGGCCCGACACGGAGGCCTGGCCAATCGGCATCGACACGGATCTCTGGGCGCCGTCGGCGCCGTCGCAAAAGACCGTCGACGTCCTGATCTACGACAAGGTCCATTGGGACCGCGAGCGCTATGCGCCGGAGCTGATCGAGCCCGTTCGCGCGCGCCTCCTCAAGGAGGGCCGCTCGTTCACGGAATTGCGCTACGGCAGCTACAAGGAAGAAGACTATCAGGCCGCGCTGGCGCGCTCGCGCGCGATGATCTTCCTGTGCCAGAACGAGAGCCAGGGCATCGCCTATCAGCAGGCTCTGTCCTGCGGCGTGCCGGTGTTCGCCTGGGATCCCGGCGGCCCGTGGCGTGACCCGGATTATTATCCGCACCGCGTCCAGTTCGCGCCGGTGTCGTCGGTGCCGTATTGGGATGACCGCTGCGGCGCCAAGTTCATCGACATCGCGGGGTTCGAGGCGGGCTGGGATAGTTTCTGGGCCGGGTGCACCGCTGATGCGTTCGATCCGCGCGGCTTCGTGCTCGACAATCTCACGCTGGAGCAGCGCGCGCTGCAATATTACGAGATCGCGCGCAGTATCGTGCGGCCGCAGGCGGCAACCCAGGCCTCGGGCCTATTGGTTGACGGATGCTTAACAAGGATGGGCTAGACCCAAAGCGTCCCCGGCTTCACCACCTGCCTTGAGCCATGGATCGAAGCATGGATCGCAGCGCCGCTGACATGACCGACGTGGAGACCCGAACGCTGGGCCGCGTCCTGCACGATGGGCTCGCGGGGCTGAATGCCGCGCGGGCGGCGCGCTGCCTCGTCGCGGTTGCGGCGCTGCTGCTGGTGCTGATCACGCTCGATCCGTTTCCTGACCTTCGCAACGAGGATGTGACCACGGTCGTCGGCGGGCGCATGGCGCTCACCTATATCTCCTGGGGTCTGCTGGCTGCGGTCGCGATGCTGTTCGTCGCCGGCACCGATGCGCCCGCGCTGAAGAGCCTGGTGACGCCGCTGCATCTTTGCCTCGTCGGCTGGCTGTTGATCAACATCGTCTTCTCCGAGAGTCGCGGCGTTTCGATCCAGCGCTTCGTGCTGGCGGTCAGCGTGACGTCGCTCGCCATGCTGTTGCCATTGCTGCCGCCGACGCAGCGGACTTTCAACCTGTGCCTTGGCGGCGCCGCGCTCGTGCTGCTGGTGCTGTGCTATCTCGGTGTCTTCCTCGCTCCGCAATATTCGATGCACACCGCGCTCGATCTCACCGAGCCGCAGCTTGCCGGCGACTGGCGCGGCAGCTTCGGCCACAAGAACATCGCTTCGCCGGTGATGACCATCCTGGTCTATGTCGGCATCTACCTCTGCGGCGTCGGGTCGTTCGTGATGGGACCGGCGATCGCGGCGCTGGCCGGCATCTTCCTGATCTTCACCGGCGGCAAGACGTCGACGGTGCTGTGCCTTGCGATCTACGCGCTCGCCTCGCTGGTCTATGTCACGCCAGGCCTGTGGCTGAAGCGGCTCATCTGCTTCGTGCCGCTGATCGTGATGAACCTGCTGACGGTCGGCAGCGTCTTGAGCCCGGCGCTCGGGGCGCTGACGCGGCTGCTTCCCCTCGATCCCACCTTCACCGGCCGTTCCGCCATCTGGGAATTCGCGCTCGCGGCCGTCGCCGAGAAGCCGATCATCGGTCACGGCTATGCGGCGTTCTGGGACGACGTGACCGCGCGGCAGACCGCTCAGGGGTCCGAATGGGCGACGTCGGCCGCGCACAGCCATAACAGCTATCTCGACCTCGCGGTCACCATCGGCTTGCCGGGGCTGTTGCTGGTGATCCTCGTCTTCGTGCTCGCACCGCTCGGCAATTTCCAGTCGGCCCAGGCTCACAACCGTAGCCGCGCGCTGGCAAAACTGTTCCTCACCGTATGGCTGTTCGGCTTGTATTACGGGGCCACCGAGACCTTCCTGCTCGAACGGCAGAATCCGATCTGGTTCATGTTCGCGCTTGCAGTGGCTGGCCTGCATTTCCTCGCCAGGTTCCAGTGCGTCGAGCAGACGGAACCGGAGCGCTGACAGCTTGTCGCAGCCGGAGCGATAGTGATGTTGGCTTAACGATAAGCCGTTACGTCACTTGTGGTCTGCGACAAACATAATCTATCTGGAAACATTCAGTAATCGCATGTCCCGCGGATGACGTTTCTCAGCGTCGAGCAACCAGATGATCTTGTGTCCAGCACGTCGGGAATCGCTGTCGATTTCGTGCGTGACTGGCGGCAGGCCGCATCGCGCCTGAGCGCGGGGCATCGCACCGCATTCCAGCACGGTTACTGGCTTGGCGCATGGTACGAGGCGTTTCACGACTTTGCGCCGCTGATCGCATTGATCTCCGATGCCGCGACCGGCAAGGACATCGCGGTGGTGCCGATGATCAGCCACATCAGGCGCGGCATCCGCATCGTCGAATTCGCCGACCTCGGCGTCTCCGACAACAACGCGCCGATCCTGGCGCTCGATGCCGCGTTGGACGCTGCGGCGACGGATGCGATCGGCAAGGCGCTGGTCGACGCGTTGCGCGCCTTGCCCGACCGCTTCGATCTGCTACGGCTGAAGAAGATGCCGGCCCATGTCGGCGGCAAGCCGAACCCGCTGGTGTCGCTCGGACGGATCGGATCCTGCTCGCTCAACGGCAATCTCGTGCTGATGGGCGACGACTATGAAGCCTACCGGGCCTCGATCAAGCGCATGCAGATGCCGCGCTGCTGGCGGGTCTTCGGCCGTCATGCCGGCGCGCGGTTCGAGATCGCCACGGATGTCGCGCGTGCGCGCGCGCTGCTGGACGTGATGGATGTCCAGCAGCAGGCCCGCATGCGAAAGCTCGGCTCGCGCTTCGTCCTCAACGACGACGCTCATGCCCGATTCTATCGCGAGATCGCCCGTCAGGGTGTCGCGGAAGGCTATGCCGTCATCTCGGCGCTGGTCTGCGACGAGGCCGTCGTCGCCACCACGTTCGGCGTCAGGTCTGGTGCGAGCTATTTCCTCCTGCGCATCAGCCACGCCGGCGATTCATGGTCGAACTGCTCGCCGGGGCTGCTCGTCACCGAGCGGACCATGGCGGCGCTGCATGCAGAGGGCGTGCGCCGTTTCGATCTCAGCATCGGCAACCAGGACTACAAGCGCCGCTTCGGCGCCGCGAAGGTCGCGCTGACCGATGTCAGCATCGCGCTGTCCTGGCGCGGCGCTCCCTATGCATGGCGCGACCATGCCGCGCAGAACCTGCGTCGCTATCCCAGGCTCGCCGCCTTCGCCAGCCGGGCGATACGCAAGCTGCGGTGACGGAGGCCGTCCGTACCCGCGTCATCTCGAAAGGCCGGCACTGAAGGCGTCCAGCAGCGCGCGCCCCTGCGGCCAATCGCCGAGCCCGCTCGACGCATTGATGTGGCCAAGGGCGCCCAGCACGATCAGACCGGACTTCCAGGCACGCGCCCGCTGCTGCGTCTTATCGAGCCCGCCAAAGGGATCGTCGGTGCTGGCGATGATGAGCGAGGGGAAGCGCAGCGTGCGGTCCGGCACCGGCTTGAACGCAGCTGCTTCCGCGGGAAAATTGGCGCCATCGGGATCGGGCACCGCGACCAGAAAAGCGCCCGCGATCGCGGATGGGAAGCGCGTGGCCCAGTGCGCCACCAGCAGGCAAGCGAGGCTGTGTGCGACCAGCACCGGCGGCTTCGCGCAGCGCCCGACCGCCTGCTCCAGGGATTGCTCCCAATCGGCGAGCTCCGGCCGGTCCCAGCTCGCAGGCTGAAACCGCGTGAAACGTGTATCGTTGCGCTCCCAGAGTGTCTGCCAATGAGTTTCTGCGGAGCCGCAGAGGCCGGGCAAGGTGATGATGTCGTGCATGATCGTCCCGTGATATCTGAGATGCACGTGCAGTGTGGCCGGTCTTGGTGCTGCGTCACATGGCAAGTCATCGGCGAAAGAGATCATCTGCCGATGATCTCAAGGTGGAATGGAGAATTGCCTTGGATCGCTTCGGAAGCATTGACACCAAGGATCTGAAGATCCTGGAGGCATTGCAGGCCAATGCGCGCGTGCCGCTCTCCGAGCTCGGCCGTTCCGTCGGGCTGTCTCAGCCGGCCATCTCCGAGCGCGTGAAGCGACTCGAGGAAGCCGGGATTATCGAAGGCTACGGCGCCCGCATCAATCCGCGCGCGCTAGGGCTCGGCCTGATGGCGCTGGTCCGCCTGCGCACCTCGCATGAGCACATCAAGACCTGCCTCAAACGGTTCGGCGAGATTCCGCACATCGTCGAAGTCCATCGCGTGACCGGCGATGATTGCTTCGTGCTCAAGGTGCTGGTTCCGGCGCCGGAAGATCTGGAGACGATCGTGGATCGTATCGCCGGCTTCGGCGCTGTGACGACCTCGCTCGTGCTGCGGAGCGAGCCGGCGCGACCGATCGGTAAAGACCTCATCAGGAAGAAGACCGAACGCGGTTGAGGCGTGGCGCGCGCGCTCGACACGTCACCCGGCTGTCACAAAGCCTTCGATTGCACCGAGCTTCGATGATCGCGCGCGTTGTGCTATCGTCGTCTCCGCTTTCCGGAGGCGACATGGAAGATCGTTCGGCAAAATATCGCGCATTCTATGCGCAGTTGATCTGCGCCGCAGCCAAGACGACGGATCCCCGTATCGAACAGGCCTTTCGCACGGTCAGGCGCGAACCCTTCGCCGGGCCCGGACCGTGGTCGATCTCCGTCGGTGGCCATCCCTATGTCGTGACGCCCGACGACGACCCCGCCTTCCTCTATCAAAACACGCTTCTGGCGCTGGATCCGGCACGCGGCCTCAATATCGGGATGCCCGGCGCGCACGCCTATTGGCTCAGCGGCTGCGGTGTGAGGGAAGGCGAGACGGTGATCCAGATCGGCGCTGGCAGCGGCTACTACACGGCCATTCTCGCCGAGCTCACGGGACTTTCGGGCCGTGTCCATGCCTATGAGATCGACGAACGCCTGGCGGCACTCGCGCGCGAAAATCTGAAGGACATCCCGCATGTCGAGCTGGAAGATCGCTCGGGCATCGCGTCCGATTTACCGGGCGCGGATGTGATTTATGTCTGTGCGGGCGCGGCGCAGCCGGCCACGCAATGGCTCGATGCGCTGCGGCCCGGCGGCCGGCTGGTGTTTCCGTTGGCGCCGGAGGGCATGCTCGGTGGCATGTTGATGATCACGCGCCCGGACGAGGGCACGGTCTGGCCGGCGAAATTCCTGAGTCGAGCCCAATTCATCGGCTGCGCGGGACTGCAGGACGCGGATGCCGGCCGGCGATTGGCCGAGGCGTTCGCCAAAGGATGGGAGAGCGTGCAGTCGCTGCGTAGAGGCGGCGCTGCGGACGAGACGTGCTGGTTTGCCGGTGAGGGCTGGTGGCTTTCGACGGCTGCGGCGCCCGTCCCGACGGTTTCAATCAAGCCCCACGCCGACCTCACGCAGGCGTGACGGATCGCTCGCGCCTTACGATTTCGCGCACCCGGCGCAATGCAGCCGGCCGCGCGAGGCGCGGAACAGGCTGCGGCAATACCAGCGCCGCACCAATGCCTGCGCAGGCCTGCGGATCATCTGCGCGATCAACAAGAGTTCGAAAGCCATTCGTATCGCTTTTGGTCAAATATCCTCACCACGTAGATGGGGCGGCGTTCCCGAATGAGAACGCCGCCCGCGTCGCATCAGCCATGCAGTCGTTCGTGTGTAAAGCCTAACTGCGCTCAGCCATGAAGTTCAGCCATGAAGTTTCTTGGCGGTCTCCGCGATCTGGCGGCCCTGGTAGCGTGCGCCGGCGAGCTCGTTGGCGCTGGGCTGGCGGCTGCCGTCGCCGCCGGTGATCGTGGTGGCGCCGTAGGGGGCGCCGCCGGTGACCTCGTCGAGCTTCATCTGGCCGGCGAAGCCGTAGTTCAGACCGACCACAACCATGCCGAAATGCAGCAAATTGGTGATGATCGAGAACAGCGTCGTCTCCTGGCCGCCATGCTGGGTCGCGCTCGCGGTGAAGGCGCCGCCGACCTTGCCGTGCAGAGCGCCCTTGGCCCAGAGCCCGCCGGCCTGGTCCAAAAAGTTCGCCATCTGCGAGGCCATGCGGCCGAAACGGGTGCCGGTGCCGACGATGATTGCGTCGTAATTGACGAGGTCCTCAATCTTGGCGACGGGTGCTGCCTGATCGACCTTGTAATAGGACGCCTTGGCGACTTCGGCCGGCACCAGCTCGGGCACGCGCTTGATGTCGACGGTGGCGCCGGCCTCGCGCGCGCCTTCGGCAACAGCGTTGGCCATCGCTTCGATGTGGCCATAGGCGGAGTAATAGAGGACGAGAACTTTGGTCATGGTGGTCTCCGTTGGGATCGATGTTGAATGTTGTTGGGGGTCGTCATGCTCGGGCAGAAGCGCGAAGCGCGTCTTCGCGCTAGATGTCCCGGGCATCCACGTTCTTGTGCGCCCATGGAGGGGCGTGGATGGCCGGGACAAGCCCGGCCATGACGGATAGCGCTTAAGCCGCGTCGACGAGCACGAGCTCGGAATCTTCCAGAGCCGTGATCTTCAACCTGTCCTCGTCGCGGATCGCGGCGCCGTCGCGGGCATTGACGCGCACGCCGTTGATTTCGACCGCGCCTGCCGCCGGCACGAGATAAAGGTGGCGCGACTTCTGAGCTGAATACTCAGCCGTTTCGCCGGCCTTCAGTGTGGTCGCCAGCACCCGCGCATCGGCGCGGATCGGCAAGGCGTCCTTGTCGTTCTCGTCGCCGCTGGCGATGGTGACGAGCTTGCCGGTGCGGTCCGCCTTCGGAAACGGCTTCGAGCCCCAGGTCGGCTGGCCGCCACGCGCCACAGGCTCGATCCAGATCTGGAAGATGCGGGTCTTGGTCGGCTCCAGATTGTATTCGGAGTGGCGGACGCCGCTGCCGGCGCTCATCACCTGCACGTCGCCCGCTTCGGTGCGGCCCTCGTTGCCGAGGCTGTCCTGATGGGTGATCGCACCCTCGCGCACATAGGTGATGATTTCCATGTTGGCGTGAGGATGGGCGGGAAAGCCGGTGTTCGGCGCGATCTCGTCGTCGTTCCACACCCGCAAGGCGCCATGACCCATGTTGTTCGGATCGTAGTGACTGGCGAAGGAGAAATGGTGCTTGGCCTTGAGCCAGCCGTGATCGGCGCCGCCGAGCTTTGCGAAAGGTCTGAGTTCGATCATCTGCGTAATTCCTTTGTGTGATCCTTTGGGTTGAACGGGTCGCGCCTTGATCAGGCGCCGAACCCGCCGTCGACGTTGAGCACCGTGCCGGTGACGAAGGAGGCTTCCGGGCTTGCGAGGAACACGACGCCGGCGGCGACTTCCTCGGGGCGGCCGAAGCGCTGCAGCGCGTGCTGCTTGCGCTGCGTCTCGGCGAACTCGCCGCCGTCCTTCGGGTTCATGTCGGTGTCGATCGAGCCGGGCTGCACCACGTTCACGGTGATGCCGCGCGGGCCGAGGTCGCGTGCCGCGCCCTTGGTGTAGCCGACGACGGCCGCCTTGGTGGCGACGTAGTCGGCAAGCCCCGGGAACGAGGCGCGGTCAGCGAGCATGGAGCCGACGGTGACGATGCGGCCGCCTTCGCCCATCAATTGCGAGGCAGCGCGGATCGCCGCGATCACGCCGTGTACGTTGATGGAATCCTGCCGCTCGAGCGCGGCCGTGTCAGCCTTCGCATCGTCGATCGCGCCGCCCGAGGCAACGCCGGCATTGTTGACGAGGATGTCGAGATGGCCGAATTCCCTGGCGACGTCGTTGACGAGCTGCGTCACGTCCTTGGCCGAGGCCTGATCGGCCTTGAAAGCGCGGGCCTTGACGCCGCGGGCCTTCAGTTCGGTGACGACCGCTTCGGCCTTTTCGGGCGAGGCGACATAGCTGATGGCGACATCCGCGCCTTCGTCGGCGAGAGCGCGGGCCGAGGCCGCGCCGATGCCGCGCGAGCCGCCGGTGACGAGGGCAACCTTGCCTGAGAGCTTCTTGGTCATTGGATTTCTCCATTCCTGAATGTCTGATGACCCTTGGATAAGCCTCCGTCTGTGGTATATAAATAGAAACTGTCGAAACGCATTGTTTCCTGAAATACCCCAATTGGACCGGCGCACATGGCAAAACTTCCCGATTTCGAGGCGCTCGCGATTTTCGCAAAAGTCGTGGAATTACGGTCGTTTGCAGGGGCCGCGAGCGAGCTCGCGATGTCCAAGGCAACGGTGTCCAAGGCGGTCACGCGACTGGAGGAACGGCTCGGTGCCCGGCTGTTCAACCGCACCTCGCGGCGGCTGGCGCTGACCGATGCCGGGCACAAGCTCGCCGAACGCGCCACGCGTCTGCTCGTCGACGGCGAGGCGGCCGAGAACGAGGCGCTGGCGCAATCGGTGGCGCCGCGCGGCCTGGTCCGGCTCGCCGTGCCCATGACGTTCGGGATCAAGGCGGTGGCGCCGCTGCTGCCGGAGTTCTTCGAAACCTATCCGGAGGTCTCGGTCGATCTGCATCTGAGCGATGCGACCATCGATCTGATCGGCGAGGGTTTTGACATGGCGGTGCGGATCGCGCGGCTGCCGGACTCTTCGCTGATCGCGCGGCGGCTCTTCACCATGCCGCGCTTCACGGTGGCCGCGCCGTCCTATCTCAAGCGGCATGGACGGCCCACGCATCCGATGCATCTCGCCGAACACAAATGCTTCAGCTACGCCTATCTCTCGACGCCCAATGTCTGGAACTACACCAATTCGGCAGGCGAGCAGGCGAGCGTCCGTCCGGGCGGACAGCTTCGCGTCAACAACGGTGAAGCGGTGATGCCGGCGGTGATCGCCGGCCTCGGCATCGCCGAGCTGCCCGAGTTCATCGTCGGCGAGGCGATTTCGTCCGGCGAGGTTGAGGTGATCCTGAAGGACTGGAAGCAGGCCGAAGGCGCCGTGCATCTGGTGACCCCACCCGGCGGCCCGCGCCCCGCACGCGTCGAGGCGCTCGGCGATTTTCTCGCGGCGAAGCTGCCGGGCACCTGCAAGCGGCGGCCGCGCGGCAAAGCAACGACGTCGTAGAGCGAGCGGCCTGAACAATTCGTCATTGTGTCTCGCAATGACGGAGCCTGACTACGACACCTTCACGCCGTTGATCGCGACAATGCGCAAGGCTGGCTTCAGCGTCCCCTCCAGCTGCGTCTTCAATTCGTGAACGCGCGGGTCGTTCGAGCGTGCCGCGCAGGCGGCGTATTGATGGACCGATTGCGCCAGGGCGCGCCGCGCTTCCGGCGTTCGCGTCAATTCGGGCTTTGAAAGCCGCAAGACGATTGCTGCGAGATTCACCAGCATCTCGTCCAGGGCGACGTCGATGGTCGCAAGATTCCGCATCACCCACTCCCTGGGAGGGCAACAGCGGGTTCAGGGAAGTGTTCCGGGCCGGGCCGAACATGGTCAATACTTCGTAAACGCCTTGTTCTTGCCGCTCGGCCGGTTAGGCTGCCAGCGAAACAAAAGAAAATCGGGGGGTAGGGGACCATGATGGATCGACGCGATCTCTTGCGCGCCGCTGCGGCATTGCCGTTGTTGCGGGCTGCTTTACCTGACAAGGCCTTCGCGCAAGCCTATCCGGTGCGCAACATTACCATGATCGTGCCGTTTCCGGCTGGCGGTCAGGCCGATCTTGCCGCGCGTCCGGTCGCGATGGCGCTGGAGCGGATCCTCGGCAAGCCCGTCATTGTCGACAACCGCGCCGGTGGCGGCGGCGGATCGGTCGGCAATGCTGCGGCGGCGCGCGCGGAGCCCGACGGCTACACGCTGCTGATGACGCTGTCCTCGCTCGCGGTGCTCCCCGAGGCCGATCGCCTGTTCGACCGACCCGTTGCGTACGAAGTCTCGCAGTTCATGCCGATCGCGCGCGTCCTCGCCGATCCCACGCTGCTCGCGGTGCCGGCCTCGGCGCCGTGGAAGACGGCGCAGGATTTTGTCGAGGATGCGAAGAAGCGGCCGGGCCAAATCACTTACGGCTCGTCCGGTCCTTACGGGACGCTGCATGTCGCGATGGAGATGTTCGCGAGCAGCGCCGAGATCAAGTTGCTGCATGTTCCGTTCCGCGGCGCGGGCCCGGCGCTGACCGCGCTGCTCAGCGGCACCGTGCAGGCGATAGCAGCCGCGCCCGGCACCCTGAAGCCGCAGGTCGACGACGGCAAGCTGCGCGTGCTCGGCAATTGCGGCGCACAGCGCATCGCGAGCTTCCCCGACGTTCCGACCTTTCAGGAGCTCGGCTACAAGGACGTCGAGATGTACATCTGGGCCGGGCTCTTTGCACAGAGCGCTCTTCCTGCGCCGGTCGCGAGCCGCCTGCGCGAAGCGATGGCGAAGGTGATGACGAGTCCGGATGTGCTCAGGAGCTTCGAGGCCTCGGGCAGTCTGGCCGCCTATCAGGATGCGCCGGCATTCTCGCAATTCGTGGCGACGGACAGCGCGCGGCTGATCGCGGCGGTGAAGAAGATCGGCAAGGTGGAATAGGTTCCCGCCGCATTTTCACATTTTTTTGTTGGTTCAGAACCTGACCGCGTCTCATTGATTGAAGACAAATCAAGGGAATCGAGAAGGATCGGGATATGCGAACAGAGCGGATTGCGCTGGGTCTGGCGCTTGCAGTCAGCGGCATCGTCGCGCAGGGCGCGGCGTCAGCCCAGGAATATCGCGGCACAATGGAACAGCAGATGGCGTGTACGCCGGATGTCTGGCGCCTTTGCAGCGACCAGATTCCGGACACGAACCGCATTGTGACCTGCCTGCAGCAGAACACGCCGCAGCTTTCGAGCGCATGCCGGGCGGTGTTCCAGTCGAACAACCAGGCCCAGCCGCAGCAGCCGGTCCCGCGCGGCCGGTCTGTGCCGCCGCCGCGCTACAACAATGCGCCGCCGCCTGTCGCCGCGCCACCACGTCCCTATGATGATGACAACGACTAGAGCATGATCCGGAAAAGTGTGATGCGATTTTCCGAAGAGGTCATGCTCAAGTCATAACCTGAAGCGACCGTCTCACTCCCGACTCGTTTGGCGCTCCCGCTTGCTGTTCGGCTCGGGTCGCTGCCGGAGCGCTGTCCGCAAGAGGGCACCGAAGAGCAATGCTGCGACTGGCCAATGGAACCAGATCTTGTGCATGCCGGTGAAAACGTTGATCAGAATCAGAAAGCCCGAAACCGTGAGGGCCACTGCAACCGGGCGGGGCAGCTTCGCCAGCCAATCCGAGACGAAGCCCATCCAGGTGGATGGCTCGTGCCTGCTGTCAATCCATCGCGCGCCAGTTTCCGAATCTGCAACTGCCCGCCCCTGGGGAGGGAGGCTTTCGTCAACCGGGAAGCTCCGTCGCCCAGCGCTTTGGCCGCTCATGGCCACGCGATAGCTGGTCATGGGAGCAACGTTCTTCATTGGTCGCTGGCCGAGACAGTCGAAGCCAACGGACAATTTGTTGTGCACCTGATCGTAGACGGAGCTTGAGATCACGACGCCGCCGGGTTCGGCGAGCTCTTGCAGCCGTGACGCGATATTGACCCCGTCGCCATAGATGTCGGACCCGTCCACCATCACATCGCCGAGGTTGATGCCGATGCGAAACCGCATCGGGTTCGCGTGAGGTGGGTCCGAATCCTGGTTGGAAATTTCCTGCTGAATTTCGACCGCGCATTGCACGGCCTCGACGACGCTGGCGAACTCGGCGATCACAGCATCGCCCCAGGTATTCACGATCCGGCCGTCATGGCGCTCCACCAGTCCCGCAAAGGCAGTGCGGTAGCGGCGCAGCGTCTCCAACGTTCCGGTCTCGTCTGCTTCCATGAGGCGAGAATAGCCCTGCACATCAGCGCACAGGACGGTGGTCAATCGTCGTTTCACCTTGTCGTCGGCCATGGTCCGTATGGTAGCCTTCCTGACCGGCAATTGCATCAGGCATCGCATCTGGCGCCATCGCGGTTCAACGACCGGTCGTCCAGTCCCGAAACCGTCATAACCGTGCAACGAATGCGGTCAGCCAAGTGCCAAAGCCGACCTGAGGCCGTCCTCCGCGCCACGGTTCATGAGTGCAGGCCAGAGCCGCCTTAAGGCCTGTGCTCGGAGACGTCGACCCATTCGGCCGCGGTGAGCTCCGCCATCCGCTCGGGCGCGATGCGTACGGCACTGTGGGTCGAGCCTGCGGCGGGCACCACCACGTCGAACGCCTTCAGCGACACGTCGCAATAAATCGGCAGCGGCGACTTCAGTCCGAACGGGCAGACGCCGCCGACCTCGTGGCCGGTGATCTCGGCAACCTCCTCCAGCCCCAGCATCTTCGGCTTGCCGCCGAACGCAGCCTTGACCTTCTTGTTGTCCATGCGCGAGGTGCCGGCGGCGACGATCAGGATGACGCGGTCCCCGATGCGCAACGACAGGGTCTTGGCGATCCGGCCGGGTTCGACGCCATAGGCTTCGGCGGCCAGCGGCACCGTGGCCGAGCTGATCGGGGATTCGATGACGGAGATGTCGGGGGCTTTCTCGGCGAAGAAGGCGCGAACGGATTGAAGGCTCATTCCAAACAGCTCATTCCAGACTCATGGGCGGGCGGCAATGCTTAGGCGATCGTTGGCAGTTCCGAGAGCGCGCGGACACGATGATCCGGCGCGAACCCAAGCTCGTCCATCTGGGTCCGGATCGCCTTGTACATCGTCAGCGGTGCCACGAGTTCGTTCTCGACGCAAGCCAGCGCCATCGCCTCGGGCGTCACGCGTTCGATCCAGGCGACGTTCAGCCCGAACGACTTCGCGCCGGCGACATCCCAGGGATTGGACGAGACGAACAGAACCTCATCCGGCCTGGTGCCGAACGTCTCGCCGATCAGCGTGTAGGCCTCTGGAGACGGCTTGAAGACCTTCTTCGCATCCACGCTGATGGTGGCATCGAGCAGACGGTCGAGCCCAGAATTGCGCACGAGCGCATTCAGCATGTCCGGACTGCCATTCGAGAGGATGGCGAGCTTTCGCGGCTTCAGCGCGGCAAGCGCGGCGGCTGCATCGGGGTAGAGATCGAGATCCAGGTATTTCTCGATCACCCGCTCGAACGCTTCGCCTTCGTAGGCAAGCCCGAGCAGGCGCAGCGTATAGGCGAGCGAGTCGCGCGTGACGGCGGCAAAATCCTGGTAGCGCCGCATCAGCGAGCGCAACCAGGTGTATTCGAGCTGCTTGATCCGCCAGACCTGCGTGATGATCTCGCCATAGCCCGGAAAAGCATCCTCGGTGATCTCTGCGACCGACTGGATGTCGTACAGCGTTCCGTAAGCGTCGAAGACGACGGCCTTGATGCTCATGGCTCGCTCCTTTGGGACTTTGCGGTGGCGCACGGACAATACCGAAACGGCCCGGTACTCGACAAGGTCGGAACCTTCTTCAAACAATCGTCACCCCGTCGACCTCGCGCAGCAGATTGACACTGCCGCCGGCAGGCGTTTAATTCAGGGTACGGGGATTTGCGATCTCCCCGCGAGGCGACATGCCCAAGTATCGCGTCCTGGTCACCAAGGACGCCGCATGTCTTGTTTCATCTCGATCTCATCAGAGAAATTGTCCCGTCAATTGGTGCCGCCAGCGCGCCGACCCTCGTCGATGTCCGTATCGACAAGGACCGCGCGGTCTATTTGCGCACTCGACAAGACGGCGAGCACCAAGAGCTAGCGAGCACACGGGGCAAGTCGGGGACGACGATGACGTGGAGGACTCCATGACGACGAATACCGACCGCCGAGACTTCATCAGGGGCGTGGGGGCCGCCGCGGCATCGACCGCAATACTCGCGGGGACGCAAGCCCTTGCGCAAGCCAATCAGCCGACAGGAGCCAGGCCAATGACATACCAGCCCAAGCCGATGCCGTTCGATCCGAAATCCATTGCCGGCATCTCGGAGAAGGTGCTCGTCAGCCACTACGAGAACAACTATGTCGGTGCCGTAAAGCGACTCAACGCAATCGGAACGCAACTCGCCGAGCTCGACTTCGCGAAAGCTCCGAACTTCGTCATCAACGGCCTGAAGCGCGAGGAACTCGTCGCGTCAAACTCGATGATCCTCCACGAAATCTATTTCGACGGGCTCGGCGGTGCCGGCAAGCCGAGCACACCACTTGCCGACGCGATCGCACGCGATTTCGGCAGCATGGAGCGGTGGCGCGCGGAGTTCTCCGCCATGGGCAAGGCCGAAGGCGGCGGCTCCGGCTGGGTGATTCTTTCCTACTCACCGCGCGACAAGCGGCTGGTCAATCAGTGGGCCGCCGACCACACGACGACGCTGGCCGGCGGACGCCCCGTGCTGGTGCTCGACATGTATGAGCACGCTTATCACATGGATTATGGCGCCGCGGCCGCGAAATATGTCGACATCTACATGGAAGCGATCAAATGGGACAACGCTGCAACACTGTACGATCAATACAGGCGGGAAGCTTAGACGTCGTGCAAGAAATGAGCGTAGCGCTCTTGGGGGCGGCGTTGTTCCTATTGTTGGTGGAAGGAAACGCGATGGCAGAAACTGTAAATTTTGACAACGCAGCAACCGGCGCAGCGCCCGAAGGCTGGACTCTGACGATGACGGGTCGTGGCCAGCCCAAATGGACGGTCGAGGTGGAGTCTACGGCGCCAAGCAAGCCGAACGTCCTGAAACAATCCGGTCAGGCGACGTTTCCAGTGGCGCTCAGGAGCGGCACCAGCATCCTAGACGGGTTCGTCGAGGTCAAGTTCAAGGCGATCGCAGGCTCCGAGGATCGTGCGGCCGGTATTGTCTGGCGCGCAAAGGATGCCGACAATTACTATGTCGTGCGGGCCAACGCGCTTGAAGACAATGTTGTGCTCTACAAGACGATCAAGGGTGTTCGCAGCGCGCTCGATATTGTCGGCCGGAAAGGCGGCTATGGCGTCAAGGTATCGGTGCCGTCAGGTCAATGGCATTCCCTACGTTGCGAATTCGCGGGAAAGCTATTCAAGGTGACGTATGACGGCAAGCCGATGTTCGAGGTGGAGGACGAATCGATCAGGGACGCCGGCATGATCGGCTTGTGGACCAAGGCCGACAGTGTCACCGTATTCGACGACCTGACATACGGTGCGCTGAACTAGGTTAACATCGGCGTCGACCCGCTCACGTCGGAGAAACCATGCTCGCTCGAACCCTGCTTGCGGGCACCGTCCTGTTGATGCTCGCGCACCCGGCAACGGCGCAGGAGCCGCTCGCGACCTACAAATCCCTGAGTCCCGAGCTGGCGCTTGATCTGGCCCGGGCATCGCTTGCCGATTGCCGATCACGCGGGTACCAGGTCGCCGTCGCGGTCGTCGATCGCTTCGGGGGGACACAGGTGATCCTTCTTGACAGGTTCGCAGGTGCTCACACCGTTTCAACGGCCTCGGGCAAGGCGTGGACCGCAGCAACATTCCGTACCAGCACCACCGAACTGAATGCCGTCAGCCAACCTGGCATGATGCAGGCCGGTATCCGCAATCTCCCCGGCACGGTCATTATAGGTGGCGGATTGATTGTCGAAGCGGGCGGTTCGCTGGTCGGAGCCGTCGGTGTGTCTGGGGCGCCCGGCGGTGATGCTGACGAAGCCTGCGCCAGGGCCGGAATCGACGCCATACGCGACAAGCTGGAGTTTTAGGGCCGCCTTGCCCGCCTCAGCGAGGCCTCGAGCGCCTGAGCGTGAGGGCTTCGGCAACCGGTCGAAGCCCTCAATGCGCCGTGGCGATGAGTACGCGGCTAGATCCCCAGCAGCCTGCGCGCGTTGGCCTTCAGCACCTTCGGCCGGATCTCGTCGCGGATCTCGATTTTTGCGAAGTCCGACAGCCAACGGTCCGGCGTGATCACCGGCCAGTCCGAGCCGAACAGCATCTTGTCCTGAAGGATCGAGTTGATGTAGCGCACCAGGATCGGCGGGAAATACTTTGGCGACCAGCCCGAGAGGTCGATGTAGACGTTCGGCTTGTGAGTCGCGACCGAGAGCGCTTCCTCCTGCCAGGGGAAGGAGGGGTGGGCGAGGATGATCTTGAGGTCGGGGAAATCCGCGGCCACGTCGTCCATGTACATCGGGTTGGAATATTTCAGCCGCATGCCCATCCCGCCGGGCATGCCCGAGCCGACGCCGGTCTGGCCGGTGTGGAATAGCGCGATCGCGCCGCCATTGTTGATCTCTTCGTAGAGCGGATAGGCCATGCGGTCGTTGGCGTAGAAGCCCTGCATGGTCGGATGGAATTTGAAGCCGCGGACGCCGTATTCCTCGATCAGCTTGCGCGCCTCGCGCACACCGAGCTTGCCCTTGTGCGGGTCGATCGAGACGAAGGGGATGAGGACGTCGAGATGGTCGGAGGCGATCTCCAGCATCTCCTCATTTTTGTAGCGGCGGAAGCCGGTCTCGCGCTCGGCATCGACCGGAAAGATCACCGCGGCGATGTTCTTGGAGCGGTAGTAGGCCGCGGTCTCCGGCACGGTCGGCGGATGCTTGTGCGGCGACTTGAAATAGTCCGCCATCTGCGCCTGGAAATCGTCATAGCCGTCGTCGGGATGGGTGCCGCAGGGCTCCTCGGCGTGGGTGTGGATGTCGATGGCGACGACATCGTCGATGTTGGGCAGCTTCAGCTTCGGCATTGGTTTCCTCCCGACGGGTTGCCGAATTGATTATATGATATAACGAATTTGGCAAGGCGCGTCGTCGAAGTGAAGCCCCAAGTCGACAAATGCGTAGATCGGGCCGATCCGGCCGTTTCTACTTGCTTTCTACTTTGCATGGGGTTGTTTTCCAGAATTTGCTGGTCCGGAACCGGGCAGTTAACATTGACATCCGGTCCTCCCATGCCTTAAGAACCGCCCCGTCCCGGGCGGTCGGTCCGCCAGCGGGAAAGATCTCATTTTGCCACATTCGCGCGTGCCTAAACGGTAGTGCCGAACACGGCCTTTCGAACGTTCAGGATTCTGCCATGAAGGTCCGTAACTCGTTGAAGTCGCTGCGCGGTCGCCATCGCGCCAACCGCCTGGTCCGCCGCAAGGGCCGGGTCTATGTGATCAATAAGGTGCAGCGCCGCTTCAAGGCTCGCCAGGGCTGATATTGCCCTCGCGGTCGCCTCCGCGCGCCCCGCAAGACCACGGCTCACACGAGTTTGACGCCGCCTTTGCTTTGCAAGGGCGGCTTTGCGCGTTTAGACTTTGCGCATGGCAGTGAGATTCCTAGCAGTGAGCTTCCCTTTCGCGCGCACCCTGTGTCTGGCCCTTGTGCTGGGCGCCACTGGCCTTACGCCAGCCCTGGCGCAGAAAGAGCTGCCTGCCCCTCCCGGCAAGGAACAGAAGAAGCTGCCGGAGGCGCCGGCCAAGCTGCCCAAGGTCGACCGCAGCAAGAATCTCGATTTCCTGTTCGGCGCGCTGAAGGCCGCGCCCGACGAGGCCAGCGCCAAGCATGTCGAGGCGCGGATCTGGGCGATCTGGATCCAGACCCCGAGCGACACCGCATCGCTGTTGATGGCGCGGGCCAAGACCGCGGTCGACGCGCAGAAGATCGACATCGCGATCAAGCTGCTGGATTCTGTCATCAAGCTCAGGCCCGACTACATTGAGGCCTGGAACCGGCGCGCCACGCTCTACTACATGCAGAATGACTACGGCCGCTCGCTTGCCGACATCCGCGAGGTGCTGATCCGGGAGCCTCGCCATTTCGGCGCGCTCGCAGGCCTCGGCATGATCATGCAGGAGGTTGGTGACGAGAAACGTGCGCTCGAGGCCTACCGCAAGGCGCTGGCCGTCAATCCGCACCTCGAGAAGATCCCCGAGCAGGTCAAGGCGCTGACCGAGAAGGTCGAAGGCCGCGACATCTAGCGGACAAGTTGATCATTTCCCGAGTGATTGCAGCGTGCGCGGATTAACCACGATCACACGTGCGGCGTTCTCAGGGGTATTGTTGAAGCGCGCGCAGGCCTACCTGCATGGCAGGAGCACGGCCATGAAGCGTTTGATCTTTGCAGGTGTATTGCTGCTCGCGTCGGGCTCGGTGAGCCTCGCCGACGGCTTGTTCTGGGTGGTCGGCAATCGCGCCACGGGCAAATGCAACATCGTAACCAGCAATCCCGTGATCATCGGCGACATCTGGTTCGGCGACGGTCCCTACAAGTCCAGGGCCGATGCCAAGCTTGCCCGTTCGACGATCCGCGCCTGCCCTGCGGTCACACCCGACGAGGAAAAGGACGAGGACGGAACGAACTAGCCTGCACTTAGTGCAGGACGCTACCGGCGCGCTCGACAAGGCCGTGATCGGCGGCCGCGGCGTAAGCCTTTGCAAGCTCCGTCTCGAGATGCTCGTTGATCAGAAGCAGTGCCCGCACTGCACCGCGCAGGTCACCGTTGCAGCTCGCCACGATCTCGTCGATCGCAGTGTCTTTGGATCTGAAGCTCATCGACATTCTCCGGTTCAAATCAGGACACATCCTGCCGGCCTTCCCGCATCCCCTTGGAGTTTGCGAGGAGGATCGGCGCCCACCCGCGCCTAGATGGCGGAACCGACCGTGGCGATTATATGGAAGCCGCGATGACGACTGCATGAAGCTGGTCCGAGGCTTGCGCGCTGCGGGGAATGCCATTGATTTTATTGCCTTTTTTCACACTCGAATTATGCACATATCCACAGCCTCGGCTTTTCAAGTGGAGCGCCGGGTTCCACGGAGCGAAACTGCCGCCCGCTAGTCTCGTAACTGCCAGGTGCCCTGGACCGTCCGGATTCTCTCCATGATCGTGATGTCAGTCGTGACCGCGCTGGTGCTGCTGGCGCTGGCCACGCAGGCCGGCGTCCTCGCCGTGCAACGCGCCTTTCCGCCTCAGGGCCGGATGGTCGAGGTCGACGGCGCTGTGCTTCACGTCGTCGATATCGGTCCGCGTGGTTCAGGCGTGCCGATCGTGATGCTGCACGGCGCGAGCTCCAATCTCGAAGCGATGCGGCGTCCGCTCGGCGACCTCCTGGCCAAAGACCATCGCGTCATTTTGATCGACCGTCCCGGTCACGGCTGGAGCACGCGGATGCGGCGGCAGGATTCGACGCCGCAGATTCAGGCCCGAATGATCGACGAGGCGCTTCGTAAGCTCGGGATCGATCGCGCGGTCTTCGTCGTGCATTCCTGGAGCGGTGCGCTCGGCGCGCGGATCGCGCTCGATCATCCCGGCCGCGTCGCCGGTCTCGTCATGCTGGCGCCGGTGACCCATCCCTGGCGCGGCGGCGTCGGCCGCTACAACGAGATCATCGCAACGCCCGTGATCGGCCCGCTGCTCGCCTACACCATCACGCTGCCGATGGGGTATTTCGTTGCCGAGGCCGGCGCGCGCAGCGTCTTCCTGCCGCAGACCATGCCGGACGGCTTCGTGCAGGACTCCGCGACGCCGCTATTGCTGCGCCCGCGCGAGTTCATCGCCAATGCCTACGACCTGGTGACGCTGAAGGAGGCGGTGACGGCGCAGGCTGCGCGTTATGGCGAGATCAAGGCACCGGTCACGATCATCGCCGGCGAGCCCGACAAGACGGTGAAGACCGCCATCCACGCGCGTCCCTTCGCCGCGATGGTGCCGGGTGCAAAGCTGATCGTGCTGCCCGATCTCGGCCACATGGTGCAGAACGCTGTGCCGGATCTGGTGAAGACGGAGATCGAGACGATGATCGGGAAAATCGTCCCGGCGCAGGCGGCCGCCGATTAAAGCGTTTTCGAGCGAAGTGGATACCGGTTCGCGTGAAGAAAACGCGTCAAAACAAGAAGCCCGAGCTTCGGTTCTGACTCAATCAGAACCGAAGCTCGGGCGGCCGCCGTTCACGCGCTTACTGCTTGATTTTCCCGTCCTTGTCGAACTGCGCGACGAAGGCCCAGAGATTGTTGATCTCGTTCTCGTTCTTGATGCCGGCGAACGCCATCTTGGTGCCGGGGATCTTGGCCTTGGGGTCCTTGATGTATTCCTTGAACGTGGCTTCGTCCCAGGTGATGCCGGAATTCTTGTTCGCATCCGAATAATTGTAGTCCGGCGCGGTGCCTGACTTGCGGCCGTTGAGGCCATTGAGCTCGGGGCCGACCTTGTTCTTGGCGCCTTCGCCGATGGCGTGGCAGGCCAGGCATTTGTTGAACGACGATTTGCCGGCCGCAACATCCTGCGCCATCGCGGCGGGTGCGGTGGCAGTCACGGTGAGGATCATCAGTGCGCCAAAAGTCAGTTTTGTCATCGGGTGCTCTTCGTCTCTTCCCTGGTGGGTCTAGGCTGGTCGGTCTTGCCTGGTCGGCAAACGACGGACCCGCCGGTTTTGGCAGGCCCGCCCGGCTTGGACAAGCCGCGAAACCATGACAGGTTTCATGCTGCCCTACTTGTCCCAGAGCGAACTCGCCGAAGATCGCCGCTCCGACCTTCGGATGGCCTACCCAAACAGGCGCGGACGTGGTTGATTTGCCGCGACAATTTGATCGTGGGCTACGAGTCGGAAGGATATGTTATGGCCATCATGATGCCCGCGAGCGACCAGACCGTGCTGGCGCGCCGCGCTGAGATCGTGGCTGCATTGCGCGCAATCGTGCCCGGCGAGGGCGTGATCGACAGCGCCTCCGAGATGCGGGCCTACGAATCCGACGGGCTGACGGCCTATCGGCAGCCGCCGATGGTCGTGGTGCTGCCCGACACCACCGAGCAGGTCTCGCTCGTCCTGAAATATTGTGCCGGGCAGGGGATCAAGGTGGTTCCGCGCGGCTCCGGCACTTCGCTGTCCGGGGGCGCGCTGCCGCTGGAAGATGGCGTGCTGCTCGGGCTCGGCAAGTTCAAGCGGATCCGCGAGATCGATTTCGACAACCGCGTCGTCGTCACCGAGCCCGGCGTCACCAATCTCGCCATCAGCCAGGCGGTCGCGCATGCCGGCTTCTACTACGCCCCCGATCCGTCCTCGCAGATCGCATGCTCGATCGGCGGCAATGTCGCGGAGAATTCCGGCGGCGTGCACTGCCTGAAATACGGCATGACCACCAACAACGTGCTCGGTTGCGAGATTGTCCTGATGAGCGGCGAGATCCTGCGCATCGGCGGGAAGTCGGCGGAGCACACCGGCTACGACCTGATGGGCGTCATCACCGGCTCGGAAGGGCTGCTAGGGGTCATCACCGAGATCACTGTGCGCATCCTGCAAAAGCCGGAGACGGCGCGGGCGCTGATGGTCGGCTTCGCGCAGGTCGAGGCGGCCGGCGAATGCGTGGCGCGCATCATCGGCGCAGGCATCATTCCCGGCGGCATGGAGATGATGGACAAGCCGGCGATCCACGCCGCGGAAGCCTTCGTCCATGCCGGCTATCCGCTCGACGTCGAAGCGCTCCTCATCATCGAGCTCGACGGTCCCAAGATCGAGGTCGATGAGCTGATCACGCGCGTCGAGACCATCGCGAACGCTTGCGGTTCGACCACCTGCCAGATCTCGACCTCGGAGGCCGAGCGCAATTTGTTCTGGGCCGGCCGCAAAGCCGCATTTCCGGCCGTGGGCCGCATCTCGCCCGATTATCTCTGCATGGACGGCACGATTCCCCGCGGCGCGCTGCCGAAGGCGCTGGCGCGCATCCGGGAGCTTTCGGAGAAGTACCAGCTCGGCTGCGCCAACGTGTTCCACGCCGGCGACGGCAATCTGCATCCGCTGATCCTCTACGATGCCAACAAGCCCGGCGAGATCGAGCGTGCCGAGGCCTTCGGCGCCGACATCCTGCGCGCCTGCGTCGAGTTCGGCGGGGTGCTCACCGGCGAGCACGGCGTCGGCATCGAGAAGCGCGACCTGATGCCGGAGATGTTCACCGAGATCGACCTCAACCAGCAGCAGCGCCTGAAATGTGCCTTCGACGCGCAGGGCCTGCTCAACCCCGGAAAGGTGTTTCCGACCCTGCACCGCTGCGCCGAGCTCGGCCGCATGCATGTGCATGCCGGGAAGGTGGCATTCCCGGACATTCCGCGGTTCTGACGGTCGATAGCCGGCATGGCGGCGACATGGCGGACGTTCGGATCAGTGTGACGAAAGAAGCGCCGGGCAGGCCGCTGGCGAAGTCGCGCCTGCTGTTCATCGACAACATCCGCTGGTCGATGATCATTCTTGTGCTGAGCATGCACGCAGCCGACACCTACAGTCCGTTCGGCAATTGGTACTATGTCGACCGGCGGGAGACCGGGTTCGGCACGGCCCTCTTCTTCGGCATCTATCAGAGCTTCCTCCAGGCCTTCTTCATGGCCGCGCTATTCTTCATCGCCGGCTATTTCGCGGTCGGCGCCTTCGATCGGAAAGGACTTTCGAAATTTGCGCGTGATCGGCTGATCAGGCTCGGCTTGCCGACTTTGCTCTACATGTTGGTGATCGGCCCACTGACGCAGTATTTTCTGTCATGGACTTGGGGCAAGGGCGGTTTCGGCCATCAATGGCTGACCCATCTGATGGACGGCGAATGGCTTTCCGAGACGGGACCGATGTGGTTTTGCGCGGTGCTGCTGCTGGTCTCGCTCCTCTATGGCCTGATCCGCCAGACTGGATGGCGGGAGCCCGAGGTTGCGCTGTGCGGCACGGGGATTGTTCTGTTCGTTGCGGCCATGGCGGCACTCACCTTCGCCGTTCGCATTGCCATCCACGCCGATACCTCCGTGCTCAACGTTCACCCCGGCGATCTCCCGCAATACGCTCTCATGTTCGCAGCCGGCGCCGTCGGCTATCGCGGCAATTGGATGCTTGGGCTTGCCGCGCGCTCCTGTATCCGCTGGGGACTGCTCGCGCTGTCGCTCTCTGTGCCGCTGTTTGCAGCGCTCGTGCTGTTCGGGGGAGGCCTGCAGGGTGACACCGCGCTCTATGCAGGCGGCTTCAACGTCGTCAGTGCCGGGAAGTGCCTGTGGGAGGCGCTGGTCTGCGTCGGCATGGGTCTCTTGATGCTGGCCGTCTACCGCCGCTATTTCGACGCGCAAGGGCCGGTCGCCAAATGGCTCTCGGACAACGCCTTCGGCGTCTACCTGATCCATCCGCCGATCCTGGTCGGCTTTGCCCTGCTTCTGCACGCACTGCCGCTCTTCGCACTCACGAAGGCGCTACTGCTGACCATGTTGGCCGCGATCGGCAGCTTGGCCGTCTCGGCGCTGATCCTACGCAGATCGCCGCTGCGCGCGATCATATAGTCGTATGCCGCGGTCCAGATCGAACCGCGGCATACGAGCCGGTGTTTACATGAGTGCGTATTGAGCCCGTTCGCGCTTCGCCAGCAGCGGCAGGGCTTCGCCGGCGATCCAGGTCTTGAAATGTGCGCTCTCCTGATGCGCCTTGAAAGCCGCCTCGTCGCGGAACAGCTCGTAGAACAGGAACTGGGCCGGATTGTCCCTGGCGCGCGAGATCAGGAACAACTTGACGCCGTCCTCGCGCTGCGCCTCCGGCAGGAAGCGGTCGAGGATCGCGGCGACCTTTTCGGCCTCGCCGGGCTTGGCCTCCCATTGTGCGACGACGAGCAGGCCGCCGCCGTCGACGGCGTCGCTGAGGGATTTCTGCGTGGCATAGTGGTTCATGGTCCTTGCTCCTTGCTGCTGGGCTTGAGATGACGCCGCCCATGGCGAGAGATAGATCGCCAGGACGGCTCCGAAGGCCCGGATCACCGACCTGCGGCTGAACGCTTCGTGGACACGCGGCACCAGCCGCTGATGTGTCGATCGCATGCTTGTCTCCATCGGTTGGCCTCGATCGCGATCGGCGCCAGCTTGTAGCGAGGGCCTGCCGGCTTTGGTTCGCCGCTGATCGAAGTGTCGATGTCGTGAACGCTTCGATCATGATCGAAGCGTTGTGGTCGCCCGAGCAGGATCCCCGACTGCACCGGCGCTGATCGCCGGCGTCACGCCGCATTTGATTTTGGCGGCGAATTTCGCTACCGCCTTTTCCCGTGGATACGCTCAGGGTCAGAGACGCCAAAGACGTCGAAGAGGTGGTGCGCGCGGCGATTGCCAACGAGCAGCCGCTCGAGATCATCGGTCATGGCAGCAAGCGCAGCATTGGCCACACGATGGCGACCAACGCCGTGCTCGACCTCTCCGCGCTGAATGCCGTCACCTCCTACGAACCCAACGAGCTGATCGTCACGCTCCAGGCCGGCGCCCCGCTGGCCGACGTGCTGTCGCTGATCGATGCCAAGAACCAGCAATTCGCCTTCGAGCCGATGAATACGGCGCCGCTGCTCGGCACGCCCGCGTTGGGCACCATCGGCGGCATGATCGCGGCCGGCCTCGCCGGTCCGCGGCGGATCAAGGCGGGCGGGGCGCGCGATCACCTGCTCGGGGCGCACGCCGTCTCCGGTTTCGGCGACAGCTTCAAGACCGGCGGCAAGGTGGTGAAGAACGTTACCGGCTACGACCTCTGCAAGCTGCTGGCGGGGTCCTGGGGCACGCTGTCGGTGATGACCGAAGTCACGCTCAAGGTGATGCCGAAGCCCGAGGCGGAGCGGACACTGCTGCTGCGCGGGCTCGACGATGCCGCCGCCAACAAGGCGATGACCGCGGCGCTCGGCTCGCCCTTCGACGTCTCCGCCGCCGCGCATCTGCCGAAATCGGCGTTCCGGGCGAAGACCGACGGGCTTGGCGACATCGCCAGCCAGGGCGAAGCGCTAACCGTGCTGCGGCTCGAGGGCATCACGGCGTCCGCAGCGCACCGCGCCGGCTCGCTGCGCGAATTGCTGGCGCCGTTCGGAACCGCGACGCTGGTCGAGGATGTGGCGTCCGCCGCATTGTGGGCCACGATCCGCGACGTCCTGCCGTTCGCGGCCGGCGGTGCAGTTGGGGCCTGGCCGGTGTGGCGGATCGTTTGTCCGCCGGCTTCCGGCGCGGCGCTCGGGACCCAACTGGCGCGCGAGACCGGCGGCGACATCATCTACGATTGGGGCGGCGGCCTGATCTGGGCCGCGCTGCCGCCGAAGGCCGACGCGCATGCCCCGGCCGTGCGCCAGCGCGCGGATGCGGTCGGCGGGCACGCCACGCTGATCCGGGCGGCCGAGGACGTCAGGCGCGGTGTCGACGTGTTCCATCCGCAGGCGCCCGGCATTGCCGCGCTGAGCGATCGGGTCCGCGCCAGTTTCGATCCGAAAACCATTCTCAACCGGGGGCGGCTGACGCGGGGCGCTGCGGCATGAAGACCGAATTCTCACTGGCGCAGCTCGCCGACCCCGACATCGCGGAAGCCGACAAGATCCTGCGCACCTGCGTCCATTGCGGCTTCTGCACTGCAACCTGTCCGACCTATGTGCTGCTCGGCGACGAGCTCGATAGCCCGCGCGGCCGCATCTACCTGATCAAGGAGATGCTGGAGAAGGACCAGACCCCGACGGCCGAGGTGGTCAAGCATGTCGACCGCTGCCTGTCGTGTCTGTCCTGCATGACGACCTGCCCCTCAGGGGTGAACTACATGCACCTCGTCGACCAGGCCCGGGTTAGGATCGAGCAGCGCTATCAGCGGCCGCTGACGGAGCGGCTGTTGCGCCAGGTGCTGGCCTTTGTCCTGCCGAATCCGCAGCTCTTCCGCACCGGCATGTGGCTGGCGCGCCTCGCCCGTCCGCTTGCCGTATTCCTGCCAACGCCGCGGCCGTCGGCGACACCCGGTCTGATCCAGCGCCTCAAGGCGATGCTGGCGCTGGCGCCGAACCGTCTGCCGTCGCCCGGCCCGCTCCCCGGCAGCGTGTTCGCGGCACTCGGCAAGAAGCGCGGCCGGGTCGCGCTGCTGCAGGGCTGTGCCCAGCAGGTGCTGGCGCCGCGCATCAACCAGGCCGCCATCAGCCTCCTCACCCGCCACGGCATCGAGGTTGTCCTGGTCCGGGACGAGCAGTGCTGCGGCGCGCTGACCCACCATCTGGGCAACGACCAGGATGCGTTGGCGCGGGCCCGCGCCAACGTCGCGGCGTGGCGAAAGGAAGCGGCCGGCGAGGGGCTCGACGCCATCCTGGTGACGGCCTCCGGTTGCGGCACGGTGATCAAGGACTACGGCTATCTGCTGCGCGAGGACACGGCGTTCGCCGCCGATGCGGCGCAGGTGTCCGCGCTCGCCAAGGACATCACCGAATTCGTCGCCGGCCTCGAGCTCGCGACCACTACGCCACAGGACAATATCGTCGTCGCCTATCACTCCGCGTGTTCGTTGCAGCACGGGCAGAAAATCACGGGCCTTCCGAAAGAATTGCTTTCCAAGAATGGATTCGTGGTGAAAGATGTGCCGGAGAGCCATTTGTGTTGCGGCTCGGCGGGGACCTACAACATTCTCCAGCCCGAGCTTGCGGGCCGGTTGCGCGACCGCAAGGTCGCCAACATCGCAAGCGTCAAGCCGGACATGATTGCCGCGGGCAATATCGGCTGCATGGTGCAGATTGCCAGTGGCACGTCAGTTCCGGTCGTACACACGATTGAGCTTCTCGATTGGGCTACGGGCGGGTCGCGGCCGGCATTGAATGCCTCGAGCTAGCCTTCGTCCGGAGGTGACGGCTGAAGACGCCCGATCGACCATTGTTCGGCGGCAACAGGAGGACCACGATGGCGAAAGCGAAGAAGAAAAAAAGCAAGAAGGCCAAAAAGGCCAAGAAGGCTGTAGCGGCGAAGAAGACCGCGAAGAGGGCAGCCAAGAAGTCCGCGAAAAAGTCTGCCAAGAAGTCTGCGAAGAAATCTGCCAGGAAGGCCGCCCCGAAGAAGGCCGCCAAGAAGGCTGCGAAGAAGTCGGCCAAGAAGGCTGCCAAGCCGGCTGCACCGAAGAAGGCCGCAAAGAAAGCGGCGCCGAAGAAGGCGAAGGCAGCTCCTGCGCCGAAGCCCTCAGCGCCGGTGGCGGCTCCGGCTCCGGAGCCCGCCGCCGAGACAAGCTGGGCGATGCCTTCGTCTTCTGCGGAGCCGACGCCGGCTGAGGGGCAAGGTTAGGCCCCGAGGTAGGGTCCAAGTCAGGTCCAAGGTGAGGGCAAAGGCTGGGTCCATCCCGACGACAACGACCGACAACAGGAAGGCCGCAGCGGTGACGCTGCGGCCTTTTTGCATCGTCACAATGGTCGCGGTCGGGTTGTCGTTTCTCTTTCGTCAGTCCGATTCGTGTCACAGGCACCACTGCACCGGCGGCTCCCGTATTAATCCGGGCGGCTCTGTGCACTTTGGAATGCAAATAATGTGATCGAGAAGCAACACAGGCGGATAACCTTCTGTGGAATCGTCAGAACGCCCAAAAAGTCGGCAGATGCCCGTGATTTTTGCTTCACGGTTCGCATCCTCCCAGCCAGATTGTCGCGGTAACGAAATTTTGCAGTCAGGTCGTACGGCCCGGGGGGCTTCCGGGAAACCGACTGGGTGGAACTGGTGATGGGGATTGAAATGAAAAAAGTGGCTTTGTTGGCAACGGCGCTGGCAATGGTGACGGGTTCGGCTTTCGCGGCAGACATGCCGGTCAAGGCTCTGAAGGCCCCGCCGCCGCCCGCCTTTGACCCCTGGGATGTCGCCTTCGGCGCCGGCATCATGAGCGATTACATCTTCCGCGGCGTTACTCAGTCGAACCACAATCCGTCGGTCGCCGCCTATTTCGAGCCGCGCTACAACGTCAACAAGGACCTCCAGCTCTACGTCGGTGCGTCCGCGGAGAGCATCTCGTTCCCGAACCGCGCCGCGGCTGAAGTCGACATCTACGGCGGTATCCGCCCGACCTTCGGCATGTTCGCCTTCGACTTCGGTATCTGGGGCTACCTCTATCCGGGCGGAAGCTGCTTCGGTTCGCAGGGCACCCTCGCCCAGGGCAATTGCGGCACCGGCCTCGACAATTCGCAGGGCGCGATCGGCCTGCCGATCAACGGCAACTTCGCCAAGAAGGACGCAAGCTTCTACGAAGTCTATGCCAAGCTGAATCTCAACATCAACGATCAGTGGGTCGTTGGTTTCAACGAGTACTATTCGCCGAACTTCCTGAACCTCGGTGCCTGGGGCAACTACGCCTCGATCACCGCCAAGTGGACCGCGCCGAGCACCACGTTCGGTGCCAGTGGCGTCGGCATGTATGTGTCGGGTGAATTCGGCCGTCAGTGGCTCGGCACGTCCGACATCTTCTACGGCATTGCCGGCGACCCGCTGTACTCCAACGGCATCAAGGAGCCGAGCTACAACACCTGGAACGTCGGCGTCGGCTTCACCTACAAGGTGTTCACCCTCGATCTGCGCTACTACGACACCGACCTCTCGAAGGGCAACTGCAACGCCTTCACCAGCGATTTCTCGGCTACCAACTCTAGCCCTGGTTTCGTGACGCCGATCAATGGCGGCGCGAACGCGGCCACGGCGTTCGGCTCCAACTGGTGCAGCGCGGCCGGCGTCGCCAAGCTCTCGGTCGACCTGACGGCGATGACCAACCTGAAGTAAGTTTCTTCCCGAGACGACCTAACGAGGGCGGCAGAGCAATCTGCCGCCCTTTTGCTTTGGGCGTAGGGTCGTCTGTGAGAGCGCTCGGCCTGCATTGGTTCGGGACGCGCCGCAAGGGCGGCGCTCCCCACCATGAGGGTCTAGGATCTTGCCGCGAGGACAGACCTCATCCTGAGGAGCCCGCCGGAGGCGGGAGTCTCGAAGGATGGCTGCAACGAAGGTCCTATCGAGGTTAGCCTCAGGCTTGGTTGTGCCACCTCAGCTCGCCGCGGTCGGCTCCGCCTGGGCCGGCTCGCCGTCCTTGCCGAGAACGTGGATCTCGCCATCCTTCACCAACGCCACCTTGCGGGTGTGGAAGGCGTCGAGGGTCGAGCGGTGGCCGATCGAGACGATGGTGGCCTGCGGCAGCTTCTCCGCCAGCAGCCGGTACAGCCGGGCTTCCGATGGTTCGTCCAGCGACGCCGTGGCCTCGTCGAGGAACAGATAATCCGGCACGTGCAGCAGGGCGCGCGCGAGCCCCAGGCGCTGCTGCTCGCCGAGCGAGAGCGTCCTGTTCCAATGACCGTCCTCGTCGAGTCGCTCGGCCAGCTTCGGCATGCCGACCGCAATGAGTGCGTCCCGGATTTTCTCCGGTGCGACGGCGCCATGTTCTGCCGGGTAGATGACCGCGTCGCCTAGCGGGCCGATCGGGAAGTAGGGGCGCTGCGGTAGCATCATCAGCTTCGATTTCCCGGGTATGGCGATGGTGCCGGTGCCGAACGGCCAGACGCCGGCGATGGCCCGGAAAAGCGTCGACTTGCCGGAGCCCGACGGCCCGGTCACCAAGACCCGCTCCGCCGGTTGGATCGTGAAGGCATCGGCTGCGACCAGAGGCGCACCGTTCGGTAGCTTCACAAGCAGCTGCTTGAGCGCGATCGCCGTCGTGCTGCCGGATGGTGCAAGGCCGATGGTCGGCTCATGCGTCGGCGGGTGTGCGGCCGAGGCCACCGACATCTCGAAGCCGTCGAGACGGGCGACGATCGCGCGCCATTCCGCCAGCGCCCGGTAGGCCACCACGAAGAACGACAGCGCACCCTGGACGCTCGAGAAGGCCGATGCCGTCTGCATCATGTCGCCGAGCTGGATCTTCTTGGCGAAGAAGGCTGGCGCCACCAGCACGTAGGGAAAGATCACGGCAGCCTGCTGATAGCTCGCCGTGAACGCGGTGAGGCGCTTGGTCCGGCTCATGATGGCGTACCAGTTGCCGATCACGAAGCCAAAGCGACGGAAGAGACCGCCGCGTTCGGCACCCTCGCCCTTGAGCAGCGCGATCTGCTCGGAATTCTCGCGGACGCGGACGAGGTTGAAGCGGAAGTCGGCCTCATAGCGCTGTTGCTCGAAATTGAGATTGACCAGCGGGGCGCCGATCCAGTGCGTCAACGCGGTGCCGAAGATCGCGTAGATCAGCGCGCCCCAGCACAGGTAGCCGGGGATCATGAGATCGGTGCCGAACAGGTGCAGCGGCGCGGCGTTGGACAGGCCCCAGAGGATGATCACGAAGGAGAACAGCGTCACGATCGACGAGAGCAGGCCCAGTCCGATCGTCAGGGTCTGCTCGACGAAGTTCTTGACGTCGTCGGTGATGCGCTGGTCCGGGTTGTCGGCCGCATCGCCCTTGAGCTGCATGCGGTAATGCGTCGAGCCGTCGAGCCATTCGCGGAGATAGTGTTGGGTGAGCCACTGCCGCCAGCGGATCTGGAGCCACTGGTTCAGGTACAGCTTGTAGACCGCCAGCGCGATCGCCGTGAAGGCGAGGCCGATGAAGATCCAGATCTGCGTGACGAAGGCGTCCCAGTCGCTGTTCTGGAGCGCGCTGTAGAACCGGTTCTGCCACTGGTTCACCAGCACGTCGATCGCGACCAGCGCCAGCTCGATCGCGATCACGGCGGCGAGCAGGCCGCGGCCGACCCACTTGTCCTCCGATCGGAAATAGGGGGCGGCGATTCGCCAGACGATCGCGAGCGTGGCGCTGATGTTCTTCACAGAGCTCTGTCTCCTGAGGGGATGTGCACAACGCCCATAGGCCAAATGGCTGTGGCAACGGCAGAAAGCGCTTAGACTAAAGTCGCAAGTTCAGCAATTTGCGTTGGCTTGTCGCAGCTTGCAACCCTAGCATGGGTACAACGGCGCGGGGTGGGGGCCTCCGGGACTTCGCGGGCTTGTGAGCGGACGGGAACCGCCGCACTCGCGAGGAATTCGCGTCCAGCTCGGGGGTTATCGCTTCCAGCGTCAAGCAGGTTCGGCTGTCCACGCGGGCCGCCTGCCGCAACAGGCGTGGGGGAGGAAGACCATGTGGAATCAAGTCTATGACCCGCTGCACAGCCCGGTGCTGTCGACGATCGCGGCGGCAATACCCGTCGTCACGCTGCTGATCCTGATCGCGAGCGGTCGCGTCCAGGCCCATATTGCTGCAATCATCGCCGTGATCGTGGCCAACCTGATCACGATCTTCGTGTTCACCATGCCGGCGAACATGTCGATCCGCGCCTCGATCCTCGGCATCGTGACCGGCTTCTTCCCGATCGGCTGGATCGTTCTCAACGTCATCTTCCTCTACCAGGTGACGGTCACCACCGGGCGCTTCGAGCTGCTCAAGCGCGCGGTCGGCGGCGTCACCGAGGACCGGCGGCTGCAATTGCTGCTGATCGCGTTCTCCTTCGGCGCGTTCTTCGAGGGAGCCTCGGGCTTCGGCACGCCGGTCGCCATCACGGGCGCCGTGCTGATCGGGCTCGGCTTCTCGCCGCTCGCGGCCTCCGGCCTGTCGCTGATCGCCAATACCGCGCCGGTCGCTTTTGGCGCGCTGGGCACGCCGATCCAGGGTCTTGCCTCGGTCACCGGGCTTGATCCCTACATCCTCGGCGCGATGGTCGGACGGCAGTTGCCGATCTTCTCTCTGATCGTGCCGTTCTGGGTGGTGTGGGCGTTTGCGGGTTGGAAGGGCATGAAGGACGTCTGGCCGGCGATCCTCGTCACCGGCGTGTCGTTCGCGGTCCCGCAATTCGTGATCTCGAACTTCATCAATCCTTGGATCGTCGACATCGGGGCGTCGCTGATCTCGATGGGCGCGCTGATCCTGTTCCTGAAGGTCTGGCAACCGAGGCAGCTCTGGTTGTCGCCAGCGTTGCGCGGGAACGATGAATCGGCCTCCACCATGGCCGCGGCCAAGCCGCTCGACAAGACGCCGCTGACGCAGAGCGAGCTGTTCAGCGCGCTGCTGCCATGGATCATCGTCTGCATCGTGATGCTGGTCTGGGGCAACGGCGGCTTCAAGACCTGGGCGAACTCGATCTTCACCTGGAACTATCCCGTTCCCGAGCTGCATCAGATGATCAACAAGATGCCGCCGGTCGCGCCAGGGCCGACCAAAGAGAGTGCAGTGTTCGGCTTCACCTACCTGTCCTTCACCGGCACGGGCATGCTGATCGCGGCGATCATCTCAGGCTTCCTGATGGGTGTCGGTCCCGGCAGGCTGCTGATCCAATACGGCCGCACCATCCGGCTCTGCGCGATCTCGCTGATCACGATCTCGGCGATGCTCGCAATCGGGACGCTGACGCGGCTCTCCGGCGTCGACGCAACGCTCGGCCTCGCCTTTGCCGCAACGGGCGTGCTCTATCCCTTCTTCGGCACGCTGCTCGGTTGGCTCGGCGTGGCGCTGACGGGGTCGGACACCGCCTCCAACGTGCTGTTCGGAAACCTCCAGAAGATCACGTCCGAGCAGCTCGGCCTGTCGCCGATCCTGATGGCCGCGGCCAACTCGTCCGGCGGCGTGATGGGCAAGATGATCGACGCGCAATCGATCGTGGTCGCCTCCACTGCCACCAACTGGTACGGCCATGAGGGCACGATCCTGCGCTTCGTATTCTGGCACTCGATCGTGCTGGCCTCCCTAGTCGGCCTGTTCGTGACGTTGCAGGCCTATGTCTGGCCGTTCACGGCGATGGTGCTGAAGTAGCAGGCCACGTCTCGCTTCAACGCAAATCCCCGCAGGGCTTCGCCTTGCGGGGATTTTTGCATCTGATGCATGATCCGGAAAAGTGCGAAGCGGTTTTCCGAAAAAATCATGCTCAAACAACAACCTGAAGCGCGATGACGATTCGTCCCAATCTCATCGCGCTTTAGCGTCCGCGAACCTTCTCAACTGCGTCGCCGTCTTATAGAAGGTGCCGCAAATCAGGTCGGTCGAGAGGTCTCATGGTTTCGCTAAAGCAGATGGCGTGTTTGGCGGTTGCAATGCTCGCGATGTCCACGCTCGCGCGTGCAGAGGACGGTTTTCCGTTCGGTACCGAGATGACGCTGGAGGCCCTGCCGCAGCCGGGCTCGAAGCGGATTCCGAACATCGAGATCGGCGACAATGGCGAAGTCGTGCTGGAGCTCTGGTGCAAGGGCGGCAAGGGCCAGTTCTCGGTCGCCGGCAACACGGTGATCTTCATGCCCGGCCAGATCCAGGATCGTTCCTGCCCGCCGGCCAGAGCGCAGGCCGACGACGAGCTCGTCGCGGCGCTGAGCAGCGTCGAGACCTGGAAGCGTCAGGGCGACGTGCTGACGCTCGTCGGCCCCAAGCCGCTGCGCTTTCGCACGACGGGGAATTGAGGCGCGATCGCTGTCGTGCCCCGGCTTGACCGGGGCACCCAGTACGCCGCGGCCTCTCGATTCAACCACAACTGTCTCGGAGTACTGGATCGCCCGGTCAAGCCGGGCGATGACGGCGAGAGTGGGTGTCTACGCCTACTTCCACACCGACTTGTCGGCGTCCCAGCGCTGGCCTTTCAGCTCTTTCGCGAGGGCCTCGACTGAGCCGTTGTCGTCAGGCTGATCGCCCTCCTCGTCGGCCGAAGCGTCATCCGAGAGATTGAGCTTGGCGCCGCTGCTCTCATCGGCGGTCGTGGTCGAGGGGCTGCCGATCCAAAGCATCAGTCTATCGGTCGTGCCGGGCTTGTCGGGCGAGATGAGGCCTGCAACCTCGATCGTGTCGGTGAGCTCGAGTGCCGGAAAATCCTGGTTCGGCCGCTTGAAGACGAGCTTGAGCTTGCCGGTGGCCGGGTTGAAGCTGTGCGAGACCTGCTTTGCCGCAAGCGTCCGGCTCATCACGCCGGCGACGGCTGAGGCGAGCTTGTCCCGGCTGATCTTGTCGCCGTCGCGCCAGTCGGCCGCGGGAAAGCGGATGGTGCGATCCATCTCGGTCATGCCCGCGGTCCAGCCCGCCGCGGTGACGCCGGGCATCGCCTTGAACTTCGCCAGCAGGGAGCCTGCGCGTTCCGGATCAACCGACATGTTGATGGTCTGCTCGCCGGCACGCAGCGCGTCGCAGCCGACGGTCAGGCTCGCCAGCGTCACCTCGACGTCCTGGCCCTTCAGGCTCTTCAGGAACTCGGTCGCCGCATCCAGCTTGACCTTGACCGCGATCGCTTCCGGCGAGACGTCGGTGAAATCCTTCGGCTGCGGCGTGATGCCGTCGTCGGAGGTCTGGTTGTCCTGAAATTCCTTCTCGCTGAGATCGGAATTGTCGGGCGAGGTGACTTCGGTCACGGCCTGGCCGATCGCGATCTGGCCGCGGAACTCGAACGTGTCGCCGGACTGTTTGCGCAGCAGCTTGACGGTGACGGGCGCCTTCTCGCCGAGGCTCTGCGTCGTGCCCGTCAGGTTCTGGCCCGCGACCTGGAGATTGACGACGAAGCGGTCCTTGCGGTCGGAATTCTTTGCGACGGGATAGCAGACGTCGAGCACGGCCGCCGTCACCGTCTTGCCCTGCCGCGTCTCCTTCAGGATCACGTCGGCATTGCCGTCCATCAGCCCGTCGATCGAGGTGAAATAGCGGGTCTCCGTCCCGCCCGGCGCCGTGGCCTTCGGCGACAGCTTCATCTGGGCCGATGCGACATCGGGCGAGACGGCAAGCAGGGCCGCCAAAAGGGCTGTCGAACAAACCAGAAGCGCACGCATCGATGAATCCTCGCGCAATCGAATCGGCGCGCCACCGTAGTGGGTTTTGGCCGCCGGTTGAATTGGAAAGCAGAAGGGGCAGGGTCGGCAAAAAAGAAGGCCGCCCGGAGGCGGCCTTCGCAACATTGTAACGGAACGGAGGCTTAGAAGCCGCCCATGCCGCCGCCGCCCGGCATGGCGGCCGGAGCTTCCTTCTTCGGCGTTTCGGCGACCATGGCCTCGGTGGTCACCAGCAGGCCGGCCACGGACGAGGCGTCCTGCAGCGCGGTGCGGACCACCTTGGCGGGATCGATGATGCCCTTCTCGACCATGTCGACATAGTCCTCGTTCTGGGCGTCGAAGCCGAAGGTCTCGGACTTGTTCTCCAGGATCTTGCCGACGACGATCGAGCCTTCCACGCCCGCGTTCTCGGAGATCTGGCGGATCGGGGCTTCCAGCGCCTTCAGCACGATGTTGATGCCGGCCTGGACGTCGGCATTGGCGTTGGTGAGACGGCCCACCGCCTTCTTGGCACGCAGCAACGCGACGCCGCCGCCGGGGACGATGCCTTCCTGCACCGCGGCGCGGGTGGCGTTGAGCGCGTCCTCGACGCGGTCCTTCTTCTCCTTGACCTCGATCTCGGTCGCGCCGCCGACGCGGATCACCGCGACGCCGCCGGCGAGCTTGGCGAGGCGCTCCTGGAGCTTCTCACGGTCGTAGTCCGAGGTGGTCTCCTCGATCTGGGCCTTGATCTGGCCGACGCGGGCCTCGATCTCCGGCTTCTTGCCGGCGCCCTTGACGATCGTGGTGTTCTCCTTGTCGATCACGACCTTGCCGGCGCGACCGAGCATCTTCACCGTGACGTTCTCGAGCTTCATGCCGAGGTCCTCGGAGATGAGCTGGCCGCCGGTGAGGATCGCGAGGTCCTCGAGCATGGCCTTGCGGCGGTCGCCGAAGCCCGGCGCCTTGACGGCGGCGACCTTCAGGCCGCCACGCAGGCGGTTGACGACCAGGGTGGCCAGCGCCTCGCCCTCGACGTCCTCGGCGATGATGACGAGCGGCTTGCCCGACTGCACCACGGCTTCCAGCACCGGCAGCATGGCCTGCAGGCCGGACAGCTTCTTCTCGTGCAGGAGGATGTAGGCGTCCTCGAGCTCGGCGGTCATCTTCTCGGCGTTGGTGACGAAGTAGGGCGACAGATAGCCGCGGTCGAACTTCATGCCCTCGACGATGTCGACCTCGGTGTCGAGTGACTTGTTCTCCTCGACGGTGATGACGCCCTCGTTGCCGACCTTCTGCATCGCCTGGGCGATCATCTTGCCGATGGCGGCATCGCCGTTGGCCGAGATGGTGCCGACCTGGGCGACCTCGGAGGAGGCGGCGACCGGCTTGGCGCGCTTTTCAATGTCCTTGATCACCGCTGCAACCGCGATGTCGATGCCGCGCTTGAGGTCCATCGGGTTCATGCCGGCGGCAACCGCCTTGGCGCCTTCGCGAACGATGGCCTGGGCCAGCACGGTCGCGGTGGTGGTGCCGTCGCCGGCGAGGTCGTTGGTCTTGGAGGCGACCTCACGCAGCATCTGGGCGCCCATGTTCTCGAACTTGTCCTCGAGCTCGATCTCCTTGGCGACGGTGACGCCGTCCTTGGTGATGCGGGGCGCGCCGAAGCTCTTCTCGATGACGACGTTGCGGCCCTTCGGACCGAGCGTCACCTTGACGGCGTTGGCGAGAATGTCGACGCCGCGCAGCATGCGATCGCGCGCGTCTCCGGAAAACTTGACGTCTTTGGCAGCCATTTCTTCAATCCCTCGTGTTTCGTGATGTGTTTGCCGCTTGCGGAATGACCGAATGCCCGGATCGCGCGATCCGGGCATGACATTCAGCGGCTGTTCAGGCTGACGGCCTTAGGCCATGACGCCCATGATGTCCGACTCCTTCATGATCAGGAGCTCTTCGTTGTCGATCTTGACCTCGGTGCCCGACCACTTGCCGAACAGCACGCGGTCGCCGACCTTGAGGTCGATCGGGATCAGCTTGCCGGCCTCGTCGCGGCCGCCGGGGCCGACGGCGACGACCTCGCCCTGGGACGGCTTTTCCTTGGCGGTGTCCGGAATGATGATGCCGCCCTTGGTCTTTTCCTCGGCGTCGATACGTTTGACCACGACACGGTCATGCAGCGGACGAAATTTGGATTTAGCCATGACGTTTCCCTTTGGAGGCTCGCTTCGGAAGGAATGGAAGTGGGTAGGGGCGGCGTCCGTCCACCCTCTTGCCGAGGATCGAACGGCGCGCTTAGCAATCGGGCTTTCCGAGTGCTAATAGTGCGCCCGGAAATATGGCTTGGCCGCGATCCTGTCAAGCAAGGGTGGTTAAGCGATTGGTGAGGCGGATATAGGATCGTGTCTAGAGAAACTTATTGGTCGCGCTGGCGTATAAAGGACGTCATTGCTCCGACAGCGGTTTTGCGCTTGGCTGCAGGAGGGATGCGGTCGGGGTCTCATTTGGGGGACGGTTTGCTCGGGGGAATGTCATGATCAGGTCAGCTCACGCACGCACGGTTGCCAATCTGGCGGCCGCCTCCTGCCTGGCGCTGCTGCTTGGCGCCTGCGGCGGCGGTATGAGCCTGCCGTCGTTCTCGTCGTCTTCGCCGCCGCCCGAGGCTGAGCCCGGCACCGGCCCGGAAATGCCGGCGAGCATCCGCGCCGACGAGATCGTCGGCCGCTGGGGTCTCGCCTCGTTCCAGAACCCGGCCGACCGCGCCCGCACCGAGGCCGCGGCCCGGGCGCAGTGCAAGAATCCCTACGTGATCACCGCCGGTTCCTCCGGCGGCGTGATCATGCATCTCGCCGACCAGGCGACGCCGCAGGAGCTGCGGCTGAAGGGCTCGCCCAGCGGCAAGAACTACATCGGCCCGGCGGGTCCCACCCCCGGCGAGCAGGACCGCGAGATCGTCTCCTTCGACGGCCGCGTCCTGATCACCCGCTTCATCGACAAGGACGCCGCCACCCGCTACGGCAACATGGTCTACGTCCGCTGCGCGCCAAGGGCGTAGTTTCTCCTTCGTCATGCCCCGGCTTGACCGGGGCATCCAGTACGCCGCGGCCTCTCGGCTCAATCACCGCCGCCTCTGGAATACTGGATCGCCCGGTCAAGGCCGGGCGATGACAGTGGAGGGGATGGCCCCAAAAACAAAAACGCCGGCTCTCGCCGGCGTTTTGTTTTTCCGTAATGCCGCGCCCGATCAGTCGAACAGCGCGTCGATGTCGTCCTGCGAGGCGTGGCCGACGTCGCCGGCGAGCTTGGGGCCGTTGAGGAGCTTTTCGTCGTCGCTGCGGGTGTCGGCCGGCGCGGGCACATGGGCCTTGATCGCGTCGACGCCGCCCCAGATCTCCATCATCGCATTGATGTGCTGCTCGATGAACTTCATCGTGGTCATGACCTTGCTGATGCGCTGGCCGGTCAGGTCCTGGAAGTTGCAGGCTTCGAAGATCGAGATGACGCGTTCCTGGATGTCGTCGGCGAGCCGCTTCTGCTGGTCGGCCGATTGCACCTTGGACATCGCGCTGGCCGCCTGGTCGATCGATTCGGCGGCTTCGAGGATCTGCTGGGTCGCCTGCTCGGTGCCGCCGACGACCGCGCCGAGCTCGCCATTGACCTTGGCCATCTCGCCGCCGTCGAAGCTCTTGCCGTGCAGCGTCGCGATCTCGCGCTTGGTGCGGTCGATGGCGTCGTGGATGAGGTCGAGCTCGACCTTCAGCTTCTCGCACTGCTCGATCTGCGCCCGGTAAGTATCGAGCATGGTACGAGCTTCGGAGAGCTCGTGGGCGGTGGAAGCGTCGATCGCCGCCATGGCCGCGCTGCCGGACAAGGGCACGGTGCCCTTCGCCATCTGTGCGCGGATCGCACGCAGCTCCGCCATGATCTCGTTATGCATCGGCGCAGCCTCCTCAATCATTTCGGGGCTGGGCATCTCGCCGACAATAGCCTCCTCGACACGAAAACGTTTGCGGTGAATAGCCATCAGGAACTCCCCCCACCTCACTCACGCGTCTTTGTAGACAGAAGCAATTTAACACGAGGTTCACAGCGGGAACTGTTGCGCGGCCGCACGCGACGGCGCGAAAAGAAGCGATTAACCATGGGCCTGCGGCGTTCATGGAAAATAAACGCTGATCGCCAAATTGCACCCTCGCTCACGACGTGGTGAATCGAAACGGCTGATACGTTTACCAAACAAAACGGCTTTTGCTCTTTATTGACCACGTCGCGGTCGCCGGTCAGCCATCGGCTCTGCACGACGCATGGGATCTAGACGAAACAGTACAGAGTACGTCGATGTTCAAGAAAATGTCTGTCGCGCTGCTCGGCAGCGCTTGCACCTTCATTGCCGGCGCGAACAGCGCCAGCGCCTTCGACAATAGTGTGCCGAACGATCCGCCCGCGGTGCTCTACCAGCCGCAGGTGCAGCCGGCGCCGGTGCGTGTCGCCTCCAATGCGAATATGGGCGGCGGCTTCATCGAGTTCCTGTTCGGTGACGGTCCCGGCCGCGGCCCGGCCTACGCGCCGCAGCAGCCGGTTTATCAGCAGCAGCCCGGCTATTACGACCAGCGCCGCCTGCCACCGATGGGCGAGCCGCAGATGCAGGGTGGATATCAGCAAGGCGCAGGTCTCCAGCAGGAGGCGGTCGATCCGCGCCAGCGTCCGTTCGATCCGAGATTCGAGAAGCAATCCGTCGACTATAGCGGCAAGGAAACTGCCGGCACCATCGTGGTCGATACGCCGAACAAGTTCCTCTATCTGATCGAGGGCAACGGCCGGGCGATGCGCTACGGCATCGGCGTCGGCCGTCCCGGCTTCACCTGGTCCGGCGTGAAGTCGATCACGGCCAAGCGCGAATGGCCGGACTGGACGCCGCCGGCGGAAATGATCGCGCGCCGGCCCGACCTGCCGCGGCACATGGAAGGCGGCCCGGAAAACCCGCTGGGCGCGCGGGCGATGTATCTTGGCTCGACGCTCTACCGCATCCACGGCTCCAACGAGCCCTGGACCATCGGCACCAACGTCTCCTCAGGCTGCATCCGCATGCGTAACGAGGACGTCATCGACCTCTACGGCCGCGTCAATGTCGGCACCAAGGTCGTGGTGATGTGATCGTCTGACGCTCGACATGAAAACGGCCGCCTCCCGGGCGGCCGTTTTTGTTTGTCGCGCTGATCGGGCAGCCTCACGCGTAGTCGCTGCCGCCATCGTCTCCGCCGCCGAAATCGCTGTCGTCGTCGGCTACGTCCATATTGCCGTTGTCGTGGTCGTTGTCGTCGTAGTTCTGATCGTTGTTGTTGTTGTCCCGGTCGTTCGACGCCTGGTCGGTGAAGCCCTGGCGGGAACCGTCGTCGCGGTCGCGGTTGGAGCCGATGTCGTTGAGACCGGCATCGCGCGCGAGCGAGCCGCCGGACTGGTCGCTGCCGCCCCAGGGACTTCCACCAGCGCTGCGGTCGCCGAGCGCGTTGGTGTCGCCGAAGGCCTGCTGGTGCGATCCGCCCATCATGCCGCGGATGCTGGAGAGCAGCAGCGAGCCGCCGACGACGCCGGCCGCGGCTGCCGCCGCGGTGCCGAGGAACGAGCCGCCGCCACCGCCCATCGGCGGAGCGCCATAGCCCTGACCCGGAGCTTGACCGGGACCTTGACCTGGGCCTTGGCCGTAGGCCTGTCCATAAGGAGGCGGCGCGCCGTAACCGGGCTGCGTCTGCGGCATCGCCTGACCGGTGTTCCAGACCGGCCGCGCGTCACGCGGCGGCACGTTCGGAACCGAGCCGCGCGAGGGGCCTCCGCCGAACAGCGAGTCGCGCATGGTATCGAGGAAGCCGCCGGACTGCGCCTGCTCGGGCGCATGGGCCGCTTCCAGCTCCTGGATGCGGTTATGAGCACGCTTCAGCGCTTCGTCCTGCAATAGCGTGGTCTGCACCAGTGCGTAGACCGCGCCGGGCGCCTTGCGCAGCCCGTCGGAGATCGCGGCGATCGCGTCGGGATCCCGCGGTGCATTTTCCAGTTTCGAAAGCCGGTCGAAAAGCTCGTCGACGAGCTGGCGTTCCTGCGGCGTCATGATCAGTCTCCCTCGCTCAAACCAAGCGCGAGGCAGATGTAGGGTTCCATTGTGGCCCCAACAGTGCCGGCCGGATTAAATTTCGGTATGCGACAAGCTGCCCAGCGGCTTGCTTTCCGCCGGTTTCACCCCAGCGTGACGCCGCTGTCGGCCAGCAGGCGCGCAAACCCATCGCCTGAAAGATAAGCATGCTCGCGTTCGCGGACGTCGGTCATCGGATCGAGGCCGGTGAGGACATCGTCGACGAAGCCGGGGTGGCACATCACGAGGCCGCCATCGGGGAGGCCTTCCAGAAACTGCCGCATCAGCGCGCCGAAATCGGCCTCGCGCGTAAAATCATAGGCGCCGGCAAAGCCGGGATTGAAGCCGAGGCCGGCGCTGGCGGCGCGGCGGCGGAATTGCGCGCTCAGGATATCGAGCACCATGGCTTTTGGTGAGGCCAGCCGCTGCACGAGCGGCAGGTCGCGCCCGCCCTGGCGGACCCAGGCTTTCGGCGCGGCTTCGCTGACCGCATCGACAAAGCCGTCACGCACCTGCGGATACAGCTGCACATGCTGGTGGCCGTCGACGAAGTCGGGCGCGCGCCCGAATGCTTCCGCGAACGCCGCCAGCTGCGCCTTGACCTCATTGCGAAAGAATTCGCGGTCGAGCCGGCGCGCAAGGCCGGCGCGCAGCAGCTTCGGGAACGGCACGAACATGTCGCCGTCCAGCGGTCGGAAATGCATGGTGAGCGGCCGGAACGGCGCCGACAATGTCACGTGCAAGCCGATCGCGCAGCGCGGGCTCGCTTTCGCCGCCGTCTGGAGCGCCTCGATCTCGCCGCGCTCGATCGCCGGTCCCACCATCATCACCGAGGTGGCATTGAGACGCCCGCGTTCGATCAGGTCGCGGATGGCCCGATTGACGCCCGGGCTGATGCCGTAATCGTCGGCGCAGAGCCAGATCCGCCGCAGGCCCGCGGCCGCGCTCATTCGGCGGCCGTCCTCTTCGAGGCGTCGTCGGCCTTCCCGGTCTCGAAATGCTTTTCGCTGTGCTCGGCGACGAAGTAGATCGGGCGCGCCTTCAGCTCGGACAGGATCTTGCCGATATATTCGCCGACGATGCCGATCATGATGAGCTGCACGCCGCCGATGGTCATCAGGCCGATCACGAGCGAGGGATAGCCGGGCACCTGCTTGCCCGTGGTCCAGACTTCCCAGAGGATCGAGAGGCCGAACAGGAAGGCGCCGCCGGCGAGGATCACGCCGAGCAGGCTGGCGAAGCGCAGCGGTGCCACCGAGAACGAGGTCACCCCTTCGATCGAAAGACCGAGCAGGCGCGCGGCGCTGAAGGTCGTCACGCCATGGGTGCGCGGCGCGGGCTCGTAATCGACGCGGATCTGGCGGAAGCCGATCCAGCTCGCGAGGCCCTTGAAGAAGCGGTTGCGCTCCGGCAGCTGCCTGAGCGCTGCGACCGCGCGCGGCGACAGCAGGCGGAAGTCGCCGGCGTCTTCGGGGATCTTCTGGCGCGCGCCCCAATTGATCAGCGAATAGAACCCGCGCACGGCGACGCGGCGCAGGAAGGGCTCGTTGTCGCGATGCGCCTTGGCGGTATAGACGACGTCATAGCCGTCCTCGATCCAGTGTCGCACCAGCTGCTCGACCAGGGCCGGCGGATGCTGGCCGTCGCCGTCCATGAACATCACGGCGCCGAGCCGGGCATGGTCGAGGCCGGCCATCAGCGCGGCTTCCTTGCCGAAATTGCGCGACAGCGACACCACCTGAACGTCGACCGCGTCGGCCGGCAGCGACCGGGCGATCGAGAGCGTCGCGTCCGCGCTGCCGTCGTCGACATAGACGACTTCGCAACGCAAGCGATAGCGCTGCTGCAAGGTCTTGGCGAGATCGCAAATGCGCTGGTGCAGGGCGGCGAGGCCCGCCGCCTCGTTGTAGACGGGGACGACAATCGACAACCCCTTCGCGGCGGCACTGGCCGCGGTGGTCGTCATGCCGGAAACGTCAGAGCCCAGCGTCATTGATCAAGGTTCCAGAGGCGTCCATGGTTCTCAACAGCATATGGTAGCTGCCGTTTGCTGTCGCTACGCTGAACGGACCTGAGGCTCACTGCCGCAGGAATGCCTCGAGCTTGGCGAACAGCGGGTTCTCCCGGTCGAACACATAGTCGAGCGAAACCACCGAGACGGTCTCGGCGCCATGCTCGCGCAGGAAGCTCGCCAGCGCATAGAGCTGACCCGGCGGACAGTGCAGCGTCAGCATGCCCGACGAGGTCGGCCCGCCGAACGGGGCTTCGACACCGAAGCGCTCGTGGGCTTCGCCGAGCAGGGCGGCGTCGCATTGCTGGAAGCGGGTGCGGACCTCGCGGTATTTGTTGGCCCGCGCCCTTGCTGCGATGTGATCGAGGATGACGCGCGCGGTCTCCCGCGCCTGCGGCGACCAGTCGGCATCCTTCGAGGCGACCAGATTGGCCTGGCTGCGCAGGATCACGCCGTCGTCGAGCACCCGCAAGCCATTGGCGGCGAGCGTCGCGCCGGTCGTGGTGATGTCGACGATCAGCTCGGCGCTGCCGGCCGCCGGCGCGCCTTCGGTCGCGCCCGCGCTTTCGACGATGCGGTAATCGGTGATGCCGTGGCTCTGGAAGAAGGTGCGGGTGAGGTTGATGAACTTGGTCGCGACCCGCATCCGCATGTGATGCTGCTCGCGGAAGCCGGTGGTGACGTCGTCGAGGTCGGCCATGGTGCGGACGTCGATCCACGCCTGCGGCACCGCGACGACGACGTCGGCATAGCCGAAGCCGAGCCCGTCGATCAGGGACACGCGCTTGTCGGCATCCGCGATGTTCTCGCGCACCAGGTCTTCGCCGGTGACGCCGAGATGCGCGAAGCCGCGCGACAGTTGCGATGCGATCTCGCTCGCCGAGAGATAGGCGACCTCGACATTGTCGAGGCCCGCGAGCGTGCCGCGATAGTCGCGCGCGCCGCCGGCCTTCGACAGCTTGAGCCCGGCGCGGGCGAAGAACGCCTCGGTGTTTTCCTGCAGGCGGCCCTTGGAGGGAACGGCCAGGACGAATGGCGCGCTCATGACTTAAGCTCCCACCTTGCGACCGATCCGGGTCAGCGCGTCGACCCAGACCGAGAAGCCGACCGCGGGGATCGGCTCGGCCGATCCGAGCTGGGTCATCAGCCCGTCATAGCGGCCGCCGGCGACCAGCGGCTCGGCGCCGTTGCCCCTGTGATGCAGCTCGAATTCGAAGCCGGTGTAATAGTCGAGGCCGCGTCCGAACGCGGTCGAAAAGCGCGTCTGCTTCACGTCGATGCCGCGCGCGGCCATGAAGCCGACCCGGCTTTCGAACTGGTCGACGGCGGCGCTGAGGTCGAGCTTCGCGTCCGTGGTGAGCGCGCGGAGCTCGGCGACGGCATCGTCGGGATTGCCTGCGATCGACAGGAAGCGCTTGAGCACGGCGATCGCCTCGCGCGGCAGCGCGCCGCCCTTCAGCGTCGACTGCTCGAGGAAACGGTCGGCGATCTCGGCCGTGGTGCGGCCCCCGACATTGGTGGTGCCGGCGATCGACATCAGATCGGTGACGAAGGCGAGCGCCGCCTTGCGGTCGGAGCCGGCGAGCGCGGCCAGCACACCCTCATATTCGCTGCGGGTCGCGGTGGTCGCGGCCGCCAGCTTCTCCAGATCTTTTTCCAGGCTGATCTTGCGGTTGAAATCCTTGACCAGGCGGCGGCGCCAGACCGGATAGAGGTCGAGCGCATCGAGCAGGGCGTTGAACAGCGCCACGTCGCCGGTGCGAATCTCGACATCGCGGACACCGAAGGCTGCGGTCGCTTCCAGCGCCAGCGCCAGCATCTCGGCGTCGGCCGCGGCGCGGTCCTGGCGGCCGAACGATTCGATGCCGGCCTGCAGAAATTCGCTGGCCTGGCCGCTGCGGTAGCGGAACACCGGGCCGAGATAGCTGAACCCGGCCGGCTGGCCGGCGCGGCTCGAGGTGAGGTAGTCGCGGGCGACGGGAATGGTCAGGTCCGGGCGCAGGCAAAGCTCTTCGCCGGACAGGTCCGTCGTCAGGTACAGGCTCTTGCGGATGTCCTCGCCGGAGAGGTCCAGGAACGGCTCGGCCGGTTGCAGGATCGCGGGCTCGGCCCTGACATAGCCGGCCTGCGCGAACGACAAGAGCAGCGTGTCCGCCCAGGCGGCGGAGCCGGCAGCATTTGAGGTGGCAGTCGCGGTCATAACAGGGGTCCATCGTCCCGGTGGAACCGGGCAGGGCGAAAGAAGGGAGGCGAATTGGCGCAGGCCTTAGCATGGCGCGAAAGCGGTTTCGACCTCCAAAGGATCAATCGCTTAACGGCTTTGGAGGCGGGACGCAGCGATCTGTCAGAAAGTATTTTAGGTATTTTAATACCTAGGGCGGGAGGGGCCTGGCTTTCACTCAGTTTGGCCAGGGAGATCTCTGGGCGCATCGCCAAGCGATGCATCGGTCGAGGCGAAGGCAATCCCTGCGGTTTCGGACGCGGCGTGATCTGCGAGCTCCTCGGCAAGCTCGAGAATTCTCTGCCTCCTGCTCGGGTCCCTTATGCCGAGAAATGCCTTGATGAGCCCTAGCTCCTCGCGTCGCCGCCTGTCCGATGCAACATCGTCGTCCATGGCCATGTCGTCCTGCGCGACAGCCTCATTGCCCGTCGCTGATTCCTGTCCGGGCATGCGACTCAATGCAGCAACCGCAAGCTCAACGTCACATTGAGAAATTGAGGAGGACAGGCAAGTCGTCGCATACTCATATTGGGTATGGCGGATGACCCGTTCGCTGCTGCCTTCGCTTACAATGTGAATGTTGGTTTCGATTCATGCGCAATGCATCAGATGCTATCCGGACGGTCTCGCGACACACGCTGGCCTATATGCTGTTTTCGATCAGCGAGCTGTTCCGGCACTACGACGAATTCGATCCGCTGGACCTATTGATCGTTCATGCGATTCTCAACGCAAACGTGATCAATGTGATGAACGATCCGTCGCTGGACGAGAGATTCTCCAGCATTCACGCGGTCGAGCCGGATGCGATCAAGCAAGGGGTGTCCCGCGCGGCGCTCTCTCGCTTCCTCAGCCTGCCGCTCGAGACGGTTCGCCGTCGCGTGACGGGACTTAAGAGACGAAAGATTCTCGCCGAAACCAAGGCCGGGCTCATCGTGACCGAGCAGAACGCATTCAGGTTTGGAAACAATCACGAACTGCAGAAGACTAATATGCTGCTGCTCACAAAACTGCTTCGCGATCTCAAGCGCGCCGGCATCAACGGGCCGGATGATCTGCGTGCCCCCAAGGGCGCTGCATCGACAAGGAAGGCGAAGTAAGCGGCAGGATATGGATCAAAGCCTTCTCGATACTGCTCGCGATGGAACGCAAAGAACAGCATTAGACGGCTTGCTGTCGTTTCAGGGCCTCAAGCCATCCGCGGCTCTCGAGCTCCGATCGTACGACATCGATCATTTCGGAGAGAGTGAGAGATATGCCGGCGCGTCCAGCATGCCGCTGTCGGCGGGGGCGACTGCAATCAAGCGTGCCCAGCTCAGCCTGCCGGTCCTGACGCTGTCTCTGGTGAAGACCTTCCCGCGGATCATCCGCGGTTATGATCTGGCGCACGCCATCGCGGTGGCGGTGCCGATGGACCATGTGACCTCCACCCGCATCAACGGGCAATCAATTGGCAGCTCCATACTCGTTCTCAAGGGGAGATCCGATTGCCTGGTCTATGAGCCGGCGGGGCGTTTGTGGGCTGTCGCCTATTTCAGCCCGCCCGAGCGCGAGCCCTGGTCTCAGCTGGATGACGGCTATCATTTGCTGAGTCCGGCATCGGACGTACTTGCCTCCCTGCATGGCTCGATTTCCACGACGCTTGAAACCGCGGCACATGATCCAGACTTCCTGAACGAGCCGACGTCGCGAACGGCGGTCGAACAATCCCTGTTCGCCGCAATGGATGCTGCCATTCGGTCCAACGTGAAGCGCGGGCCCATGCACTCCACGACGGACAGCTATCAGCGAATCGTCGCAGAGATGGAACGATTGATCCGCCACGATCTCGCGATCTGGCACAAGACGACCGAACTGGCAGAGCGGGTGGGCGTGTCCGTTCGGACCCTCCAGAGTGCGACGCAGGCCATCTGCGGCATGAGCCCTCATCGCTACAGCCGGGTCTTGCGCCTCTGGTCGGTACGAAAGCAGCTGCGCACCGGCCCGGCTCGTCGCAGTGTGAAGGCCTGCGCAATCGGCCATGGCTTCTGGCATCTGAGCGAGTTCGCAGCCAGCTACAGGGCGGCTTTCGGAGAGCTGCCGTCCGAGACCCTGCATCGGTCGAAGCGAGAGGTCATCTAAAGCGCGAACCTGTCGAGCCGCCGCGCGTGAATCGACCTTAGGTTCGCTTGGCTAGGTTAGGTGCCATTCCAGTCGCCCAGCACCGCCTGCACCAGCGCCAGCGCCGCCACCGCGGCCGTGTCGGCCCGCATGATCCGGGGGCCGAGGGCCAGCCGCAGGATCTTGGGCTGCCGTAGCAGTAGCGCCCGCTCTTCTTCGGCAAAGCCGCCTTCGGGGCCGATCAGCACGTCGATGCCAATTCTGCCTTGGTCATGTCCGGCTTCGCGCGCGTCTTGCAGGCTCTGAATGGGGTTTTGGACCTCCGCCGCCTCATCGCAGAAGATGAGCAGCCGGTCGGCAGGGCGCTGACTGAGATACCGGTCCAGCGGCACCGGCTCGGCGACCGTGGCGATGCTGAGGATGCCGCATTGCTCGGCGGCCTCGACGACATTGGCGCGCATCCGCTCGGTGTTGACCCGGGAGGCCTGGGTGAAGCGGGTCAGGACCGGCTGAAGCGTGGCGGCGCCCATCTCGATGGCCTTCTGGACCATGTAGTCCAGCCGGGCATGCTTGAGCGGGGCAAAGACGTAGGTGAGGTCAGCGAGCCGGTCCTGCGGCCGGGCCTGCTGCAGGATGACGAGGCCGTCCGGCCGCTTGCGGCCTTCGATCGCGGCCTGCCACTCGCCGTCGCGGCCATTGAACGCCAAAACCTCGGCCCCGGCGGCAAGCCGCAGCACATTGCCGAGATAATTGCTCTGGTCGCGGTCGAGCGGAACCCTGGCGTCCTGGGCAAGGGGGACATCGACAAACAGGCGGGGGGCACGAAAATCGTGGGAGGGCATCGTTCAAAGGTCCAATTTGCCGCCGTTATTAACCGAAAGACGCCATTTCGGGGGTAAATATTGCCAAATCGGTGCGTCGGCGCGCCGCGCTCTTGCCCTATTCGACGGGTTGTTAAGGGCCGGCGGGAATCGTAAAATCGCGAGCACGCTGGTTGCGCTTCAATTGAGAAGACGCCGCACCCCGTAAGCTCCTGCCGGAGAGACTGCCTTGATGATCCGTCATTTGATGGTTCCGATCACTGCCGCCATCGTCACCTTGGGCGCCGCGGGTGCCCACGCGCAGGGCTTCCCTGCGCCGCTGCCTGGCCAAGCCCCAACCAGTTCCGCGTTTCCGCCCGTGAACGGCTCGGCACCGAGCGCTTCGGTCGGTGCAGCGCCCCAAGGATCGTTTCCCGTGAACGGCGCCGCGCCCGTCGGTGGCGCAGGTGCCTTCAGCGCCGCCCCGCCGACGCAAGGCGGTCCCGGCGAGGACTGCATGAAAACCTTCATGCCGCTGCGCGAGGAAGCCGAGAAGCGCGGCAAGCTGATCAAGGCCGCGAGTGATCGTCACGCCGCGCCGGAAGAAGCCTGCAAGCTGATCCGCAATTTCAGCCAGGCTGAGACCAAGATGATCAAGTACATCGAGGTCAACGCCTCGAAGTGCGGGATTCCGGCGCAGGTCAGCGCGCAGATGAAGGACGGCCACAAGAACACCGAGGCCATGGCGACGAAGGTCTGCAACGTCGCGCAGCAGATGCAGAACCAGCCGCGCGGTCCGGCCGGTCCGTCGCTGAGCGAGGTGCTGGGCTCGGGCTCGGCGCCTGAAGCCAATGCCGGCAAGAAGGGCGGCAGCACCTTCGATACGCTCAACGGCAACGTCCTCACCCGATGAGTGATACATCCGCCCGCGTTGCCGATTCCACCGGCAACTGGGTCGATACGCTCGCGCCGCAATGGGCGCGGCCTTATCTGCGCCTGTCGCGCTTCGATCGTCCGATCGGCTCCTGGCTCCTGTTGATGCCGTGCTGGTGGTCGGCGGCGCTCGCCGCCGGCATGGCGCACGACGTCCGCGGCCTGCCGCTCACCATCGTGCTGTTCTTCATCGGCGCCTTCGTCATGCGCGGAGCAGGCTGCACCTGGAACGACATCACCGACCGCGATCTCGACGACAAGGTCGAGCGCACCCGCTCGCGGCCGCTGCCGTCGGGTCAGGTGACGACCAGGCAAGCGCTGGCCTTCATGGTCGCGCAGGCGTTGACCGGTCTCGTGGTGCTGCTGCAATTCAACCGCTTCGCAGTCCTGACCGGCATTGCCTCGCTTTTGATCGTCGCGATCTATCCCTTCATGAAGCGCATCACCTGGTGGCCGCAGATCGTGCTCGGCCTCGCCTTCTCCTGGGGCGCGCTGATGGGATTTGCCGTCACCTTCGGCCGCATCGAATTGACCGCGCTGGTGCTCTATGCCGGATCGATTTCGTGGGTGATCGGCTATGACACGATCTATGCGCACCAGGACGCCGAGGACGACGCGCTGATCGGCATCAAGTCGACCGCGCGGCTGTTCGGCGCGCACACGCACCAGGCGCTGATCTTGTTCTACGGGCTTGCGGTGATGCTGATCGGCGTCGCGCTGGCCTCAGGCGATGCGCGCTGGCCGGCCTGGCTCGGGCTTGCGGCGTTCGCCGTGCATCTGGCGTCGCAGATCGTGCGGCTGGATATCAGCGACCCCTTGCTCTGCAAGCGCCTGTTCTTCTCGAACAAATATGCGGGCTTCCTGCTGTTTGCGGGATTGCTGGTCGACGCGGTGATGCGGGCGGCGTAGCCCGTAGGGTGGGCAAAGGCGCTCTTGCGCCGTGCCCACCATCTTCCCGAGATTGAGATCAAAAAAAGGTGGGCACGCTTTCGCTTTGCCCACCCTACGGCACTGTGCGTGCCGTTCAATTCCTTGCGATGATCTCGCGTTCGCCGTGATGCACCGACAGCTCGCGCGTCATGGCGGTGCGCCGGCGCATCAAGAATTTCGGACGGCGGGCGCGGATCGCATTCGCGCGGCGACGGCGCGGCGTGGGCTTGCGGGCACCTTCGTCGAGCTGCGGGAGCGCGAACAGCTCGCTCCAGATCGCCCAGGCCTCGGCGAGCTCGTCGCCATCGGTGCTGACCAGCAGCGGAACGGACAGCGAGGGATCGCGATGCACGAGGACGAGGGTCTGCGCCTCGTCATTGCCGCGCAACGCAACGCCGGTGAAGTCGCTGACCCGGACGTTGATCGCCATCTGCATGCCGCGGACGGCACGGCGCAGCACGACACGCTCGCGATGAAGCTCGATCTGCCTGGTGTATCCGTCGGCACGCGGATCGTGCGCATCGAAGCGGACCGGAAGGGAAAGAGGGTCGAGCCGCAAGCTGCGGCCCGACCCGGCGGGAGCGATCCCGCTTGTTGCTGTTTGACGCCTCACGGCTTTAGTTCTCCCCGCCGGGATTATGTTCCCGGTCGATGCGAGGACCTTAGCGCGCGCCGTTCCGAAACCACTTAAAAAGGCTGGTTAATCCAGCGTCACCGCCGCTCATGATTGACAAGACCTTGGCACGCATGATTGACGAGACGTTGCGCCGGACTTGCGAATCTGAGCTTTTTGCGGGCTGAAAACGCTTGAAGTCCGTACCAATTGGGCACATCTGGTGTTCAGGGCCGGTATCGCCCCGAAACCTCCCGCCGCAACAGGATTTCGTTTGTGAACCCTTCACCAAGCTCGACGCTTTCGCCCCAGGATTCGTCCAAAGCCAATCGCGACCTGTTCGATCAGACCGCGCTCTCCGATCTCGCGCAGCGGCTGGTCGAGGCGGCCAAGCGCGCCGGTGCGGATGCGGCCGATGCGGTCGCCGTGCGCGGCGTCTCGCAGGGCGTCGAGGTGCGTGACGGGCGCGTCGAGGAATCCGAACGCTCCGAGGGCGACGATGTCGGCCTGCGCGTGCTGGTCGGCCAGCGCCAGGCGGTGGTCTCGACCAACGACGTCAGCGGCGATGCCGTGACCAAGCTTGCCGAGCGCGCGGTGGCGATGGCGCGCGTCGCGCCCGACGACAAATATGTCGGCCTCGCCGATCCCGCGCTGCTCGCGCGCGACTTCCCCGATCTCGATCTGCTCGATCCCGACGTGCCCGCGACTTCCGAGCTCGAGCGCCGCGCGCTCGAAGCCGAGGCTGCCGCGCTCGCCGTGAAGGGCGTGACCAAATCCGGCGGCGCCTCCGCCTCCGCCGGCATGGGCGGCATGGTGCTCGTCACCAGCACCGGCTTCCATGGTTCTTATTTGCGTTCCAGCCAGGGCATTTCGGCGACCGCGATATCGGGCGAAGGCACCGGCATGGAGCGCGATTACGACTTCACCTCGGCGCCGCACGGCGCCGATCTCCTGTCGCCGGAAGTCGTCGGCCGTTCCGCCGGCGAGCGCACCGTGGCGCGTTCCAATCCGCGCAAGGTCGAGACCTGCAAGGTGCCGGTCGTGTTCGATCCGCGCGTTGCGGGCTCGCTGGTCGGCCATGTCGTCGGTGCCATCAACGGCGCCTCGATCGCACGCAAGACCAGTTTCCTGAAGGACAAGCTCGGCCAGCAGCTGTTCGCCAAGAACATCCGCATCATCGACGATCCCCTGCGCAAGCGCGGCCTGCGCTCGCAGACCTTCGATGCCGAAGGCGTCGCGGTGAAGAAGATCGCGCTGGTCGACGAGGGCGTGCTGACGACCTGGCTGCTCGACTGCGCGACCGCGCGCGAGCTCGGCCTCACCACCACCGGCCACGCCCATCGCGGCGTCTCGTCCTCGCCGTCGCCGGGGCCGTACAATCTGCATCTCGAACCGGGCACGCCGACCCCGGCCGAGCTGATCGCCGACATCAAGCAGGGCTTCTACGTCACCGACCTGATCGGCTCCGGCGTCAACGGCGTCACCGGCGATTACAGCCGCGGCGCCTCCGGCTTCTGGATCGAGAATGGCGAGCTGACCTATCCCGTCAGCGAAGTCACGATCGCGGGCCATCTGTTCGAGATCTTCAAGTCGATGCAGCCGGCGAACAATCTCGAGTTCCGCTACGGCGTCAATGCGCCGACGGTGCGCATCGAGGGTTTGACGCTTGGCGGACGCTGACGCGCATGCAACGGACGAAACCATCCTGACGCGCGACGCGGCGCTGCTGCAGGACGCGGTGCGGGAGGCAGGCAGCCTCGCGCAGTCGATGTTCCGCACCGAATTGAGGACGTGGACCAAGGGCGCGTCCTCGCCAGTGTCGGAAGCCGACATTGCCGTCAACGACCTGCTCGAAGCGCGCCTGCGCTTGGCGACGCCCGATTATGGCTGGCTGTCCGAGGAGAGCGCCGACGACGAGGTGCGGCTGTCGCGGCGGCGGACCTGGGTGGTCGATCCCATCGACGGCACCCGCAATTATCTCGGCGGTCATGACGAATGGTGCGTCAGCGTCGCGCTGGTCGAGGATGCCTCGCCGGTGCTGGCTGCGGTGTTCGCGCCCGCAACCGACGAGTTCTTCTTCGCGGCCCGCGGGCAGGGCACGACGCTCAACGGCAAAGCCGTGCGGGCGGCGTCCGGATCCGCGCTCGACTTCTCCCGCGTCGCCGGCCCGAAGCCGATGGTCGAACGGCTCAATACTGCTGGCGGCGACATCAAGCTGCATCCGCGAATCGGTTCGCTCGCGCTGCGCCTGTGCCGGGTCGCCGATGGCGTGCTGGATGCGGCTTTTGCCGGGGGCAACAGCCATGATTGGGACCTTGCGGCGGCCGATTTGATCGTGCAGGAAGCGGATGGTAGGATGAGCGACCTCTCCGGAGATCCCATCCTCTATAACCGCCGGGAAGTCACGCACGGGGTGCTGGTGGCAGCGGGTCGCGATCGTCATGCGGGCATCGTCGCGCATTTTCGAAATCGGCCCTTGCCCTGAGTGCGTCCGTCGTGCTTCTCGAACACTGCTTTGCCGGGCAGCCCGTTAGGAACAGAACCCATGCCAGATAGTGCCCCGCAGCAATTGCTGCATCTCGTCATCGGCGGCGAATTGCTCGATCTCGAGCACAACACCTTCAAGAACCTCGATGACGTCGAGATCGTCGGCCTCTATCCGAACTATGCGTCCGCTCACGTCGCCTGGCGCGCCAAGGCGCAGAGCACGGTCGACAACGCGCAGATGCGCTACTTCATCGTCCATCTCCATCGGCTGCTCGACCCGAATCAAGAACCGGCGCGTTGAAAAAACTGCTTCGCAATACGCTGCGAAGCAGCTGGTTTCAGCGTGCCGTCGGGGTTCTGGCGGCCGAATATCTGCGTCTGGTCTGGCGGACCAACAAGTTCACGTTCGATCCGCCTGACGTCTATGACATCGTCGAGCCGCAGATCCCCGCGATCTTCGCCTTCTGGCACGGCCAGCATTTCCTCACGCCTTTCATCAAGACCAAGGAGTCCTACCGGGCCAAGGTCCTGATCTCGCGGCATCGCGACGGCGAGTTCAACGCGATCGCCGTCGAGCGGCTCGGCATCGGCCTCATCCGTGGTTCCGGTGACCACGGCGGCGCCTTCCACCGCAAGGGCGGGGTGGGCGCGTTCAGGGAAATGGTGCACACGCTCCAGGACGGTTGTAATGTCGCGCTGACCGCCGATGTCCCCAAGCGCTCGCGCGTGGCCGGGCTCGGCATCATCATGCTGGCACGGGAAACGGGGCGGCCGATCATGCCTTTCGCGATGGCGACCAGCCGCTTCATCCGGCTCAAGAACTGGGACCGCACCACCATCAACCTGCCGTTCGGGCGGGGCGCATTGGTCGGCATCAAGGAAATCCACGTGCCGCCGGATGCCGACGCCGCCACCATGGAAGCGCTGCGGCTGGAGCTGGAAGAGACCTTGAACGAGGCAACCCGCCGCGCCTATGCGCAACTCGGCCGTCCGGGGCCCCAAGATGGCTAACTCGCTGCCGATAACGCTGCGGATGTACCGGCGCCTGGCCTCGGGCCTGGTGCCGCTTGCGCCGGCGCTGATCAAGCGGCGGCTGAAGCAGGGCAAGGAGGATCCCGCCCGCGTCGGCGAGCGGCGAGGCCTGTCCCGGGACGTGCGTCCGCACGGCCCCCTGGTCTGGATTCACGGCGCCAGCGTCGGCGAGGTGCTTGCCGCAGCCGCGCTGATCGAGCGCCTGCGCGACCTCAATCTGCGCATCCTGCTCACCTCGGGCACCGTCACCTCCGCCGCCGTCGTCGCAAAGCGCTTTCCGCCCGACGTCATCCATCAATACGTGCCGTATGATTCCCCGCGCTATGTCGCGCGCTTCCTCGATCACTGGAAGCCGTCGCTGGCGCTGTTCATCGAATCCGATTTGTGGCCGAACCTGATCCTGGCGGGCGCCGCGCGCCGCCTGCCGATGGTGCTGATCAACGGGCGGATGTCGCCGCGCTCCTTCCCGCGCTGGCGGCGGATGTACGGCACCATCTCGGCGCTGCTGTCGCGGTTCGACATCTGCCTGGCGCAATCGAAGACCGATGCGGAGCGCTTCTCCGCGCTCGGCGGCCGCGACGTGGTCACCACGGGCAATCTCAAGCTCGACGTGGCCGCGCCGCCGGCCGATCCCGCCAAGCTCGAGCGGCTGATGGCGATGACGCGCGGGCGCCCGATCATCATCGCGGCTTCGACCCATCCGGGCGAGGACGAGATGCTAATCGCGGCGCATCGCAGCCTCGTCGGTTTCTTCCCGCAGCTTCTGACGGTGATCGTGCCGCGCCATCCGGATCGGGGCGCCTCGATCGCGGGCTTGATCACGGCGTCGGGCCTGAAGCCGGCGTTGCGCTCGCGCGAGGAATTGCCGACGGCCGCGACCGACGTCTATGTCGCCGACACCATGGGCGAGCTCGGCCTGTTCTACCGCCTCTCGCCGGTCGTGTTCATGGGCGGATCGCTGATCCGCCATGGCGGCCAGAATCCGATCGAGGCGATCAAGCTCGGCGCCGCGATCGTCCATGGTCCGCACGTCTTCAACTTCGCCGATGTCTACGAGGCGCTCGATAGCAGCGGCGGCGCGCGCCAGGCCGACACGCAGGAGACGCTGGTCAAGCAGCTCGGCCAGTTGCTGGCCGATCCCACGGTGCGCGACGGGATGCAGCGCGCAGGCGCAGGCGTGGTCGAGGATCTCGGCGGCGCGCTCAATCGCACCATGACGGCGCTCGAGCCCTATCTCCTGCAGCTCACCATCGAGATGGGGGCCGCCAATGCGTGAGCCGGCCTTCTGGTACCGGCCGCGTTCCTTCAAGTCTCATGCGTTACGGCCGTTGGGCTTGCTCTATGGCGCGATCACCGAACGGCGCATGTTGCGCCAGGGCTTTGACGCCGGCATCCCCGTGATCTGCGTCGGCAACTACCATGTCGGCGGCGCCGGCAAGACGCCGACCGTGCTCGCATTGACGAAGCTGTTGCGCGAGCTCGGCGAGACGCCGGTGGTGCTCAGCCGCGGTTATGGCGGGCGCCTCAAGGGTCCGGTCATGGTCGACCGCGAGCGCCACACCGCTTCCGACATCGGCGACGAGCCGTTGATGATGGTGCGCGACGTTCCTGTCGTGGTCGCGCACGACCGTCTCGAAGGCGTTGCGCTCGCGAAGTCGCTGGGCGCGACCGTGATCCTGATGGACGACGGTTTCCAGAACCCGCGCCTGGTGAAGGACGCCTCCCTGATCGTGATCGACAGCGAGCGCGGCCTCGGCAACGGCAAGGTGTTTCCGGCCGGTCCCTTGCGCGCGCCGCTGAAGGCGCAGCTCGCGCGCACCGATGCGCTGGTGCTGATCGGCAATGGCCATGCCGCCAACGATGTCGCGGCGGAGCTTGCGAAGCGCAACAAGCCGGAGCTGCGCGCGCGCCTGAAGCCGGATGCGGCCTCGGTCGCGCAACTCCTCGGCAAACGAGTCTTTGCGTTCGCCGGCATCGGCGATCCCGCGCGTTTCTTCCGCAGCTTGCGCGCCTGCGGCATCGAGGTCGCGCGCACGCGCCCCTTCGCCGATCACCACATGTTTTCGCAGAACGAGATCGCGGCGCTCGCAGCGGAGGCGCAGCGCGAGCAACTCACGCTGGTGACGACGGAAAAGGATCTTGCGCGCCTGCGCGGCCGCGAAGGCGTCCCCGTCGGCATCGTGCCGTTCGCGGTGCAGCTCGAATTCGATGATCCGGCAGCGCTCCGGCAATTGATCAGCGATCATCTCTACAAGGCGCGCGAGCGGCGGTTCGGCAGGCGATGATTTCTTGATGATTTCCTGGCGTGGGCAAAGCGCTCCGCCGTAGCCCAACACCGCGCGCCTTGCGATATGCGACATGTCGCGGCGGATGAATTGTCTTCCGCACGTTCGGGAGTTGATGTAGCCTCGCATGAGAGCCGTCACCGGGACGTGCCGAACTCCCGGCAATCATCGGCGGCGTTTATGCCCACGGCGGGCAACGTACCATCATCATTTCAGATGCGAGACCGTTACGATCAGTTCGGAACGGCCGGGAGAGTTATTGCCAAAAGCTCAGAGGAGAACATGCCATGCATTTTTGCCTCACTGGACAATATACACCACGCGCTCTCAACGCCATTTTGGAAAACCCCACGATCAATCGCCAGGAGGCGGCGACAAAACTCATTGAAGCGGCCGGCGGCAAGCTGATTTCGATGTACAGCGTTGCTGCCGACGGTCCCGGCGTTTTGGTGATTTTCGATGTGCCTGATCCGAGCACGGCTCCGGCCATCTCCGGTCTGACCGTCACGGTGGGCACCCTGCAGAACGTGAAACTGACCCGGCTGTTCACGCAGGACGAGATCAAGCAGGTCCGCCAGAACGCGGCGAAGCTGCGCTCTTCGTATAGTCCGCCCGGAGGCTGACATCCGGATCTCAAGCGAGGCCGCCGCAATCGTATCAGGCGGCGGCACCGCTTACCTCACAGCAAAAAGCAGGTCTGCGCGCTGAGGCGAGGCGACGGCCTTCCGGCGTCCATCGACGGACGATGCGGGAGGGCGCGTGCTGTGTCCGGCGCCACCGGTCCGACTGAACGTGCTTGCCAGCGGACCCGTTAAGGGCGTGCAATCCCGGCTCAGCGGTCAGTCCCCTCACCAGGCTCCAACAGCCATCATTCCGATGATGGTCAGGCACGAGACGCAGGCCACCATGACAGTATAGCATTCGGGTGTATTCATCGCTTGCTCCCAAACTGCCGCCAATTGCTTGGTCACTGCTACACGGGAGAGTTCGCCGGTCTCGGGCCGCTTCAATGCGGCACGCCGCGACCGGTCTTGCGTTGTGCGTCCGTCCTCTCATCGTCACCCTGATCCGCAAGATGATGATGCGCTTCGGAAGCTTCAGAGCGTTGAGCTATGATCAGAAGCTGTTTCCGCATTTCAGCGAGGCGGGCGCGGCAATATTCACGATAGAGCATGTCTAGTATGGTGGGCATGATCACCCCCATCGTTGACTTTCGATTTACAAAGTATCCACCGCGAATTTTCGAGGTGATCGTAGCCCGTCAGATGGCTCTTCCGATGTGAGCCCGTTCACAGACTGCGCCAATTCCAAAGCTCAATGGTCGTTTGGTTGACTTGATGGTCTGTGCGACAAAGCAGCAGGGCTAATTACCTAACGCGCACTCTAGCAGCGCTCTGTTTCACCAGAACTTCGTCAAACAACTTAAGGGCGCCGAACCGCAGCGAAAAATCCAACCACAGCGCGAAGTGACTTACCACGGAGTGCAAGCGCAATTCGTTGCAACGCGGATCGGCGCGACGGAGATCATTTCGGCGGCGAGGCCTGCAGTTCAGGTGCGCACGAACATCGTCTCCATCCTCACGCTGCGCGAAAAGCTGTGCCGCTCGTGCGATGCCGGCAGGACAGCTACACTTTGCTCACCCTGCAGCAGCCTGCCATTCAGCCGACATTCATCGCAAGACGCCTATCGGTTCCAGACGATCAGGAGAATCCGATGAAACTGCCATCCGCAGCCGTCGCTGCCAGTCTTGTGTGTCTGATCATTGCGCCCGTGTTTGCGCAGACGGCGCCGACGACGGCTCCCGCTGCTCCAACCAGCACGGTGCCAGTCCCCGCGACCAAGCGCGTCACATGTCTTGCGACGACGCAAAGCCTGAAGGGCCAGGACAAGCGCGACCAGATGCAGCTCTGCATGGCGCAGGCGCGGGTCGATTGCCTCAAGCAGGCGATCGATCAGAAGGTCGTCGGCGAGCCCAGGAAGACCTTCATCAAGACCTGCGTGGGCGGAGATGCCACTGAACAGCAATAGAAGCGCAGGCGCGGCCTCACGGCTGCGGCTTCAGCGCGCCGGGGAAATGCCGCTGCAGCACGGCGGCGGGCGTGGCGTAGGCCTCTTGCAGGTCCACGCTCCAGTACTTCAATTCGTCGAGCGGAATCCGCGTGTCGGTGATCGCGCAGCGCACGAAGGTCCCCGGCGAGATCACGCGGAAATCGCCGTCGAGATATTGCACCTGCGCTTCGCCATGGCCCGAGGGGCCGAACTTGTTCAGCACGGTCGAAAGTCTCCGTGGAAGGCCTCTCCGTGGAAAACGCTGGAGGGCACGATGTGTTGCACCGGATTTAGCATAGATAGGGTGGCTTGTCCGCCCGGTAAACCCACCGGTTTGTGATGTTTTGCCGCCGTTTCCGCATGATAGTGCTTCGCGCGAGGGATGGCCGGTTCCGGCATCTTCCACGGCAGAATCCGATGCGCCTTCGACTGACCGCCCTGTTCATGATGCTGCTGATGTCGGCCGCGCACGCCGCGCCGGCGCCGCAGCAGGTCGACATTCCGCTGTCGTCCGGAATCCTGCATGGGCAGCTCTACAAGCCCGAAGGCGAGGGGCCGTTTCCGACCGTGATCGCGCTGCACGGCTGCGGCGGCCTCGGCAATCATTCAGAATCGGTGCTGCCGCGCTATCGCGACTGGGCGCTGCAACTGCTGAAGGCCGGTAACGCCGTGCTGCTGCCCGACAGCTACGGCTCGCGCGAGCTCGGGCCGCAATGCCGCGTCAAGGAGATGCACGTCAAGGCCCGTCGCGAGCGCGTCGCCGACATCGCGGCATCGCGCGCCTGGCTGATGAAGCAGACTTGGGTCGCGCGCGACCGCGTCAGCCTGATCGGCTGGGCCAACGGTGCCAGCGCGCTGCTCTGGGCGGTGCGTCCGCAGAGCGCCGCGCGCGAAGCCGGGCCGGATTTTCGCGCGGCGATCGCGTTCTATCCGGATTGCCGGATCTCCGCCGGCCTCGGCTGGAGCGCGCGGGTGCCGACCCTGGTGCTGATCGGCGCCAATGACGACGTCTCGTCGCCGCCGGCCTGCCGCCAGATGGTCGACGGCGCGCGCGGCCGCAGCGCGCTCACGCGCATCGTGGTCTATCCCGGCGCCTATCACGATTTCGACCGCGCCAATACGCCGCTGCACGCAGCTGCCGGCACCACCGATGCCGCCGCGCCCGAGCACGGCCATCTCGGCACGGACGCAGAGGCGCGCGCGGAGTCGCAGCGGGAAGTCGCGGAGTGGCTGGCGCGGTGAGGGCGGTCCTGTAGCCCGGATGGAGCGGGCTTGTCCCGCCGTAGCTCGATAGAGCGAAGGCGGAAGCGGGGCCGCCCGAGGAACAACGTTAGGCGGACAGCCCCGCATCGACCACCGCCCTGCACGGAGTATGGCCGACCGTGAATCTACGTATCGCGTGTCGCGGCGGTTTCAGCAGGTGACGGCGCCTTAGTTCGACCACGATGTCGATTAAACGCAGTCCTCATGCGCAATCGCTTCGTCCTGTTCTCATCCGCACTGATCGTCTTCACCGTCGCGATCTTCCTGTTCGAAGCCCACGCCGGCGCGCCGATGATCGCGCCGGAACATTGCGGCTTCTGGACCACGATCGACGCGGGATTGTCCTGCCGGTAGGCGGGCGGCGAGCTGTTTCCACACCCTTGCTGTCATCGCCCGGCTTGACCGGGCGATCCAGTACTCCGAGACGTCAGCGATTGATCGAGAAGCCGCGGCGTACTGGATTCCCCGCTTTCGCGGGGAATGACCCCGAGAGTGGAGCGCTATCCTCGCGCTCAGAACAACGTGCCCTGATCCACCGGCTTGCCCGCGCGCTTCGGCGCAGGTTTTGCGTCCTGTGCGGCCGGCTTTGCCTGCGACGGCGCGCGCTTTGCGGCAGGCGCCGGGCGATCCGCATCCGCCGTCGCGCCGACACGGCCGTCCGCAAACTCGATCTCGAGGCGTGCGCCGGGACCAATCGCGTCGGCCGAATGCAAGGGATGGCCGGCCTCGTCCCGTACCAGAGCAAAACCGCGTGCGAGCACGCCGCGATACGACAAAGCGGAGAGCAGCTTGCCGCTGTTCTCGATGCGGGCATCCAGCCGCTGCAACAGCGTGACAAGCGCGCGGTTGGCGCGCTCGGCCAGACGATGCGTGCGCTCGCGCTGGCGGGCAATTGCGTTGCGCTGCGCCTGTGCATTCGAAAGTTTCGAGGCGCGCAAGCGCACCTCCAGCCCGGCAAAACGGTCGCGCCGTTGCCGCAGCAGCGAGCGCGCGGACAGGCCGAGCCGCTCGCCGCACACGGTGAGGCGGTGATCGGCCTGCGAAATCTGCCCGTGCAGCACCCGCAGCGTCAGCTTTGCGCTCGCCGCGGTAAACCGGCGGAAATGCGCGTGCGTGTTGGCCTTGAGGCCGCGGGGTAGCGACGCGCCCGCCGAATCCAGCCGTTGCCGCGGGATTGCGAGCAGGTCGCCTGCCGCGGGCAGCGCGCGCGCGGCGGCGCGCAGCTCGCTGCGGCGGCTCTCATGGGCACGCTGCCAATAGGCCCGGGTGCGCCGCGCGAGATCGGCGACCTCGACGAACAGATCGCTGCGCACCGGCACCGCCATCTCGGCCGCCGCCGTCGGTGTCGGCGCGCGCTTGTCGGCGACGAAGTCGATCAGGGTGATGTCGGTCTCGTGCCCGACCGCCGAGATCAGCGGGATCATGCTCTCGGCTGCCGCCCGCACCACGATCTCCTCGTTGAACGACCAGAGGTCCTCCAGCGAGCCGCCGCCGCGCGCGACGATCAGCACGTCGGGCCGCGGAATCTTGCCGCCTTCCGGCAGCGCGTTGAAGCCGCGGATCGCGGCTGCGACCTGCTCGGCCGAGCCTTCACCCTGCACCTTGACCGGCCACACCAGCACGTGGCGGGGAAAGCGATCCTCCAGCCGATGCAGGATGTCGCGGATGACGGCGCCGGTCGGCGAGGTCACCACGCCGATCACCTCCGGCAGCCAGGGCAGCAACTGCTTGCGCGCCTCGTCGAACAGGCCCTCGGCGGCGAGCTTCTTCTTGCGCTCCTCCATCAGCGCCATCAGCGCGCCGATGCCGGCCGGCTCCAGCGCCTCGATCACGATCTGGTACTTGGAAGAGCCCGGATAGGTCGTGAGCTTGCCGGTGGCGATGACCTCGAGCCCTTCCTGGGGCTTGAAGCGCATCCGCCCGTGCACGCCCTTCCAGATCACCGCCTCGATCTTGGCGCTCTCGTCCTTGAGCGCGAAATAGCAGTGGCCGGAGGAGTGGGCGCCGCGGAAACCGGAAATCTCGCCGCGGACCCGGACATGGCCAAAGGCGTCCTCCACCGTCCGCTTCAGGGACTGCGAGAGCTCGGAGACGGTGAATTCGGGGGCGTTGAGCAGTGGTTCCGCAGGCGGCATCGGCAAACGATTCGGCATTTTGGGGTCAGACCCGACGTTAAGGATTTTCGCCGCGCGGCGCCAATCCTGGGATTGATATGGAGAGTACTCTGTGATATAGAGTTCTCTATAAATGATCAGTTCGAGGGAGTTTGCGATGGCGATGCGGTTGCTGCGGGGTTCTCTAAGCCTGTTGAAATGGGGCCTGTGCGCGGTTGGCGCCGTTGCGCTGCTGCTCACCGCCCTGATCGCGACGCCGCTGGAGCGGCCTGCCGAGATGCGCTCGGTCTCGGACTCTGCCAAGGGGATCGACTGGTCTACCCTCCCGCCGCTGGAGCGATTCCAGGCCCGCGACGGTACCTGGCTTGGCTTCCGGCACTACGCGCCGAAGGGGACGGCCACCGACCGCGGCGCCATCTTCATCCATGGATCGTCCGGTTCCTCCGGCACCGTCAACCATGCCCTGACGGCGGCATTCGCCGCGCACGGCGTCGAGACCTGGGCACTCGATACGCGCGGCCACGGCGCCTCCGGCACGCGCGGTGATATCGGCTATGTCGGCCAGCTCGAGGACGATCTGGTCGACTTCGTCGCCCATGTCCGCAAGAGCGCGCCCGATTTGCCACTGACCTTGATCGGTCATTCCGCAGGCGCCGGCTTCTCGCTGCGTGTTGCCGCGACGCCGATCATGCAGGACCTGTTCGTCCGCACTGTCCTGATCGCGCCCTATCTCGGCTACGACGCGCCGACCAACAAACCGCACGCCGGCGGTTGGGCCAATGCTGACCTTCCGCGCTACTTCGGGCTGGCGGCGCTGCGCAAGCTCGGCATCGAATGCTGTGCGCAGCTTCCGGTGCTCGCCTTCGCCGTGCCGGCGAATTCGGCCAAGTACCTCACCTCTACCTATTCCGACCGCCTGATGCGCAACTTTGCGACACGCGGTTATCGCCTCGATCTGCCCGGGGTGACACACCCGATGACGATTTTCGGCGGCGCCGACGATGAGATGATGATCTCGGACAAATATGCCGAGACCGTGCAGGCGGTGAAGCCGTCGGTCGACGTCAAGATGATCGACGGCGTCAATCACATGGGCATGGTCACCAACCCGAAGGCGGTCAATGCAATCGCCGAGGACGTGGCAACGCGCGGAGCAGGCCAGTCATGATCGACAGCAAGGAGGCGTCTGCAGCGCTGGCCGACATCGACGACATCGTCCAGCGCGTGAAGCAATCGCAGCTCTACGAGCTCGCAAGCCTCGCCGCGGTCTGGTGGGGAGTCCTGGTGTTCGCAGGCAATCTCGTGACCTGGCTCTGGCCGGTCTACGCGGTCCACGCCTGGGTTGCCGTGGACATTCTGGGCGTCGGCGGTCTGGTCGGAATCCGGTTGCTCAATCCATCGCCCCGTCCGCATGGTGCCGCCTTCGATATCAGGCTCGTTCTGGTCTTCGTGCTGTTCTTCGCTTTCGGCTATCTCTGCACCAACGTCGTCGGCCATTTCGGTCCACGCCAGCTCGGCGCGTTCTGGCCGCTCTACTTCATGCTGTTCTATACGCTGGCGGGCCTCTGGTTCGGCTACGCCTTCGTCGCGATCGGCCTTGGCATCGCTGCGCTGACGCTGATCGGTTTCTTCTACATCGGGGAGGCGTTCCCGCTCTGGATGGCGTTCGTCAATGGCGGCGGTCTGATCCTCGGCGGCCTCTGGATGCGGCGGATCTAGCGCATGGCCGAGCTCGACGACATCATCCACCAGCCGCTGCGGCTGAAGATCATGGCGGCGCTGAACGCGCTGCCTGCGACGGCAGGTCTGGAGTTCTCGCGATTGAAAAAGCTCACCGGCGCCACCGACGGCAATCTCGGCGCGCACATCGAGACGCTGGCGAAGGCGGGCTACGTCCAGGTCGACAAGGCCTTCGTCGGCAAGAAGCCGCAGACCACAGTCACCGCCACCGCCGCCGGCCGCGGCGCCTTCGCGCGCCATGTGGCGACGTTGCAGGAGATCATTGCGGGGAAGCAGGTTTAGCGGCGATTGTCGTTCTCGGGCGTTCCCCTCTCTCCGCCGTCATTCCGGGGCGCGCCCCCTTAGGCGCGAGCCCGGAATCCATACTCACGATGGTGGTTATGGATTCCGGGCTCGCGGCTTCGCCACGCCCCGGAATGACGGGGAGTTCGGGGCGTTTCCCCTTGAGACCCGCCGCGATTCGTGCGACCTCCGCCCCCAGCAAACCCCTTATTCTGAGCCCTCGATGCACATTCTCCTGCTCGGTTCCGGCGGCCGCGAACATGCCCTGGCGTGGAAAATCGCAGCCTCCCCCCTGGTGACCAAATTCTGGTGCGCGCCCGGCAATGCCGGCATCGCGCGGGAGGCGGAATGTGTGGCGCTCGATGTCGCCGACCATGCCACCGTGATCGACTTCTGCAAGACGAATGCGGTCGAGCTCGTGGTGGTCGGCCCGGAGACGCCGCTGGCCGCCGGCATCGTCGACGATCTCACCGCCGCCGGCATCAAGGCGTTCGGGCCGAGCGGGGTGGCGGCACAGCTCGAAAGCTCCAAGGGGTTCACCAAGGCGCTCTGCACCGAATTCGGCATTCCGACCGGTGCCTACAAGCGTTTCACCAACGCCAATGATGCGCGTGCCTACGTCCAGAGCCAGGGTGCGCCGATCGTAGTCAAGGCCGACGGCCTTGCCGCCGGCAAGGGCGTCGTGGTCGCCAAGACCGTGCGCGAGGCCGAGGACGCCATCGCCATGATGTTCGAGGGCGCCTTTGGCGAGGCCGGCGCCGAGGTCGTGATCGAGGAGTTCTTGCCCGGCCGCGAGATCAGCTTCTTCGCGCTGTGCGACGGCGAGACGGCCATCCCTCTCGCTTCCGCGCAGGACCACAAGCGCGTGTTCGACCACGACGTCGGCCCGAACACCGGCGGCATGGGCGCCTATTCGCCGACGCCGCTGGTCACGCCTGCGATCCACGATGCGATCATGGCCAAGATCATTCTGCCGACGGTTGCCGGCATGAAGCAGCGCGGCACGCCGTTCCGCGGCATCCTTTACGCCGGGATCATGCTGACCACCCATGGCCCAAAGCTGTTCGAGTTCAACGTTCGCTTCGGCGATCCCGAGTGTCAGGTGCTGATGCTGCGGATGATATCCGACATCGTGCCGGCGTTCCTCGCCTCCTGCGACGGGGAGCTTAAGCACTTCGACCTGCGCTGGCATCCGGACTCCGCGCTCACCGTGGTAATGGCGGCGAAGGGCTATCCCGGCGACTATCAGAAGGGCACGCGCATCGAAGGCCTCGATGACGCCGCCAAGGTCGAGACCGTCGAGATCTTCCATGCGGGCACGGTTGAGAAGGACGGCGCGATCCTCGCCAATGGCGGCCGCGTGCTCAATGTCTGCGCGCTCGGCAAGACCGTGACGGAAGCGCAGGCGCGTGCCTATCAGGCCGTCGACCGCATCAACTGGCCGGAAGGCTTCTGCCGCCGCGACATCGGCTGGCAGGCGGTGGAAGCCGAGAAGGCCCGGGGCTGACGGGCTTTTTTCCGGAATACGCGCATGCGGGCATCAAGATTGCCGCGTGCCTCCGCCCCGCCACATCGACATTCCAAAATTGCGCAATCGCCTGTTGGGGTTAGCAACCCTCACAGGTGACCACCGTGCTACTGTGCATGGGGTTGTTTTCGACATTTTTGTTTGAGGCGGCCCAGGACTGACCAGACAGGACTGACCAGACAGGACTGACCAGATAAGGATGCCGAAGATGTCCGATCTCGCCGACCTCTACCCCGGCTTCGCCTCCGAATGGATCAACACCTCCTTGGGCCGCATCTTCGCCCGCGTCGGCGGCAAGGGGCCGCCGCTGCTGTTGCTGCACGGCTTCTCCGAGACCAACGTGATGTGGCACCGCGTGGCCCCGCAGCTCGCCGACAAGTTCACGCTGATCATCGCCGATCTGCCGGGCTATGGCTGGTCCGACATGCCCGAGAGCGATGCGCAGCACATCCCCTACAGCAAGCGCGCGATGGCGAAGGCCATGGTCGAGGCGATGGAGCAACTCGGCCACGTCCACTTCGCGCTTGCCGGCCACGACCGCGGCGGCCGGGTGTCGTATCGGCTGGCGCTCGACCATCCCGGCCGGCTGTCGAAGCTCGCCGTGCTCGATATCCTGCCGACCTATAATTACTGGGAGCGGATGAACCGCGCCTACGCGCTGAAGATCTATCACTGGACTTTCCTCGCCCAGCCCGCGCCGCTGCCGGAGACGCTGATCTCGGGCAATGGCGAGTTCTTCCTGCGCTTCAAGATGGCGAGCCAGACCAAGTCGAAGACGCTGGACGCCATCGACCCGCGCGCACTCGAACATTACATCGCCCCGTTCCGCGATCCCGCCCGCGTGCATGCGATGTGCGAGGACTACCGCGCCGGCGCCTATTTCGATTACGACCTAGACAAGACCGATTTCGAGGCCGGCAAGAAGATCACGGTGCCGATGCTGGCCCTCTGGGGTGGCGCGGGCATCGCCCAGGCCGCCGCGACGCCGCTCGATACGTGGAAGCAATGGGCAACCAACGTCGACGGCATGCCGGTGGACGCCGGCCATTTCCTCACCGAGGAGAACCCGGACGCCACCGCAAAGGCGCTGCGCGAGTTCTTCGCAGGCTGAACTAAGCTGTCGCGACACACACAACTGTCATCGCCCGGCTTGACCGGGCGATCCAGTACTCCGAGACGGTGGTGGTTGATCGATAGGCCGCGGCGTACTGGATGCCCCGCCTTCGCGGGGCATGACGGCGGAATATGTGAATCTACCGCCGCTCCCGAAAGAAGTCCTTGAGCAGCCGCGCCGCCTCGCTCTCGCCGACCCCGGAATAGACATCCGGCGCATGATGGCAGGTGGGTGAAGCGAAGAACCGCACGCCGGACTCGACCGCGCCGCCCTTGGGATCGGCGGCGCCGTAATAGAGCCGCCTGACCCTTGCAAAGGAGATCGCGCCCGCACACATGGTGCAGGGCTCCAGCGTCACGTAGAGGTCGCAGTCGACCAGACGCTCGCTGCCGATCTTTTTGGCGGCCTCGCGCAGCGCAATGATCTCGGCATGGGCGGTCGGGTCGTAGTCGGTCAGCGTCCGGTTCGCCGCAGTCGCGATGACCTCGTAATTGCGGACCACGACGCATCCGATCGGAACTTCGCCCGCCTTTCCGGCATTTTCGGCCGTTTTGAGCGCCAAATCCATGAAAGAGGGGGCTTTCAAGCCTCGTATCATCGCCAGAAACCTGCTAGTAGCTCCGCCTTCAGCAAGAGTGAATACCGGATTTGCCTGAGCATGCGGCTCGAAACGAGCGCGCACAATGCTTTCTGGCCACCCCCTAAGTGAGTTTATTCATGCCTCGCGACAGCGACAAAGACAACGATTCCCGCGGCCGGCGTGATCGAGGCCCGGGCAGGGGTGGCCCGCCCAAGGGCCGGTCCGGCAAGCCGCGCGGCCCTGAGAAGAAATTCGCCAAGCGCGGCCCTGAGGGCAGGGGCGACGCCCGCCCGCCCCGTGGCGACCGCGACAGCCGTCCGCCTCGCGCCGACCGCGGGGATCGTCCGTTCCGCCGCCGCGAGGAGGGCGATGCCCCGCGCCGCGATTTCAGCGACCGTCCGAAATTCAAGCGCGACGACCGTGGTGGTGAGGAGCGCGGCGAGCGCAGCTTCAAGCCGCGCGGCGACCGCCCGTTCTCCGATCGCGGCTCGCGCGATGGCGAGAAGCGGCCGTTCAAGCCGCGTGGTGATCGTCCGTCCTATGGCCGTGACGACCGTCCGCCGCGCAGCCGGGATCGCGACGATTCCCGTCCCGCCGGTCGGTTCGGTGACAAGAAGTTCGGCGACAAGCGGCCCTACGCGCCGCGTGGCGACCGCCCGGAACGCAAGTTCGACGGCGAGCGGAAGTTTTCGCGCGGCGCACCGGACCGCAGCGACCGCCCGCGCGACTTCGGCGACCGTCCGCGCGACCGTGGCGAGCGCAGCGATTCAAAGCCGTGGCAGAAGCGCGACGTGGGTCCGCGTGGCGATCGTCCGCCGCGCAAGGACTTCAGCAAAGGTCCGCGCAAGGATTTCGGCGGCCGCGACCGCAGCGAAGACAAGCCCTGGCAGAAGCGCGACGATCGGCAGGGTGGCGGCGATGACCGTCCGCGTTTCTCGCGCTCGCGCGACGATCGCGCGTCCGGCGATCGTCCGTTCCGCGAGCGGCCGAAGTTCGATCGACCCAAGTTCGATCGGCCGCGCGACGACCGTCCGAAATTCGATCGGCCCCGTAGTGATGGCGATGGCGAACGCGGCGGTGACCGTCCCAAATTCAATCGTCCGCGCGAGCGCTCCGAGGGCCGCTCCGACTGGCACGAGCATCCGCGCAACGAAGGCCGCTTCGGCGACCGTCCGCGCCGTGAAAACGAGGATGAGAGCAGGATCTTCGAGAAGCGCCCCGCCTTCGGTGGCCGCGGCGCCTATCGTGACCGTGATCGGGATTTCGAGGGCCGTCCGCGCCGTGACGAAGCACCGAAGCCGAAGAAGGCCGGCGAGCGTATCGCAAAAGTGCTGTCGCGTGCGGGCCTCGCCTCGCGCCGCGATGCCGAGGAGATGGTTACGCAGGGCCGGGTCGCCGTCAACGGCCGCGTCATCAATTCGCCGGCGCTCGACATCACCTCGAACGACGTCGTCACTGTCGACGGCAAGCCGTTGCCGGAGCGCGAGCGTACGCGCCTGTTCCTCTACCACAAGCCGCGCGGGCTGATGACCACGCATGACGACCCCGAGGGCCGTCCGACCGTGTTCGACAATCTGCCCGAAGGCCTGCCGCGGCTGATCTCGATCGGTCGGCTCGACTTCAACACCGAAGGCCTGCTGCTGCTCACCAACGACGGCGGGCTCGCGCGCACGCTCGAGCTGCCGGACACCGGCTGGCTGCGCCGCTACCGCGTCCGCGCCCATGGCGACGTCACCCAGGCGCAGCTCGACGAATTGAAGAACGGCATCGAGGTCGAGGGCGTCAAATACGGTCCGATCGAGGCGACGCTGGAGCGCGACCAGGGCGCCAATGTCTGGCTGGTGTTCGCGATCCGCGAAGGCAAGAACCGCGAGGTGCGCAACGTCTGCGCCCATCTCGGGCTGGAGGTGAACCGGCTGATCCGCGTGTCCTACGGGCCGTTCCAGCTTGGCGAGGTCCCCGAAGGCCAGGTCGAGGAGATCAAGTCGCGTGTGCTGCGTGATCAGCTCGGCGACAAGGTGATCGAGAAGTCTGGCGCGCAGTTCGACGTGCCGAAGAAATCTTCTTCACCCGACAGCGAAGCGCCACGCGAGAAGAAGCCTGCCAGCAAGCGTGACGTGATCAACGATCGCAAGGGCCGCCGCGTGCTGGTGCAGCGCACCGGCAGCGAGGAGGCTCGCGAGCGCAACGAGTCCGAGGCCAACGGCTACGGCCCGCCGCGCCGCCCCAAGCGCGGCTATCACGGCAAGCGCGATCTGACGCCGCGGGAGGACTAATTGCGCGTCGTCGGCGGTCGTTTGAAGGGGCGAAATCTCGCCTCACCGTCCTCGCGCGACATCCGCCCCACGGCGGACCGGCTGCGCGAGTCCGTGTTCAACATCCTCGTGCACGCCTATGACGATCCGATTGAGGATGCGCGCGTGCTCGATCTCTTCGCCGGCACCGGCGCGCTCGGCATCGAGGCGTCGTCGCGTGGGGCGAAGTTCACACTGTTCGTCGACAACGGCGCCGAGGCCCGCGCGCTGCTGCGTAACAACGTCGAGACGCTCGGCCTCGGCGGCGTCACCAAGGTCTATCGCCGCGATGCGACGGATCTTGGCCCTGCGCATCCCGTCGAGCCGTTCTCGCTGGTGTTCCTCGATCCGCCCTACGGCAAGGGATTTGCGGAGAAGGCGCTTGCGAGCCTGCGCGACGGTGGCTGGCTCACGCCGGGTGCGCTGCTCGTGGTGGAAGAGGCGAAGGCCGCGGAGTTCGTGACGCCGGAAGGTTTCGAGGAATTGGAGCGGCGGGCGTATGACGACACGGAGTTCGTGTTTTTGAAGACGCCGTAGTCTCGCTGCCGTAGGGTGGGCAAAGCGTAGCGTGCCCACCACTTCTATCGCGATCATGAACAGATGGTGGGCACGGCGCGTTGCGCCTTTGCCCACCCTACGAAGATCATCTCCGCCCGAACAGCTTCTCCACATCGCTCAGCTTCAGCTCGACATAAGTCGGGCGGCCGTGATTGCACTGGCCGGAGTTCGGGGTGTCCTCCATCTCGCGGAGCAGGGCGTTCATCTCCTCGGGCCTGAGCCTTCGGCCGGCGCGCACCGAGCCGTGACAGGCCATGGTGGCGGCGACGTGCATCAGGCGGCGCTCCAGCGGCAGCGCCTCGTCCCATTCGGCCATGTGCTCGGAGAGATCGCGCAGCAGCCCGCCTGCATTGGTCTTGCCGAGCAGCGACGGCGTCTCGCGCACCGCGACCGCGCCGGGGCCGAAGGACTCGATGGCGAGGCCAAACGATGCGAGCTCTTCGCTGCGCTCCAGCAGGCGCTCCACCGTGGCCTCGTCCATCTCGACGATTTCGGGGATCAGGAGGATCTGCCGTTGCACGCCGTTGGCGGCGAGCGAGGCCTTCAGCCGCTCATAGACGATGCGCTCATGCGCGGCGTGCTGGTCGACGATGATCAGGCCGTCGCGGGTCTGCGAGACGATGTAGGTCTCGTGGATCTGCGTGCGCGCAGCACCAAGCGGGCGGTCGACGAGGTCGCTGACGGGCTGGGTCTCGATCCGCACGTCCGCACTGTGCCCGCCGACATCGAATGCCGCCTGTGCGCGCTCGGCGAAGACGGGCGCAGCCAATCCGTCGAACGACGGCATCGGCGCGACCGGGGCGGATGGCGAGGCGCGCCAGTCCCAGCTCGCCGGCCGCGGCGTAAACGCCGGCCGGAACGAGGACAACGCGCTCTCGCCACTGTTGGCGGCCGTGCGCCGGCCCTCGCGCGCGAGCGCGTCCTTCAATCCGTGCACGATCAGCGCGCGCACGAGGCCGGCATTGCGGAAGCGCACCTCGGTCTTGGCCGGATGCACGTTGGCATCGACCTCGCGCGGATCGAGCGTGACGAACAACGCCAGCACCGGATGGCGGTCGCGCGGCAGATAGTCGGCATAGGCCCCGCGCACGGCGCCGAGGATCAGCTTGTCGCGCACCGGGCGGCCGTTGACGAAGAGGTATTGCCCGAGCGCATTGGCCTTGGTCAGCGCCGGCGCTGCCGCATAGCCGGCGACGACGACGCCCTCGCGCTCGGCATGGACCTCGATGGCGTGGCTGCGGAACTCCGCGCCCAAAATGTCGCCGAGCCGCGTCAGCCGTCCGGCGGCGCCGGGCAGCGCGGCGGTCCAGGTCATCGGCGCGCGCTCTTCGCCCGCGAGCGTGAAGGCGACGTCGGGCCTCGCCATGGCGAGGCGCCTGACCACCTCGCGGATCGCCTCGGCCTCGGTGCGGTCGGTCTTCAGGAATTTCAGCCGCGCGGGCGTTGCATAGAAGAGGTCGTTGACCTCGACGCGCGTGCCATGCGCCAGCGCCGCCGGCATGATCTCGGATTTCTCGCCGCCCTCGACTGACAGCGCCCAGGCATGTGGCTCGCTCGCGTGCCGCGTGGTGATGGAGAGACGCGCGACAGAGCCGATCGAGGGCAGCGCCTCGCCGCGGAACCCGAGCGTGCGGATCTGGAGCAGATCCTCGTCGTCAAGCTTTGACGTGGCATGGCGTTCGACCGCGAGCGCGAGGTCCTTCGCGGTCATGCCGCCGCCGTCGTCGGTGATGCCGATCCGCCGCCGGCCGCCGCCATCGGTGAAGACGTCGATCCGGCTCGCGCCGGCATCGATGGCGTTCTCGACCAGTTCCTTGACCACGCTTGCCGGACGTTCGACCACCTCGCCGGCGGCGATGCGGTTGACGACTTGCTCTGGCAGCTGGCGGACGGGCATGGGGCTTTCGATCTGGATTCGCTGACGGCGCTATTCTAGGCCGTGTTGCGTCAAAAGCATGTGTTGGGCAACAGCCGTGTGGCGGGCTGGGGAAGAGGGATGCCTATCACATTGAAGGGATTGGACGTTCGAGAAAATTGCGCAACCGGGACGGAGCGGTCGCCCTGCCTGCCGTCCTGATTGTGGGGGCACGGGCAGCGGTGTAGCATCGTGAAAAAATGGCAACAGGACGGGAGGACGCCATGTGCAATTTCTTCGCGCACCAGCCCCAACGCAACTACGAATCCCAGACCCGCTCGTTGCGGATCGGCGGGCACTGCACCTCGATCCGGCTGGAAATGGCGTTCTGGGACACGCTGGAGGAGATCGCGGCCAAGGAGAGCATGAGCGTCGGCAAGTTCCTGACCACGCTCTACAATGAGGTGCTCGACCATCACGGCGAGGTCAATAATTTCGCCTCGCTGCTGCGCTGCTCCTGCCTGATCTACCGCTCCCGGAGCGTGACGCAGGTGCAGGAGTTCAAGGCAACCGTCGCGCCCATCCTCGATGCGGCCGAGTAGCCGTTGCTGTGGCGGCCCGCATCCGCATTCTCAATGCCATCATGCCGAACGTTCTTGGCCTGCATGGTTCGAGACGCCCGCCTCGGCGGGCTCCTCACCATGAGGGTCTGATATCTCGCCGCGCAACACGACCTCATCCTGAGGGCCCGCCGTAGGCGGGCGTCTCGAAGGATGGCCGCAAGCGAAATGCCTGCCACGTTCTTCCAATCAGACGGGATAACGCCCGACGTCAGATCTCCTTTTTCTGCATCGCGCCGGCGATGTAATCAGCCTGCCGGATCGCGAGCGCGACGATGGTCAGCGTCGGATTGCACGCCGCCCCGCTGGTGAACTGACTGCCATCCGAGACGAACAGATTCTTGACGTCGTGGCTCTGTCCGAACTTGTTGACCACGCCATCCCGCGGTTTCTCGCTCATCCTGTTGGTGCCGAGATTGTGCGTGCTCGGATAGGGTGGCGTTGGATAGGTCACGGTGGCGCCGACGGCGTCGTAGACGGCCGCACCCTGCTTGTAGGCATGTGCGCGCATCGCGAGGTCGTTGGGATGGTCGTCGAAATGGACGCTCGCGACCGCTTGGCCGAACTTGTCTTTGACGACGGGATCGAGCGTGATGCGGTTGGTCTCCTGCGGCATGTCCTCGCCGACCAGCCACATGCCGGCCATCCTGGGATAGCCGTCGAGCGCTGCGGTGAACGGACGGCCCCAGGCGCCGGGGTTGAGGAAGGCCGCCATGAACGGCAGGCCGATCGACAGCGTCTCCATCTCGTAGCCGCCGACGAAGCCGCGCTTCGGATTGTTGGCGGATTCATCACGGATAATGCCGGCCATGGTGGTGCCGCGATACATGTGCACCGACTTCTCGAACACGGCGTAGACGCTGCCGGTCATGTGCCGCATGTAGTTGCGCCCGACCTGGCCCGATGAATTGCCGAGACCATCGGGGAACATGGTCGAAGCACTGTTCAAGAGCAGCCGCGGGCTCTCGATCGAATTGCCGGCCACCGCAACGATACGCGCCTTCTGGCGCTGCATAGCGCCACTCTCGTCGGCGTACACCACGCCGGTGACCTTACCGCCGGCGTCGTGCTCGATCTTGACCGCCATGCTGCTCGGCCGTACCTCGAGATTTCCGGTCGCCTCGCCCTTGGGGATCTCGGTGTAGAGCGTCGACCATTTCGCGCCGGATTTGCAGCCCTGGAAGCAGAAGCCGATCTGCTGGCAGGCGCCGCGGCCGTCACGCGGCTGGCTGTTGATGGCCATATTGCCGGTATGCACGGTCTTGTAGCCGAGCTTCTTCGCACCGGCCTCCAGCACCTTGAAATTATTGTTGCCGGGAAGTCCGGGAATGCCGTTGGTGCGGGTCACGCCCATCTTGTTCTCGGCCTTGGCGTACCATGGCTCGATCTCGGCGAGCGTCACCGGCCAGTCCAGCAGGTTCGCGCCGGGCAGGCCGCCGTAGGTGCTCTTCACCTTGAACTCATGCTCGTCGAAGCGCAGCGACGCGCCGGCCCAATGCGTGGTCGAGCCGCCGACCGCCTTGACGATCCAGGCGGGAAGGCCCGAAAAATCCTTGGCGACGCGCCATGTCCCCGACGTGGTGCGGGCATCGGTCCAGGCGAGCTGGGAAAAGCTCTCCCACTCGTCGTTGACGAAATCCTGGTTCTCGATGCGTGGGCCGGCTTCAAGGATGACCACCTTGACGCCCTTCTGCGCGAGCTCGTTGCCCAGCGTGCCGCCGCCGGCACCGGAGCCGACGATCACCACAACGCTGGAGTCGTTCAGATCGAATTTTGCCATATGCGTTCTCCTGAACCGTTGGGTGAGCCTTAAGCCTTCGGCAGCCAGTCGATGTCGGCAAAGCCGCGGTTGATGTAGCCGCCGTGCTCGGCGGAGGAGCCCTCATAGCCGAACCGCGGCCAGACCTCTTTCTGGTTGTAGAGCGACACGACGAGGTCGCCGCGCACCTTCTGGAAGAAGTCGCTCTGCTCGATCTCCGTCAGCAGCACCACGCGGTCGGCCTCCCATGGCACTTCGGCGTAAGCCACCTTGTGGCGATCCCGCGCGTTCTGATCGAGCCGCGTGATGCCGTCGCTGATCAGAGACTTGACGGCGGGGTCCTTGGCCGCCTTGCCGTCCCACGGCTTGATCGCGGTGATGTAGTAGCTGTCGCCGAGGACGTCGTGCGGATAGATGTCGCGCGCGACCTTCAGCAGCGTCTTCATCGTTGCGGGCGAGAGCGTGCTGGCATCATCCGCCCAGGCATCCTCGATGCTGACGGCGACGCTGGTCGCGACAGCGACGACCGGAACGGCGGTCGCCGCGCCCTTGAGAAAGACGCGGCGGCTGTGCTTGCTTCGACGATCGACTTCTCTCATGGCATTCCTCCGTAGATTTTGTGATTTGGATTTTTGTGATTTTGATCAGCCGAAACGACCCCCTCGCTGGATCACCTCGATCTTGTAGCCATCGGGATCGCTGACGAAGAAGAAGCGCGCTAGCGCCTTGCCGTCGTGCTTGAAGTCGCGCAGCGGTCCCGGTGCGAGCTTCTCGCGCTCGAAGCGGGCATGTTCGGTATCGAGATCGTCGACCACCACGGCAATATGTCCGTAGCCGTCGCCGAGCTGGTACGGCTCCTTGCGATCGAAATTCACCGTCAGCTCCACCTCGAAAGGTGAGGAGGGGTGACGCAGGTAGATCAGAGCAAAGTCCGAAAATTTCAGATGGTCGGCGACCTCCAGGCCGAAGGCGCGCTTGTAGAAGTCGAGCGAGCGGGCCTCGTCGAGCACGCGGATCATGGAATGAACGGGCTTTGCCATTCAGTTCAGCTCCTTCAGGTAGGTGATGATGGCGGCGCGCGTCTCCGGCTTCGCCTGCCGGTAGACCATGGTCACGCCGGGAATGACGGCTTGCGGATTGCTCAGCCAGGCGTCGAGCCTGGTCTCGTCCCAGGCGAAGTCCGCTTTCGACAGCGCCTCTGAGTACTTAAAACCTTCGGTCTTGCCGGCGGGACGGCCAATGACCTTCACCAGCGCGGGGCCTTGCCGCGCCGGTTCTGACAGGTTTGTCGTGTGGCACACCGCGCATTGCTGCTTGAACAGCGTCGCGCCATCCGGCGGCTTGGCGGCCGGCAGGGGCATTTGCGCATCGGCAACCCGCGTCACCAGCACCATCGCGGTGCACAATCCAAGCACGACTGCGCGCATCGCCAAGAATCCGCCCATCCACATCAACGTGCGCAAACTCTAGGCGGCGTCAAAGATGCGGTGGTAGTAGCGGGCTGTTTCGATGCGCGCGGAGACACTGGTGGCCGCGTGTGTTCCGCGATGCCTTATATGCGGAGCACAATTCCGCGAAACCGCCGTCAAATCCCTAAACGATCACCACACCATGCGCATTGCATGACGACCGCGCCGCTTGAACTCTCTACGCGATGCAATGACCCGGTGCAGGTGAGCGGCGCAGGATGCAGCCGGGCCATTCGTCGCGGAAAAATCCAGGAGAAATGGATGAAGTTGGTGAAGACCTCGATGATCGCATGCGCTCTGTCGGCTCTCATTGCGACGCCGGTTCTCGCGCAAGGCGCGCCACCCGCCAAGACAGGCGGCACCGTGCAAGGCAAGCCGATGCAAGGCAGCACAATGGGCAGCGGGGATGAGGAGATGAATGCTCAGCCGGGCGCGGCGGGCGAGAAGACGGGGATGAAGTCGACCAAAGGCACCAGGGGCACGGTCGGCACCACCGGTAGCGCCGCGCACAAGGGAACCGCCGACGATTCCGCGACGGGCGGTGCAGCCCCGAGCAAGCGCTACTAGTCCCGCTGGGTGAAGCAAGCAGACTCCGGTCGCCCTGCGGCCGGAGTTTTTTTGACTGGGTCTGCTTTGCTAGTCGTCGAAGCGGCCGCCGCCGCGCCCTGCCTTGATGTCGCTGCGGCGCTTCTTGCCGTCGAGCCGGCGCTGCTTGGAGCCAAAGGTCGGCCGCGTGGCGCGGCGCGGCTTCGGCCGTATCATCGCCTCGGTCAGGATCTCGGTGAGCCGGTCGATGGCGTCCTGACGGTTGCGCTCCTGGGTGCGGAAGCGCTGGGCGTGGATCACGATCACGCCGTCCTTGGTCATGCGCTGGCCGGCGATGCGGGCGAGCCGGATCACCGCATCCTCCGGCAAGGTCAGCTTGCGCGTGTCGAAGCGCAGCTGCGCCGAGGTCGAGACCTTGTTGACGTTCTGCCCGCCCGGGCCGGAGGCGCGGACGAAGCCGATCTCGATATCGTCCTCGTCGATGACGAGATCGCGGGATATCCGCAGCATGATGGCACCATTCGTGATGTCCGGACATATCGCGGACGTCCACGTTCGGCAATGGCGCATCCTGGAAACGCAAATGGCCGGGCGAGCCCGGCCATTTCAGGAAACGTCAGGGGGCGTCAGTCAGTTCGACTTCGTCGCCGGTGCCGCGGCCGGTTGCGCGGCCGCCTGTGGGGCGCGGCCGACGACGACGGTCAGGAGGCCCTGGCCCCAGAGGCGCTTGGCGGCCGCCTTGGCGTCGTCCAGCGTCACCGCATCGACGATGGCGTTGCGCTTCTCGATATAGTCGATCGGCAGCTTGTCCTGCTGGTATTGCAGCAGCGCCTGCGCGAGCTTCGAGGAGGTATCCAGCGCCAGCATCTGCGAGCCCTTGAGGTAGGACTTGGCCTCGTCGAGCTCCTTCTGCGTCGGGCCCTCCTCGGCGATGCGGCGGACTTCCTTGTCGATCGCGTCGATGGTGTCGCCGGCGCGGTCGGCGCGGGTGCCGGTGTTGCCGATGAAGACCGCCGAATGCTCCATCCAGAGCAGCGATTCGAACACGGAATAAGCCAGCCCGCGCTTCTCGCGCACCTCGCGATAGAGCCGGGAGGACAACCCGCCGCCGCCCAGGATGTGGTTGACGACATAGGCGGCCATGAAGTTCGGATCGTTGCGCTTCACGCCGGGGCCGCCGAAGGTGATCACGGTCTGCGGCACGTCGAGCGGCACGAAGGCGCGCTGCGGCGGTTTTGCCGCCTCGACGTCGGCGACCGGCGTGAGATTGGCTTTTGCGGGCAGGCTACCAAAAGTGTGGTCGAGCAGCTTGCCGAGGGTGGCCGGATCGACGTCGCCGACCACCGCGATCTTCAGCCCGTCCTTCGCGATCACGCGGCCGACATAATCCTTCATGTCGGCGACCGTGATGGTCGGCACGCTGTCCAGCGTGCCATTGGTCTGCCGGCCATAGGGATGGTCGCCGAACGCAACCTCCAGGAATTTGCGGCTCGCCAGCGACGACGGATTGGTGGTCTCGCGGCGCAGGCCCGAGATCACCTGCGAGCGGATGCGCTCGACGTCGGCGGTGTCGAAATGCGGCGAGGTCAGCGCGCTCCTGAGCAGGTCGAAGGCTTCGTCCTTGTTGTCGCGCAGCATCCGCAGGCTGCCGCGGAACGTATCGCGGGTGGCGCTGAAGGAGAGCTCGATGGCGCGGCGGTCGAGCCGCTCATGGAAGTTCTTGGAGTCGAGATCGCCGGAGCCTTCGTCGAGGAGGTCGCCGACCAGATTGGCGACGCCGGACTTGTCCTTGGGATCCTGCGCCGAGCCGCCGGCAAAGGAATATTCCATGGCGATCAGCGGCACGGTCGCATCCTGTACGAACCAGGCTTCGATGCCGCCCGGCGAAGTCAGGTGCTGGATCTTTGCGGCCGCCTGTGACGGCGAGACCGTAGCCAGCGCGAGTGCCGCGCCGGTGGCAAGCGAGAATGCAACACGTCGAAGGAAGGGATAGGTCACGAACGCTTCTCCTCGCGCTTGGCGGCACTGGTGTCCTTGATCAGATAGCCCGTCACCGAGCGCTTCTTCTCGAGCCATTTCTGCGCGACAGTGCGAACCTGCTCGGCGGTGACCGCGCGAATGCGGTCGGGCCAGCTCCTGATGTCCTCGATCGAGAGGCCCGTGGTCAGCGCGCCGCCATACCAGCGCGCCAGCACCGCCTGGTTGTCCTGGGCGTAGATCGCTTCCGCAATGAGCTGGGTCTTGACCCGCTCGAGGTCCTCGGCGCGGATCGGGTTCTGTGCGATGTCGGCGATGACGCCGTCGACCACTTGCTCGACATCGGCAAAGCTGACGCCCGGTTTCGGTGAGGCCGAGATCGCGAACTGGGTCGGGTCGAGCGAGATGCTCGAATAGCTGGCGCTGGCGGAGACCGCGAGCGGCTTGTCGACCACGAGCGCGCGGTAGAGATAGGAATTGCTGCCGCTGCCCATCAACTGCGCCAGCACGTCGAGGGCGGCGCTTTCACCGGCCGCGGCGGTGGTCGCCGACGGTACGAGATAATAGCGGCGCAGGCTCGGCTGCTCGACGCGCGGGTCGGCCAGCGTGACCGTGCGCGGCGCCGCTGGCTCCGGCTCCTGCGGACGGATGCGGCGCTCCGGGATCGCGGGCTGGGCCGGAATGGAGCCGAAATTCCGCTCGACCAGCGGGCGGATGTCGGCGGCTTCCACGTCGCCGGCGATCACGAGGATCGCGTTGTTCGGCGCGTAGAAGCGGCGGTAGAAGGCGAGCGCATCCTTGCGGTCGAGCTTCTCGATCTCCTGGTGCCAGCCGATCACCGGCCGGCCGTAGGGATGATTGAGATAGAGCGCGGCCATGATCTGCTCGTTGAGCCGCGCGTCCGGATTGTTGGCGACCCGCATGTTGTACTCTTCGAGCACGACGTCGCGCTCGGGCAGCACGTTCTCGTCCTTGAGGATCAGGCCGGTCATGCGATCGGCCTCGAACTCCATCATGGTCGGCAGCTGCTCTTTCGGCACGCGCTGGTAGTAGTTGGTGTAGTCGACCGAGGTCGAGGCGTTCTCGTTGCCGCCGACGCGGAGCACGGTCTGGGAGAATTCGCCGACCGGATGCTTCGAGGTGCCCTTGAACATCAGATGTTCGAGGAAGTGCGCGAGCCCGGACTTGCCCGGGGTCTCGTCGGCCGAGCCGACCTTGTACCAGATCATCTCCGTGACCACGGGCGTGCGGTGGTCCGGGATCACCACGACCTGCATGCCGTTGGCGAGCGTGAAGCTGGCGGGCGGAGCCGATGTCACCGTGGTCTGGGCGAGGGCGGCGCTGGCTGAGAGGACACTCGTCGAAAGCAGCGCGGCAAGGAGGCAGGCGGCCGATCGGTAAGAGGACATCATAATCCTTATGAAAAGGCCGAACCCGGATGTCCGGCTCGGAGGCACGGCATGCTACACCGTGCGGCTGAGGCTTCGCGTCACGAAGCAGAGAACTCAACGCGGTGGCAAGTTACTGATAAGCAATATGCAGGCTGCGTCCGGCGTGCGTAAGCCGCCGGTGCCAGGATGCGCCTGTCAGGATGTCGCGGTGGGGCAGGAGCGGTATTATTCCTTTTCCTTGCCCGACATGATGTCGAAATAGGTCCGGCGCGACTTGTCCGGCCCGGCGCCATAGGCGTAGTTCGGGGACGGCGTCTGGTAGCCCGGCGGCGGCTCGACCAGCGACGAACGCGGCGGCTCACTGGTGAATTTCTTCTCTTCGGAGCTGTTGCCGCCCTTCATCATGTTCCAGAGACCACCGGCGTAGCCGAGTTCGGTGGGACTGAGCGACGGGTTGCCGTTGGTGCCCGGCTGGATCGGGTCATTGCTTGTACGGGGGGCTGCGGCGACCTCGCCGGCCTTCATCTCGGCGGGCGTCAGCGGTTGGGCCGCCTGCCAGTTCTCCGTCGCCTTGGTCGCCTTCTTGCGCGCTGCGATGGCTTCCTTGCGGCGCTTCTCTTCGGGGTCCTTCGGCCAGTTCGGAGCATTCTTGGCCTGGGTTGCCGGAGGCGGCAGGTCGAGCTTGGGCGGCACGACGAGCGGCGAGCGCTCGCGGTATTCGATGCCGGGCTTTTCCATGCTCTTGGCACCGATGCCGGACATCAGATTGTCGATGATCTTCTCTTCGAAGGTCATCCCGTCATCATCCTCGTCGTCGTCACCGGCGCGGACCGGGCCTGCCGACATGACGAGGCCGATGCCGAGCATGACAGCGGACAATTTCAACGCCCGCCAGAACCCTGCTTTGGGGTCTCGAACCATCGAACCGCTGGTCTCGGAGCTGCGCATCACTGTACCTGTTCCATATTGTGGCAGATTGCTGCACTTTGCCGCTCGCACGCGGCCAATCCTCGCAAAAAGCAGGGTTCCACCTGCCGGTCCGTATCGGCCGGGATCAGGGCGCTTTTGCGGCGGGTACCCCCAGGAAGGAATCATACAATAGCGCCGCCACCCCGACAACGATGGCCACGTCCGCGAGGTTAAACACATACCAATTATAGGTATTTCCGCCGATCTCGATGTGGAACAGGGCGAAATCGACCACCGCGCCGTAGGCGAAGCGGTCGATGCCGTTGCCGATCGCGCCGCCGATGATCAGCCCGAGTGCGACCGTGGCGAGCAGGGTGTGCGAGCGGGCCATCCAGATCGCCAGGGCGACCACGGCGACGACCTTGACCGCCATCAGCGCGATCTGCGCCGACTGGCCGTCGTTCTGGAGCCAGCCGAAGCTGATCCCGATGTTCCAGGCCAGCACCAGGTCGAAGAACGGCATCACCTTCACCACGCCACGGCGGGCAAGGTCGAACACGTTCAGGAGCCACAGCTTTGAGGCCTGGTCGGCCACCAGCGTGACCACGGCCGCGAGGATGCCGGCGCGAAGCGGGGTCATGGCCGGGGATCAGACCCCCACCCCCAGTGCCTTCCATTCGCGCAGCGCCTGGGCGTCGCGCGGAGTGACGTCGGGGTATTCAGGGTCCTCACCGACCATGGGTGAGATCTTCCAGGAGCGGGCGCATTTGGTGCCGACCGCCTTCTCGACGACGACCGCGACGCCGGGCACCGCATCGAGACGGAACGCGTCCGCAGGCGCCTCGCCCTCACGCACCTCGTAGTTCGAGGTGATGCAGACCTCGGCGAGATCGGTGTCGAACAGCGTCGCCAGCATGTCGCGGTCGGCGACATAGATCACCGGTGAGGCCTCGAGCGACGAGCCGATGTTCTTGGCGGCGCGCTCAAGCTCCAGCGCGCCGGTGACGACGCGGCGGACGTTGCGGATGGTCTCCCACTTCGCGGCGAGCCTGTCGTCGCGGAGCGTCTCGATGCCTTCGGGAAACAGGGTCAGATGGACGGAAGGCTCCGCGTTCGGCCGGAACATGCGCCAGGCTTCATCGGTCGTGAAGCTCAGGATCGGCGCAAGCCACTTCAGGAGCGCATCGCACAACAGGTCGATCGTGGTGAGCGCGGCCTTGCGCGCCGCCGAGGACGGCGGGTCGCAATAGAGCGTGTCCTTGCGGATATCGAAGTAGAACGCCGACAGCTCGGAGTTCATGAAGGCTGCCAAGCTCGCGACCACGGTCTTGTAGTCGAAGGCGGCATAGGCCTTGCGAACGGTTTCGGCATGGCCGGCCAATTCGTGCAGCATCAGCCGCTCGAGCTCGGGCATCTCGGCATAGGCGACCTTCTCGCTCGCCTTGAAGTGATGCAGCGTACCGAGCATCCAGCGGATCGAGTTGCGCAGCTTGCGATAGGTCTCGATGGTGTTCTTCAGGATCTCCGGGCCGATGCGCTGGTCGTCGGCATAGTCGGTGGCGCAGACCCACAGGCGCAGGATGTCCGCGCCCGAATCCTTGATCACCTTCTGCGGCTCGACGGTGTTGCCGAGCGACTTCGACATCTTGCGGCCGTTCTCGTCGAGCGTGAAGCCGTGGGTGAGCACGATGTCGTAGGGCGCGCGGCCCCGCGTGCCTGCGCTTTCCAGCAGCGAGGAATGAAACCAGCCGCGATGCTGGTCGCTGCCTTCCAGATACATCACGGTGTCGTTGCCGCCGTCGATCTTGCGGACGATGTTGCCGAGCTGCGGGAAGTTCTGGCGATCCTCGAGCACGAAGGCGTGCGTGGAGCCTGAATCGAACCAGACGTCGCAGATGTCGTCGACCTTCTTCCAGTCCTCGCTCGCGCGGGAGCCGAGGAAGCGCTCGCGGGCGCCGTCCATGTACCAGGCGTCGGCGCCTTCCTCCATGAAGGCTTCGGCGATGCGCTGGTTGACGATCTCGTCCTGCAGGATCTCGGCCGAGCCGTCGCTCTTCTCGCGCACGAACACAGCGATCGGCACGCCCCAGGCGCGCTGGCGCGAGATCACCCAGTCCGGACGGTTGGCGATCATGCCGTTGATGCGGTTCTCGCCCGACGGCGGCACCCATTGCGTGACCGAGATCGCGTGCAGCGCGCGGGCGCGCAGCGTGTCGCCCTTCTTCGCATGGCCGTCATCGCTGATGTCCTTGTCCATCGCGATGAACCATTGCGGCGTGTTGCGGAAGATCACCGGCTTCTTCGAGCGCCACGAATGCGGATATTGGTGCTTGAGGCGGCCGCGCGCGAGCAGCTTGCCGCCTTCGATCAGAGCCTTGATCACGGCCTCGTTGGCATCGCCCTTCTCGCCCTTGTCGTTGAGCACGCGCTTGCCGGTGAAGCCGGGGGCCTGCGCGGTGTAGGCGCCATTCTCGTCGACGGTGTAGGGGATCGCGGTCGGGATGCCGCGCGCATCGAGCTCGCGGGTGTTGGCCGTCCAGACGTCGAAGTCCTCGCGGCCGTGGCTCGGCGCGGTGTGCACGAAGCCGGTGCCGGTGTCGTCGGTGACATGCTCGCCGGCGAGCAGCGGCACGATGAACTCGTAACCGCCACCGAACCCGCGCAGGGGATGGGCGCATTCCACGGCGTCCAGCGTGTCGCCGGGAATGTCGCGCACCTTCTCATAGGACGTGACGCGCGCCTGCTTGAACACTTCTGCGGCGAGCGCATCGGCCAGGATCAGGAGATCGCCGGTCTTGGCCCAGTTGTCGGCGGGCGCATCCGTCACCTTATAGAGGCCGTAGGCGATTTTCGGCGAGAACGAGATCGCGCGGTTGCCGGGCAGCGTCCAGGGCGTGGTGGTCCAGATCACGACGGAGGCACTGGCGAGTGCGCCATGCGCCGGTGACGTGACGGGAAACTTCACCCACACCATGTCGGAGGTGTAGTCCTCGTACTCGACCTCGGCTTCCGCAAGCGCGGTCTTCTCGACCACGCTCCACATCACCGGCTTGGAGCCGCGATAGAGCGTGCCGTTGGCCGCAAATTTCATCAGCTCGCGGGCGATCTGCGCTTCGGCCGGATAGCTCATCGTCTGATAGGGATGATCCCAGTCGCCGATGATGCCGAGCCGCTTGAACTCCTCGCGCTGCACGTTGATCCAGTGCGTCGCATAGGCGCGGCATTCCTTGCGGAACGCCACCATCGCGGCGGAGTCGCGGAAATCGGGCTTCTGCTTGCCCTTCTTGCGGTAGTTCTCCTCCTCGATCTTCCATTCGATCGGCAGGCCGTGGCAGTCCCAGCCCGGCACGTAATTGGAGTCGAAGCCGAGCATCTGCTGGCTCTTGGTCACGACGTCCTTGAGGATCTTGTTCAGCGCGTGCCCGATATGGATGTTGCCGTTGGCGTAGGGCGGGCCGTCATGCAGCACGAATTTGGCGCGGCCCTGGGCTTCCCGGCGCAGCTTGTCGTAGAGGCCGATGTCGTTCCAATACTTCAGCAGTTCCGGCTCGCGCTGCGGCAGGCCGGCGCGCATCGGGAAATCCGTCTGCGGCAAATAAAGGGTCTTGGAATAGTCTTTGGCGTCGGACTTTTGCGGCTTTTCGGACATGGGGCTGACTGGCTCGGAAGGGCGCGGAAACGGATAGCGACTGGAATCGCGGGGTGAAACGACGAAATCCCGGTCTTGCGCCGAGCCTTCAGGCTCAGGCGGAAGCCGGGCCGCTAATCCCTATGATGCGCCGCGCAAACATGGGCTCTCCATAGCAGGGGGCCAAGGGAAGCGCAAAAGGTAGAAGCGCAAAAGGTTCGGCGGGCCGGATTTGGGCCTCAATCGATCACGCCAAGCCGCGGAAACGCGTCCGGGGCGGCGGCCAGCACGGCGCGGGCGCGGGCGGAATCGTCGTCCATCTGGCGGATCAGGGCCTCCAGGCTGTCGAATTTCAGCTCCTCGCGGATGAAGCCGACGAAGGCGCAGTCGAGCGCTTGTCCGTAGAGGTCGCCCTTGAAGTCGAACAGGAAGATTTCCAGCAGCGGCGCGCCATTATCAAAGGTCGGACGGCGGCCGAAGCTTGCCACCCCGTCCAGCCGCTCGGCGCCGCGGCCGACCCGCACCGCATAGATGCCGTGCTTGAGGCCGCAATTGGCATCGAGGCGGATGTTGGCGGTGGGATAGCCGAGGTCGCGGCCACGCTTCTCGCCGTGGATCACCTCGCCGGTGATGAACCAGGGGGCGCCCAGCATGGTGGTGGCCTCGTCGATGAGGCCCTCGGCGAGCGCGATCCGGATGGCGCTGGAGGAGACCGGCCGCTCGTCGATGTCGACATGGGCCTGCACGTCGACCTCGATGCCGAGCCGGGGCGCCTCGTTGACCAGGAGGCTCGGCGAGCCGACGCGCCCCTTGCCGAAGTGAAAGTCGTAACCGACCGCGATGCCGCTGACGCCGAGGCGCCCGATCAGGTCATGGTGAATGAAATCTTGCGCGCTGGTCCCGGCCCTGGCCTTGTCGAAGGTCATGACCACGGCGCCGGCAAGCCCGGTGCCGGCCAAAAGCCGCAGCTTGGCCGGCTCGTCCGTCAGGCGGAATTGCGGGGTGTTCGGGCTGAAAAACCGGCGCGGATGCGGCTCGAACGTCAACGCCAGCGCAGGGCGGCCATGCACCCGGCCCATTTCCAGGGCGGCTGCGATCACCGCGCGATGGCCGAGATGAACGCCGTCGAAATTGCCCATGGCGACCACGGCGCCCCTCAAAATCGCGGAATCCGGCGTTGTGTCGCGGATAACGGTAAAATGCGGGACCATCAGGGGAATTCTCGAAGCGGCAGGACCTGCGGACCGTGGCTTGACCGGCCGGACGAAGTCAAGCGGCAGGGGAGCGGCCGCATTGAACGTGATTTCAGTCCTTCGGAGGTGCCCCCAGTTAACGCGCTGTTTAACGCCTTGGTGCTAGTCCTTGAAATGTGGAACAGCGGGGCTCCGGCTCCGGTGGGTCCGATCGTAATATTTCCTGGGTTTGCGTTGGGGGAGTCGAGATGGCGGTTGATTTGTCGATGTCGGTTCTGGTGGTTGATGACTACAGCACCATGATCCGTATCATCAGGAATCTCCTGAAGCAGCTTGGCTTCGAGAATATCGATGATGCAAGCGACGGTTCGGCGGCGCTGAACAAGATGCGTGGCAAGAAGTACGGGCTCGTGATTTCCGATTGGAACATGGAGCCGATGACGGGTTACGACCTGCTGCGCGAAGTGCGCGCGGATCCGAACCTCGCCACCACGCCTTTCATCATGATCACCGCGGAATCGAAGACCGAGAACGTGATCGCGGCCAAGAAGGCCGGCGTGAACAACTACATCGTCAAGCCGTTCAACGCGGCGACGCTGAAGACCAAGATCGAAGCGGTCTTCCCGGACATGGCGAGCGCGTAAGCGCCGCCAGACCGCATAGCAGCTCTCTATAGAGATCGTCATGCCCGGGCTTGTCCCGGGCATCCACGTTCTTGGATCCTGCAAATGAAGACGTGGATGGCCGGGGCGTAGGCAAGCGGAAGCGACGCCGTCCTTCGGACGGCTAAGCCCGGCCATGACGGCATTTGGGTCTAAGCAATTGGTCTAAGCCCGCAGCGCCTGCGTGGGCTCCACCGTCACCATTTCAATTCGCGCATCAGCGCCTTCGGCGGGTGGCCGAACAACTCCATCACCGAATTCGGGTCGAGCTGGTCGAGGCCCTCGAACTCCTCGGCATGGATGCCGCGGGTGACGAACAGGCAGTCGATGCCGAATTCGCGCGCGCCGGTGAGGTCCGTGCGGACGGAATCGCCGATCGCCAGCACCTTTTTCCGGTCGATCATGTGGCCCTGGCGCTCGCCGGCGAGCATCATCGCGCGCTCGTAGATCGGGCGATGCGGCTTGCCGTAGAAGATCACCTCGCCGCCGAGTTCGCGATAGAGTTCCGCGATCGCGCCGGCGCAATAGATCAGCCGGTCGCCGCGCTCCACCACGATATCGGGGTTGGCACAGACCAGCGTCAGCTTGCGCTCGCGCGCCTTCAGCATCATGCCGCGATAGTCTTCCGCCGTCTCGGTCTCGTCGTCATAGAGGCCGGTGCAGACGATGTAGTCGGCTTCTTCCAGCGGCGCGGTCGTCGCATCGAGGCCGCGATAGATCGAGTTGTCGCGCTCGGGTCCGAGCCAGAACATCTTGCGGCCGGGATGCTCGGCGACATAGAGCCGCGTCAGGTCGCCCGACGAGACGATCGCGTCATAGGTCTCGTCCGCGACGCCGAGCTTGCGCAATTGCCGTTGGACAGAGTCGGCCGGGCGCGGGGCATTGGTGATCAGGATCACCGTACCGCCGCGGCTGCGATAGGTGTGCAGCGCCTCGCAGGCCTCGGGGAAGGATTCCAGGCCGTTGTGAACCACGCCCCAGATGTCGCTGAGCACAACGTCAACGCCGCCCACGAGCTCGCGCAGGCTTTCGGCGAAATGCAGCGTGGTCATGATGCGTGCGGCCGATCAAATCCGGCGCGCGAGCGCCGCGTTGCCGGTGATACGTTGGGCTGGAGGCGCTGAAGACGTGGCGCCTGGGCTGGGAGAAGCGGAGCCATTGGATCCCTGAATTTCCTGCGCCGGGTTCGGCGAGGCCCCGCCGGTAGCAGATGCCCCTTCAGGCCGCAATGGCCGGGGCGGCGCGAACAGGAACCCCTGACCGAACCGCACGTCAAAGTCGAGCAAATCGACCACTGCGCGCTCGCCCTCGATCCGTTCGGCGATCAGGTCGATGCCGAAGCGGCCGAGCAGGTCGGAGAGGTCGGAAGGATGGATGTCCGAGGTCGAGGCCTGCCTGGGGTCGAGCAGGAGGGACGCCGGCACCTTGATGAAGCGCACGCCGCGATCGGCGAGCTCGCGCGGCTCGATCCTGAGGTCTGTGACATGGTCGATCGAGAAGCGGAAACCGCGCTGGGCGAGTGCCGCGAGATTCTCGGTCTCGGCCGGACCGAGATTGCGGAAGGTCGACTGCTTGAACTCCAGCACCAGCGATGGCGCCAGCGCCCGGTTGGCTTCGAGGAAGTCGAGGCACTGCGCGAAGGTGGTGGAATTGCCGAGCGTGGAGGCCGCGACGTTGCAGAACACGCCGACATCCTTGTTGCGCACCATCAGGCGCCGCAGCACCTGCACACAGCGCAGCATCACCATGTTGTCGATGCGTCCGATCAGACCCGAGGCTTCGGCGATGCTGATGAATTCCTCGGCGGCGATCAGCTGGTCGCGCTCGTCGCGCAGGCGCGTCACGGCTTCGTAGAACCGCACCTTGCGCTGCGGCAGCGTCACCATCGGCTGGAGGAAGATGTCGATGCGGTTCTCGTCGATGGCGTTGCGCAGTGTCGCCAGTAACTGGGTCTGGTTGCGGCCATTGCCCGTCTGAACCGGAACGGCGGCCTGGCTCTGGATCGCCGGTGCTGGCCGCGGCGGCGGTGCGGGCAGTGGCGGAGCGGCGGCCGGCCGCTCCTCGAAGGCCGCAATCAGGTCGAGCGGCGCCTCCGGCTCTGGCCGGGCGACCGGAGCGGGGGCGGGGGTCGGCGCGGCCCCGGCCAAGAGGTCTTCATGGGCTGACACGGTGGTGGCGAGCTGCCTGACCAGCCCGCCGAGCTCGTTGATCTCGCCGACCACTGACTGGATGCGGTCGGAGTTGGTCGAATTGGCCGAGGCGATGCGCCCCTCCATCGCCGCGAGCCGGCGGCCGAACTCGGCGACCTGGCGGGCGAGGTCGGCGGTGCCGCGCGAGAGGTCGGCGATCTGGCCGCCGACGTCACTGCGGTCGCGCAGCCGCATCGAGACCGCGTTGTAGAGGATCAGGAAGGTCAGCGCGGTTAGCGCCACGATGGCGGATTCGGTTCCGCTGATGCCGGCGACCGAGTAGAGGACAAGCCCGAGCGAGGCCGCGACCAGAACCATGCAGATGGCGATGAAGATCGTCGAAATGCGAATCATGCCGCGCGTTACGCCTCAAAGAGCTGACTGCCTCATCCGGGAAAACACGGGTCAGTGTGCGAACCCGTCACGCCTCATGCTCCCCTAAGCAAGGCGACCTTAACATCATTGTTGATTCGAGGGGATAGCGGCCTGTTCGCGGCGCCGGAGCATGATCCGGAAAGTGTGCAACGGTTTTCCCTCGCGACAAACGGGGAACGCGTTTGCGCGGAGATCATGCTCGGGCAGTCTAGGTCAGGCCGGCCCGGCGAAAGCCTTCGAGGTAGTGCTCGCGGTCGGCGGCGAGCCTGATCGGCATGAACTCGGCGATCCAGGCGAGCGAGACGTTGGGCTGGGCACGCTGGAGTTCCTTCAGCGCCGCGCGGGCGGTCTCGGTTTGCCCGGCCATCGCCGCGGCCGCGGTCAGCACCCGGTGCCCGCCGACGAAGTCACTGCGCTGGCGCAGGGCCTCCTGTGCGAGCCGGATCGCTTCCGCATAGTCCCTGCCGAGGAAGCGGGCAAAGGCGGCGATGCCGAAATAGACGGGTGCATAGGGGTCGCGCGGGCTGAGGCGGATCGCCCGCCGCGCGGCTTCGTCGGCATCCCGCCAGCGGCCGCAATAGCTGAGCGTCAGGCCATAATAGCCCTGCGCCAGCGCAAAGTTCGGATTGAGCCGCAGCGCGGTCTCGAATTCGGCAAGTGAATCCTCGAACCGGCGTGCGAACAGATCGACATGGCCGAGCGCATTATGCGCCCAGGCATCCTGGTCGTCGGCGCGGATCGCGGCCCGCGCCGCGCGCTCGGCCACCGGCAGCGCCGCGGCCATCTCCATCCAGCCCATATGCGCCGTGAACATGTAGCTGGTGCCGAGCAGCCCAAGCGCCTTGCCGTAGTTCGGGTCGAGCGCGATGGCCTTTTCGAGCAGGGCTCGCGCCGCGACGTGATCCTGCCGCGTCACGCGCCAGTAATGGGAGAGGGCGCGCATCAGAAGGTCCCACGCGTCCAGGCTGTCGGGCGGCTTGCGCTCGGCGCGAAAATTCTCCGCGGCATAGAGTTGCGGCTCGATCGCGGCGACGATGCGTTCGGTGATCTCGTCCTGTACGGCGAAGACGTCGGCGAGCTCGCGGTCGTAGCGTTCGGCCCAGAGATGGCTGCCGGTGGCGACATCGTTGAGCTGCGCGGTGATGCGGACGCGATCGCCTTCCTTGCGGACGCTGCCCTCGACGACATAGCGCACGCCGAGCTCCTCGGCGACCTGCCGCAGGTGAACCGTGCGGCCCTTGTAGATGAAGGAGGAGTTGCGCGCGATCACGAAGAACCAGCGCAGCTTCGACAGCGCGGTGATGATGTCCTCGCTGATGCCGTCGGAGAAATAATCCTGCTCGGCCTCGCCGCTCATGTTGGTGAAGGGCAGGACGGCAATTGCGGGACGATCGGGCAGCGGCAATTCCGTCGGTGTTGGGTCGGGCGGCTTGCCCGGCGCCGACGATGAGGCAGCGGCGGAGCGTTCGGTCACTTCGCCGACGAACCGCACGCCCTTGCGCGCGACTGTGCGGATCAGCCGCTGATCTTCGCCATTGTCATCGACCGCGCGCCGCGCCGCGTTGATCCGGCTGGTCAGCGTCGATTCCGAGACGACGCGGCCATTCCAGATCGCGTCGAGCAGATTGTCCCGCGTTACCACGCGCTCGCGGTTGCGGACCAGATAAAGCAGGAGATCGAACACCTGGGGCTCAAGCGCGACGAGCGTCTCTGCCCGCCGCAATTCGCGGCGCGCGGGGTCGAGCACGAAATCCTCGAAATGAAATGTCACGCCGCCCTCGGCTCGCGCGGGGAAATCAAGGTGTTCTCAGCGTAAAATAACGCCACTCTCAAGGCCAGCGAGCCGCATGCGCCCTATCGTCCCGGCGTCTTCAACCGCAGGAGAATTGCCATGTCGACATCCGCCGCGCTCAAGCCGGCCCTCGCCCAACCAGATCTCGCCGCCGTCAAGCAGCGCCAGCACAGCGCCTGGTCATCCGGCGACTATGCCATTGTCGGCACCACTTTGCAGATCGTCGGCGAGCAACTCTGCGAGGCGCTCGACTTGCGCGCCGGCAGCAAGGTGCTTGATGTCGCCGCCGGCAACGGCAATGCGACGCTGGCCGCCGCGCGGCGCTGGTGCGACGTCACATCGACCGATTATGTTCCCGCGTTGCTCAAGCGGGGACGCGAACGGGCCGCGGCGGAGCATTTGATGGTCGAATTCCGTGAAGCGGATGCCGAAGCGCTGCCGTTTGCGGATGCCAGCTACGACGTCGTGCTCTCGACCTTCGGTGTCATGTTCACGCCGGATCAGGACAAGGCGGCGTCCGAGCTCGCGCGGGTCTGCAAGTCCGGCGGCAAGATCGGCCTCGCCAACTGGACGCCCCAGGGCTTCATCGGTCAGCTCTTCAAGACCATCGGCAGGCATTTGCCGCCGCCGGCGGGCGTGAAGTCGCCGGCCTTGTGGGGCACGCCGGCACGGCTTGAGGAGATGTTCGGCAGCCAAGCCTCCGAGATCGCCGCCGAGCCGCGCATGTTCGCCTTCCGCTATCGCTCTCCGGAGCACTGGCTCGAGGTTTTCAAATCCTATTACGGGCCGATGCTGAAAGCGTTCGTGGCGCTGGAGGAGACCGGCCAGGCCGCGCTGCGGCGCGATCTCATGGCGCTGCTCGGCGAATTCAACCGTGCCGACGACGGTACGGTGGTGGTGCATAGCGAGTATCTGGAGGTCGTGATCAGCAAGCGCTGAATTGCCGTCGTGATCCGGTCAGGCCGAGCCCCGGCCTGACCGCCGGCAATCAGGATGGCGCGGCGGCGCCGACCGTGTCGGCCGAGACGGCCTCGCGGGTGCCGAGCGGCTTGGGCGGTCCGGTGGTCGTATCCCGAAGGGTCTGCCGCTCGATCTCCGAGTTCAGCTCGGCCCCGAACATGATGACGATCGCCGACATCCACATCCACATCATCAAGCCGATCGCCGCGCCGAGCGAGCCGTAGGTCGCGTTGTAATTGGCGAATTCCGAGAGATACCAGGACAGGAGCGCCGAGCCGGCGATCCAGAGGATGGCGGCCGTCACCGCGCCGAGGCTCAGCCATTGCCAGCGTGGCGCGTCGCGGCTCGGTGCGAAGCGGTAGAGGACGGCAAGCGCGGCCAGCAGGATGACGAACAGCACCGGCCATCTCGCGAGAGCGACGATCAGCCTGCTTTCCGGCGCGATGCCGAGATGGTTGAGCGCGAGCGGGAAGGCGACCACGGTGCCCACCATCAGCAGCAGCGCCGCGATGCCGCCGACGGTGAAAGCCAACGACACCGTGTTCAGCCGGACGAAGCTGCGCTTTTCGCGCTCCTCATAGGCGACGTTGAGGGCATCGAAGATGGCTTTGACGCCCGCATTGGCGCTCCAGATCGCGAGCAAGAGGCCAAACAGGAAGGTGACACCCAGGGCGGTATTGCCGTTGGACACCACGCGCGCGACCTGGTCCTCGACGATCTGGAACGCGCCCTCGGGCAGCAGCATCGCGAGCGAATGCAGGTTGGAACTGATCGTCGAGGGATCCGCGAACAGGCCGTAGGATGAGACCAGCGCGGTCACGGCGGGAAAAATCGCGAGCAGCCCGAAGAAGACGACGCCGCCCGCAGTCGCGAGCAGGCGATCGTCGTCGATGCGCTGATAGGTGCGCCAGAAGATGTCTTTCCAGCCCGCCCACGGGATCGCGAAAGGGCTTTTCGCGCGCCGGCCGTGGCCGGGCTGCATGGCTGCGCCGGCCGGGCTTGTTTCCGGCAAATTTGCTTCATTGTTGCGATGGTGTTGCGGAGGCCCCGACCGGATGGGGCCGAACTCCTGAAAGTAGCGTTCCGCAGACAGCACGAAGACGGCCGTGGCGGCAACGAGCAACCAACTGTCGAGGTGCTCGGTGTGCCGCGCGCGCACTTCAAGCGTCCAATCTGCGGCCGTGCCGCCGCCGCCGTGCGGCCGTGAAGCCCAGCAGCCCGACGGCTGCGAGCATCAGACCAAGCTGCACGGGCCGGTTGGTCCGGGCCGACAGGGCGTTGTCGTCACGGCCACGCTCGCCCGGTGCGGGCGACACCAGTGGAATCGTCGTTGCGACCTCTTTCACCGCCTGCTTGACCGTTCCGCGCGGGATCCGCGGGGTGGCGATCGCAACGCGCATACGGCTGGCAAGCGGCACGATCGGCTTGTCCCGACGCTTCATTTGGGCCTGAGCCACGCCGGCGCAGGATACGGCCAGCACCAGGAGCACGGCCGCGACGGCACCAAAGCCCCAGAATTGTCCCTGGGTGATTGCGACCCAACGATAAAGGGCGATCAGGCCGACAAAGAGGGTGGCGATCAGGAACAGCCCGGCCATTGCGAACAGTCCTGCCGCGACCGCATAGGACGTCGCGCGGCCCGTGGCCTGATTGGTGCGGTCGCGCAAGTACGATCGCGCGGCGCGCTTGAGGTGATTGATCTTGAGCGCCATGCCGGCGCGCAGCAGTTCGCCCGATGGCGCGAGCATGCGGACATCCTCCGAGAACGAAAAAATCGTCGGGGGATGAACGTGGCGGAATTTGACTTGTTCCGCGCGGAGCGCGGGTGCCGGGACGGATCAGCCGAGATCGGCGGCCGCGATCCAGAACACCTCGCCCTCGGATTCCTCGGTGTCGAGCCAGAGCAGCGGCAGTTCCGGAAAGGCCTCGTCGACCAGTTCGCGGCCGCGGCCGATCTCGCAGATCAAGCCGCCATCCGGCGTCAGGTGATCGGGCGCATCGCGCAGGATGCGGCGCACCACGTCGAGACCGTCGGCGCCGCCGTCAAAGGCGAGTTTTGGTTCGGCCCGGCATTCCGGCGGCAGCGCGGCCATGCCTTCCGCATCGACGTAGGGCGGATTGGTGATGATGAGGTCGTATCTGTTGTCGCCGAGCGGGGCGAACAGGTCGCCGCGATGCAGGCTGATCCGGTCATCGAGCCCGAATTCGCCGACATTTCGTGTGGCGACTTCGAGCGCGCCCTTGGAGATGTCGACGGCATCAACGGTGGCATTCGGGAAATGATGCGCGGCGAGGATGGCGAGACATCCCGAGCCCGTGCAGAGATCGAGCACGCGTTCGACGGCCGTGGGGTCGTCGATCAGCGAGCCCGCCTCGCCGTCGCCGCCGAAATGCGACTCCAGCAGTTCGCCGATGAAGGAGCGCGGAACGATGACGCGCTCGTCGACATAGAAGGGCAGGCCGCGCATGTAGATCTTGTTGACGAGATAGGCGGCCGGTTTGCGCGTGGTGACGCGCTGATGGATGAGGTCGACGATGGTCTTGCCTTCCGCCGAGGTGACGCAGGCATGGGCAAAGATCTCGAACTGGTCGGGATGCAGATGCAGGGCTTCGCAGACCAGGAAGGCTGCTTCAGCGACCGGATCGGTCGTGCCATGGGCAAAGGCGAGCTTCGCCTCGGTGAAGCGGCTCACGGCGTAGCGCACGAAATCGATCAGCGTGAGCAGCTCGCCGCGGCCGATCTTCGCGAGCTTTGGCGCGGCGCGGCCGCGCGTGGTCTTCTTGGATGCTTTTGCCATCAGGATCGGGTCCAGCGTGCGGCGGCCTCGTCGTCACGGGCGTGGGCTTCGACCCAGCCGGTACCGGTGGCGCTCTCTTCCTTCTTCCAGAACGGCGCGCTGGTCTTGAGATAATCCATCAGGAACTCGGCCGCCTGGAACGCCGCCTGGCGGTGCTGCGACGCCGTGAGCACCAGCACGATATTCTGCCCGGGCATGAACCGCCCGACGCGATGAATGATGGTGACGCCGTTCAGCGGCCAGCGCGATGTAGCTTCGTCGGCATGGCGCTTGATCTCTTCTTCCGCCATGCCGGGATAATGTTCGAGCGTGAGGGCGGCGATCTTCGCGCTGTTCTCGTCGCCGCGGCAGATGCCGGAAAAGCTTACGACCGCGCCGATGTCGGTGCGGCTCCCGGTCAGGATCGCGATCTCGCGCGCGATGTCGAAATCATCCTGCTGGATTCGGATGGTGACGGGGCAGGGGCTGGCGGGGGCGGTGCTTACGGGGGAGGTCATGGCCTAGCCGCCGGTCATCGGCGGGAAAAACGCGATCTCGCGGGCGCCCGCGATCACGGCGTCCGATTTGACGTGGGCATGATCGATCGCGGTGCGGATCACCTTCGGCTTCTCGAAGGCGTAGGCATAGGCCTCGCTCTGGCCGGACAGCCAGGCGATCAGCTCCTCGACGGTGCGCACGGTCGCCGGCGGCTCGATGGTCTCCTCGGCCTTGCCGACGCGCTCGCGCACCCAGGCGAAGTACTTCACCTTCATGCCTCATCCTCCTTGATGAGGTGATGGATGCCGGCGCGGAAATAGTCGTAGCCCGTGTAAATGGTGAGGATCGCCGAGGCCCAGAGCAGCGCCAGCCCGATCATCGAGACCACGGGCACCACCTCATCGCCGGCCGGGCCAGCGAGCAGGAAGCCGATGGCGATGAGCTGAACGGTCGTCTTCCACTTCGCAAGCTTGGTCACGGGAACGCTCACCCGCAACGCCGCGAGATATTCGCGCAGGCCCGAGACCAGGATCTCGCGGCACAGGATCACGATGGCGGCCCATAGCGACCAGCCATGGATGATGCCGTCGGCTGCCAGCATCAGCAGGCAGGAGGCCACCAGCAGCTTGTCGGCGATCGGATCGAGCATCCGGCCGAACGCCGATTGCTGATTCCAGATCCGCGCGTAATAGCCGTCGAGGTAATCGGTCACTGCTGCCGCGATGAAGATGGCGACCGCGACCCAGCGCAGCCACAGCGGCTGATCCAGAATCGATTGTGCATAGATGCACCCGACCACGACCGGGATCGCGGCGATCCGGCCATAGGTCAGGATGTTCGGGAGGGACATCGCGCGGCTGGTCGTCCCTCGTGTCGTGGCGATGTTCATCCGTCCTACCAATACCGCTCGTGCCTGAAGGTCAACCGTCCCGCTCCCCAAATGAGGTGCAGCATGCGACGACCATATGACCGCGGCCCCCTTAGTTCACCCCGGCTGGGGATGGAAATAGTCGAAAATCCTGCGGGCGCTCTCGGCGCTCACCCCCGGAACCTTGCCGAGATCGGCGATCGAGGCCCGCTCGATCTCCTTCAGGGTTCCGAAATGGTGCAGCAAGGCACGTTTGCGTGACGGGCCGATGCCCGGAATCTCCTGCAAACCGGCCTCGCGGATGTCCTTCTTGCGCAGCTTGCGGTGCGAGCCGATGACGAAGCGGTGGGCCTCGTCGCGCAGGCGCTGGATGAAGTAAAGCACGGGATCGCGCGGCTCCAGCTTGATCGCCTCGCGCTCCGGCATGAACAGGGTTTCGCGGCCGGCATCCCGGTCCGGTCCCTTGGCGACCGACATCAGCGACACCTGGGTCAGGCCGAGATTCGTAAAGATCTCCCGGACGGCGTTGAGCTGGCCGCGACCGCCGTCGATGATCACGAGATCGGGCCATTGCGGGAAGTCGTCGTCCTTGGCCTTGCCGGCGGCGTCCTCGGGCGGATTGATCAGGCGCTTGAAGCGGCGTTCCAGCACCTCGCGCATCATGCCGTAATCGTCGCCGGGCGTGAGCCCTTCGGACTTGATGTTGAACTTGCGGTACTGGTTTTTCACAAACCCATCCGGGCCGGCGACGATCATGGCGCCGACCGCATTGGTGCCCTGGATGTGGCTGTTGTCGTAGACCTCGATGCGCTTGGGTGAATGCGGCAGGCTCAGCGTCGTCGCCATGGCGTCGAGCAGCCGGCTCTGCGTCGCGGTGTCCGCGAGCTTGCGGCCGAGCGCCTCGCGCGCATTGGTCAGCGCGTGGGCGACCAGCTCCTTCTTCTCGCCGCGCTTGGGCGCCGTGACCTCGACCTTGTGGCCGGCCTTGATCGACAGCGCGTTGGCGAGCAGCTCGCTCTCCTCGATCTCGTGCGAGAGCAGGATGTTCTTCGGCGGCGGCTTGTCGTCGTAGAACTGGGCGAGGAAGGACCCCAGCACTTCCTCCGGCGTATAGGTCTTCTCCGCGCGCGGGAAATAGGCGCGGTTGCCCCAGTTCTGACCGGTGCGGAAGAAGAACACTTCGACGCAAAAGAAACCGCCCTCCTGGTGGACCGCGAACACGTCGGCTTCCTCCACGGTGCGCGGATTGATGCCCTGCTGCGACTGGATCGCCGACAGCGCGGCGAGGCGGTCGCGGTAGAGTGCCGCGGTCTCGAATTCGAGCTCGCCGGATGCCTTCTCCATCTCGCCGGCAAGCTCCTGCTTCACCGCTTGGCTCTTGCCGGAGAGGAAGTCGGTCGCCTCGCGCACCAGCGTCGTATAGCCGGGGAAATCGATCTCGCGGGTGCAGGGGCCGGCGCAGCGGCGGATCTGGTAGAGCAGGCAGGGCCGCGAGCGGCTTTCGAAGAAGGAATCGGTGCAAGAGCGGATCAGGAACGCGCGCTGCAAGGCGGTGATGGTGCGGTTGACCGCACCGGCGGAAGCGAACGGGCCGAAATAGCGGCCGGGCCGGGTCTGCGCACCGCGGTGCTTGAGGATCTGCGGCGCCCAATGGTCGCCGGTGATCAGGATGTAGGGAAACGACTTGTCGTCGCGCAGCTGCACGTTGAAGCGCGGCCGGAGCTGCTTGATGAGATTGGCTTCCAGCAGCAGCGCTTCGGTCTCGGTGTTGGTCGAGACGATCTCCACGGTCACCGTGGCTGCGATCATGCGCAGGATGCGCGCCGGTTGCGGCGCGCTCTGGCGCGCATAGTTCGACAGGCGCTTTTTGACGTTCTTGGCCTTGCCGACATAGAGCACGTCGGCATTGGCGCTGAGCATGCGATAGACGCCCGGCGAGGTGGGCGCGAGGCGGACCGCGCGCTCGATCGCCTCATGGCCGGTCGCCAGCGGCTCTTCGCCGACCGCGCCGCTCTCCTCCAGGATATCAGGCAGCAGCGCGTCGTCCTCGTCCTCGCCAGCGGTAGTGGCGGGGTCGAGGTCCGGCGGCGCCAGGCTCTCCGGCGGGGCGTCGGCGGTCGTGCCGCGCGGAGATTTGCGCGCGCGTGCGTCGTCCGGATTGTCGGTGGAATCGTGAGCCATGATGCGAATTTAAGCGCTGGGGGTGCCGATTTGAAGTTCCAGCCTTGCGGCACACACAGGATGGCGGCGCGGTTCCGGGTAACACTTGCTTAAGCCTGTTAAGAGCGCGGTAACCCGGCTTAACAGGCCTTTAACTTAAAACTCTCGATAAATCTTACGCGAAAAAGAGGAGGTTCCGTAACCATGCGATTTTGCCTTGCGCGGCGGCGCAGGCATCGCGGGGGGCGGCCGTTGCGTTGGAGAGTACCGATGAGGGGGTTCGTTGTAGGCGCAGCCGTGTTGGTTGCAGCCGGCTGGACAGCTTCGGCAGAGGCCGCCGATCTCAATTACGGGCAGGGTGCGCCCTACACCGTCAATCAGCCGCTCAATGCCTATAGCTGGGCCGGTCCGTATCTCGGTGCCAATCTCGGCTATGAGTGGGGCTCGGTGAGTAATTCGCCCGTCAAGCCCTCCGGTTTCGTCGGCGGTGTGCAGGCCGGCTACAATTTTCAGAATGGTCCATGGGTGTTCGGCGTCGAGGGCGATATCCAGGCCGCGGGCGCTGATGACACCTTCGCGCCGTGGAAGTTCTCCAACCCCTGGTTCGGCACGCTGCGCGGCCGTGCGGGCTATGCCTTCAGCAACGTGCTGTTCTACGGCACCGCCGGCCTCGCCTTCGGCGAACTGCGCGCGCAGACATTCGGCTGGACGGAGTCGCACACCACCGCAGGCTGGACCATCGGTGCCGGCGCGGAAGTCGGCTTCGCGCCGAACTGGAGCGCCAAGCTCGAATATCTCTACATCGATCTGTCGACGAGCCAGTTCGCAATTACCGGCGTGTCAAACGGCTATAGCGCCAGCGTTGTGCGCGCAGGCGTGAACTATCACTTCTGATAGTTGAAGAAGAAAATACCGGACAACAGCCTCCCGGCCGCTCGCGGCCGGGATTTTTTTCGCCAGGTGTTCGCTCGAAAACGCTCTAGGAGACGATGACCAAATTGACTGCCTTTGGTCCCTTCCCCTTCTTGTCCGGCTCGACTTCAAAAGTAATGCGCTGTCCTTCGGCGAGGTCTTTCAGTCCCGCCCGCTCCACAGCAGTAATGTGCACGAAGACGTCGCGCCCGCCGTCGTCGGGCTTGATGAAACCGTAGCCGCGCTCGCCGTTAAAAAACTTGACCGTTCCCGTCATGGCCATCGGGAAACTCCCCCTCATTGCTCCTCCGTCGCGACGCAGACTCACGTCACGACATGACCGGGCCTTACGAAGCCCGGGAGCTGGCCATCCTTGGGCGGACCTTTCTTTCGGTCCGATCGGATCTTTCTTAGGCCTTCACTCCGCCGCAACCATTCGCGGAAGCGGAACGTAAAGCCAGTCACGGAAACAGCATAATACGGTTCTCTGCAGATTGACTACCGCTCCTGCATCTTTTTCCCAAGAATGCCGGTGTGTTACGGCCTCGGCACCTCTAATCGGAATCTGGCAGCTCCGCCCTGTCCGAGCGGTATCTCCAGCTCGGGCAGGATCGTCTTGAGCTCGCCATGCAGCGTGTACGGCGGATTGACGATCAACAATCCGGCGGAGGTGAGGGCGGCGCCATCAAGCTGCGGCGCGACACTGAATTCGAGACGCAGACATTTTCCTGGTGGTTTTGCTGCGGCTGCGAGCCGCGCCACTGATTGCACCAGCGTGTCGGTGGCGCGTCGGCTCTTGGCCGGATACCAGATTACATAGATACCGGTCGGCCATTTCACGAAAGCCGCCGAGAAGGCGTCGCCGAGCTTTTCGAACTCGTCTTTCGCCTCGAACGGCGGGTCGATCAGCACGAGCCCGCGCCGTTCCTTCGGTGGCACAAAGGCCGGCAGCGCGACCCAGCCGTCGAGATCGACCACGCGCGCCTGTTCGTCGCGGCGCAGCACACCGATCAGCGCCTTGCGCGCCTTCGGCTCGAGCTCGCAGGCAACAAGGCGGTCCTGCGGCCGCAGCAGGCCGCGCGTGATCAGCGGCGAACCCGGATAGGCCTTGAGTTCGCCCTTCGGATTGTAGGCACGAACGATGTCGAGATAGGGCTTGGCCAGCGCCACGGCGTCGTTCGACAGGCGCGCCTGCATCAGCCGCGCGATGCCGGTCAGCCATTCGCCGCTGCGGCGCGCCTCGTCGCTTTCGAGATCATAGAGGCCGGCGCCGGCATGGGTGTCGATGACACGGAATGCGCCCGGCTTGTCCTGAAGGTAGGTAATGATGCGCGCGAGCACGATGTGCTTGATGACATCGGCGAAGTTTCCAGCGTGGAAGGCGTGACGGTAGTTCATGAGACAGGACTACGCTACGTCACGGCTTGAGCAAAGCGGCATACGCGTCTGTGCCGGCATGGACCCCGATTCTGCAGCGCACCGCCGAACCGGCGCTGCGTCCGGGGCACAAACACTTGGACTAGCCACCTCTGATCGGCGGCATCGTCACCTGGTCGCGGCGGCAGGCGCGGCGCTCGATCTCTTCGCAGGCCCGGAATTGCAGGTCCTTGCTGAGGCAGATGCGGACCTCGGAGAGCCGGGTCCGGTTGCAGGTGACCGAGATGGCCGCGTTGCTCAGGCCCGCATTGGCTTTGATAAAGGCTTCCTCCACCTCGCCCGGCGCCACAGTCTTGGCCTGCGACAGTTCGAGATATTCCGCCGGGATCTTGATCGCGGCGCGCGCCTTTCGGATCGTCTCGAAATAATTGCGGCTGTCGAGCCCGGAGCAGGTGCCGTGCTTGTCCCACTCGTTGAAGATCAGCCCCGGCGCCGGCATCAAATCGAGCATCGAAGAGACGATGTTGCGGTTCAGGCGTGGCGACGGCCGCTGGCAATATTCGGGGAAGCCGTTCTCATATTGCGGCCACAGCCCGTGCACCACGAACGCGTAGGGCCGTCCGCTGCACTGCATCTGCGAGCGACCACCGCCGCCGCGGTTGCGCTCGGACGCCTCCTCGCAGAACGAGGGCGACCATGACAGCGACAGCACATAGAAATCGAATTCGCCGGGCGCGTTCTGCCGTTTGTCCTGGGCCTTCGCGCCGCCCGGCAGCGCGACCAGAACCAGAGGAAGGGTCAGTGAGATCACGAGACGGGTGAACGAATGCAATCTAAAATGAAACATGGCGACGCCCCTCAACTAGACTGTGCAATCAGCCTAGCAGGCAACAAGAACATTTCAAGAACAAAATTCGGGCCGGCCCGCTGGGCGCCTGATCAGTCCGATTCAGGCCTTTCGATCGAGGCTCAGGGCCTGGCGGCGCGGCAGGACGGATTGTAGGCCCAGTTGCGGTCAAGCCCGACCACGCACCATTCCACACCATTGCCGTAGCCGGAGAAGCCGCCATCCTCGATGATCGAGAAATGCACCTTGCGCACCTTGCCGTCATTGAGCATGGCGTCGCCGGTGCAATAGCGGCGCGGAATGTTGTCGGACTGCCAGGGCCGGAACGCGATCTCGTGAACGGCGGCGAAGCCGGTGATCTTCAACGAGGAATTCCAGAACGAGCTTTCCTTCTCCCAGAACTGGGTGGCGATTGTCGGCAGCGCCCTCTCGCAATCGACGACGGCGCCGTCATAGCGCGGCCCGTTCAGCCAGAAGTTCAGCTCCAGCGGATTGGCGGCCCTGGCCTCACCGAGCGACAGCGCTCCGAACATGAGGCCAAGCAAGGTGGCAAAGCGGAGCGATTTCAGGGGGAGGGCGCGCATGGGCAATCCGGACAGCTGGGTCTTGCGAAGGATGGACGGTGCCGCGAAGGCCGGGGCAGGTCAAGTGCAGCGCGGCAACACTTGGCCAAGAGTTGACCCCAACCTCGCAGCCGGCGGGGCATCAGTTCTTTTCATGGACCTCCCGGCACCGTAAACTGGCGCCAACCAATTGGAGTGACGGGAATGCGAATCATTGCGGCCGCGGGCTTTCTTGCCCTGGGTATGATGGCCAGCCAGTCGGCACGCGCCGATCTCCTTCCGGTGCCTCCGTTCAAGGGCAACGACACCGGCGGCATCATCGCTTATTCGCTGGCGACCCAGGCGGATGCGCGGCAGGTCGCGGTCGATCACTGCGCGCGCTACGGCAAGGTCGTGAAATTCCTCGCGGTGCAGGCCTTTGAGGGCGGCTACATCTCGTTCTCCTGCCGTTGGGTGCCCTATGGCGCTGCCCAACAGCCGATCCGCACGCTGTACTGAGGCGCTTTCGGAACGTCGGGAGCTTCCACATGACGCGCAAGCTCGCTTTGCTCGGCTCGGCCCTTTGTCTTGTGGTGTCGGCAGGCAGCGCCAGCGCCGACGATCTGCCGGTGCGCAAGGCCGGTCTCTGGGAAATGAAGATGGTCAGGACCGGCACGCCTATGCCCGAGATGACCATGCAGCACTGCACCGACGAGACCGTCGACAAGGAGATGAACAACAACGTCTCCCCGATGGCCAAGCAGATCTGCGCCAAGCAGGACATCAAGAAGACCGCGACCGGCTATGTCAGCGATTCCGAGTGCAACGTCGCCGGCGTCAGCACGACCTCGCATGCCGAGATCACCGGCGATTTCAACTCGGCCTATACGGTGAAGACCTCGTCGCACGCGCAAGGCGGCGCCGCCGGCGCAGCAGGCCGCGACACCACGATGCAGCTCGAAGCCAAGTGGCTGGGGGCCTGCAAGCCCGACCAGAAGCCCGGTGACATCGTGATGCCCGGCGGCTTCAAGATGAACGTGCGCGACATGGACAAGCTGAAGGCGCTGTTGCCGAAGTAGGTTTGTCTTCCCTCTCCCCTTGTGGGCCTGTTGCGTAATTCGTCAATTGTGATTCCCTAGGGCAAAGCCTTGGAGGGTAGCGATGGCGGTCAAGCGGACGGGACAGCCGAGCTTTGTGGAAGCGCTGATGCCGAAGGGGGCCGGCGCCAATGCGGCGCTGGATCGGCTGGCTGGCCTGGTCAAGTGGTACCGGTTCGAGAAGCTGATCGGCCATTTGCGGGATGAAGGGAGCCCCGGTCGACCAGGCTATCCGGTGCTGGTGCTGTTTCGTGCTGTGCTGTTGCAGTCGCTGTATGGTCTTTCGGAGCGCGAACTCGAGGAAGCGCTGGGCGACCGGTTGTCGTTCAAGCGCTTCGTCGGTTTGAGCCTTGAGGATGCGACGCCCGACCATACGGTCCTGAACCGCTTTCGGAACCAGCTTGTCGAACAAGGCCTGCTGGAGAAGCTGTTTGGTGAGCTGGATCGTCAGCTTGAGAATGCCGGCGTCATCCTCAAGCGCGGCACGATGCTGGATGCGACCTTGATCCAGGCGGTGTCGGCTCCTCCGAAGGAGGATCGCCCCTCAAACGATCCCGACGCCCGCTTCACCAAGCGGCAAGGCAAGAGCGGCACGACGTTCGGTTACAAGGCCCATGTCGGTGTCGACGAAGGATCCGGCTTGATCCGCACGGTACTGACCACACCGGCCAACATCAACGACACGACACCGGCGGACGCTTTGATCCGCGGCGATGAAGCTGCGGTGTGGGCCGATGCGGCTTACGACACCCATGCCCGACGGGCCCGGCTGAAGGCGGAGGGCAAGAAACCCCGCATTGCTCGTCGGCCCAACCGGCATCACCCGGAGTTGCCGCCGAGGCTCAAACGCTACAACCTCCTCATCGCGCGCCGCCGAGCCCAGGTCGAGACCACCTTCGCTACTCTCAAACGCCGCATGCGGCTGACCTGCATCCGCTACGTCGGTCTGATCAAGGCGACCGGGCAAGTTCTGCTCGCCTCAATCGCCTTCAACATGAGGCGGTGGGCCACGATCGCCGCGTGAGCTGCCCGCTGAGGGCAACAACTACAGATCTTCGCAGGCATTGCCAGGACCAAGGCCTTCTCTCCTGACGTCTTCAGCCTCAAAAGCCGATAACGCAACAGGCCCACAAGGGGAGAGGGTAAGAACACCGCAGCCCCCTACTTATTTCTCACGCCACCTCACACATCCCCGGCTTTGCCCCCGCGACCGATTGTCGCTAGAACAGTCCCCGCAACAAAACCCAAACAACAACACAGGGAGAAACATATGCAAAAACTCATCGCCGCCGTCGCGGCCGGTCTTGCTCTCGCCGCCACATCAGGCACGGCCCACGCGCAGATCTCAGACGACGTCGTCAAGATCGGCGTGCTCACGGACATGTCGAGCCTCTATGCGGACGCGACCGGCAAGGGCTCGCTCGCCGCCGTCGAGATGGCGGTTGCCGATTACGGCGCCAAGGTCGCGGGCAAGCCGGTACAGGTGGTCGCCGCCGATCACCAGAACAAGCCCGACGTCGGCGTCAACATCGCCCGCAACTGGTACGACAACGACAAGGTCGACGCGATCTTCGACGTGCCGACATCCTCGGTGGCACTGCCGATCTCGGCGCTGACGCGCGAGAAGAACAAGATCAACATCAACTCCGGCGGCGGGTCATCGGATATCACCGGCGTCGCCTGCTCGCCCAACACCGTGCACTGGACCTACGACACCTATGCGCTGTCGAATGTCGCCGGCAAGGCGATGGTGAAGCGCGGCGAGGACACCTGGTTCTTCGTCACCGCCGACTACGCCTTCGGCATGGCGCTGCAGCGCGACGCCGCCAACGTGGTCAAGGAGAGCGGCGGCAAGGTGCTCGGCGAGGTCCGCCATCCGCTCAATTCCTCGGACTTCTCGTCCTTCCTGCTGCAGGCCCAGGCCTCCAAGGCCAAGGTGGTCGCGCTGGCGAATGCCGGCGGCGATACCACCAACGCGCTGAAGCAGGCGGCCGAATTCGGTCTCGTTCAGGGTGGCCAGAAGATGATCGCGCTGCTCCAGGAGATCACCGACACCCATTCGCTCGGCATCAAGGCGACGCAAGGCCTGATCGTCACCGACGCGTTCTACTGGGACATGAACGAGGAGACGCGCGCCTTCTCGAAGCGGTTCAACGAGAAGGTCGGTCATATGCCGACCATGATCCAGGCCGGTCTCTACTCGGCGACCATGCACTATCTGAAGGCGATCGAGGCCATCAAGACCGACGAGGCGCCGAAGGTGATGGAGCAGATGCGCAAAACCCCGGTCAACGACTTCTTCGCCAGGAACGGCAAGATCCGCATCGACGGCCGCATGGTGCACGACATGTATCTGTTCGAGGTGAAGAAGCCGGAGGAGTCCAAGGGTGAGTGGGACCTCTACAAGCTGATCGCCACCGTCCCCGGCGACGAAGCCTTCCGTCCCCTCGACAAGGGCGGCTGCCCGCTGGTGACGCACTGAACGTCTTCTCCCTCTCCCCGCTTGCGGGGAGAGGATTGGGGTGAGGGGGAGTCTCCGCGGGGACGGCGCCAGTTGGGCTCGTCGAGACTCCCCCTCACCCGGATTGCATCTTCGATGCAATCCGACCTCTCCCCGCAAGCGGGGCGAGGTGAAAGACGAAAGACACGACAGCGCGCCCGGTGAAAACCGGGCGCGCCTCGTTTCGGCCGTCACGTGAGCAGCATTACTCCGAGTACTTGAACTCGGGCATGTTCTTCAGCTCGTCCTTGCTGGCATTGAACACGGCGTGGTCCGGATACCATTTCGACGTGGACGAGGCGGTCGTAGCCGTCGTGGTCGTCGTGGTCTTCTCGGTGCCGGTCGCAGCGCCAGTGGTCGTGGTCGCCGCAGGCTTCGCGCCGGTGCCGGTGTAGGCGACGGCCTCGTTGACGAACTTCAGCTTCTCGTAGGGGACGGCGACCAGATGCTCGCCCATGCCGAGGAAGCCGCCGACGCCGATCACGGCAATCTTGATGTTGCCGCTCTTGTCCATCAGTAGGTCGTTGATCGAGCCAATGTTCTCGTTGGCGTCGTTGTAGATCTTCAGGCCCGACATCTTCGAGGCACGCCACTCGCCCGACGCGGTCGTCGTTGTGGTGGTGGTGGTGGCCGCGGGCGCCGCCTTGTCGGTGGTGGCCGTCGGGTTTTGCGCGAACGCAACGGTCGCAAGCAGTGCGGTGCCGGCAAGGCCGGCGGCGATCGATTTCATCAACATTGTTGTCCTCTCCTTCAGCAGAAAGCTTATGCGGAGAGAACAGCGGCGATCATCCGCAGTTCCTTTTCTGCGGCAATTTCGTCACGCGATGATGGCGCTGCGCTGCGACGAAAGTTCCTGCGTCACTCAGGAAGGTTCGATGAGGAACGTTCCTGATGCACAGTTCCCCGCCGACGATCATGCGCCCTGGGTGAAGCACGATCGCGGCGAGGAACGCGCCGACCTGCGTCGCTCAGGTCAGCTCTTGAAGTCGATCAGAAGTGCGGAGAAATCCGAACCGCCGAATGAGCTGCCGCTGGCGCCGTAGGACGCGCTCGACGATTGCGACTGCTGGAGCGCCTGGAGGAATTGCTGGAGAATGTCCGCCGTGGTCGTGTTGGTCGACGTGCTGCTGGTCGAGTCCGTCGAGGACGAATCCGACGAGCTGTCATCCGGCGGCGGACCGGGCGGCGGTCCGCCCGCACCACCGGGACCACCCGGACCACCGGGACCGCCGGCGCCGCCTGGCCCCTTGGCGAAAGCGGACTGAAACACGTTCTTCAGTTCGTCCGCCTGGTCCGAGGTCAGCGTCCCGTTCGACACTTCGTTGGCGATGAGATCGTCGATCTTCGACTTCATCTCGTCCTTGGAAGGACGCGTGCCACTCGACTGATCGCTGGATCGGCTCGACTGCAAGGCGGTGTCGATGTCGGTCAGCGCGGTCGAGAGCGCCGACTGGTCCGACGACGAGATCGTGCCGTCGGAAACGTCCGATTGCAATTGCTGCTGAAGCCGCTGCAGGGGCGACTGGTAGTTACCGGCGGAGGCCGCCGAAATCGAGGTCATAATGGCTCCGTGGCTTTTGCGGGGTTTCGTAAGCGACACCGCCACGGTATGGTTAGCGGCCTTAACGAGACCTTGCCGCTTCCCTGCCCGGGTATTGCCTGCTGTTGCGCCCGGACAGTCAGAAACAATCCGAAACAAAAATCTTCGCCTTTTGGCCCGAATCTTGGACAAACAAAGCGCATGGCCAATCCCAACATCCTGGTCGTCGAGGACGACCGCGAAACCCGGACGTTGATTGCAAAGTACCTGCGCAACAACGCCTGCAACGTCACCACCGTGAGCGATGGCCGGGAGATGTCGCGTGCCTTGGCCGATCACAGGGTCGACCTCATCATCCTCGACGTCATGCTGCCCGGCGAGGACGGCCTGAGCCTGTGCCGCAAGGTACGCTCGGAGGCGCAGACGCCGATCATCATGCTGACCGCGCGCGGCGAGGACGTCGATCGCATCGTCGGCCTCGAGATGGGCGCGGACGACTATCTGCCAAAGCCGTTCAACCCGCGCGAGCTGCTCGCGCGCATCAACGCGGTGCTACGCCGCCAGGTCGCAGCCCAGGCGGCAAGCTCGATCGAGGGCGCCTCCACGCTCGTCTTCGAGGGCTGGCGCATCGATCTGCGCCTGCGCGAATTGCGCAATCCGGAAGGCGCGCGCGTCGCGGTGACCAGCGCCGAGTTTGATCTGCTACGGACGTTCTGCGAACGGCCCGGCCGCGTGCTGTCGCGCGACAGCCTGCTCGACCTCACGCAAGGGCGCAACACCGGCTCGTTCGAACGCTCGATCGACGTGCTGGTCAGCCGCATCCGTCGCAAGATCGAGCCCAATCCGGCCGATCCCACCATCATCAAGACGGTGCGCTCCGGCGGCTATCTGTTCACGCCCAGAACCGAAGCGGCCGGGACTGAAGCAGCTGGCAACGAAGCGGTCGCGGCGACCCTGAGCAGTTAGTGGAGCGGTCGTCATGACGCCGTTCCGCTTCTTCCACCTCAAAAGCATCGGTGGACAGATCGCCGCGCTGGTGGTGGCGTCGATCGTCGCGCTGCATCTGATCCTCACCGCCAGCTTCCTGATCAGCCGGCCGGACCGGGCCGAGCCGCCGCCCGACGCCGCCCATCAGCTTGCGGACGCGGCCCTGCTGCTCAACGGCACGGATGCGAGCGAGCGGCCGCGCATCCTCGCCAATATCGTGCGTGCGTTTCCGAATGCCGGCATCGAGCTCCTCGCGCCGGGGACCTTCTCCGTCGCCGAAGACAGCGGTGGCCCGCATCTGCGCAACGTGCGCCGGCATCTCGGCCATCAGTACAAGGTGATCGCGCTGACCCCGAACTTCGGCGTGCACCGCGTCGCGGTCGAGCTTCCCGACGGCAGTGTGATCGCAGGTCGCGTCGAGCAGGGCCCGCATCCGCCGCGGTTCTGGGGCGGCCCCTGGATGATAACGCTGCTGTTCGCGCTGATCAGCGTCACGATGCTCGGCCTGTGGGCGGCCTACGCGCTGGCCGCGCCGCTGTCCTCGTTTGCCAGGGCCGCCGAGAATTTCAGCCTGGACGGGGCGGCCGATCCGCTGCCCGAGCGCGGCCCGGAGGAGATCCGCTCGGTCGCGCGCGCGCTCAACCGCATGCATGAGCGGATCGCGCGGCTGATGTCGGATCGCACCCGGATGCTGGCGGCGATCAGCCACGACCTGCGAACGCCGATCACCCGGCTGCGCCTGCGCGCCGAGTTCATCGAGGACGAGGGCAACCGCAGGCGCATGCTGATCGATCTCGACCAGATGCGCTCGATGCTGGAATCCGTGTTGTCGCTGCTGCGCAACGACCGCAAGATCGAGGCGGTGACGCTGGTCGACATCGCGAGCACGCTCCAGGTCATCGCCGACCAGTTCGGCGACATGGGCCATGTCGTGCACTATGACGGCCCCGCTTCGGCGACGGCCGCCGCGCGGCCCGACGAGCTGCATCGGGGCGTCACCAACCTCGTCGAGAACGCGGTTCGCTTCGGCGCCGAAGTGACGATCCGCCTCGACGTATCCGGCACCACGCTCGTCATCGACGTCGAGGACGACGGCCCCGGCATCTCGGATGCGCGCAAGCAGGAGATGCTGGAGCCGTTCGCGCGCGGCGATGACGCGCGCACCATGGACGAGCACACCGGCTTCGGGCTCGGCCTGTCGATCGCGCGCGCGATCGCGATCGCTCATGGCGGCGAATTGTCGTTGCACGACCGCGCGCCGCACGGGCTGATCGTACGGATGCAATTGCCGGTGTGGCAGCAGCCGCGGCGGGCGGCGTAAGGCACGCCTCAGGCGGCGAGCGGCGGATGCTCGATCGGGTGCTCCTCGAAGATCGCCACCGCCTCGAAGCGGTAGCCGCAGGCGTGGCATTTCCAGAGATAGGAAACGCGGCCTTCGCCCGGCTCGATCCAGTCCGGAGACGGGATCGGTGCCCCACATTGCGCACAGGGGTTCTGCTTGGGGATGTCGCCGATATCTGCTCGGGTCATGGACGTTCTCCCGAATTTTGAATAGCGATTTTTGGGCGAATGCACGAATAGACAGACCTGCTGTCGCGTAACGCACATCGCCAAGTGCAATCCTAACCTGGGTTTGAGTCGTAAAAACGACGGCCCCGCGAAAATCGCCGCTGGCGGCGTTTCGCCACATCATCGCCGTGTTCCCACGGCCTAACGCGCACGGGTGCAGGTTCGTTCTGCCGAGGAATAATTCAATGAAAATTTTGCGTATTGCCGCGCTCGTTGCGGCCGGGCTGATGTTGCCGCAGGCCGCATTCGCGGGCGAAGCCGAGTATGCCGAGATGGTCGCGGCCCATGCCCGCGCCAACGGCGTGCCGGAAGCGCTGGTGCATCGCGTCATCATGCGCGAGAGCCGCTATCAGCCCGGCCTGATCGGTCGCGGCGGCACCATCGGCCTGATGCAGATCAAGCTCGCGACCGCCCGCGGGGTCGGCTACACCGGCGACGCCGCCGGCCTGCGCGATCCCAACACCAACCTCACCTACGCCGTCAAATACCTCGCCGGCGCCTATCGCGCCGCCAATGGCGACCACGCCCGAGCCGTGCGTTATTTCGCGGGCGGCTATTACTACGTTGCAAAGCGGCAGCGCCAGGAAATGGTGCAGCAGGCCAGCAACGACACCTGGCTCGAGCCGAACGGCAATCCGCAGCCGATGCTCGGGATGGCGCCGCATAAGAAGCTGGCCCAGCGCGTCAGCAATGCGCGGGCGCAGGAGGTTCCCAACCACTAGCCAGCGTCATTCCGGGGCGATGCGAAGCATCGAGCCCGGAATCTCGAGCTTCCCCGGTGCGCAATTGCGCACCCGGGGTTCGGTCCGGCGGACCGCGCCGGAATGTCAGCCCTGTGGCTAGCGCGTTGACCACCCCGTCCCGCTGGCATACATTAGAGCCGTTCCGAGGGGTGCTCCGAGGAGGAGCTGAGATACCGCTAAATGGGTCAGAAGGCCCAGGACCGCGGTGACCCTTTGAACCTGATCCGGGTCATGCCGGCGAAGGGACAGGGATGTTGCAGACCACCAAGCGACCGGATTCCCCGGTATCCATCATCGGCGCAGGCATTGCAGGTGCCTGGCAGGCGCTTTTGTTCGCGCAGGCCGGCCATTCGGTGACGCTACACGAGCGCGGTGACGCCGCGATGACCGATTCCACCAGCCATTGGGCCGGCGGGATGCTCGCGCCCTGGTGCGAGGCGGAGGTCGCCGAACCTATCATCTCCAGGCTCGGCCAGCGCTCCCTGGACATCTGGCGGCGCGAGCTGCCGGACACGCCCTTCAACGGCTCGCTCGTCGTCGCCCACCCGCGCGAGCGCAACGATTTCGAGCGTTTTGCGCGGATGACCGAAGGCCACCGCCGGCTCGATGCGACCAGCCTTGCCGAGCTCGAACCGTCGCTGGAGGGCCGCTTCCGCGACGCGCTGTTCTTCCCGACCGAGGGCCATGTCGAGCCGCGCCGCGTGCTGCCGAAGCTGCACGAGCGCATCCGCGCCGCCGGCGGCACCATCAAGTTTGATAGCGACGTCTCCGCCAAAGACCTCGACGGTATCGTGATCGACTGCCGCGGCCTTGGCGCGCGCGACGAGCAGCCGGAGTTGCGCGGCGTCAAGGGCGAGATGATTTTGATCGAGACCGGCGAGGTGCGGCTGGCGCGCCCGGTGCGGCTGATCCATCCGCGCTGGCCGCTCTACGTGATCCCGCGCGAGGACAATCTGTTCATGCTGGGCGCGACCTCGATCGAGGCCGAGGACACCGGCGTCAGCGTGCGCTCGGCGCTGGAGCTGCTGGGTGCGGCCTATGCCGTGCATCCGGCTTTCGGCGAGGCGCGCATCGTCGAATTCGGCTCGGGCTTGCGCCCCGCTTTTCCCGACAATCTGCCGCGCATCGGCATTCGTGGCGAGAGGATCGCCGTCAACGGCCTCTACCGCCACGGCTTCCTGATCGCACCGGCGCTCGCCGAGCTGACGCTGCAGTACGTCCAGCGCGGCCAGATCGACAATGAGGTGATGCAATGCGCGTGATCGTCAACGGCGAGCAGCGCGAGGTGAACTCGGCCAGCGTCGACGCGCTGCTCAGCGAGCTCGACTATGAGGGCACCCATTTCGCGATCGCGCTCAATTACGACGTCGTGCCGAAGAGCCGCTGGGCGGAGACCCACCTCAAGGCCGGCGACGAGATCGAGATCATCACGCCGCGGCAGGGAGGGTGAGGTGATGATGGCACGCTCTCTCCACTTGTCGTCCCCGCGAAGGCGGGGACCCATAACCACAGGGAGCGGTTATGGCGGCCGGTCTCTCCCCACGTGCCCCAAGAGAAATCACGCGGTATGGGTCCCCGCCTTCGCGGGGACGACAGTTGAACTTGAGGAGACACCTCGGACATGGTGACCTTCTACGGCAAAACCTTCCCCTCCCGCCTGCTGATCGGCAGCGCGCTCTATCCCTCGCCTGCGATCATGCAGGCGGCGATCCGTGCCTCCGGCTCGAACATCGTCACCGTGTCGCTGCGCCGCGAAGCCGCCGGCGGCAAGACCGGCGACGCGTTCTGGAATCTGATCCGCGAGCTCGACGTCAGCGTGCTGCCGAACACCGCCGGCTGCCGCAGCGTGCGCGAGGCCGTGACGACCGCAAAACTCGCGCGCGAATTGTTCGGCACGTCCTGGATCAAGCTGGAAGTGATCGCCGACAACGACACGCTGCAGCCCGACGTCGTCGGCCTGGTCGAGGCCGCCGCCATCCTGATCAAGGACGGCTTTGAAGTGTTCCCCTATTGCACCGAGGATCTCTCGGTCGCCAACCGCCTGGTCGATGCCGGCTGCAAGGTCGTCATGCCCTGGGCCGCGCCGATCGGCTCGGCCCGCGGCATCACCAACCGCGACGCGCTGAAACTGCTGCGCGAGCGGCTGCCTGACATCACGCTGGTGGTCGACGCCGGCATCGGCGCGCCGTCACATGCGGCCGAGGCGCTCGAGCTCGGCTACGACGCCGTGCTGCTCAACACGGCCATCGCAAAGGCCGCCGATCCCGTCGCCATGGCCAACGCCTTCCGTCTCGGCTGTGATGCCGGCCGCACCGCCTACGAAGCCGGGCTGATGAACGCCCGCGACTTCGCCTCCCCCTCCACCCCTGTCGTTGGGACACCATTCTGGCATGCCGTATCCTGATCGTTTCTATCCCGTCGTCGACAGCCTCAAATGGGTCGAACGCCTGACCAAGCTCGGCGTCGGCACCATCCAGCTGCGCGCGAAAGACCTCAACGACGCCGACGCGCTCCAGATCGTCACCGACGCGCTGGCGATCACGAAGGACACGCAGGCCAAGCTGGTCGTGAACGACTATTGGCGCGCGGCCGTCGTCGCCGGCGCAAAGTATCTGCATCTCGGCCAGGAAGACCTGGCGGACGCGGACCTCAAGGCCATCCGCGAGGCTGGCCTGTCGCTTGGCGTCTCCACCCATGACGACGCGGAGCTCGAGACCGCGCTTGCCGCAGAGCCCGACTACGTCGCGCTCGGTCCGATCTTCTTCACCACGCTCAAATCGATGCGCTTCGAGCCGCAGGGCATTCCGAAAATCACGGAATGGAAGAAGCGGATCGGCACCATCCCGCTGGTCGCGATCGGCGGCATCAAGTTCGAGCACGCCGCGGAGATCTTTGCCGCCGGCGCCGATTCCATCGCCGTGGTCAGCGACGTCACCCAAAACGCCGACCCGGACGCGCGGGTCAAACAATGGCTTGGCGATTCCGCCAAAGCCGCCTGAACGAGAGATACAACGGAGGATCCCATGAACATCCGCTCCAACCCCGAAAAGACCGTCCCCGCCGTCACCACCGGCCCGCTGCCCTCGTCGCGAAAAATCTTCGCGTCTCCGGACGCTGCGCCCGACATGCGCGTGCCGTTGCGCGAGATCATCCTCTCCGAGGGCGCCGGCGAGCCCAACCTGCCGGTCTACGACACCTCGGGCCCCTACACCGACCCGACCGTCACCATCGACGTCAACGCCGGCCTGTCGCGCAACCGTCTCGCCTGGGTCAAGGAGCGAGGCGGCGTCGAGGAGTATCAGGGCCGCGATATCAAGCCGGAGGACAATGGCAACGTCGGCGCCTCGCATGCCGCAAAGGCCTTCACCGCGCACCACAAGCCGCTACGCGGCCTCGACGGCCACAAGATCACCCAGCTCGAATTCGCCCGCGCCGGCATCATCACGAAGGAGATGATCTACGTCGCCGAACGCGAAAATCTCGGCCGCAAGCAGCAGCTCGATCGCGCCGAGGCTGCGCTCGCCGACGGCGAAAGCTTTGGCGCCGAAGTCCCCGCCTTCATCACCCCTGAATTCGTGCGCAGCGAAATCGCGCGCGGCCGCGCCATCATCCCCTGCAATATCAACCACGCCGAACTCGAGCCGATGATCATCGGCCGCAACTTCCTGACCAAGATCAACGCCAATATCGGCAACTCCGCCGTGACGTCGTCGGTGGAAGAGGAAGTCGACAAGATGGTGTGGGCGATCCGCTGGGGCGCCGACACCGTGATGGACCTCTCCACCGGCCGCAACATCCACACCACCCGGGAATGGATTCTGCGCAACGCGCCGATCCCGATCGGCACCGTGCCGATCTACCAGGCGCTGGAGAAGTGCGAAGGCGATCCGGTCAAGCTGACCTGGGAGCTCTACAAGGACACGCTGATCGAGCAGTGCGAGCAGGGCGTCGACTATTTCACCATCCACGCCGGCGTGCGCCTGTCCTACATCCACCTCACCGCCAACCGCGTCACCGGCATCGTCAGCCGCGGCGGCTCGATCATGGCGAAGTGGTGCCTGGCGCATCACAAGGAGAGCTTCCTCTATACGCACTTCGACGAGATCTGCGACCTCATGCGCAAGTATGACGTCTCGTTCTCGCTCGGCGACGGCCTGCGTCCCGGCTCGATCGCCGACGCGAACGACCGCGCGCAATTCGCCGAACTGGAGACGCTCGGCGAGCTGACCAAGATCGCGTGGGACAAGGGCTGCCAGGTCATGATCGAAGGCCCCGGCCACGTGCCGATGCACAAGATCAAGATCAACATGGACAAGCAGCTCAAGGAATGCGGCGAGGCGCCGTTCTACACCCTCGGGCCCCTGACGACCGACATCGCGCCGGGTTATGACCACATCACCTCGGGCATCGGCGCCGCCATGATCGGCTGGTTCGGCTGCGCCATGCTCTGCTACGTCACGCCGAAGGAGCATCTCGGCCTGCCTGATCGTAACGACGTCAAGGTCGGCGTCATCACCTACAAGATCGCCGCCCACGCCTCCGATCTCGCCAAGGGCCACCCGGCCGCGCAACTGCGCGACGACGCGCTCTCCCGTGCCCGTTTCGACTTCCGCTGGAGCGACCAGTTCAACCTCGGCCTCGATCCGGATACCGCGAAAAACTTCCACGACGAGACCCTGCCGAAGGAAGCCCACAAGGTCGCGCATTTCTGCTCGATGTGCGGGCCAAAATTCTGCTCGATGAAGATTACCCAGGACGTGCGGGACTATGCGGCGACGCTGAACGACCCGAACAGCGTGGGCATGTCGATGAGCGGGACAGCCGAGGACGGCATGAAGCAGATGAGCGCGAAGTTCAAGGAGATGGGCTCAAGCGTGTATCTGGATGCGGAGAAGGTGAAGGAGAGTAACCGGGTGCTGTAGACTATCCGCGATTCCCAGCGAGCTATGGCGCTATCTCCCGAAGGTGAAAAAGTTCTGCGTGCGATCTTGGGCGCCGGCCCGGATCGCGCGCTTGGCATCGGACGGCGACTACGCGTTCCAGCTCCAGCGGCTCCTGAGCTATATGCCATCTGCGAACTGCTCGCCAAATGCCCGCGCGAGGAAGAGTTGCAGAATTTTCTAGAACGGAATGTTGGCTTCCTAACTGGCCTACTCGGGACCCCCGACAACAGCGATTTGGCGGTACTTTTCAAGCCTGCAGTCGGAACACAATATCGCGCAGACTTTTGTGTGCTCCAAGCTTCGCAAGGTGGCGCGCTAGCTCACCTCTTTGAGATAGAGACTAGCCACGAACCACTTTTCACTCAGAAGGGAAACTCAGCCCGAAGGCTGGCATTAGCTGAGAGCCAAATTGAAAATTGGCGCATCTGGATCAATCGCAACCCTGTTCACTTCTCAAAAGAACTAATTCGCAAAGCTCAGGAAGTTCCCCTACTTGGTGCAAGCACAATTGACGGGCGTGGACTTCGCTTGACGGACGAAAGTCGCCTCGAGGCCACATGGTCCTCATTCGGAGGATTTAATGAGCCCTACTTTTCTTACACAATAATAATTGGACGGTGGTCGGACTTAAGCTCTCAAGACAAAGAGCGACTGATCAGTCGAAACCGGCACGGAAATTCTCATTTGCGGATATTCACTTACGAGCAAGTCGCGCGTTTGGCAAATTTTCGACTTGAGCGTGACGAGTGGCACGACGAGAATGCCTTCTGGAGCATGGCCAATTCGGACGAGCCCGGATCATAACTCGCAGGTTTTTCAGAACTCAGTAACGCGTAGCCCGGATGAGCGCGGCGACATCCGGGGTCTTTGCCGACCCGCATATCGCTCCGCTCATGCGGGCTACAGCCGCGGATAATTGACGTGCCCGACACCACCCCACACCGCCTTCCCGACCAACTCCTTCCCAACCTCCGCCTCGTCTTCGTCGGCACCGCCGCCAGCACGCGCTCGGCCGCGGTCGGACACTACTACGCCCATCCCGGCAACCGCTTCTGGCGCGCGATCCATGAGGCCGGGATCACGGCGCGGCGGTATCAGCCGGGCGAATTCGCCATGCTGCTCGAGCTCGGGATCGGCTTCACCGATCTCTCCAAGTCAGGCGCCGGGATGGATTATCAGATCGCGGCTGACACGATCGACGTGCCCGGATTCAAGGCCAAGATCGTGAAGTATCAGCCGCGGACGATTGCGTTCACGAGCAAGAAGGCCGCGAGCTTGTTCTATGGCAGGCCATCGAGCCGGATTGCGCTTGGGCGGCAGCAACGCAACGAGAAGCTGCCCGACGTGTTCGTGCTTCCCTCGCCGTCCGGCGCCGCGTCCGGGCATTGGACGCTGGAGCCGTGGCGAGAACTCGCGGCGTGGATCAGATCGTAGGGTGGATTAGCGCAGCGTAATCCACCGAGGTCTGTCCCCGCGGAGACAGAAGTGGTGGGTTACGCTGCGCTAACCCCCCTACGGCACGACGAGAGCATGCGCCCTAAAGATCGAAATTGGTCGGCAGCATGACCACGTCGCGAATGGTCATGCCGCGCGGCCGTGTCAGCATGAACATCACGACCTCAGCCACGTCGCTGGCCTCCAGCAGGCTGCCCGTTTCCCTGGCTTCCTGCAGCTTCTCGGGCGGCCAGTCCGCGAGCAGTGAGGTGACGACCGGGCCGGGCGAGATCGAGCCCACGCGAATGCCGTGCTTGAAGACCTGGCGCCGCACCGTCTGGACGAAGCAGTTGATCGCCCATTTGGACGACGCATAGACCGGCTCCCAGGGCGTCGGAAAATGCGCCGCCAGCGAACTCGTGACGATGATGTCGCCGCTCCGGCGCGCGATCATGTGCGGCAGCACGTCGTGCACGTTCTTCATCACCACGTTGACATTCAGGTTCAGCATCCGGTCGATGGCCATATTGTCGGCATCGACCAGATCGCCACCGACATAGGTGCCCGCATTCGCGTGCAGGATGTCGAGCTGGCCTGCCTGCTCCAGGACGCGCGGCAGCAACGATGCGCAGTCCCTGGGATCCAGGAGGTCGACGACCAGCGGGATCACGGCGTCGCCATGCCTGCTGCTGAGCACCTTCAGCGCGGCCTCGTCGCGGTCGACCATCACCACGCGCGCGCCCGCGGCCAGCATTGCTTCAGTGCTCGCCAACCCGATGCCCGACGCGGCCCCGGTCACGGCAGCAACCTTGCCTTCCAATTCGTTTCCCATGGGGTCACCATCCTGCTGATGGTCGGCAGTATAGCGATGCAAGGCGAATTGGCGATGCGGATCGCCGGCTTCGCAGGGTGGGCAAAGGCGCTCTTGCGCCGTGCCCACCATCTCTTCACAAATCCGGAGGAACGGCGGGCACGGCGCGAAGAGCGCGCCTTTACCCACCCTGCGGCACGTCACCCCGCATACGCCCTGTCGAGGTCCGCGATCACAATCTTCCGCATCTCCATCATCGCCTGCATGACGCGGTTCGCTCTGGTGCGGTCGGAATCGCCGAGGTAGCGGCCGAGCGCCGACGGGATCACCTGCCAGGACAGTCCAAATTTGTCCTTGAGCCATCCGCATCGGGATTCCTCGCCACCGTCGGCAGTGAGGCGGCTCCAGAAGTAGTCGACCTCGGCTTGCGTCTCCACGCTGATGAAGAACGAGACCGCCTCGGTGAAGCGGTATTGCGGGCCGCCGTTGAGCGCGTGGAAGCGCTGGCCTTCGAGTTCGAACACCGCCATGGAGTCGCTGACGGTCTCGACTTTTGCGTTGGGGAACACCGCTTTGTAGAAGGCGACGGCTTCCGGGACGTTGTTGGCGAACCAGAGGAACGGCGTGATTGACGTCATGAAGTTGTATCCTTTCGTCCTGGACCGGACGTGCGACCATCGCTCCAAGGACGAGCGGCGGGACCGTGTTCCGACACGGGCGCTGGTCTTTTTGCAGCGCCCCTGTCGGAACCCGAGCCGGCCGTTCGTCCTTTGAATGCAACGCCGATCACCCCGGAGCCGCCAGATGCCCACCATCACAGCCTTCGAAAACTCACCCGACCGCGGCAAGGGACAGGCCCGCGATATGCGGGTTCGCTGGGCGCTGGAAGAAGTGGGCCTGCCCTACGACGTCCGCCTCGTGTCGTTCGCGGCGATGAAGGACCCCGCCCATCTTGCGCTGCATCCGTTCGGGCAGATTCCGACCTATGAGGACGGCGATCTCGCTTTGTTCGAGTCGGGCGCGATCGTGCTCCAAATCGCCGAACGCCACGATGGATTGTTGCCAAAGGATGCGAATGCGAGGAGCCGCGCGATCGCATGGATGTTTGCCGCGCTCAACACGCTGGAGCCGTCGATCGTCGAGTTCGGGATGACGATGCTGTTCGAGCGCGACAAGAGTTGGTACGAGGAGCGGCTGCCCGTCCTGAAGGATCGCGTCCGCATCAGGCTCGGCGAATTGTCCCGTCGCCTCGGCGAGGCCGAGTGGCTCGACGGCGCGTTCAGCGCCGGCGATCTCATGATGGTGACGGTGCTGCGCCGGTTGAATGCATCTCGCCTGCTGGAGGAATATCCCGACCTCTCGGCCTATGTCGCCCGCGGCGAAGCGCGGCCTGCATTCCGGCGGGCGTTCGATGCGCAACTGGCGGTGTTCACCGCCGCATCGACCGGCAAATAGAGCCCGCGCCTCTCACTGAAGCCGGTACATTTCCGATCCCATACGTCGAACGGGCGACGCCGGGCGTCCTCCGATCGAATGACGCTGCGCACAATGCGCAGGACTGTTGCCAGCCCGTCGCTCCGGCGATACGACTTGAGATGGAAGAGCCTGATATCAACCGGCCCGCATCATCCAGGGAAGGCACCGCATGAGCGACGATCTCTCCGGCGTCTGGAATGGCAGCTACATTCAACCGAGCACCGGAATGGTCACCTTCACCGCAACTCTGGTCGAAACCGGCGGCGCGCTCAGCGGAAGCGTGACCGAGCCCTGCTCGAACCCGCGATGCCCGCTCCGCACCCACAACGCCTCGATCGCGGGTCAGCGCTCCGGCAACGCGGTCTCGTTCGTCAAACACTACGAGCCGCCCGGCCACGGCTACGACACGGTCCATTACGAAGGCACGGTGAACGCCGAGGCGACCGAAATCGACGGGCGCTGGCGGCTGCCTGGCTCTTCCGGCGCGTTCCTGATGATCCGCGCCAGCAAGGCCGCGCAAGCGGCCACGACGGAGCAACACGCCAAGGTGCCATCGCGCTGAAGGGAGCAACCATGCTGACGCTCTATTCTTATCCGGAACTGTTCGGCGTCGCCGACAACAACGGCTACGGCCTCAAGGTCTACGCGTTCCTGAAGCTCGCAGGCCAGCCGTTCGTGCACGAGCATCTCTTCGATGCCTCTGCCGCGCCGCGCGGGCAGCTGCCTTACGTCGTCGACGACGGCGAGACCATCGGCGACAGCGAGACAATCATTGCGCATGCGATCGCCAAATATCGTCTGAGCATCGATGCCGCGCTGTCGCCGGACGCACGGCGGACCAATCATCTCGTCACCCGCATGCTGGACGATCTCTACTGGGTGATGTCGTATTCGCGCTGGAAGGACGATCGCTTCTATCCGGCATTCCGCGACGCCTTCATCGCGCAGCATCCGCAACTCGATGCCGAGGGACTGGAGAAGGCGAAGGCGTATAATTCGCAGCGCTATTATTTCCAGGGCATCGGCCGCTACACGCCCGAGCAAGCCTCCGCGCGGGGCCTGGTCGATCTGGAAGTGCTGGCGGAGATCGTTCCCGCCGCGGGCTTCGTTCACGGCGCGGCACCGACCAGCTGTGATGCCGGCATCTACGGCTTCATCGCCAACATCTATTATTTTCCGATCCCGACGCCGCTGAAGGCTTTTGTCGATGCGCACGCCAATCTCGTCGCGCATTGCGAGAGGATTCATGCGGCGGTGAGTTCGTAGGGTGGGCAAAGGCGCGCTCATTGCGCGCCGTGCCCACCATGCATCCGCATTTGCAGCACGAATGGTGGGCACGCTTCGCTTTGCCCACCCTACGCCTACACACCGCGCCCTACCGCATCGTGATCGCGAGCCCGCTCAGATCCGCATTCGCCATCAGGCCGGTCTGGTAGCCCGACAGCTCCAGCACCGCGCCCTTCTGGTTGGTCAGCACGATGGCGCGAGCGCCACGGCCGATGGCAAGGCCGGCACCGGCCGCGCCATAGACGCCGGCGACGTCGGAGGGGCGGTTGATGTTGGAGACCCGGCCACGCAGCACTGTCTTGGAGCCGCCGAACACGAGGCCGTAGTCGAGCCCGCCGGTCGAGAGCCCATAGGAGCGGCCGCGGAAGTTCAGCACGCCCGAGCCGCCCGAACCGCCGATGATCCAGCCCGCCTTGTAGATCGTCAGCACCACGGTGCCGCCGTCGGCCATCGCCGAGGTCGAAATGCCGGCCAGAGCGGCAATGGCGACCAGCGCGGCGCGGAAGGTGGTAGCGAGCTTCATGGGGCGTCTCCGGTGGCTATTTTTCAAGGGAGGATTCGAATCAGATGCAGCGAATGTATCCGATGGATCGCGGCGGCAACATGATGGAGCGTGAGGCCTGCGCGGTGCGCTCCCTCGCCCCGTTCTTACGGGGAGAGGGTTGGGGTGAGGGGCTGCTTCGGCATAAGCGGTAGGAGTTGGACTCGCGGAGAGTCCCCCTCACCCGCCGCGCTCAGGCGCGCAAGTGCGCTGCGCGCGTCGGCCTCTCCCCGCAAGCGGGGCGAGGCGAAGGAAGAGTCCGCGCAAACAAGCACCACCGCCATGATGCCATCCTGCCCCTGTTTTGCCCGACGGAGCAAGTGAATTGTTCGGCTATACCGAATTTGAAACACTCACGATTTCTACGGTGCATGGGGTTGTTTTCGCGTTTTTGTTTTACCCGCCTTCCCCAATGCCGATTGCAACTCCCCCGCATGTCGCTACGCTCGTGCGCGCGACGCGACCGTTCCATCCGAGGTGATCCCATGTCGATCCAGCATTTCGCACCCCCGCCGCACGTCAAGGCGCCGCCGCTGTCCTTTGCCACGCGCGTCGGCGATCTCCTGTTCGTCTCAGGCATTCCCGGCTTCGACGGCAATGGCGCGCTGCCGGACGGTTTCGAGGCGCAGTTCGCCAACGTCGCCGTCAACATCAAGCGCGTGCTCGACGAGGCCGGCGCGACGGTCCGCGATCTCGTCAAGGTCAACGTGCTGCTCACGCGCGCCTCGGACGTCGCCGCGATGAACGCACTCTATGCCGGCGCGTTCGGCCCGCCGCCCTACCCGGCGCGCACCACCTGCGTGGTGCAGGCCCTGCCCGACCCGAAGATGCTGATCGAGATCGAGGCGGTTGCATCGCTGGCGAAGTGAGCCACGCTTAGCGTATGTGTCTTGGCGCATGTGTCTTGGCGTATGAGTCTTGGCGTATGTGTCTTGCCGGGCACTCGGCCGAACCAAGTGCACGACTCGATCTGACATATCCGTGAAACGGCCGCCCCTCGGCTTGCCAAGGACCTGCATTTACCGCACGGATTTTCGGGTCACACATCCCCACAAGGAGATTTTCCATGCGTCGCGTTCTCGCCCTCTGTGCCGTTGCCGGCATCGCCACCTCCGTGTTTGCCGTGCCGGCCTCGGCGGCGGTCGGCTATTACGTGATCCGCTGGGACAACACCGGCATCTGCCAGGTCTGGAACGAGGACCTGAAGTACAAGCCGTTCCAGTGGGGCGCGTCGACCTACAAGGTCGTCAGCAAGCCGGTCCCGACCTTCACCGCGGCTTCGGATCTCCAGATCAAGCTGCGCTCGGAGCGCCGCTGCACGCTCTGAGCGTCACGCGACGAATTTGATTTTGAGGGCGGGCCGCGCGAGCGACCCGCCCTTTTCCTTTGCAGGCGCGCGCTCGCTTTTGAGGCTCAAATGACGCATTTCCTGCGCGCACGCTTTGAACCTGATCAGCCGACGGAACTACTCACATCTTGTCCGGGGCGCATCCCCAAAAGCGTCCCACACCATCCCTCCCCGTCATAGTCGGGAGGTGCATCACATCTTTCATTTGAGGAGCTGATCATGCGTCGTATTTCCGTGCTGTGCGCTGCTGCGGGTCTTGCCGTCACTGCCTTCGTCGCCGCGAGCCCTGCCGAAGCCAGCTATCACCTGATCCGCTGGCAGGACACCGGCTTCTGCCAGATCTGGGACGAGAGCATCCCGACCGCGCCGTGGCCCTCCGACTACGCCCGCGTCGGCACGACGGTGCCGACCTTCGTCGACGCACTCGTGCTGAAGGATCACGCGTTGAAGAACGGCCACTGCACCTGGTAAAACTTCGATCGGCGGACGACGAGCGGGCAAGGGCGCAACGCGTTCTTGCCCGCTCTTTTTTGTCAGCACATGGCGGATCGGCGAGGCGCAGCGCCAGCGCGCGCTCACGCGTCCTTGTGCGCGCCGGGATGGATGAGGATGTCGCGCGCGGCGGCGAGGTCGATGAAGGCTTGCGCGCTGCCGCCCTGGTCGGGATGCTTGCCCTTGGCGGCGCGGCGGTAGGCCTGGTTGATGTCGTCGCAGGTGAGCTGCACGGCGAGCGGCAGGCCGAGCATCCTGCGGGCACGATCTTCGCTCGAGAGCTGCTTCGGCATGGCGTTGCGGCGGCCGAAGCGCGGCGCGGTGAGATCATGGACGACCTCGAGGATCACGCCGACGCGGCGCTGGGCCGCCAGCGTGACGCTGTGATCGTCATTGTCCGCGGCCTGGCGCAGCACCGGAAGCGCCTGCTCGGCCGCCTGGCGCAGCGTGGCATCCGTGCTCATGCGCACGATCTCGGCGACGAGCCGGCCCGCCTCGGCCCAGTCGGCCGGCTGCGCCGACCGCAGGCGTTCGAGAGCGAGTTTCCAGGATTCAAGCCGTCCCATCATGCGCGCAACGTTTAGCAATGAAGATCAGTATGCCAAGGCGGCCGTTTCCGACCCCTTAATTTCGAGTTAGCCTTTCATGAAACTTCGAAACGAATCCGGGAGGAAATTGTCATGGCATTGCTCGCAAACCACATCGCCGTCGTCACGGGCGCCGGATCCGGCATCGGCCGGGCGATCGCGGCCGGCTACGCCCGCGAGGGCGCGCAAGTGGTGCTGCTCGACGTCAACGCCGACACGGTCGCGGAGGCCGCGCAGGAGATCCGCAAGGCCGGCGGCAAGGCCGAGAGCTTTGCGCTCGATGTGACAAAGCGTGACGACTGCTTTGCGCTCGCCAGGCAGATCGCCGACAAGGTCGGGCAGGTCTCGATCCTCGTCAACAATGCCGGCATCACTCGCCGCAACGCCTTCACCGCGGACACGGAGACGGTGGCGAAGGACTGGAACGACATCATCTCGCTCAACCTCAACGGCGTCTTCAACGTGACGCAGGCGTTCCTCGCGCCGCTGCGGGCCGCCAGGGGCCGCATCGTCAACATCGGCTCGATCCAGTCCTTCGTGCATCTGCGCACGCCGAGCTCGGCGGCGTATACGACCTCGAAGCACGGCGTGCTCGGCTTCACCAAGGCGCTCGCGGCCGAGCTCGGCAAGGAAGGCGTGCGCGTCAACGCGATCGGGCCGGGCTTCATCGAGACCAACATCAACGCCAACGTGCGCGCGACCAATCCGGCGCTGGTGCAGGCCTTCGTCGATCACACGCCGCTGGCGCGCACCGGCAAGCCCGAGGACATCGTGGGCCCCGCGATCTTCCTGGCGTCGGATCTGTCGGCGTATGTCACGGGGACGATCGTGATGGTGGACGGCGGGTATCGGACCGTGTGAGCGGGGCGCGCAAAATCGGCCCGCATCGCTATGCATCCCGTGCCAATCGCGGCACCTTCGCGGCAATCCCAAGGTCAATTGGTGCGATCGCCTGCGATTAACCTTTGATTAACCAAACCCGCCCACCGTAGATCTACGGCTAGGGGGCCGTTGGTTCTCGATCGCTTCCAAGATGGAAGCGGGCGTTGATCGGGAGGTGTGTTGATGACCACTGTTCATGTCGCTGCGTCCGATCCGGGCGCGCAATTTCTTGCCCCTAACCAAATCGTTCCGCTGTTGATCGGTGCGACCGTCGACGAGGTCGAGCGCGAGCTCGTGCTCCAGACGCTCGCACGCTGCGACGGCAACCGCACGCGCGCATCGCGCGTGCTCGGCCTGTCGGTGCGCACACTGCGCAACAAGATCAGGATCTATGCAGCGTCCGGCATCGACGTGCCCGCGTATCACGACTAGCACGCGGGCACGATTGGTGTTGATCAAGCCCGGCGCAAGGCGCCGGCGGAATTGCTGCTGTCGTCAAACGCCGCTAAGTAGCTTGCTTCCGGTCAAGGGAGCAGCGGCGTGGCAGACGAACAGAAACGGCAGGGATCGCAAGGTCCGCGCGGACGGCAGGGCGAACCGGGACGGCCGGGGCCGCAGGGGCATCCCGGCCGGCGCGGCCCGGACGGCCAGCGCGGCAAGCCGGGACCGCAAGGCAAGCCCGGGGCGGCCGGAAAGGCAGGCGCGCAGGGCAAGGCCGGTCTGCCGGGCAAGCCAGGCGAAGCCGGCGCGCGGGGCGCGGCCGGGTCGCAGGGGCCGGCGGGGCCGCAAGGCCCACGCGGCGAGGCCGGACCGCCCGGCCAGCTGCCGTCGATCGAGCAGGTGCTGCCGTGGCTCGATCAACTCTTCGACGCCTGGGACGAACGCCGCCGCCAGCGCGAGCGTGAAGCCGCCGAGCGCGAGGCGCTGGAAGCCGCCGTGCATGAGGTTGAAGAGGCGATCGTCGATGACGAGGCCGACGACGGCGAAGGCGAAGGCGACGATCACCGGAAGAAGAAGAAAAAGAAGAAGCACGGCCACAAGGACTAGCCGGGCGGAAGTTGCTTCGACGCCCCGGAGGACTCATCCTTGCGCGGCAGCATGCCCATGCGCTCGAACTGCCAGCGCATGGCGCGGTACCAGAGATGGCCGACCAGCGTGCCGAGCAGCGTCAGGATGACGAGGTTGACGCTGCTATAGGAGCCGCTCCACCACATCATCCATGCGGTCCACAGCACAGTGAAGGTGACGGCACCTGCTCTGAGAGGAATAAGGGGGCGGCTCATGGTCGCGCTCCGGGCTGTCAAAACCCCGGCGGACATCATCGCAATTTGAGGCCGCTCTCACCGTGAGCCAGATCACGGAATGGACGCAGGACCGCCTAACCGAACCGCAGCCGCGAACGCTCCTTGGCCTTCTCTGCCTCGATCTCACGGTCCCGCGTCGGCGCATGGGTGTGCAGCGAAGTCAGGAGCTTTCGCGCAGCCTCCGACACTTCCGCGACCGCAAGCTCGAAGGCCTCTTCATTGGCCTGCGACGGCTTGTTGAAACCGGAAAGCTTGCGCACGAACTGGAGCGCGCTGGCGTGGATCTCGTCCTCCGTCGCGGGCGGCTCGAAGTTGAACAGCGTCTTGATGTTGCGGCACATGCAGGCTCTCCCGTCGCGGTGTTCCCCTGAGGACGATCGGCGAGGCCCAAATCCTACATCCCGGGAGCAGCCGTGTCATAGGCAGGACCAGCCATATCTGATCCGCAATTATTCCCCTTGCGCGTCGCACCATCGGGGAATGTTTTTCGGGGGGCGATGATGGGTCCGGTCTCGATCCTCCGTGACCAGCTGATAAAGATCGCGTCCAACGCGGCCGCCGACCATGAGCCGCATGGGGAGAGAAACATGAAAACGTCTTGCGCGGCGCTAGCGGCCATCCTGCTGTCCATCGCAATGCCGGCTATGGCCGCCGATTATCCGGCGCCGAAGCAAGGCGACTGGATCGCCAAGGACTTCAAGTTGCACACCGGCGAGACCATGCCGGAATTGAAGCTGCACTACACCACTGTCGGCGAGCCCTCTGGCCAGCCCGTGCTGGTGCTGCACGGCACCGGCGGCTCGGGCGCGAGCATGCTGTCGCCCGCCTTCGCCGGCGAGCTGTTCGGTGCGGGACAGCCGCTCGATGCGTCCAAATATTACATCATCATCCCCGACGCGATCGGCCACGGCAAATCGTCAAAACCGTCCGACGGCATGAAGACGAGCTTCCCGAAATACAATTACGACGACATGGTCGAGGCGCAGCATCGCCTCGTGAAGGAAGGCCTCGGCGTCAAACATCTGCGGCTCGTGATCGGCAATTCGATGGGCGGCATGCAAACCTGGCTGTGGGGCGAGAAATATCCGCAGGAGATGGACGTGCTGGTGCCGATGGCCTCGCAGCCGACCGAGATGGCCTCGCGCAACTGGATGATGCGACGGATCATGCTCGACACCATCCGCAACGATCCCGACTACAATGGCGGCAATTACACCAGCCAGCCCCGCTTGATGAAATACGCCATCACCGCCTACGGCATCGCCAGCATCGGCGGCACGCTCGCCTATCAGCAGCAGGCGCCGACCGCGGCCAAGGCCGACAAGATCGTCGACGAGCGGCTGGCGACACCGATCACGGCGGATGCCAACGACTTCCTCTACCAGTGGGGCTCCTCGCAAGACTACAATGCCGGCGACAAGCTCGAGCAGATCGAGGCGACGCTGCTGCTGATCAACTCCGCCGACGACGAGCGCAACCCGCCGGAGACCGGCATCACGGACGCCGCGATGAAGCGGGTCAAGAACGGCAAGCTGTATCTGATCCCCGCGAGCACCGAGACGCGCGGCCACGGCACCACCGGCAACGCGAAATTCTACGTCGAGCAGGTCAGGCAATTGCTGCAAACCGCGCCGCAGCGGACGATGTGAGCCGAGCAGCAAGACCGCATGTCGAACGCTCGCTTTCGCAAAGCTGCGCTCGCGCTTCCCAGCGTCATCGAGGGCGCACATCACGGCCATGCCGACTTTCGCGTCGGCAAGCGCGTGTTCGCGACGCTGGGCTATCCCGATGAAAAATGGGGCATGGTGAAGCTCACTCCCGACCAGCAGGCCGTGCTCATCGACGCGGAACCGGAGATGTTTCGTCCGGTCCCCGGCGCCTGGGGCAGGAGCGGCAGCACGAATGTGAAGCTGGCGAAGATCGATCGGGTGACGTTGCGGAGCGCACTCGAGATGGCATGGCGCAATGTCGCGCCGAAGTCGCTGCTTGCATCGCTTGAGACGCGATAGGAAGGACCGTACGTGCAGGTTCGCACTGTGCGTCTGGCTGGCCGCCCATACCGCAACGCATCATATGCGGCGCCTCTCGCGCCGCATATTATTTGAGCATGCATTGCGCTGACAGCTCGGGCTTAATCGCATCAACGATACGAATCGAACGCGACGGAGGATCGCATGCACAGGCTCGCGCTGTGCGTTTGGCTGGCCGCGACGATGGCGCAGACGAGCGCCGCGTTCGCGTTCGACAACGGCCAATACGACCATGTGCCGCCCGACATCCGCGCCTGGTTCAAGAGCGTGATCGCGCCGAACGGCGTGCCCTGCTGCGACATCTCCGACGGCCATCGCACCGACTACGATGTGCGAGGCGGCACCTATTGGGTACCGATCGAGGGACAGTGGATGGAGGTGCCCGAGCGCGCCATCATCCGCGATCGCGGCAATCCGGTCGGCCAGGCCGTGGTGTGGTACGTCCACCACCGCGGCGCGATCATCATCAGTTGCTTCGTGCCGGCCGATGCGGTGTAGGCCGCTCAGGCCTTGAGGTCTCGCCTGGGCGAGGCCTCGACATATTCGATGTCATCGCCGAAATCGTCGAGCGCGGCACGAACGGATTTGGCGTCGGCCTCGGCGACGGTGAAGATCGCCGCCAGGTTTTGCCGCTTCTGTCCCGGAAACAGGCTCTCGGCGGCATAACCGGCATCGCCGAGCGTCTTGATGATCTTGCGCCGCCGGCGCTGATCGACATGGTCGTGGAATTTGAATTGCACCGACATGTTGAGAAGCTAGCCGCTCCCGGCGCCCGATCAAGGCCGCGGAATCTATTTTCGTCCCTTTCTCGCCGGCTTCGCCTTTGTAGTTTTCTTGGCAGTTTTCTTGGCAGCCTTCCTGCCCGATTTCCTCGCCGGTTTCACGCGGCCGAGTGCAGCGGCAACATCCAGCAGGCCGGCGCCGTATTCCGGCGTAAAATCCTTGCCTCGCATCGCCGGCAATTTGGTCGCAGTCGCGATCAGGCGGCTCGCGACCGCAAGCCCGGCCGTCCTGGATTTCGTCTTGCTGATGTAGACGAGTGCAGCAGCGCCCGTCACATGCGGTGTTGCCATCGACGTCCCGGGCCAGGAATCGTAGCTGGTATGGTCGGCGAAGCTTGCCTTCACCCGGGGCACCGTCGACAGGATGTTGACGCCCGGCGCGACCAGCTTGATGTGCTTCCCCGTATTGGAGAACGAGGCACGCCGATGGGACTCGTCGACGGCGCCAACTCCGATCGTGTCCGCGTAGCCCGCCGGGTATTCCTTCGGATTGCCGTCCTCGAACTCGTTTCCCATCGCGGTGGAGATGACGACGCCGGCTTCGATCAGTTCGGCGAAGGCCGTCGCTTCCGTCTTTGAATGGTCCTCGCCGCCAATGCTGAGGTTGATGACCTTGATGTTGGAATCGAGCGCGGCCGCGAGTGCCTTGCTGTAGAAATCGAAGTTGAAATTCTCGTCGTCGCCTGCGCGCTTAGGATCGTCGAACACCTTCCAGCAGTGCAACCGGCAATTGGCCAGGCCTGCGATACCGGCCGAGTTATTGACCACGGCCGCGATCGTGCCGCTGACATGGGTGCCATGACCGAGAAAATCACGCGGTCCGTTGCCGTCGTGCCTGTAGTCCTCGATCGCGTCTACGAGATCGGGATGTCCGACATCGACACCGCTATCGAGCACAGCGACATGAACCCGCCCCGCACCTGGCCGCGGTCGATCGAACCATCTGATGGCGCGAAGCCCCCACTGCCTGATCTTCATGGGATCGGCGGCGGCACTGAGCCACCGGTTGGGAACGGGCTCGACCAGATCCACCGCCCTGGAGGCACGCAGGCGCTTCAGGAGGCCTGCATCTACCTTCCCGTCCTTCAACTGCACGATCTGAAATCCGGCCAGCGCCTCCCGCGCCGGCGCCGTTGCGGAGCGTGCTATCGAGCGATGAACCGCGGCCAAAGCCATCGCCTGGGGCTGCGCGGGTGCCTCATCGTCGCCGACCACGAACAGCGGCTTCATCGACTGAAGCCCGAAATTGTCGCGCAGGAAATCGATCGGACCTCTGACGTCGTCGGGCATTGCAGCCATCAGCGCGCGTGACGTGGTCGCCTGAAGCGAGGCTGCCGCGATCTGCCGGACAGCGGCCGGCTTCAACCGAACGATCAATTGTCCCGGGACATGCTTGCGACGGCGCGGCCGATCGCCCGCGACCCGCATTGCCTGCGTTGAGGCCATGACGAATTCCTCGCTTGAAAAGCAACAAAATACGACACCCGTTATAAGCGAAATTTCTGGTCTACGCCACCTGCGTCATGCCGTGGCTACACCGGGCCGCACCTGCTATTTCGGGGATAGCGGTCGAGCCGGAGAATGCTATCCTGTGCCCCTCAATCAGGGAGACCTTCGTGACCGATCTCTGCGCCGAAGACCTCGCCACCATCTATGCCAAGCCGAGCCCACGCGTGATCGCAAAGGCGCGTCTCGCGATCGATGCGCATGCGAAGAAATTCATCGAGATGTCGCCGTTCTGCGTGCTCGCTACGTCAGGCGTCGACGGCAGCGTCGATGCATCGCCGCGCGGCGGAGGGGTTGGCTTCGTCCATGTCGCCGGCCCTAATCGGGTGCTGATGCCCGACCGTGCCGGCAACAACCGGATCGACAGTTTTCGCAACGTCGTCGAAGGCTCGGGCTTCGTGCATCTGCTGTTCTTCGTCCCCGGCATCGACGAGACGCTGCGCGTCGGCGGACGCGGCACGCTCTCGGCCGATCCGGATCTGCTTGCATCGATGGTGGAATTCGGCAAGCCGCCGCGCGCGGTCCTGAACGTCGCGGTCAGCGAAGTCTATTTCCACTGCGGCAAGGCGCTGATGCGCTCGAAGCTGTGGTCACCGGAGAAGGTGCAGCGCTCGGTGATGCCCAGCATCGGCCAGGTCATTCACGACCAGACGGGCCTGGGGGAACCGGAGAGCCAGGAGATCGTGGAAGAGCGCTACAAGACGCAGTTGTAGCTCTGGCCCCAACCACAGTGTCGTCCCGGACAAGCGAAGCGCAGATCCGGGACCCATAGCCACAGGAAGTGGTTTGGCGAAGACTCGGAGTTACCAGCTCGCGCCGCAATTACTCCCTGTGGTTATGGGTCCCCGCGTTCGCGGGGACGACACCGAGTATGCGGCTAACGCCGGAGCCTAGTGCCCCTCGCCCTCGAGCCCACCGACGTGCTTCTGTGTATAGAGTTCGAGACCGATGCGGCCGATCAGGTCGAGCTGGGTTTCGAGGAAATCGATATGGTGTTCCTCGTCGCTCATCAGCTTCTCGAACAGGTCACGCGTGACGTAGTCCTTGGCGCCGTTGCAATAGCCGGCGGCCTCCTGGTAGAGCGCCCGCGCGCTCATCTCGGCGGCGAGATCGCACTCGATGATCTCCTTGACGTTCTGGCCGATGCGCAGGGGATCGAGCACCTGCATGTTCGGGAAGCCGTCGAAGAACAGGATCCGCTCGGTGAGCTTGTCGGCGTGCTCCATCTCTTCGATGGACTCCTTGCGCCAGACCTTGGCCATGTCCCGCAGGCCCCAATTGTCGAGGAAGCGGTAGTGCAGCCAGTATTGGTTGATTGCAGTCAGCTCGTGGCGCAGCGCCTTGTTGAGATAGTCGATGACTTTTGCGTCGCCCTGCATGATGCACTCCAAATCTTGCGTCCAAATCGGCCCTAACCGACTTTAGAACGCTTCTAAATCAGTTTAAGGACGAGAGCAACCGGCCACGGGGACGCAGCCGGGGAAAAGCTCAGCCGAAATTGCGGAAGTTTTCAGCAGGCCGCGAGGGCGAACCGGGTGAGCTCGGCCGTCTCGTCATTGGCGGCCACGGTGTGGCTGTGCGGGCAGCCCGAGCAGCAGGACTTGGCGCAGGGGCCAAGCGTTTCGTCGATGATGGTCTTGATGGTACGGGCGCAACGGCCGCATTCGGCGCTACAGCCGAGGCATCCATAGACCTGCTTGGCATGACGCACGGCGTCGTCGGACTCGGCGACCGCGGCGCGGATGTCGTCATCGCTCAGCACGTTACAGGAACAAACGATCATGGAAGCGGCAGGCCCTTCGGTGATGCGTCATCATCGATATTTAAGGGGCCGTCCGGATGCAAAGGGAAAAACCGGTATTTGAAGCTATTCCAAACTGGCCCGGAAACAGCCTAGAACGGCTCTAAAATAGGGAATTGTGCTGGATCAAGATCTTGGCGGACCTAGTCACCGCCACCGCCTCCACCACCATCGCCGCCACCTCCGCAATCCCCGCCACTGCTACCGCTATCGCTGCTGGAACAGCTGTCGCTCGAGCTCCCAGAGCTGTCGCTGGAAAACCAGCTCCCCAGCGAGAAGCCGTCGCTGGCCCCTGAATAGCCGTCGCCGCTACTCCTTCCGTCACTGCCGGCCCCCGCGCGCGAGCGCCGTCCGCGGTTCTGGAGATGGGTGAACCAACCATAGCCAATCGCGAAAATGACCCCGGCAGCGATCAGAGTATTCATCATCGCGTTTCCCATCGTTGTCTCCCTCGCGGACCTGCGATCCATTAATTGGTCGCCCCCGGCAAAGGTGCCGTTCATTGATCATTCAAACGAAGTATGGAACTTTAGCCCCCAAAGGGTTCCCGCCTGTTTGTGCGAAAGGTCACGCCAATGAAGAAGTTCTTACTGACGGTCGCCGCCGTCGCCACCCTGGCCCTCACGGCCGGAACACCGGCCCACGCGCAGCGTGGTGTCGCCGCCGGCGTGGCCGCCGGGATCATCGGTGGCGCCATTGTCGGTGGCGCGCTGGCTTCCCCGTATTATTACGGACCCGGCCCGGGCTATTCCTATGGCCCCGGCTATTACCCGCCCCGCTACTACGCGCCGGGTCCCGGCTATGTCGCCGACGACTATTACGGTGACGGCTGCGTCTGGCAGAGGCAGCGCTTCTGGGATGGCTACGCCTGGCGCACCCGCCGCGTCAGAGTCTGTGGCTGAGGCGCGTTGAACCGGTTGATTACGCACGCGCCGTTCATCTCCGGGCCCGAAAAAGACCGCTTTTTCTCGTCACAGCTCCGTGCGCGTTTACCGTGGATTGACCAATTGCGCGCTTCCTAGCTGCACGGTCGATTTCATCAGAGTGTGCGTGAACCTTTGAAACCCGGGCGCTCCTAACAAGGGACGTCCATCTCCCAGGAGAGCCAAGAGCATGAAGAAGACTTTTGTTGCCGCCCTCACGGTTGCGACGATCGCCGGTTCGCTGGTGACCGCCACTCCGTCCGCGAAGGCCCATGACGGCGTCGGCGCCGGCATCGCAGCCGGCCTGATCGGTGGCGCCATCGTCGGCGGCGCCATCGCGTCGAGCCGTCCCGCCTATGGCGGACCGGTCTACATTGCCGAGCCCCCGCCGCCCGCGCCCTGCTACTGGCAGCGCCAGCGCTATTGGGACGGTTACGGCTGGGTCATCCGCCCGGTTCGCGTTTGCTACTGATCTGATCGCAAGATCCGATCGCATGGCGCATCCGCGCCGCGATCGAAGCCCGGCCGAGCACCTCGGCCGGGCTTTTTTCTTTGGCGAAGAGTTAAGGCCGTTTACCGCGCCGCCTGGATCGAGCGCAGCACCTCTTCGCTCGGCCAGCAATCGACCTTGAGGCCTGCCGACTTCTGGTAGGCGCCGAGCGCCGCGCGCGTCTGCATCCCGGCCTTGCCGTCGATCTTGTCCTTGTAGAGCCCGACGCGCGTGAGCCCGCGCTGCATGGTCTCGACGTCCTTGGTGCGCAACTGCTTGGAGGCCGCCCATTGTGTCGCGAACGGCAGCGGGCTCGTCATGCGGTCGCCGAGATGGCCGACGAACAGCACGTAGAGGTCGGAGAAATTGTACTCCTTGATGACGAAGTAGTTCTTCGTCGTCAGGAACGACGGGCCGTAAATGCCTTCCGGCTGCAGCAGTGAGGCCGGCTGCGCCTGCTCGGCAGCGCTCAGCTTCTCGCCACGCACCGGCACAAAACCTTCGCGCAGCCACTGGCCGATCGGCTTCGTCACCTCGGGCACGCCGCTGGTGCAATCGACCTTGGCCGGCGCCTGCACCTCGTAAGCCCAGCGCACACCGCTCTGCCAGCCCTTGTTGACGAGCTGCTGCGCGGCCGAGGCCAGCGCATCCGGCACCGAATGCCAGATGTCGATGCGGCCGTCGCCGTCGAAGTCGACACCGTGCTTGTAATATTCGGACGGCAGGAATTGCGTGAGCCCGGTGGCACCCGCCCAGGACGAGCGCATGTCCTTGCGCGTCACCACGCCCTCGCCGAGGATCTTCAGCGACAGGATGAACTCATTCCGATAGGTGTCCTTGCGTCGCCCGACATAGGCCTGCGTCGCCAGCACGCGCACGAGATCGTAAGGCAGCGTGTAGCGGCCGTAATCGGTCTCGCGGCCCCAGATCGCGAGCATGATGGTGGCCGGCACGCCGGATTTCTTCTCGATCTCGCTCAGCGCCGGGCGATATTTTTGCAGCAGCCGCTGCCCCTCGCCCGCAAGCCGCGCGATCGAGGCTTCCTTGACGTAGTCGGCCGGCACCTGCACGAACTCGGCCTGCGACGGTGCGCCGGTCGCGGGCCGTCCGGGCAGGATCAGGTCGGGCAGCTTGTAATCAGGCTCGAGCCCGCGCGTCTGCTCATCGAATGTCGCGCGCGACACGCCGGCGGCCTGCGCCTCCGGCCAGAGCGAGGCGATGAACTGCGTGAAGGCGGCGTCGGCAGCGCGGGCGGGCGACAGGCCGCAGATGATCGTGATCACCGCAGCTATGAGCGCCCGCCGCATCATGCCCTCATCACCGCGTCAGCTTCTTGTACTTCACGCGGTGCGGAATGATGCTGTCCTGGCCGAGGCGGCGCATCTTGTCCTTCTCGTAGTCCTGGAAGTTGCCTTCGAACCATTCGACGTGGCTGTCGCCTTCGAAGGCCAGGATGTGGGTCGCGATGCGGTCGAGGAACCAGCGGTCATGGCTGATGATGACGGCGCAGCCGGCAAAATCCTCCAGCGCCTCTTCGAGCGCGCGCAGCGTGTCGACGTCGAGATCGTTGGTCGGTTCGTCGAGCAGCAGGACGTTGGCGCCGGACTTCAGCATCTTGGCGAGATGCACGCGGTTGCGCTCACCGCCGGAGAGCGCACCGACCTTCTTCTGCTGGTCGGCACCCTTGAAGTTGAACGACGAGCAATAGCCGCGCGAGTTCACTTCCTTCTTGCCGAGCAGGATCAGCTCGTTGCCGCCGGAGATCTCCTCCCACACGTTCTTGTTGCCGTCGAGCGCGTCGCGCGACTGGTCGACATAACCGAGATGCACGGTCTCGCCGACCGTGATGGTGCCCTTGTCCGGCGTTTCCTGCTTGGTGATCATCTTGAACAGCGTGGTCTTGCCGGCGCCGTTGGCGCCGATCACGCCGACGATGCCGCCTGGCGGCAGCTTGAAGGTAAGATCGTCGATCAGCAGGCGATCGCCATAGCCTTTGCTGAGCGTTTCGAAATCGACCACGTTGGCGCCGAGCCGCTCGGCGACGGGGATGATGATCTGCGCGGTCTGGGTCTGCTTCTCGCTCGCCTGCTTGATCAGATCCTCGTAGCGCTGGTAGCGCGCCTTGGATTTGGCCTGGCGCGCCTTCGGCGAGGACGCGACCCATTCCTGCTCGCGCGCGATCGTCTTCTGATGCGCAGCGTCTTCACGGCCTTCCTGCTCGAGCCGCTTCTGCTTCTGCACCAGCCAGGACGAGTAGTTGCCCTCGTAGGGAATGCCCTTGCCGCGGTCGAGCTCGAGAATCCAGCTCGTGACGTTGTCGAGGAAGTAGCGGTCGTGGGTGACGATCAGGATCGCGCCGGGATAGTTGCGCAGATGACCTTCGAGCCACGACACCGACTCGGCGTCGAGGTGGTTGGTCGGTTCGTCGAGCAGCAACAATTCCGGCTGGTCGAGCAGCAGTTTGCACAACGCGACGCGGCGACGCTCACCGCCCGAGAGTTTTGTCACATCGGCATCGTCGGGCGGACAGCGCAGTGCGTCCATCGCCTGGTCGACCTTGCTGTCGAGATCCCAGAGGCCCTGGGCCTCGATCTCGTCCTGCAGCTTGGTCATCTCGTCGGCGGTTTCTTCCGAATAGTTCATCGCCAGCTCGTTGTAGCGATCGAGGATGGCCTTCTGCTTGGCGACACCCAGCATGACGTTCTCGCGCGCGGAGAGCGCCGGATCGAGATGCGGTTCCTGCTCGAGATAGCCGACGCGGGCGCCCTGGGCGACCCAGGCCTCGCCGTTATACTCCTTGTCGAGGCCGGCCATGATCTTGAGCAGCGTCGACTTGCCCGAGCCGTTGACGCCGAGCACGCCGATCTTGGCGTCCGGGTAGAACGACAGATGAATGTTATCGAGCACCTTCCGGGTCGGGTAGCTCTTGGTCAGGCCCTGCATGAAATAGATGAACTGGCGCGCCATCGGTCCCGTGAAACCTTCGATTTGAGGAAATTTGCTTGCCGCCGATGTAACGATCCCGCCCCCAAAGGGCAATGTTTTCCCTCCGTTCACCACGGATCAATACGGAATGGACACCATCCGGCCGCCGATCCGGACAATTGAAACCATTTTTTAATAAAGTGGGCCAAAGCTCGTCATGGCGCCGAAAAAGACGCCACCCGCGGCAGAAGCGACGGGGAGAACAGCGAGGCCGCATCATGGCTCTGATCGAGACCAATTCCATAGCCGTACCGGCACGAGCCGGTAGCGCTTCCGGACTCGTCACGGAGATCAAGGGTTTCTGGAAGCGCTTCTTCGCCACCGCTTTCAACCCTTACCGCCCCGAGCTGCACTACATGCGTGGTCCCGGTCCCGCCTGGCGCGCCAAGCACGGCATGGATACGCCGTTCCGCCTCAAGCCCCGCGACCTCTGAACCCTTCTCCCCTATCGGATCTCCTATCGGATTTTTGAACACGTCAGCTGCTTGCGCGCAGGCGTGATTGCGCGCAACCATGGCCAGGTTCCGACGATGGCGCTCCCCGCCTGGCGCCGTCACCTCTCGCCATGGATGAAAGCTGATGACGCGGCTGCGCTGTGCAATTCTCGACGACTATTTCAACCTCGCCCTCGACGTCGCCGACTGGCAAAAACTGTCCGACCGCGTCGACGTCACCGTGTTCAGCCATCCCTTTGCCTCGGAGCAGGCCGCGGCGAGCGCGCTGGCCGATTTCGAGATCATCTGCGCGATGCGCGAGCGCACGGCGTTCCCCAAGAGCCTGTTCACGTCGCTGCCGAAGCTGAAGCTGCTTTTGACCTCCGGCATGCGCAACGCCTCGATCGACATGGAGGCTGCGAAGGCGCAAGGCGTTGCCATCAGCGGCACGCAATACTCCCGCGATCCGACCGCGCCGCTGACCATGGGCCTGATCCTCGAACTGACCCGCGGCATCGGCCGCGAGAACGCGCGCATGCATGCCGGCGAGCCCTGGCAGACCTTTGCCGGTGTCGAGATCGAGGGACTGACGCTCGGCGTCGTCGGGCTCGGCAAGCTCGGCAGCAAGATGGCGGGTATCGCGAAAGCGTTCGGCATGAACGTGATCGCCTGGAGCCCGAACCTCACGCCGGAGAAGTGCGCGGCGGCCGGCGTCGGCTACGCCACCAAGGAGGAGCTGTTCGCCAAGGCCGATATCGTCACCATCCATGTGGTGCTGAGCGATCGCTCGCGCGGACTGGTCGGAGCTGCCGATCTCGCGCGGATGAAGCCGACGGCCTTCCTCGTCAACACCGCGCGCGGTCCGATCGTGGACGAGCAGGCGCTGCTGGAGGCCTTGCAGCAGCGGAAGATCGCGGGCGCCGGCATCGACGTGTTCTCGGTCGAGCCGCTGCCGGTCGACCATCCCTTCCGCAAGCTCGACAATCTCGTGCTGACGCCGCATCTCGGCTACGCCACCGAGGACGGCTTGCGCATCCATTACGGGCAGATGGTCGAGGCGATCGACGCCTTCACCGGGGGTCGCGAGCTGCCGCGCAAGCTGGCCTGAAACGAAAAGGGCGTGCCGACGGCACGCCCTTCGCGATTTGAGCTGTTTCGAAGCGCTTAGCGCACGGTGACCGGCGCGGGCAGCGGCGGCACCACCGTCGGCTGGGTGCCCGGGACGGGGCCGGCTTGGGCGGCCATCGGAGCCGGACCGGCAGCGCCCGACGTCGGCGCAGCGGAGGCGGTCGCCGTTCCCGGCGGCGGGCCACCCGGCATCACCACCACGCGGGTGCCGACCTTGACGCGGTCGAACAGGTCGGAGACGTCCTCGTTCAGCATGCCGATGCAGCCCGACGACACGAACTTGCCGATGGTCGAAGGCTGGTTGGTGCCGTGGATGCGGTAGACGGTCGAGCCGAGATACATCGCGCGTGCGCCGAGCGGATTGCCGGGGCCGCCGGCCATGAAGCGCGGCAGATAGGGCTGACGCTCGATCATCTCGGTCGGCGGATGCCAATCCGGCCACTCGGCCTTGCGGGTGATCTTCTGCACGCCGGTCCAGGTGAAGCCATCGCGGCCGACGCGGACGCCGTAGCGGATCGCACGGCCGCCTCCGAGCACGTAGTAGAGGTAGGTGTTCGGGGTATCGACAATGAGCGTTCCAGCCGGCTCCTTGGTCGCCAGCGAGACTTCCTGGCGGCGCAGGTTCGGCGCCAACTGCGCCGGGGCAGCGTCGGGCTGCTCCTCGGGCGGCAGCGAAGCGATCGCCATCGGCCGGCCATCGTTGCCCACGGGCGGCTGGCCGGACTGAACCGTTCCGGTCGCGGCGGGACCACCGACGGCCTCCGGCGGACGCAGGCCGTCCCTGCCGGGTGCCTGACCCGGGCGATCGGCATAGATCACCGCGGGCGGGCCGGCGGGGCGGCCGTAGCGGGGATCGTCGGGCGACATCACGGGACCCTGCGGCGGCGCCGCCGAATAGACCGGCGGAGCGCCAGCCGGACGGCCATAGCGCGGATCATCGGGCGACATCACCGGCCCCTGCGGCGGGGCGGCGGAATAGACCGGCGGAGGGCCAGCCGGGCGGCCGTAACGCGGATCGTCGGCCGGACCGGGCGGCGGCAGCGACGCCTGCGGCATCGCGTCGTCTTCGTCGTCCAGCGAGTCGAAATTCGGCGTGCGGTCGCCGGGGCGATATTCGGCCGGCGCGCCATAGCTCGGCGCCTGCTGGACCGGATAGCTCTGAGCCTGTGCGAGCGAGGTTCCCGCCGCAGCGACTGTTGCGGCAGCGCATATCGTCAGAAAATGTTTGATCATCATCGCTCTTGTATAGTCCCCGAGCCCATCCGGACCGTTAACGGCCAGATGACCGAAGATAGCGGCACATTCAAGACATTACAGGCTGATTTGTGCCTGAGTTAGCGATTTGTGATGCAGGTACACACAGTTGCCCCGTTGCATCACGGGGCGGAAATCGCATCCGGCCGTAGATTGCCGGAGTCTCTAGCCCCGAATTTAAGGGAACGGCGCGGAGGCGTTGCGATATGTTCGAATCAGCCTGATTCGCCTCCGCTTTGAGCTTCTGTCCCGGCGTGGCGAACGGCAATCAGTACCGTCACCGCGTTCAGATGGCTCTTGGGTCCCGGCCGCCACCCGCCGGGGCGGAAATTCGTAACCCGTCCGATGCTTCCCGGCTTTCGCTTCCTGTTTGCCGCGATCCTGCTGTCAACCTCCATCCTGGTGTTCGGCCTAGGTGCCGCCGCGCTGCTGCGGGCCACCCACGAGCAGTATGTCAGCAACCCCTCCTGGCGGAACGGCCCGCAGGAAAAGGTGTTTGCGCAAAGCCCAGAGCCGGCCCAGCCGGTGCTAGCGGCGCTCCGCGCCGAGCCGGAGGCGGCCGCCGAGCCCGCGCCATCGCTGCGCGACCGGGTGCCGACCATCGGCTTGCCGGTGAACGAGCCCGAACAGGTGGCCGCCCTGACGACCGAGGCTAACGTGCCGCCGCAGGTCACCGAGGCCGCGCCTCCGGCCACCGAGCCGGTGCAGGCCGAGGCCACGACGGAAGCCATCGCGCCGGCTCCTGCCGACACACTCACCCCGGCCGACACAACGGCATCGATCCCCGAGCCCACGCCTGCCGTGACCGCCAGCGAACCGGCGCCGGCCGATCCCGATCCCGGTGCGGCCCTCGCCTCCCCGGCGCCCGACATTGCCCCGGCCAAGGTGGCCGCGCTGAACGATCCGGCGGCGCCGGCCTTGAAGGATGCGCCGGCGAAGGCCAAGGGGGACACCAAGGGAGACGCGAAGGCGGACAGCAGCGCCCCGGACAGCAAGGCGGCCAAGCGCCAGGCGAAGGCGAAGAAGCGGCACCGCATGGTGCAGCGTCCTCCGCCCCAGCAGTTGCGGCAGAGCTATGATCCGTTCGGCCAGCAGCAGATGCTGGCGACAACGGCCACGCGCACGCGCCAGTAAGGCTACGCCGGCCCGGTCGCGACCGGCGGGCCGCCGGCCTGGCCCCACTCCGACCACGAGCCGTCATAGAGCGCGGTGTCGGTGATGCCGAGGCGATAGAGTGCGAGCGTCAACACGCCGGCGGACACGCCCGAACCGCAGCTCGTCACGATCAGCGCATCGAGCCTGACGCCGGCGTTCGCGAAGGCGGCGCGGAGATCGTCGAGCGGCTTCATCTCGCCGGTCGCGGCATCGAACAGCTGATTGTAGGGCACATTGCGCGCGCCGGGGATGTGGCCCGAGCGGATGCCCGCGCGCGGCTCAGGCGCGCGGCCCTCGAAGCGGTCGGCGGCGCGTGCGTCGATCACCTGCTCTGCGCTGCTTTCGACGTTGGCGATCAGCTGCTGCATGCTGCGCACGCGTTTTGAGTCGTAGCTCGCCCTAAACGTCGCGGGCTTCGGCTTTACCTCGCCGCTCTCGACCGGATGCCCCTCGGCGCGCCACTTCTTCAACCCGCCATTGAGAATGCGTACATTGCTGTGGCCGAAGGCCAGGAACATCCACCAGGCGCGGGGCGCAGCGACCCATCCGCCGGCATCGTAGAGGACGACGGTGTCGGCATTGGAGATGCCGAGTTGGCCTGCGTCACGGCCGAACTGCTCGGCGCTCGGATACATGTGCGGCAGCGGGTTGGAATGATCCGACACCGCGTCGACGTCGAAGAACACGGCGCCCGGCAGATGCGCGGCGAGATAGTCGTCCTTCGGCAGCGGCAGCACGCCCGGCAGCTTGAAGCTGGCGTCGAGGATCTTGACGTTGGCGTCGCCAATGTGGGCGGCGAGCCATTCGGTGGAGACGAGGGGGTCGGTGACGGTCATGCGAGGTCTTTCTTGTCATTCCGAAGTTGAAGCAATGCGCATCAAACTCCGCTGTCAACGCCCGGCTTGACCGGGCGATCCAGTATTCCAGAGGCGGTTGTGATTGAGTCGAGACGCTGCGGCGGACTGGATTCCCCACTTCGCGGGGAATGACAGCGGAGATTGACGCGACAGCGCAGCACTTCTCACCCCTTCTTCTTCGGCTCCCACTGCTCCACCGGACCGCCGGCATCGCGCCAGGCGGCGTAGCCGCCGGCGATGTGGGCGACGGGCTTCAGGCCCATGTCCTTGGCGGTCTTCGCCGCGAGCGCGGAGCGCATGCCGCCGGCGCAATGGAAGACGAATTTCTTGTCTTCCTGGAAGATCGGTTTTGCGTAGGGGCTCTGCGGATCGATCCAGAATTCGAGCATGCCGCGGGTGCAGGCGAACGCGCCGGGGATGCGGCCGTCGCGCTCGATCTCGCGGGGGTCGCGGATGTCGACGATGACGACATCGCCGTTCTTGGAGATCTCGATGGCCTCCTTGGCGTTGAGCGTCTCGATCTCGGCATTGGCCTCGTCGATCAGCGCCTTGATGCCGCGGGTGATGGTCTGGGGCATGTGGTTCTCCCTCTTGTCGGCCTCTGCGCGGCCGTCCGGACTGACGGCGCGTACAGCTAGTGCGTCAATTCCTTCATCGCACCCTCGAGCCCCTCGATCGTGATCGGGTACATGCGGTTGGCAAAGATGCGTTTGATGATGGTGGTCGATTCCGAATAGTCCCAGTGCTTCTGCTGCACCGGATTGAGCCACACCGTATGCGGATAGGTGCGGATGATGCGGTCGAGCCAGACCGAGCCGGGCTCCTCGTTGACATGCTCGACCGAGCCGCCGGGCACCATGATCTCGTAAGGCGACATCGATGCGTCGCCGACGAACACGACCTTGTAGTCGTGCGGGTATTTGTGCAGCACATCCCAGGTCGGCGTGCGGTCGGTAAAGCGGCGCTTGTTCTGCTTCCACACGCCTTCGTAGAGGCAGTTGTGGAAGTAGAAATACTCCATGTGCTTGAACTCGCTCTTCGCCGCCGAGAACAGCTCCTCGACCTGCTCAATATGCGAATCCATCGAGCCGCCGATGTCGAAGAACACCAGCAGCTTCACCGCATTGCGCCGCTCGGGCCGCATGTGCACGTCGAGATAGCCGTGATTGGCGGTCTCGCGGATCGTGGTGTCGAGATCGAGCTCATCAGGCGCGCCGGTGCGCGCGAATTTGCGCAGGCGCCGCAGCGCCACCTTGATGTTGCGGATGCCGAGCTCGACATTGCCGTCGAGATCCTTGAACTCGCGCTTGTCCCACACCTTCACGGCACGGTTGTTGCGGTTCTTCTCCTGGCCGATGCGGACGCCTTCGGGATTGTAGCCGTGGGCGCCGAACGGCGAGGTGCCCGCGGTGCCGATCCACTTCGAGCCGCCCTGGTGCCGGCCCTTCTGCTCCTCGAGCCGCTTCTTCAGCGTCTCCATGAGCTTGTCCCAGCCCATCGCCTCGATCTGCTTCTTCTCCTCCTCGCTGAGGTATTTTTCGGCGAGCTTCTTCAGCCACTCCTCGGGGATCTCCGCCTTCTCCATGGCGTCGAGCAGGCTTTCCAGCCCCTTGAACACCGTGCCGAAGACGCGGTCGAACTTGTCGAGGTTGCGCTCGTCCTTCACCAGCGAGGTGCGCGACAGATAGTAGAAATTCTCGACCGAGTAGTCCGACAGATCAGCGTCGAGCGCCTCCATCAGCGTGAGGTATTCGCGCAGCGTCACGGGGACCTGCGCATCGCGCAGAGAAGTGAAGAATTGCAGGAACATGGGTGACAGATTGCCCGTCGGGGGGCGAACGTCAAGGGGCCGAGCCCGCCGCGGGACGCTGGACCGGTCGGCTTTTTGCTCTAGAATTGACCGTCTCACGGGGTTGTTTTGGGGACGTTTGCAATGGGAATTCTCGCAGCGCTCATCATTGGCGCGATCGCCGGCTGGCTTGCCGGCAAGATTGTCCATGGGGCGGGATTTGGCCTGATCGGCAACATGGTCGTCGGCATCATCGGCGCGCTGGTTGCGAGCTGGGTGCTGCCGCAACTGCATATTGCGCTGGCCACCGGCACGGTCGGCGCCATCGTGGATGCCACCATCGGCGCGGTGATTGTGCTCGTCATCCTTTCGCTGATAAAACGGGTCTGAAAGCCTGACCGAACCAGGAACGGCCGCCATGAGCGGCCGTTCCGTTTGTTGGACCAGGGCGATGCCCGGCCGACGACCAACAAGGACGCGCGATGAAATTTACCGGCACCAAGGACTATGTTGCGACCGACGATCTCAAGGTCGCCGTCAATGCCTCGATCGTGCTGGAGCGCCCGCTGCTCATCAAGGGCGAGCCCGGCACCGGCAAGACCGTGCTGGCGGAGGAAGTGGCGAAGGCGCTGAACGCGCCGCTTTTGACCTGGCACATCAAGTCCACCACCAAGGCGCAGCAGGGCCTCTACGAATACGATGCAGTGTCGCGCCTGCGCGACAGCCAGCTCGGCGATGCCCGCGTCTCCGACATCAGGAACTACATCAAGCGCGGCAAGCTGTGGGACGCCTTCACCGCCGAGCAGCGCCCGGTGCTCTTGATCGACGAGATCGACAAGGCCGACATCGAATTCCCGAACGACCTCTTGCTCGAGCTCGACCGCATGGAATTCCATGTCTACGAGACCGGCGAGACGATCAAGGCGAAGCAGCGCCCGATCATGATGATCACCTCCAACAACGAGAAGGAGCTGCCGGACGCCTTCCTGCGCCGCTGCTTCTTCCACTACATCAAGTTTCCCGACGCCGACACGATGGGCCGCATCGTCGACGTCCACTTCCCCGGCATCAAGAAGCGCCTGGTCGAGGAAGCGCTGCGCATCTTCTTCGAAGTGCGCGAGGTGCCCGGTCTGAAGAAGAAGCCCTCAACCTCCGAGCTGCTCGACTGGCTCAAGCTGCTGCTCAACGAGGACATGAGCGTCGAGCAACTGCGCGAACGCGACCCGCGCAAGCTGATCCCGCCGCTGCACGGCGCGCTGCTCAAGAACGAGCAGGACGTGCACCTGTTCGAGCGGCTGGCGTTTTTGAGCCGGAGGGAGGTTTGATCTGCAAGCGCGCAGAGACAACCTGACCGCAATTCCTACCGCTACTCTGGGCCGCGCTTCCCCGCGTCATCTCGGATTCGGATGACCGTCAAGGCGGAGCTGATAAACGAAATAGGTTGGGGTACAGAACCCGATCTTTCGGCTTCTCAAGTTATTCAACGCCGGGGCACTGACGTTGAACCTTGCACTCGTGACAAAATCCGGCATCTGCTGGCAAATATAGTCCTCGCGGCAAAACCGCGACGGCGAGCATGTGTTCAGGAGGCCGCGGCCGACGCCAGCGGCGAAAATGCCGCTGTCGAAATATCCCTTGGCCATCTGCTCAAAGCCCTTGCCTCCGACGATCGCGCAGATTTCCTCGGGCACGCTGCCCGGCCGGATCACCGCCAGCGACGCCTCCTCGGGCTTGCAGGGACGCGTGACGCGGCCCAGCGGCACGCCGATCTTCGTTGGACGGCAGTTGTAGCCGTAGCCGCTCAATTTTCCTTCCGACAGCTTGTAGACGAGTTCTTCCTTGCTGACGCGGTCGCTGAACGCGCGCAGGTTGAAGCCGAGCGGGTTGTTGGCGGCGGTCTTCGCTGTGGAGTCCTCGATGACGTTTGAGCGGCAGCTCAAACCCGCGGCGACATTCTGTGCCGCGGGCACGCATTGGCCGAGATTGGAGGAAGTCGCAGCGTTCGTCACCAACGCCTGACAAGTGAGGTTACGCGTGGCATTGCAGCTCCATTTCGCGGCCTGCGCCAGATCCGCATTCAAAGGGCACGGCATGTTGTCACCGGCGACAACATAGGCCGGATTTCCGCTTTCCCAGGCCGCCGGGGGCGCCGAAGGATGCGGGCGAAAACTGTTCGGCGCCTGACCGAGCGAAACCCGCTCGACATAGTCCTTGCGGCGAACAAGTTCCGCGTAGACATGGGGCGAGAACGGCAATTGCAACTGGTTACCGTCAAGCGCGCTCCTGATCGCGTCCGCGTCGCGGCCGAAATCGAACCGGTCCACGCCGAGAAGATGGAATCCGGCGGTCGAGGATGATTGATGGCAGCCCATGCAGGACGACGTGTTCAGGCGTTCGAGCAGACCCGCGCCGGATTGCACGAATTTTGGTGACCTCCCGGGGACACCCGCCGCCGCGACGATCCGTGCCGCCTGCTCGCTGCCGATTGCGAGATCGAAGGGACGATTGGCCATGCGCGCGCTGCCGGCAGTGGAAAAACTCAGTGCGATGTCGGCCTCCAGGCTCTCCGGTATCCTGAAGGTGCCGTTGTCGATCTCGGCGATGTGGCCGGCGAGATAGTCCTGCAACTGCTTCTGCTTGGCGGGATCCTTCAGGATTGCCTGCACATCAGGCGTATTTTCCAGCCGTGTCGGCTGAAACTTGCCATCCCTCAGCGCGAAGATCCGCATCCAGTAGATCGCCTGTCCGGCGAATTTGCGGTTCTCCATGTTTTCGAGGTCTGATGGGAAGCGCACCACCTGCGCATTGATCTCCATCTGCTTGAAGATGAGTCGCGAAAAATCCAGCGGCCCCTGCAGCAGGCGTTGGGCAACCACTGCCGGATCGTCAGCATCGATCCCGGCGACGCGCCAGAGCGAGGCGACGTCCTGGCAATTCCTGCCGTCATCCGCGTAACTGAACACCATGTTCACGGTGAACGGCATGCGCGACGCGTAAGTCTTGCCGTTCATCCTCACTTCGTAGCCGAGCCGGTAGATGAAGCGCAATTCGCCGCAATGCGCGGAATCGAAATCGCGGCGGTCCATCCGATTGACCACACCCGACAGGAAGAACAATCCGTCGCTGGAACCGAGCCATTTCTCGTTAAACACGCGCGCAACATTGCCATTCAGCCGCAGCGTCTTGCCAGCGTCCGTTTTGGCCGACTTCGGGTCGTAGGTTTTCAGGATCTCCTTTTCCCAATCGATGCCGAGTCCCGCTGTGATACGCGTGATGTCGGCGGACATCACGGCAGCGAACTGCGCGTAGGTCCCACTGAATTGAGACAAATCGCTCGCCCGCGTCGGGCCGTCGGCGACCGACGGCTGCAGCAGCTTTTGCGCGGCGTGAACTTTCCGGAACAGGGTCACCAGCGAAAGCGCGGATGAATTGTCATGATCGAGCACCGCGAGCAGAGGTTCCTGGCTGATCAGGGTCGTCACCTCTGCGGAAGCCCGGGGAGACTGGGCAAAGCAGGGAGAGATCGTGAGGATCAAGAAGCAGAGTATTGAGATGAAGCGCATCTGCTGTTTCTACTACGTCAAGGCGCATCCTGCAATTTAAGGGTGAATGTCCCGAGGAGCCCGCGCTCGAGGAAAGAGGGAAAGCGCACGCTCTCCACATCGTCATTGCGAGCGCAGACACACCGCAGCATCCTCGCGGCGCATTTCGCCCGAGCTTTGCTGTCTCCGTCACGCCCTCCAGGAAAGAGGGCGCAGGGAAGGCCGGGTGCCGGCTGGCACCCACGGTCCGCTGTGCGAAAGCACACGCAGAAGAACTGCACAGCGGCATACAGGTGAAGCCAAACACACGGCCTTCCCTGCGCAGTGGTCGGACGGCGTATGCCGTGCTCTCCCGGGAGCCGAGTTCGTTCTGGCCTCCCTCACCCCTGCGAAAGTCGCCGACACCGCGCCGGTTGACGCAAATGCCGCATCCGCAAGAGCTTGACCGTAGCAGCGACGGCCAGGACCACACGGTTTTGCCGTACGCACACAGCGCCGCTCGTCCGCACGAAGCCTCAGGGCTCACGGAGAGCAATCCGCCCTGCCCTTAGCCTCTCGCGCCCGACGCTGCCGCGTCCACCGCAACCCGGCCCGCGTTTCGAACGACTCGCGAACCGCCCCTCTTCCTCGGGCCGGGCTGTTTCGATGTATGCCGCAATTCCGAATTTCGGTAAAGTGGAATATTTTCGCGAGGAGGGATTGACGGGTGGCGGGGTGTTTTGCCCGACGGGCAAACTTGAGAAGATCGTAGCCCAACACGCGGCGAGTAACCGAGGCTACGCCCCCTTGGCTCGCTTGATCTCATTCACAACCTCCGGGTCGCTTAAGTCGCGGTGCCACCAATGATTTACGAGATCCAGTGGCCGTTCCCTGCGACGCCTGTTGTCTGCGGCTGCGAGCAACTTGATGAGGAGCCGAAACACTCGAGGCAACTCAAACTCTGGTAGCGTCGAGAGCTTCGCCAATTGAATCTTGAGGTTAGGCATCGCGATCAAGACACACGGAGTAAGCGTCCGCTTCAGCCGCGACTCGGCAATTGCACCTGCCACATCGTCTGGCTTCGGCCCTGCCTGCAATATGAAGTTACTTAAGCCACGAAGCAGCCTGCGTTTGTCGTCCTTGCTCCGCGCGTTGAACCAAGCGTCCCCCTCCGAATCGCTTGCGACCCCCTGCGCCAGTTGGTTCAACAAGATTTCTTCGTCCACATTCAACATCGTGCCACCCATGGCAGCGCTGCACCCCAGCCCACGACAAAGTCATGGTGATTGCTGCAAAGGAGATAGCTCGCCTCCTCGTCACAGACATAAATCTCGAGCGCCGGACAGTCCTCCAGAACCCGAAGCAGGTCCGCACCACACGAAAATTTCCAAATCGATCGGGCGCCTTCCAGAAACATCAAACATTGGTTCGTCCCCACGTATTTCGGAATGAGCTCCCAACCATCGGGCCTTTGCCTCCCTTCGGATGTGGCTTGATCCCACGGCGCGCGGCTCGTCACGTCGACACCGAGTCGCTCCAGCACCCTGATCACGATGGCTCGGCTATCAATTTCGTTCAGCACCTCGGCCTGCACACCAGTGCTGCGAAGCGCAGCAATTACACGATCAAAGGTCATCATTCCGCGATACTCATTGCCGATTTCCCCTTCACGTGCGCAGCGGATTGCCAGGCTTGAAGGGAGACAGGTTTTCGGGTCGCGGTAACACAGACGGCGCATCGCCTGCCAAGCCATACACATCGATGCCCTTCAGCAAGCCACCACTCGAATAGATGAATATTCCACTTTGGTGATCACCATCGTTCAGCAGGAATTCACCGAGAATCTCAGCGCCGGGCGGCGCTTCAGCATGTCCCTTGATTTGGAAGTTGATGCTGGCACATCCACATCGACATCTCCAAGGCGTGACCTCAGCCAGCTTGAGCTGATCCAGATATTGCCTGGCTTCTTCCGTGCCATGCTCCAGCATCCAGCGCGCAAGATCGCGCTCGGCATCTGTGAGAGGACGATTGTGCTCTGTGCTCAAATGACGTCGTCCAAATGCGCAGGGATCGTAGCCCGGACGGAGCGCAGCGAAATCCGGGGAATGCAGGCAGATCGATACAGCTATCCCGGATTGCGCTTCGCTCCACCCGAGCTACGGGACCTTCGGATAGATGCACTGAGATCAGGGAAGACTTCGGAGAATGGCTGGACCTTGGCGATATCAGCTTTTTTCAGCCTCGGATTTTCGCTGACCTCGCGCAGATCTTTCCGGGTGTAGCCCGATCTCTTTCTGGCGTTCGACATAGCCGCTTCTCATAATTAGCGACCGCAGGGTGGGTAAAGCGAAGCGAACCACATCCTATGGGCTACGAGCTTTCATCAGGGGTTTTGATCGCTACCTGCCAAGAACTGGCGCTCGGGAGAATTCTGACTTCTCCATTTCGACGAACCAGTATGGGACCATTCCCGGCGAGAGTTGAACTAGGGTTGCCCGTTTCAACAAACTCCTTCGAATCATAGAAGAAGAGCCATCCCTCCTCTACTTCTTTGGTAAACTCATCAAGCACAACAAACTCATCGCAAACCTTTGCGGCAATGGCCGCCACGGTATTTCTTGCTAGCAACTTGGCTTCACCATAATCGATCATGTTTCAGTCCGTTCTCAGGGACCGTAGGGTGGGTTAGGGTTAGCGTCAGCGTAACCCACCTCTTTTATTTCCGCATCGAGAGAAGTGGTGGGTTACGCTTCGCTAACCCACCCTACGTAGCTGTGCCTACGCTACCGCCGCGTCCGGAATCCGCGCGGATTCCATCGGCTGCTTGCCGCGGATCAGGTCCGAGGCACGATCCGCGATCATCATGGTGGAGGCGTTGAGATTCGCCGAGATCATACGCGGCATCACGGAGGCGTCGATGACGCGGAGGCCCTCCAACCCGTGGACGCGGAGCTGGTCGTCGACCACCGCCCACGTGCTGTCCGCCGGGCCCATGCGGCAGGTGCAGCCGGGGTGGAAAGTGGTGGTGCCGCGTTCGGTGGCGGCGGCGAGGAATTCGTCGTCGGTGTTGATGTTCGGACCCGGGAAATCCTCGTAGGCGTAATAGGGCGACAGCGGCGCGCTCTTCAAAAGCCTGCGCGCGAGCTTCATGCCGCCGACGATGACGCGGCGGTCGAGCTCGGCGTCGAGATAGTTGGTCTGGATGATCGGCGGCGCGAACGGATCAGATGAGCGGATGCGGACATAGCCGCGGCTCTCCGGGCGTTGCTGCCAGGAGGCGACCGTCATACCGGGCTCGTCCTCGAGCTGGCCCTGCACGCCTTCCTTGTAGCTCGCCGGCGTGAAGGTGAGCTGGAGGTCGGAACTGTCGGCGCTCTCGCCGGAGTGCCAGAAGCAATACACCATGGTCGGCGAGAGCGAGAGCAGGCCGCGGCGCGCGGTCGCCCATTTCAGCGCTTCGATCCACAGCGAGAAGCCGCGGCGGAGCTCGTTGATGGTCTTGATGTCCTTCACGCGCGCTACGGTGCGCGGGGCGTAATGATCCTGCAGACCTTCGCCGACCGGCAGCGCGTGGCGCACCGCGATGCCGTGCGCGCCGAGCAGATCGGGTGAGCCGATTCCGGAGAGCTGGAGCAGCTGCGGCGAATTATAGGTGCCGCCGGAGAGGATCACTTCCTTGTTGGCACGCACTTCCACCGGCGTGCCGCCGCGGCCGCCCTTGGTGTAGCGCACGCCGACGGCGCGCTTGCCTTCAAAAATGATCTCGGTCGCGTGCGCGTGGGTGTGCACATGCACGTTCGGGCGCTTCATCGCGGGCTTGAGGAACGCGGTCGAGCCGGAGACGCGCAGGCCCTTGTCGATGGTGCGCTGGCAGTAGGAGACGCCTTCCTGCTTAGCGCCATTGTAATCGGGGTTGCGGGGAATGCCGAGCGAGACCGCGCCTTCCATGAAGGCTTCGCAGAGCGGATCGCGCCACTCCATGGTCGTGACGGTGAGGTTGCCGTCGCGGCCGCGATAGGTGTCCTCGCCCTCGCCGACCCGCTTTTCCAGCCGCTTGAAGTAAGGCAGCACGTCGGCATAACCCCAGCCGCGATTGCCCATCTGCGCCCAGGTATCGAAATCCATCCGCTGGCCGCGATTGTAGATGTGGCCGTTGATCGAGGACGAGCCGCCGAGCGTCTTGCCGCGCGGCGCATAGATGCTGCGCCCGCCGGTGTAGGGCCCCGGCTCCTGCTGGTAGGCCCAGTTGATGCTCTTCATGTGGAACGTCTTGATGAAGCCCGCCGGCAGATGGATGTAGGGATGCCAGTCGCTCGGGCCCGCCTCGAGCACGCAGACGCTCACGTTCGGATCTTCGCTGAGCCGGCTGGTCAGTACGCAGCCGGCGGAGCCCGCGCCGACGATCACATAATCGAATCTGTCCATGGTGCCTCGGCCGCTCAGCGCGGCTTGTCGTTGAGTTGATAGTTCAAATGCGTCCGCACCGTCGGCCATTCGGCGGCGGTGATGCTGTAAACCACGGTGTCCCGCAGCGTACCGTTCGGCGTGACCTGGTGGCTGCGCAGAATGCCGTCCTGCTTGGCGCCCAGGCGCTCGATGGCGCGGCGGCTCTGATGGTTGAAGAAATGCGTGCGGAATTCGACCGCGATGCAGTTCAGCGTCTCGAAGGCGTGGGTCAGCAGCAGAATCTTGCACTGCGTGTTGAGCGGCCCGCGCTGCGCGCTCTTCGCATACCAGGTCGAGCCGATCTCGACGCGGCGGTTGGCGGCATCGATGTTCATATAGGTGGTCTGGCCGACGATCTTGCCGCCGGCATCGAACACGGTGAACGGCAGCATCGAGCCTGCGGCCTGGAGGCCCAAGCGGCGGTCGATCTCCTTGGCCACGTTCTCCGGCGTCGGGATCGCGGTGTACCAGATCGTGTAGAGCTCGCCGTCCTTCACGGCCTCCACCAGCCCCTCGCGATGCTCTTTCGACAGCGGCTCGAGACGGGCGTGCTGCCCACGCAGGGTGACGGGATCAGGCCAGGGCATTTCTCTCTCCATAATGACTGCCGTCCTTCCGGGGCGCGACGACGTCGCGAGCCCGGAATCCATAATCACCGCTCGGGGTTATGGATTCCGGGCCTGCGTGCTGGCGCACGCATCCCGGAATGACGACCGACGCATCGGCACGGCTGCTCAGATACAATCACTTATTCAGAAAGTTCAACGGCAAACCGCCGCGCGGCCAGTCCATGGCGATCAGCTCGCCCTTGCCCGACAGCGTGATGTAGGCGGTCTTCAGCCCCTCGCCGCCGAAGGCGATGTTGGTGGTGACGCGGTCGCCGGTCGGGACCTGCTCCACCAGCGTACCATCAGGCGCGATCACCGAGATGCAGCCGGAGACCAGGGTGGCGACGCAGACATTGCCGTTCGCCTCTACCGCGAGCGAGTCGAACATCTGGTAGCCGCCGAGGCCGCAGATCGGCTTGCCGCGCTCGCCGCGATAGATCACCTCGCGCGGCTTGAGCGTGCCGGGCGCGGAGAGCTCGTAGGCCCAGAGCCGCCCCGTCGGCGTCTCCGCGATGTAGACGGTGTTCTCGTCCGGCGACAGGCCGATGCCGTTGGCCGGCAGAACGCCATGCACGACCTCGACGATCTCGGTCATGCCGGGCTTGAGATAATACATGCCGCCGACATCCATCTCGCGGGCGCGGCGCTTGCCGAGATCGGAGAACCAGAGGCCGCCGTGCTTGTCGAAGACGAGGTCGTTCGGCCCGCGCAGATCGTGCTCGCCGCATTTGGTCACGACGGTCTCGACCTTGCCCGATTGCAGATCGACGCGCTGGATCGAGCCGCCGAGATAGCCGTCCGGCTGCGGGCCGGGCATGATCATCTTGCCGGTCGGAATCCAGGAGAAGCCGCCATTGTTGCAGATGTAGATCTTGCCGTCGGGGCCGAGGGCTGCGCCGTTCGGGCCGCCCGACACCTTGGCGACGACCTCCTTGCGGCCGTCGGGATGGATTCGGGTCAGGCGCTGGCCGCGAATTTCCACCAGCACCACCGAGCCGTCCGGCATCACCACCGGCCCTTCGGGAAATTCGAGGTCGGTGGCGAGAACGCGAACGTTGGACATGGGGACCCTCCCGGCTGCTTGTTATGGCTTGCACGGGATGTCCGGCACGGGCCCCACACGCAAGATTTGCCTCCGGTTATGACAAAGTCGCCGGGGCTTGCCAAGCAAGCGGGATGGTATGCCAGCGTTGCAACGTAAAGCGCGATGACATATCGCGCCTTAGGTCTTGTTCGAGCATGATCTCTTCGGAAAACCGCCGCGCACTTGCGCGACCGCGGCCCTTCGGGTCCGGATCGTGCTTACCCCCGCACTGGTATCCAAATCTCGAAGCCGCCATTGCCGGTCGCGGGATCGAATTTCTCGTCATAGCGCTCGAAGTTCGGCGCATCCGCGGCCTTCAGGCCGGACGCCGGCAGCCACTGATTCCAGATCGTGTTGACGGTGCGGCGGATCGAGGCGACGTGCTCGGTGTGGGTGAACACCGCGTAGCGCTGCTCGGGAATGCGGATGCGACCGAAGCGGCGCGGCAGGTCGGAGAAATCGGCGACCTCGACGCCGGCGATGTAGTCGAAATTGCCGGAATCATCGCCGTTGCAGCAGACGCCATAGGCGACTTGAGATTTTCCTTGGCCGACGCGCGCGGGAATGTCGGCGACTTCCTGATGGAAGCGGTGCCACAGTCCCGGAATGGCGGCGCCGTTGTCGCAGGAGATGCGCTCGGCGGGGCCGGCGACGAGGAAGGCCTTCGCGGCTTCGAAACGCGGCGGGACCAGATGGTCGAGCATGGTGGAATCCATGAGGATCGGCTCCTGAAGCTTGAGTTTATCGAGGCACGTTGCCGCCCGCACCGCTTCGGGTGTGGTGCCAAACTGGTCGCGGAACGCGCGGGTGAACGCTTCGTGCGAGCCGTAATCCGCCTCCAGCGCCAGCGACAGGATGTCCGGCGCGCCGTTCGCAAGACTGCGCGCCGCTTCCGTCAACCGCCGCGCGCGCACGTAGCGCATCACCGGAAGTCCGGTGGCCGCGGCAAACGCCCGCACAATGTGGAACCGCGACACGCCAGATATCGCCGCAATCTCGTCGAGCGTCATCGGCTCGGCCAGATGGCTCTCGATATACCAGAGCGCGCGCTGGGCTGGGTTCATGCGTCAAGGGCCCTCGTTCGAAGCCTGGCGATGATGCGCTGACGGCCACCGCCTCGCTTGATCGGCATTGCTGTCCTCGCCTGAGAATAGTTCCGGAATAGCCACTGGCAACGCCCCGGCATTCGCAGCTACACTCGTTGCAACCGCTCACCAGAAAGAGGAACCGCGTCATGGAAATCACCGACGTGCGGGCGCACCATATCCGCATCCCCTATGACGCCGGTGTCGCGAGCTTTCGCCAGGGCGCGTCCGCAATCTCCGCGCTCGACATGGTGCTGGTCGAGGTCACGACCGATGCCGGACAGACCGGCTGGGGCGATGCGTTTGCCTATGTCTCCCCGCGCACCACGCGAAGCGCCGTCGAGGAGATGATCGCGCCGCAGGCCCGCGGGCTGAAGGTTCCCGATACCGCCGGCATTCCCGCGGTGATGGAACAGATCCAGCGCAACCTGCATCTGTTCGGCCGCTACGGCATCACGATGTTCGCGATATCAGGGCTCGACATCGCGCTGTGGGACCTGGCTGCGAAGATCGAGGGCGCGCCGCTGCATCGCCTGCTCGGCGAGACCAGGCGCTCGTCCATTCCCGCCTATGCGAGCCTGTTGCGAATTGGCTCGCCTGAGAACATCACCGGCGAATGCAAGAAGGCGCTCGCGCTCGGCTATGGCGCCATCAAGCTGCACGAGACCACGACGCCGGCGGTGTTTGCCGCGCGCGAGGCCATCGGGCCCGGCATCCCGCTGATGGTCGACATGAACTGCCCGCTCACAGGCGAGCAGGCGATCGCATTCGCGAAGGCGTGCGAGGACGCGCAGCCTATGTTTCTGGAAGAGCCGGTCTGGCCGCCGGAGGATTTTGCCGCGCTCGCCGAGGTCCGCCGCAAGGGCGGGCTCGGCGTCGCCGCCGGCGAGAACGCCTGCACGGAGTATCAATTCCGCCAGATGATGAATGCAGGCGCGGTCAGCCATGCCCAGCCGTCGGTGACCAAGGTCGGCGGCATCACGGAATTTCTGAAGGTCACCGCACTCGCCGATCAGCTCGGCGTCAAGATCGTCCCGCACTCCCCGTATTTCGGTCCGGGCCTCCTGGCGACACTGCACCTGCTGGCGACGCGCGACGACGGGTTGGTCGAGATGTTCTATCTGAAACGCGAAGCGTGCCTCTGGGGCGGCCGCGCCGATGTCGATGCCACCGGCCACGTCGCAGTGCCCTCGGGACCCGGGCTCGGCTATGAGCCCGATCGCGGCGTGATGGAGCGCTATCGCGTGGCGTGACGGCGACGCCTATTTCGCCGCGTCCTTCGGTGGCGGCGCGTCCTGCTTCTTCTTCAGATCGTCCGCGATCTTCACCTGTGCAGCCTGGAGATCGCCCAGCGTCTTCTGCAGGCCGGCCACAAGCGTCTTCAGCGCGTCGATCTGGCGGTTGGCGGCATCGAGCTTCTGCTGATGATCGAGCGTCAGCTTGGTGATCGTCTTCTGCAGGAAGTCGACGTTGCTCTGCAGGCAGCTCGTGCGCCGCTCCATGGTCTTCTCGACGGTACAGATCTCGATGCCGGGCACGTCTTGCGCGCGGACCGGCGCAATCGCCAGCGGGGCGAGCAACAACATCGCGAAACAAACGCCGGCACTTCGAAGCGACATGCAGGTTCCTCGTCCAAATCAATCACGGCAATGTGCGCTTTTTGCTCGCCGACGCCGGAGGCTACCACACTCGTACCGCATTCTCGCGTTGAGCTTGGCTTGTTCCCTTGGACGGGGAGCAGTGAACCGTGCGCGGAAGAAGAAGTGGGCGCTGTTTCCGCGACTTTGATTAGGGGAGATTTTTGGAATGGCAACGCGCGATAGACGTCTGGCGGAATTCGATGGCGCCGGCGAACCGCCACCTGGCCTGCCGGTGGAGGTGCTGTGTGAGGACCATAGCGGAACGTATCAGCTGCCGTTCGCCTGCCGCTATGTCGAGGGCCGCTGGCAGAACGATGCGGCCGGCGTCCCGGTGGAAGCCACCGTCATCGGCTGGCGCGTGCCGCGCGTCAAGCACTCGGGCTTCGCCTGACGAGCGGCGTCTGTCTCAAAATGCAACGGGGCCGCGCTCTGCCTTAACGAACGGAACGCGGCCCGAACGAATCACGTCCGAATCAGCCGGAACGCCGTGTACGCGGCTGTTCACGGCTAGATGTCGCAACAAGCCCGCACGCGTATACAATATCTGCGCAGCACGTGGGCCGGCCCGAGCCGGCTGCGGGTGCTAAAAGTTAACGGCTTCAAAGACATGGCGGCCGGCTGCGGCAGCCCGGGTCTCGCTCCCAAAACAGGCAGGCGGGCGCCAGGCCTGCCTAATATTCGACCTCGAGCTCCTCGATCTCGGCCGGCTCATCCTTGGCCGCCGCGATCCATTCCTTCATCTCGGGCATGGCCATGATGGTATCGGCATAGGCCTTCAGCAGCGGCTCGAGCTTGACGTCATAGGTCACGAAGCGCGTCACCACGGGGGCATACATCGCATCCGCCATGGTGCGCCTCGCGCCGAACAGGAAGGGTCCGCCTGATTTCTCCAGGCAGTCGCGCCAGATGGAACAGACGCGGTCGATGTCGGCCTGCGCGCGCGACCAGATCTTGAAGCCGGGGAAGTGCCCCTTCAGATTGACCGGCAGCGAAGCGCGCAGCGTCGCGAAGCCGGAATGGATTTCGCCGCAGATCGAGCGGCAATGCGCCCGCTGGACGCGGTCATCAGGCAACAGACCGGCATCCGGCATCGCCTCGTTGAGATATTCGGCGATCGCCAGCGTATCCCAGACCACGGCGCCCTCATGGCGCAGGCACGGCACCAGGATCGACGACGACAGCAGCAGGATTTCGGCGCGCGCCGACGCGTCGTCCGGCGCGGTGACGATCTCCTCGAAATCGAGCCCGGAAAATTTCGTCAGCAGCCAGCCGCGCAGCGACCAGGACGAATAGTTCTTGCTGCTGATCGTCAGTGTCGCCTTCGCCATATGGCCCATTCCCCTACGCCTGTGACTTGCACGCCCGCCCGGCCCGCGGGAGTGCTCATGACCTGTGCTTCCCGCAAAAGGAGGAGCAAGCGATGTGCCAGTTTTGAGGGCGGTAGGGCTCCCGTTTGGCTTCGATATTGCATGACAGCACGGGAAGGTGGGCGTTTCAGTATGATGTCGATGTATTATCAGGCCTTTCAGAACCATATGGACCTCACCGCGCCTTGGCGGGCGGGAGCTTCGTCCGCGCTCAGATTCCTCAATCTGGTGCCGCAGGGCCTATCGGATCAGGTCGTCGGCCGGCTCTCCGCCGCGCTGGAGCTGATCTCCCGCTCCACCCTCACCTATCACCGTCCGGCCTACGGCATCGACAGCGTGATGGTGGGCAACCGTGAGGTCGGCGTCACCGAGGAGGTCGCCTACGCGACGCCGTTCGGCTCGTTGCTGCACTTCAGGAAGGACGGCGTGCCGGAGCAGCCGCGCATGCTGCTGGTGGCGCCGATGTCGGGCCATTTCGCCACGCTGCTGCGCGGCACCGTGAAAACGCTGCTGCAGGACCACGACGTCTACATCACCGACTGGCACAATCCGCGCGACATTCCACGCCGCGAAGGCCGCTTCGGGCTCGACGATTACACCGATCATCTCATCGACTTCCTCGGCCAATTGGGCCCGCGTCCGCACATGGTCGCGATCTGCCAGCCCTCGGTCTCGGCACTCGCGGCCGCCGCGGTCATGTGCGAGGGCAACCACCCCTCGCGGCCTGCGACGCTGACGCTGATGGCGGGTCCGATCGACACGCGCATCCAGCCGACCAGGGTCAACGAGTTCGCCAAGAGCAGGCCGATCGACTGGTTCGAGCAGAACCTGATCAACTACGTGCCGGTGCAATGCCGCGGCGCGCTCCGCAAGGTCTATCCCGGCTTCGTGCAGCTCACGGCGTTCGTCTCGATGAATCTCGAGCGCCACATCAAGCAGCACATGGATCTCGCCAACCATATCGCCAAGGGCGAGAAGGAGAAGGCCGCGAGCATCAAGACCTTCTACGACGAATACTTTGCCGTGATGGACCTGCCGGCCGAGTTCTACATCGAGACCGTGCGCGACGTGTTCCAGGAGCACCTGTTGCCGCAAGGCAAGTTGATGCACCGTGGCCGTCCCGTGAACACCAAGGCCGTCAGCCGCATGGGATTGATGACGGTCGAAGGCGAGAAGGACGACATCTGCTCGATCGGCCAGACGCTCGCCGCGCAAGACCTCTGCACCGGTGTGCGCGCCTATCGTCGCGTCCACCACATGCAGGCCGGCGTCGGCCATTACGGCGTGTTCTCGGGCAAGCGGTGGAATAACGAGATCTATCCGCTCTTGCGGGATTTCGTGCACGTGAATTCCTGACTGTCATTCCCCGCCCCCAGACTGGGGGAAAACGGCTCGTGCCTAATGCACTTGCTCGAGCAGCTCTTTCGCTTCCACGACTTCAGAAAGATTTCGCTCCACATCGAATTCGGCCAGCACGGGAGCGAGCATTTCGGATACCCCGCCTGCTCGGCCATTTCTCTTGTGCAGGCGTGCAAGTCCAAGGGCGCTGCGCAGCTCGAAAGTCTTCGTCTGCTGGTGTCGTGCGATCTCAAGCGCTCGGTTGAGGGACGCTTCGGCACTGGCTTCGTCCGAAGGATCAAGACGCGACAAAAGCTCGCCGCGGGCGCGATGCAGCTCGGCATCAAGCCAATGCTGGCCGGATTGCCCGGTCCATGCGATCAATTCGCTCAAGATTTCCAGCCCGGTTTCGAGTTGACCCGACGCTGCGTTCGCCAAGGCGACATGCATCCCCCAAAACGGCTCACAGAGATAGCAGTCATTCTCGTGCAGCAAGGTCCAGCCGCGACGCATTTCCCTCAGTCCGGTCATTTGGTCGCCTGCACGCCACTTGGCGAGGCCATTCAGGTAGGTGCCGGCGGCCACGTACAACGGCATCGTGTGGTCGCGCGCGAGACCGAGCGCCAGGATCGTCTCCGTTTGCTGCAACATGCCTCCGCATAGTCCGTCGAACACAGCGCGATGAACCAGCGCGTTGGCCTGGGACAGCGCCCGCTTTTCTCCCGAAGCACTCACCGCTTCGGCGGCGAGGCGGCGTGCGCGCGCGATCTTGCCAAGCGGCCAAAGCACCAGGGCAAGAAACCTCATGATCACGAACGGGAGATCCAGTGCCGAAGCCCTGAACGTCGCGGGATCCGGCTCGGCACCATAGATCTCGAGTGCCTGCTCGAGATGCATCCTCGCGTTCAAGTAGTCACCGCCGAACCAGCAGGTAACCCCGCCCGTCCAATGTGCAACGACGGCGGCCACCGGTGAGTCCGGTCGTCGGTCAGCAGCGCTCCTGATGGCATCCGCCAGCTCCAGCATCGGAGCGAGTTCGCCGTGTGTCAGGCAAGCATTGAAGAGACCCGAATGGACCGGCGCGAGTTCAACGGGATCATTGATGTCGGCAGCGAACTGTCGGGCACGCGTCCATGCGGCTACCGTTTCGGGAGCGCTGTGGCCGAGGCTGCCTCGCAATGCACGGCCATACTCGATTTGAAGATGCAGCCTGCTCATTATCCGGCGGGGATCATCCGGCACCTCATCGGCGGACGCAATCGCCTTGCCGAGATGCGCGATCGCCTCGGAATAGGCCGAGCGCTTCAGCGCTTGCTGGCCCGCCTTGCGCCACCATTCGAGGGCGATCTCGCTCAACCCCGCCTCGGTGAAGTGGTGTGCCAGAACTTCCGGCTCAGTCTCGGCAACGACGGGAAACTTCTCGCGCAGGACATCGCCGATGCGCTTGTGAAGCACCTGCCGTTTGCTCTTGAGCAGGCCTTCATAGGCCGCTTCCTGAACGAGAGCGTGCCTGAAGCTATAGTTTGCGTCGGGCGGTGTCCCGCGACGCACCAGCAGTTCCGCCTCTTCGAGTTGCCCCAGCGCAGCGCTCAGCGTCAGATCATCGCGTCCTGTCACATATCTTAGCAGCGCGTATGAAAAGTCGCGGCCGATGGCGGCGCCTATCTGCGCCACCTCCTTGACGGGAGCCAGCCGGTCGAGCCGCGCCATCAGCGAATCCTGCAGCGTCGCGGGAATAGCGAGCGGCGGGAGCGGGCTATCGAGGCGGTAGCGTCCGGAATCTTCGACGAGCAGTCCGGACTCCAGCACCATCTTGGTTAGTTCCTCGACGAATAACGGGATGCCGTCCGTCTTGTCGATGATCTGCTCCATCATCTCCCGCGGCAGCTGGCGGCCAACGGTCACCTGCTCGACCAGCGCACGCGTGTCCTGCCGGTCGAGCCGGTCGAGCCGCAACAGGCTGACGTTGGCGAGCCCCGACCAGGAGGGCTCGAACTCTGGCCGGGATGTCATGAGCATGAGTATCGGCAGTCCCCTGATCCGGTCGACGCCGAGATCGAACAGTTCAAGTGTCGTGGCATCGGCCCAATGCATATCCTCGCAGATTACCAGCAGGGGCTGCTCTCGCGCCAACCCCTCAAGCTGATCGAGAAGCGAGGCAAATGTCTGTCGCCGCTGCTGCGCCGGGCTCAAACCAAGCGGCGGATAATGGTCGCCGGTTGGAATCGAAAGGAGAGCCGCAATGAACGGTGTTGCCCGGGCGACCTGTTGCGTTCCAAGCGCCAGCATTGCCTCAAGCTTGTCGAGCTTTTGCTCCGGCATGTCGTGCGAGCGGATACCGGCCGCGCGCTCCAGCTGCGCGACAAAGGGATGAAGCGCGCTGTTGGTGTGGTAGGGCGAACACTGATATCGCACCCGGCGGTGCGCCCCCAACGCGGGGTTTTCGGACAGCGTTGCAACAATGCGCGACTTGCCGATGCCTGCTTCGCCGGAGATCAACACCATCTGGCCCTGCCCCTGCCATGCCAACTGCTGGCGCGAGAGCGTGAATTCGATCTCCTCCTTGCGACCGACAAAGCCGATCGAACGCGTGGCGCGGACCGCCTCGAAGCGACTCTCCGACGCGGCCGCCCCCTCGACCGCCCAGACCGCGATGGGTTCGGCTATCCCCTTGACCTCGCGGCGGCCGAGATTGCGAAAAGTGAAGAGATCGCCAAGCAGCCGGCGCGTCGACGAGGCGACGACGACCACTCCCGGTTCGGCCAGGCTCTGAAGCCTGGCAGCAAGGTTTGGTGTATCGCCGACCGTTGCGTGCTCCTCCGACGCATCGCCGCTGATGAGGTCGCCGATCACCACAAGCCCGGTCGCGATTGCGATCCGCAGTTCAACCCGTTCAGTGGCGCCCGTCCTGAGTCGCCCGACCGCAGCGATGGTGTCGAGGCCCGCTCGCACTGCGCGCTCCGCATCGTCCTCGTGGGCGCGGGGATAGCCGAAATAGACCAGTATTCCGTCACCGACGAACCTGGCGATCCTGCCGTCATAAGCAGTGATGACGCTCGCACAGGCGGCGCGGTAGGCCCGGATCACTTCCCACATATCCTCGGGGTCGAGACGCGCGGAGAGCGCAGTCGAGCCGACCAGGTCGCAAAACATAACGGTCAGGTGACGCCGCTCGGCGTCGTGAGGAGGAGCCGGCGATGCGATCAACGCGGCTGGATCGAGATCGGCAATCGCACGCAGCATTTTGCGGCGATGGCCAAGCAGGACTCCGAGCTTATCGAAGTCCTCGGCCATCAGTTCGGGAAGGACGCCCATGTCGATCCCATTTTGGACAAAACGCTCTGCGTATTGTCCAAGCCCCAGCTTCTCGAGCCACTCCGCAATCTGCATTGGCTCCACCGATCGTGCGGTTGGCGGTTAGCAGAATTTTGGACCACGGCGCGGGGACAATATCCCAACGCCACCATGATGGCACGTCTTGTTTGTTGCGCGATAACTTAGGTTGCTCAGTACCGATGCCGCTTCCAAGCAAGGACATTGCTCGATGCAAACGGTCGCGCTACTAAAAATCGTCTGCACGCAGCGTTGAACGACAGAAGTTGCGATGAGCCGTCAACCACTCGCCTTCAGACCTGACGTCAGCACTGGCACTGGTGCCCACATCACGACGCCAAGCAGACGTTTTTCCGTGAGCACAATTGTCTTCATTCTTCGTCCTTGGGCACTTCGTAGTTGCGCGCCATCGTTCCCGCCGCAACTTGAAGCGAAGACCCAACGACCCAACAGCCGGCGAGAAACGCTATCAGCGCATTGGGTAGGCTTTGATCAAGGACAAGGATGCTGACGGACAGAGTTGCTGCAATCGCCGCGCCGAACGTACCGGCCGCACTCATGATCTCAGCAACCTCAGAGCCGTTGTATTCTTCCGAGGTGCTCGAAATCGACCTCCGAGCGACAGACCGGGACAAATCAATTCCAACATAATAGCTGAGAGCTCCGTAGAGCATTGTTAGCAGCACGATCCAGCCGCTTTCAAAAAGCCCGCCTTTCTGACGCAACAGGGTCGCACCCACATAGAGGCCGCAAGAGGCCCCAACGGCTGCTAGCCCAATTCTTTCGAGGAGATGGGCCGACTTGATAAGACTGGAACGGGCGATCCCAAGATTACCGGCGTACCTCGTTAGGGAAAATGCGCTGGAAACTGCGTTGCCTATCTTCATTGGGGGCTCCTCAATAAGTAGCAGCCTACCGGCCGACCCCGATTAGAAGCTGCGTGGACGCGCTTCGCGATGCCCTTGATTCCAATTTCCAAAAGATGTGGCTGAGTGATGGGGCTGGCTTGCTCGTAACCAAGACGAGAGCCAGTCCAAAGCTGCGAGCTCGCGGCTTCGCAGGCATTGCATCTCACCCGTGTCTGTCAGTCAGCTCCGGGTGCAGCAATTTCTTGGGGGAGAGTTAGCTCGAAAAGAGAGTGATGGACTATGAGACTGTTCACATACTCCTGTTCCCTGTCGCTCCATCCAGTCACGATCTCAGGAGGACTAAGTTTGCATCGTTGCATACTCGGGAGCGGATCGCCGGGAAGGTCGAGCAGGGCCATCCCGTTGAGGTGGATATCGCCGGCTGGGATGCGCCGCGCGAAATCCTCGTGCAGGAAATCGGTGGACTTCACCCTGGCTTCGGCCTCCCTCAGCGTGATGTAGCCGCCTGCTGAAGGAATGGCCGGGATGCTTGCCCTGAAGCGCAGCGCCTCACGAATTTCACGGGCACGAAGCAGGCGATCTCGCTGGCGAAGCGGCCCAGATTTGGATTCTGATTTTGACGGAAAAACGCTCTACGCGTCCGGCCCGCCATGGGTTTCGCGGCGCCATGCGCCCGGACTGACGCCGACCATCTGCGTGAACACCCGCGTGAAATGGCTTTGATTGGCAAATCCGGCCGAGATCGCAATCTCGGACAACGGCAGGTTGCGGACCGTCATCAGCTGCGTGGCCGCCTTCACGCGCTGGCGCAGCAGCCATTGATGCGGCGGCAGGCCGGTGGAGATCCGGAATCCGCGTGAAAAGTGGCTGACCGAAAGGCCGAGCTCGGTCGCGATCTGCTCCAACGCGACCTTGCCTGGGAGATCGGATTCGAGCCGGTCGCAGGCGCGCTTCACCTGCCATGGCGCGAGGCCGCCGCGGTTAGGCTCTGCGACAGGCTTCAGCCCGCCATAGGTCTGGGCGACGTGCGCGGTGAGCGCGAGCATCATATGATCGACGAAAAGCTGGTTGGTCTCGTCAGGCCGACGCAGTGCTTCCTGCAACGTGGCGCCGATATGACGGATGACCCCGTCGTCATGGCCCACACCGGGCTCGTAACTGAGCTCGCCAATGCGCGGCGCGCCGGGTTGCCTCGCCATGTCGTGAAGGGCCGAGCGCGGCAAATAGAAGAAGAGCGAGTGAAACGGCTTGTCGATCACATAGCGCGGGTCGCGCTTGAGGTCGTACAGATAGGTCGCGCCCGCACGAATATCCTCCCTGGTGACGTAGCGGCCTTCCTCCCAACATTCGCAAGCGGGATAGTCGCGGAGCTTCAGGCTGACGAGGTAAGCATCTTCAGCCGGCAACGAGCCGGAAAGTTCGGACGTCGGCTTGTCATTGCGGACTTCGGTGACCGCGAGCTCCGCGCTGCGCAGCGAGCGCGTGATCAGAACCGGAGCTTCCTTCACGTGAAGGCCCCGCCCGAGCCTCTGCCCGTAGACGCCTGCTTGTGTCATTTCAATATTCCATCCGTGAAAGGCACGTCTGCGTCGGCCTTTCCGAGTCGATGCATTATCAGAGATCGACGGCCGACGGTCCAGCTTCGCCGGATTAGCACATAGATTGTGGCAGGCGGTCGCACTCCGTCGCGACGAGGTGAATTCATTGTGATTTCAGCACGATTTCACAGGCTTGGCATCGCGAAGGACAACAGCGTTAACGTGTGCGGCTGATCAGGGCACGATTTTATCGTGCGTTCTGGAAAACATCCGCTGCGCGCCTTTGCGCCGCTAGGCCGACCATTCCTCGCCCCAGACCTGGACGACGTGGCCGGGCGAGACTTCGCGATACTGCCGGACCGGCGGCTGATAATCCGGTGCGCGCACCGGGCTTCTGATCTCGTCGTTCGAGGTCTCGCGCTTCGTGCCGCGGCGCGATGGATCGGGCACCGGCACCGCGGCCATCAGCTTCTTCGTGTAGGGATGCTGCGGATTGCCGAACAAGGCTGCGCGCGGGCCGGTCTCGACGATCTCGCCGAGATACATCACCGCGACGCGATGGCTCATGCGCTCGACCACCGCGATGTCGTGGGAAATGAAGAGATAGGCAAGGCCCATGCCGGCCTGGAGGTCGAGCATCAGGTTGACGACCTGCGCTTTGACCGAGACGTCGAGGGCGGAGACCGCTTCGTCCGCAACGATCAGCTTCGGCCCGAGCGCGAGCGCGCGCGCAATGCAGATGCGCTGGCGCTGGCCGCCGGAGAATTCGTGTGGAAAGCGCGCGGCCATATCCGCGGTCAGGCCGACGCGCACGAGGAGGTCGGCGACCTTGTCGCGCGCCTGCGATGCCGTGGCGAGCCCGTTGGCGAGCAGCGGTGCTGCGATCGCCGTCCCCACCGACATGCGCGGATTGAGACTCGCAAACGGATCCTGGAATACGATCTGCATCTGCTTGCGGAAGTCGCGCAAGGTCCGGGCGTTCATGGCGAGGACGTCCTGGCCGTCGACGAGGACGGTGCCGCTGTCCGGCTCCGTCAGCTTGAGGATGGAACGGCCTGTCGTGGACTTGCCGCAACCGGATTCGCCAACCAGCGCCAGCGTCTCGCCGGCGCGCAGGGTGAAGGAGATGTTCTCGACCGCGTGGACGCGGCCCGAAACCTTGCCGAACAAGCCGGAGCGGATCGGAAAGCGCGTGGTAAGATTGGCGACTTCGAGCAGCGGCCGCTCCGCGGTTGAGACCGTCTCAGGTGTCTCCGTTGGCTCGTCCGAGGTGCCCGTCACCTTGTCGACGATCGGAAAACGCATCGGCCGCGTCCGCCCACCCATCGAGCCCAGACGCGGTACGGCCGCGAGCAGCGCGCTTGTATAGGGATGCGAGGGTGCTGCGAAGATGCGCGCGGTCGCATCGGTCTCGACGGCCTGCCCGCCATACATCACCACGGTACGGTCCGCGATCTCGGCGACCACGCCCATGTCGTGGGTGATGAAGAGGATCGACATCCCCTCCTCCTGCTGGAGCTCCTTCAGAAGCTCCAGGATCTGCGCCTGGATGGTGACGTCGAGTGCGGTCGTCGGCTCGTCGGCGATCAGCAGCTTCGGCTTGCAGGCGAGCGCCATCGCGATCATCACGCGCTGGCGCATGCCGCCGGAGAAACGATGCGGATGCTCGTGGAAGCGTGATGCCGCCGCGGGAATGCGGACACGATCGAGCAGACGGATGGTCTCGGCCTCCGCCGCCGCGCGCGACAGGCCGCGATGCTGGATCAGCGCTTCGGCGATCTGGAATCCGATGGTGAGCACCGGATTGAGGCTCGTCATCGGTTCCTGGAAGATCATGGCGACATCGTTGCCACGGACATCCGTCATGCTCGCTTCGGACAGCGTCAGCAGATCGCGGCCCGCGAGCGTGACGCGCCCCTCGACGCGGCCGCTCTCCTTCGGAATGAGCCGCATGATGGAAAGCGCGGTGACGCTCTTGCCCGAACCGGACTCGCCGACGATCGCCACGGTTTCTTTGGCCGCGATATCGAACGACACGTCGCGGACGACGGGAATCCATTGCCGCTCGCGCAGAAAGGACGTGGTCAGGCCCGCGACCGACAACACGGGCGCCTTCGCTTCGGCAACGATCGGATCAGGCCTGCTTGCGCCGGTGCTCATGCGATTGCCCTAATAGCCGCGACTACGATCGACGCGCCCCGGCAGATCTTCGCCGCGGCGGTGGCGTGCGATGACGTCGAGCACGAAAGCGACGGCCGTATCAGGCGTCGTCATGCTGGCATTGTGCGGCGTCAGCAAGATGCGCGGATGGCTCCAGAACGGGTGGCCGGCGGGCAGCGGCTCGGGATCGGCGACGTCGAGCACCGCACCGGACAGCGCGCCGCTGTCGAGCGCCGCGAGAAAATCGGCTTGGACGAGATGCGGGCCACGCCCGACATTGACGAGCCCTGCTCCGCGCGGCAGGCGCGCGAACAGATCGGCATTGAGGATGCCGCGGGTCTCGTCGGTCAGCGGCAGCAGGCAGACGAGAATGTCGGCCTGCGCGAGAAACTCTGGCAAGGTGTCCGTACCGGCGTAACAGGTGACGCCTTCAATCTCGCGCGGCGAACGATTCCAGCCGAGAAGCGGAAAGTCGAACGCCTTGAGCCGGTCGAGCACGGCCTGGCCGAGCTGGCCGAGCCCCATCACGCCGACACGACGACGTTTGGCCGGCGTGATCCGAATCTCGCGCCAGACCTGTTCCTTCTGCTGGCTGATGAAGTGCAGGAGATCGCGATGCAGCGCGAGCACGGCCATGGTGACGTACTCCACCATGGTCTCGGCGATGCCGGGTTCCAGCATGCGGACGAGCGGAATGTGCGCCGGAACTTTTGTGGCATCGAACTGATCCACGCCCGCACCGACCGAAAAGACCAGCTCGAGATTGGGAAAGGTCGTCGCGATGTTATCAGGCGGCACCCACGCCACCAGGTAGCGCACGTCGGCGGGATCGCCGATGTCGGGCCAGAGCCGGAACGGCACATCGGGCGCGCGCTCCGCGAAGAAGCGCGCCCATTCGGCGCCGCGAACCATGTTGGCCTTGTAGAGAACCGTCATGCCACCAGCACTCTCAGAACGGGCTGACCGGCGCGAGACGCCGGCCGTCGATCATGCGCTTGTGGCTGTAGGCCGCGGGATCGACCAGCGGCGTCGCGCCGGTCACGATGTCGGCGGCGAGCTTGCCGGCCGCAGGACCGATGCCAAAGCCATGGCCGGAGAAGCCCGTCGCGAGGAAGAAGCCGGGCAAGGCATCGACCGGCGAGATCACAGGAATGGTGTCCGGCGTGCAGTCGATCGTGCCGCCCCAGGCTTCCGCGATCTCGATGTCCTTCAATTCGGGATTCGACTTGATCAGCGAAGCCAGCGCCGCGTTGACCAGCGACATGTCAGGCGCCGGATCGCGCACACGCTCGGTCTCGAACGGCGACGGCTTGTCCAAACTCCAGCTCGTGCCGCGCACGATCTGGTCGAAGAACGACTTGCCGAACGACAGTTTCAGCCCGTTCTTGCGATGCAGGTAGGTCGGCCAGAAGGTGCGCGCGTAGCGGAACAGGTCTGGCGACAGTTCGACCGTGCCGCGGCCGCGCAGCGCCAGTGTAAAGCCGCCGTCGAGGCGGCGACGGATACAGTAGAAGTCGGTGCCGAGCGCGCCGGACGTGATCTCCGGTCCCGGCGTGGTTCGGCATGCGGTGGCGTTGACGAGACCGATCGGCAGCTCGATGCCGTGACGGCGGCAGAACAGCGACGACCACGCGCCGCCCGACAGCAGCACGGACTGGGTGCGAATGGTGCCCTTCTCGGTGACGACGGCGCTGACCCGTCCGCCCTGCGTTTCCAGCCCGCGTGCAGCGCAGCCCTGGTGGATGGTCACGCCGTGCTTGCGTGCAGCGGTGGCGAGCGCGGGCACGGCCATCGACGGCTCGGCGCGCCCGTCGCTCGGCGTGTGCAGACCGCCGACCCATTTCTCGGAATTGCCGGGCAGGCGCTCGGCGACTTCCGCCGGCGTCAGGACGGTCGAGTGGACCTGCATCTCGCGCGCCGTTGCGGCCCATCGCTCCCAACTGGCCAGCTCGTCCTTGCTTTTGGTCAGGAACAGCACGCCGGTGCGGCGGAAGCCGGCATCGACACCGGCGTCGTTCTGCATGTCCTCCCACAGCCGGAGCGCCTCGCGGGCCAGCGGGATCTCCTCACGGGCGCGGCCCTGCTGGCGGCACCAACCCCAATTGCGGCTCGACTGCTCGCCGCCGACATGGCCTTTCTCGACGAGGGCGACGGAGACACCCTTCTTTGCCAGATGGTAGGCCGCGGACACGCCGATGACGCCGCCGCCGATGACGACGACGTCCACCTGCGCCGGCAGGCGTTCGTCGCTGTTTATACGGGTGAGCGGCGGGGACATGGGACACTCCAGCTATTCAGTTCGATCGAAGCAAGTCGGCTCGGGGGCAGGCTCGTCATGGGATATTCATTCGCGGATCGAGCGCGTCGCGCAGGCCGTCGCCGAGGAAATTGAAGCTCGTCACCGCGAGCGTGATGGCGACGCCCGGCACGATCGCAAGCCACGGCGCGCTGGTGAGATAGATCTGCGCGTTGTTGAGCATGTTGCCCAAACTCGCGGCCGGCGGCTGGACGCCGTAGCCGAGGTAGCTGAGATAGGATTCCAGCAGGATCGCCTTGGCGACGTTCAGCGTCGCCGCGACCACAATTGGCGCGATCGCATTGGGCACGAGCTCGCGAAACATGATCCGCAGGTTCGACGAGCCGAAGGCGAGCGCAGCAACCGCAAACTCACGTTCTCGCAGCGAGCGCACCTGGGCCTCGACGACGCGGGCCACCCACATCCAGGCGGTCGCCGCGATCAGGACGGTCGTGGTGATCAGGCCGGGCTCGGTAAGCGCCGCCAGCGCCAGCAGGAGAAAGATCGTCGGGAAACACAGCACGGCGTCGACCAGCCGCATCAGGACCGCGCCGACCACGCCGCCATAGAAGCCGGCAAAGGCGCCGACGGCGATTCCCACCGCCATCGCGATCACCATCGCGACGATGCCGATCGTGAGCGAGACGCGTCCGCCCATCATCAGTCGCGCCAGCACATCGCGGCCAAGTTCGTCGGTGCCGAGGATATGCGCACCCGACAAGGGCGGCGCGAACCGCTTCATGATGTCGATATGGGTGTCGTCGAACGGCAGCAGATAGGGACCGAACGCCGAGCCGAGGACGAGAACCAGAATGATGACAGCCCCCGCAAGCGCAAGCCGGTGCCGGCGAAAGCGCCGCCATGCGGCCTGGCCGGGCGCGAGCTGAGCGGTCGAGAGGGTCGCAGCCGTCATTCCTAGCCCACCCGGATGCGCGGATCGACGACGGCATAGAGGATGTCGGCAAGCAGCGAGCCGATCAGCACCATGGTCGCCGAGAACATCAGGATGCCCATCACCACGGGATAATCGCGGTAGCCGATGGAATCCAGGAACAGCCGGCCCATGCCGGGCCAGGTGAACACGGTCTCGGCGACCAGCGCACCGCCGAGCAGCGTCGGAAACTGGAGGCCGGCCACAGTGATCATCGGCAGCAGGGCGTTGCGCAGCGCGTGCACGGTGAGGATGCGCCATTCCGGCATGCCCTTGGCGCGCGCGGTTCGGATGTAGTCCTGGTTAATCACCTCGAGCATGGAGGAGCGCATGAAGCGACCCCACATCGCGGTCTCGACCAGCGCCAGCACCAGCGCCGGCGCAATCAGATGATGCAGCAGGTCGAGGAAGGAGCCATCGCCGACCGTTTGGCGATTGCCGGCCGGCAGCCAGCCGAGCTTCACCGAGAACACGTAGATGGTGACCAGGCCGAACCAGAAGGTCGGGATCGACAGCGCGATCATGGCGCCGACGGTCGCCAGCGTATCGAACAGCGAATAGCGGCGCAGCGCGCCTAGCACGCCGATCCAGCAGCCGAGCAAAACCGCGATGATCGTCGCCGTCGCCATCAGCTCCAGCGTGGCGCCGAGATGGGAGGAGATCACAGACAGCACCGCCTCGCCGTCGCGATAGGACTTGCCCCAATCGCCTCTCAGCATACGGCCGAACCAGTCGAGATACTGGATCGGCAACGGGCGATCGAGGCCGAGCTGCCTCGTGACGCGGTCGAGGTCCTCCTGCGTCATCTGCGCGGACGCCGCGTATTGCGACAGCGGACCGCCGGGGGCCAGATGCAGGATGGCAAACCCGATCGCGGAGACGATCACGAGCAGCATGATCGCCTGCGCCAGGCGGTTGACGACGTAACGGGCCATCTCAGGCGATCCAGCGAGCCTGAGGCATCAGGCCCAGTACCATTCGCGGATGTTCCAGCAATTGATGGACGTGTTGATGTTGGGACGGAAGCCCTGCAGCCCCTCCTTCACGCCCTCGGCGATAAAACCCTGGAACAGCGGCAGGATGGCGAGGTCGTTGCGGATCAGCTTTTGCAGATCGCCATAGGTCGTCTTGCGCTGGGCGAGATCGAACTGTCTGGCGCCCTCGGCAAGCAGACGATCGGCCTCGGCGCTGTTGTACTGATAGGTGTTGAAGCCACGGCCGCCCTTGGCAGGGATAGCGCCGGAGCCGAAGCGCGGCGTCACGTCGGGGTCGCTGCCGAGCATGAAGTTCACGGACACCAGCACCGAATTGAACTTCGACTGCTGCCAGAAATCGCCCCAGATCACGGCGGCCGGCATGTTGTTGACCCGCATCGCCGCGCCGATCGCGCGCCAGTCCTGGATCAGGAGCTGCTGGGTTTGCTCGCGCACCGCATTGCCCGACGTCGTCGAGTTGGTGAATTCGAGCTTGACCCCACCCTTCTCGCGGATGCCGCCGGAGCCCCGGGTCCATCCGGCCGCGTCGAGCAACGCGTTGGCCTTGGCCGGATCGTATTTGTGTTGCGGCAGGCCCTGCTGGAACGACCAGGCCTGTTGCGGCACGAAGCTCTCGGTCTGCGTCGGCAGGCCGTAGTTCAGCGCATCGATGATCGCCTGCTTGTTGATGGCAAGGTAGAGCGCCTCGCGCACCGCGCGATCGGCGAAGGGGCCGAATTCGAGATTGGGCGCGACGTGCTCCACCGACGACGTCGCGGAGACGAAGATCTTGCGGCCCTTCAGCGTCTTCGCCTCCTGCACGAAATTCGGCAAAATGCCTTGCAGGCCGGTGTAGTCGACCTGCCCCGTGCGGAACTGGGTGTAGAGGACGGTGAGGTCGGGGATGTATTTGAAGACCACGCGTTCGACGTAAGGTCCCTTGCCGTGGTAGCCGGCGTGGGCATTCAATTGAATGTGGTCGCCGGGCACGCGCTCGCCCCAGCGGAACGGCCCGGTGCCGACAGGCGCATTGTGGAACGGCGAGGCGTTCGGATCCGACAGCTTCTCCAGGATGTGCTTCGGCACGATGAAGGTGAGCGACAGGATCGACATGTAGGGCGAATAGGGAGCCTCCATCCGCCAGTGGATCTCGTCGGGCGCGACGACCTTGATGTCCTTGACGAGGTTGTGGCCGACGCGGTTGCGGACGCGGAAGTCGGGATTGTTGATCAGGTCCAGCGAGAACTTCACGTCCTCGGCCGTGAACGGCGTGCCGTCATGCCACTTCACGTCGCTGCGCAGCTTGATCTTCCAGGTCAGGCCATCGGCCGACAGGCCGCCATTCTCGATGGTCGGGACTTCGCGCGCGAGGTCGGGAACGAACTTGCCATCGGGCTCGATGAACCAGAGCGGCGAGAACACCTGCCACCAGATGCCCTGATCGACCTCGATGCCAGGCATCAGCGGATGGAAGACGGTCGGCTCCTGCGACAGCGCCGCGATCACCTGCCCGCGCGGCTTGTCCGGCGGATTGGTCGGGCGTTCGCTCTGCGCAAAGGCGTTGCCTGCAAGGGTCCATCCCGCCGCGGCACCCGCGCCGAGCTGGAAGAATTGTCGGCGATTCGGAATGCCGAGATGACGCAGTCCGCCAACGCCGAACTTGCCGGTGCTGTCTGCCATGACCAGTCTCCGTTCCCGCACACGGCACCGTCTCCCGCGCCCCCGAGACCCGGCAAAGGGACAGGAGTGGGCTTTAGTGCTTCTAAATTTTTCAGTCAAAAGTTCATCATGACTAAATACAGCTGTCAATCACATTGCTAGGATGCGCGACCTTTTCACGCCGCCGGCCATTCCGGCGGCGAGGCAATGCATGGGAGAGCGACATGGATGGTCGCGGCGAGACCAACAGCCCGAAGGACGCCCCGGCGATCGAGGCTGACGATGCGGTCGACCAGCGGCTCGGCGAAACCGTGCGGCTGCTGCGGCAGCGCGCCGGCCTCTCGATCCAGGACGTCGCCACCAAGACCGGGCTCTCCAACGGCATGATCAGCCAGCTCGAACGCGCGCGGGCCATGCCGTCGATACGGACGCTGCGCCTGCTCAGCATCGCGCTCGACGTTCCCATCTCCTATTTCTTCGAGACCACCGATCCCGCCGACGTGCAGCGCTACATCGTGCGCAAGAACAGCCGGCGCCTGTTGCGGCTCACCGCCAGCGGCGTCGTCAAGGAAGCGCTGACGCCGGCAGACGAGGGCCAGCTCGAACTCTACGAGCTGACGCTCAACCCCGGCGCCTCGTCCGGCACCGACTTCTTGCAGCACACCGGCGAGAAGGCCGGGTACATCCTGTCCGGCAGCCTGCGGCTGTGGCTCGACAACCAGGCTCATCTGCTCGAGGCCGGCGACAGTTTCCGCTTTCCGAGCATCGTGCCGCACATGTTCGACAACCCGACCCAGCAGGCCGCGCGTGTGATCTGGGTCACGACGCTGCGCCAGACCGATTCGCCGGCAGGTTGAGCGCGAGGAACGCCGGCGCCCCGCCGGAAATTGCCCCTCGACGCAGGCTCGCGGAGCCTGTAGCTGACGTGAAGCCGGAGCAATCTACAGCGCGAACGCGAGGGTCCCGCGATTGACGTCGCTGGTGTGAGACCATGAAACTCAGACCGCTTCTGACACTCGCGATGGCCGCGCAGGTCGCCGTGACCGCCGCGGCCCTCCTCGCCTCCTATGCCGGGACCGGGTTCGGCTTGGCCCAGGTCGTCGCTTTGCTGGTAAGCGGCGCCGTCGCGGTCCTGCTCGCACGGCTGTGCACGCGCGCGATCGAAACGGCGCAGGACAAACGCGCCGCCGCGCAACTGGCCGAGCAGGCCCAGGCCAGCGCACAGATGACCCAGGCCGTCATCAAGACCGCGCTCGACGCTTTCGTTCAGACCGATGCGAACGGCATCGTCCTGGAATGGAGTGTCCAGGCCGAGGCCCTCACCGGATGGACGCGCAAGGAGGCGCTCGGCGCCGACGTCGTCAACCTCCTCATCGCCGAGTCGCTCCGCGACGGCTTCAGGCAACGCATGATGCGGCTTTTGCCGGAACTGTCGGATACGCCGATCGGCATCCGGTTCGAAGCGACGCTGCTGCATCGGAACGGCGACCAGATCCTGATCGAGGCGTCGAGCACGGCGCTCCAGCTCGGCGGGCGCACCATCATCAACAATTTCGTCAAGGACGTCACCCAGAAGCGCGCCGCCGAGGAGCAGCTGATCCAGGCCCAGAAGATGGAGGCGGTCGGCCAGCTCACCGGCGGCATCGCGCACGAATTCAACAACATGCTCACCGTGATCACGGGCACGATCGAGATCCTCGCCGACGCCGTGAAGGACGACCCGCCGCTTGCGACCATCACCAAGCTGATCAGCGAGGCGGCCGATCGCGGCGCCGCGCTGACATCGAGCCTGCTGTCCTTTGCCCGCAAGCAGGCGCTCCAGCCGGCCGAGATCGACGTCAACGAACTGCTCGAAGAAGTGGCAAAGCTGCTGCTGGCGACCTTCGACAAGAAGATCGAGATCGTGTCCAGGCTCGACCGCAACGTCTGGCTGGCTTTCGCCGACCGCGGCCAACTGAGCGCAGCGCTGCTCAACCTCGCGATCAACGCCCGCGACGCGATGCTGGATGGCGGCAAGCTCACGCTGACGACGCGCAACGTGGTGTTCGGCGTGCGCGAGGCCGTGGCGGTGGGCGCCGGCTATGCCGGCGACTATGTCGAGATCGAGATCGCCGATACCGGCACGGGTATTTCGCAAGCCATTCTCGAACGCATCTTCGATCCGTTCTTCTCGACCAAGGATGTCGGCAAGGGCACCGGGCTCGGTCTCAGCATGGTGTTCGGTTTCGTCAAGCAGTCCGGCGGCGGCATCAAGGTCACTTCTGAAGAAGGCCGCGGCACGATTTTCACGATCTACCTGCCGAAGGCCGAGACCAGCACGCTCCGCCCCGCCGGCTATGACGAGCGCAAGGTGGTGGGCGGCACGGAGACCATCCTTTGCGTCGAGGATGATCGCGACGTCCGCCAATATGTCACCGTCCAGCTCGAAAGCCTCGGCTACAAGGTCATCTCCGCCGCCAACGCAACCGAAGCGCTCGCCATCGTGGCCGACGGCACGCCGTTCGATCTGCTCTTCACCGACATCGTGATGACCGGCGGCGTCAACGGACGCGAGCTCGCCGAACAGATGGTGGCTGCGCGGCCCTCGCTGCGGGTGCTGTTCACGTCGGGTTATGCCTACGATTCGCTGCACGCGCAGGGACGCGCCACCATGGGCGCGCCCCTGCTGGCAAAGCCGTACCGAAAAGCCGAGCTCGCGCGCATGCTGCGCCGCTCCCTCGACACCGCCGTCGACGCCGCGGGCGATCCGATCCCGACGCCGTACTCGGTGCAGGCTGATGTCGAGGGCTTTTTGCGCCGGCAGGCGGCTGAAGACAGCGGCACGACGCGATCGCGAAAATAGATGCCTGCCGCCTAGCTCATCCTTCGCCGCAGCGTTGCCGACGGCGTCTCGCCGAATTTTTCGCGGTAGGCCCCCGCCATGCGGCCGAGATGGGTGAAGCCGAGATCGAAGGCGATCTCGGTGATGGAGACATCCGGCGAAGCCTGCGCGAGCCGGGCGTGCAGAGCAGCGAGGCGCATGTCGAGCAGCATCTCCGAGATCGATACGCCGAAGTGGCGGCGGAAGCCGAGCTGGAGCGCGCGGACGCCGATCCCGGACGCGCAGGCGAGCTGCGCCAGGTCGAGCGGCTCACCGGCATTTTCCGCAAGATGATCCCGCGCGGCGCGCAGTGCACGCGGCAGACGCTCGGCTTGCCCCGAGAACCTCCTGATGGCATCCGACAGGCCATGCCGCCGGCCGTTGAGGAGATGATCGAGCAGCACCTCGCGCCAATCGCCCATCGCAACCGGTGAAAGCCTGCCGGACGGCCCGAGACGCTCGGCGAGCAGCATCAGCTCGGCAAGGCTGGTCCGCAGGGCCTGCCCCGCCGGGGCGTCGAGGTCGATCGCGGCATCAAACTCGACTGGGCCGGCCGCCCTGCCCGACAGCGACGCAGCGCGTTGCTCGACCATGCGACGGTCGAGCAGCAGGATCGCCTGCGCACAGTCGCTCCACATCATCCGGGTCGGGATGGTCGGCGACAGCAGCGACGCCATTCGGCCCGGCGCGGCATCGATTTCGCTGACGCCGGCACGAATGCGGGCGGTGCCGGTGAGCGGGACCTGCACCAGGAAGAAGCGCTCGAGGCAGCCGGGATCGATGCTCACCGACCCGCCATAGGCGACATAGTTGATGGAGAAGCCGTCGAACGCCGCGCAATTGTGCCGGGCGGAGAAACCGGGTCCGCGCGGCCGTACCGGCTCGAGATTGTGCGGGCAGAAGATGCGTCCGATCTGCTCTGCCGCTTCGTCGACATCGTCCGTGGTGACGCGGGCGAAGTCCGCAAGCCGTTCGGCTGCAGACGTTCTTGCGGTCATTTCCAGCACGGCTGCGGACATCATCGACCACGCTTCGCGTCACGGAATTGCTTTAAGCCTATAATGGTTCCTCGAACGCGGAAAGGGCCGCGTCGCAAAATCATCATGCTGCACGGCAACAGTCGCGTCCGGATTCGTTTAGCGGATAGACACCGACCGTCGACGGGTCGAAGCTCCATCCTCGCCGGAATCCATGAGGAGCGAGCCATGACTGCACTCGAAAAGGGCATAACCGCTGTTGGCACGGGCTATGGTGGCAAGAGCTGGAACATCCTTGGTCAGGTCTATTTTCCCAAGGCCGTCACAGATTCCACCTTCGCGTTCGAGACCAACAGCGAGCCCGGCCAGTTCGTGCCGGTGCACATCCATCCGACCCAGGACGAGTTCATCCTGGTGCAGGAAGGCACGCTCGACCTCAAGCTCGACGGCCAATGGGTCAAGGCCCATGCCGGGGATCTGGTGCGCATGCCGCGCGGCATCCCGCACGGCTATTTCAACAAGTCCGACAAGCCGTGCCGCGCGCTGTTCTGGGTCTCGCCGATGCAGAAGCTGGAGGCGCTGTTCAACCAGCTCCACAATCTGACCGACCCCGCCGAGGTCGTGCGCATCTCGGCGCTGCACGAGGTCGACTTCCTGCCGCCCGAGGCCAACGACTAGGCAGCGGCCTCCCCGTCCACTTTCATCTGCTTGCAGGTCCGCCGGCCGCGCATTGCGGCCGAACGTGGCCGCTTGCGCCCGAAACACATTGATCGCGAGGAATCCCATGGTCAGCCCCAAGCATGTCTGCGTGATCGGCGCCGGCGTCTCAGGCCTCGCCGCCGCAAAGGCGTTCTCCAGCCACGGCCACCGCGTCACCATCGTCGAGCGCAGTGCCGATCTCGGCGGCGTCTGGGAGCCGGCCCGCTCCTATCCTGACGTGCAGACCCAGAGCCCGAAGGAGCTCTACCGCTACACCGATCGCGCCATGCCGGACAGTTATCCGGAATGGCCCACCGGGCCGCAGGTCCATGCCTATCTCTGCGACTATGCGAAAAACTTTGGCCTCGATCACATGCTGCGCCTCAACACTGGGGTCGCCGGCATGGAGCGCCGCGCCGATGGCAAACCGGGCTGGACGCTCACGCTATCAGGCAAGGACGGCGCGACCACGAACGAGAATTTCGATTTCGTCGCGGTCTGCACCGGGCAGTTCAACGAGCCGCGCGAGCTGCATTGCCCGGGCGAGGACGGCTTTCTGGCGCAGGGCGGCCAGATCCTGCATTCGTCGACATACAGCGATCCGACGCTGGCGAAAGGGCGGCGCGTCGTCGTGCTCGGCGGCTCGAAGTCGGCGACCGACATCGCCGTGAACGCGGTGAAATCGGGCGCGCGCGAAGTCACCATCGTGATGCGCGAGCCGGTGTGGCGCATTCCCTATTTCATCGGCGGGCTCGTGAACTTCAAGCGCATCCTTTACATCCGCGCGCAGGAGGAGATGTTTCCGGGCTGGGGCGCGAGCTCCATGGCACGGCTCGCGCACCGCATCGCCGCGCCGCTGATCTGGGCGAACTGGCGCGGGCTGGAGAGCCTGCTGAAGGCGCAGCTCAAGCTGAACCGGTGCAAGATGGTGCCGAAGGAGCGGATCGAGGACGGCGTCAACTGCTCGGTGCCGATCGCAACGCCGGACTTCTACCCGATGGTCGCCGACGGCCGCATCAAGGCGGTGTTCGGCAGCTTCGACCACTATGAAGGCGACAGCATCGTGATGAGCGGCGGCGAGCGCGTCGCGGCCGACGTCGCCGTGCTCGCGATCGGCTACAAGCTCGGCGTGCCGTTCCTGCCCGAGGCCTATCGGCAGAAACTTGTCGATGCGGACGGGCAATACCGGCTCTACCGCCTGATCGCCAACCCTGATCTGCCGGAGATGGGCTTCGTCGGCTTCAACTCGTCGTTCTGCACCGTGCTCTGTGCCGATCTCGCGGCGAACTGGCTGGTGCGCTACGCCGACGGCCAGCTCGCAAACCAGCCGACGGCGCAAGCGATGCGCGACAACATCGAGATGATGCTGCACTTCAAGCGCGTCGAACGGCCGGCTGCCGGCGTCTATGGCGGCCTCTGCGTCGCGCCCTATCACTATCGCCATTTCGACGAGCTCATGGCCGATATCGGCGCCAAGAACCAGAAGCGCGGCGGGCTCGCCGGACACTTCCAGCCGCCGGATGCGGATGCCTATGCGAAATTCCTGGCCTCGGCGCAGGAGTACCGGGCCACAGCGTAAGGTCGGAGAACCCGGGCTGTGCGTGATTTGCAACTCGCCAGTCCGCGCGTTTGATGTTTACGATCCCGTGACCGACGAATCTCCGGCACATGGGAACCCGCCATGGGACGACGATGTCACGCCGCCATAGCCCTGGCGGTGCTTGGGCTGATCCTCACGACGTTCACAGTCGGCCGGGCACAAACGCTTAACGCGAAGCAATCGGAGGCGCTCGCCACCTACGATCGCGCGCTCGGCGATTTCAAATCCATCCTTGCCGAGCGGCGCCGACAGATCGAGGCGAAGGAGCCGCTGCCGAACCTGCCGGGACAGGCGCTCTATCTGGCACGCGTCGCTGTCATCAGTTCTTACAAGGATCTCACCGACGCCATGCCGTCGCGGATCGGCAAGCCCAACAAGTTCGAGATACCACCGGCCTATTTCGACGCCGACATCGAGCCGCTGATCGACGAATATTCAAAGCTGTTCGACGTCATGGAGGCGCCGCCCGCGGGCGCGCAGAACTCGGCGACGCCGTTCAAGGACGTCGTCGATCTCGCCACAGCGATCGCCCGCGCCAAGGGGCTTGCACCGCCTCACGCCGAAGCTGCGGGCCGGATCAGCCTCGGGCTATTCTTCGCCGAGACCAACGGCAAGCAGAATGTCCGCAACGGGCGCTCGAACACCTATATGGGCAGCTTCCAGACCGGCCCGTCCGAGGACCGCAACGGCCGCAGGAAGTGGGAGGCCATCAAGGGAGACATCGCGGCAGCCGACCCCGAATTGAGCGCGCGCGACGACAAGGAAGAGGCGCGCGCCCGCGGCACGGACTATCGCTTCAACCACTGGACCAACGTGCGCGACGGCCTGATGAACGCGCATGCGGAGGTCTTCCGGGAGATTCCGGGAATCGTGAAGACACTGCCCGACCCGATCGACCAGATGAAGCTGTTCGAGCTGATCCAGATCGTGCCGACCCCGACGCGGTCCGCGCTCAAGTCCGGCGATGTCCTGAATTACAGGGTGTCCAGCCCGACCATCATGAAGCACCTGCGCAACAACAGCATCTTCGCGTTTGGACAGTCCGACCGGGCGCGCAACTCGGCCAGCTTCCGGGAGATCCTCGCTGCGATGTGGCTGTTCAACCGCAAGTTCGAGCGCGCGATGGTGAAGTATTCGGAGATCAAGGGGCGCTGAGGACATACAGAAGGGCGACGCCCCGCGAGACTCAGCACAATTATAGATAGAGTGTGAGCTAGTTCATATCAGCGACCCCATGCCGGGCGTAGTTTTGCAAGGAGATGTCTCGCGTCCCGGCGCCAAAGCGTTGCGGGTTTCCGGACGTCGCGCCGAGCGAACATCTGTCAATCCATAGGAGGACAGGCCATGAAGTTCGCAGCACTGCTTTTTGTCTTCACTCTCGCCGCACTCACGACGACTGTTCCTGCAGATTCGGCCAACGCGTGCGCGCGCCCCTGCGGACACTATTGTTGCGGATAATCGGCGGAGAATTCCAATGCGCCCATTGGTCAAGTGGGGGGCATTAGTCGCGATCGTGAGCATCGCACCACTGGCATCCGTGGCCGCGATACATCTACGCACGCCCCCAAATAGGCTCAACGAAGCAATCACCGCTATCGGCTTTCACCCGATAACGCCACCGGTCCTCCTGCGCGCTCCAGGCTCCATCTATCATGTGGATTACGACATGCTGTGCGAAGTCTCGCCGGATCGGCTGGTCGGCGTCACTCGTACTTCATCTTCAGCGACCCAGGTCACTTCGGAGCTACGAAAGACACAGTATTCGCTCGACTCAAAAGTCGTGCGTTCGATTCAGTCACATACCGATGCAAAATTGGCAGAAGCTGTAAAGCTCGAGCTTGATGACGTTCAAGTGTTGGAAATCTCACTTGAAGATCTATCAATCATCGCGGAGGAGCTGTTCCGCCGCGAGTCCTGCGATCGGGAGGTGAAACGTTATCTGGAAAACGGGGAATACGTTTGCCAGGGACAGCGGGTTCTCAAGGCGTCGACGAAATACGTCGCGGCCTATGACAATTCAGCGGCGGGCTCCGTGGAGCAAACGACGGACTTGATAAGGAATAATTTCGATCCGACTGTCAGCATACAGGGCGGTCAGAGCCTCTCTGGAGCGAACCTCTATTATGGAATGAGACTGGCACCGCGGTGCCTGTCCCTCCAGGATGCCAAAAGGCAGCCACGGCCGCCGTCCTCGCTCTGGGACAGACTGGTCAATCACTTTCCTTCGCTTGAGTTCTTTTGAATACGGCCACGCGATCCGACACGGCGGCAGGAGTGTTCATGCAGGCGATGACTGACTTTTTCGCCGCATCCGCATCCCGGAATCATGCGTCGACACTCTAATTCGTCGGCACTCTAATTCTCCGCCTTGTAGCCGTCGATCAGTGTCTTCAGAAACGCGATGATGTCGGCTTCGTCCTGCTCTGTCATTGCCGGCTTGTCGCCGGGGTGGCGATCGAAGGGCGGATCGGTGACGTCGACATTGACATGATATTTTTGCGGCAGGTCGTCGTATTTCCGCATCGCGCCGTCGGCGCCGCGCGGAAAAATCTTTTCCGGATTGGTGTCGCGAAAATTGTAGAAATCCAGGACCTGCTCGAGGGTACTGAAAACGCCGTTATGGAAGAAGGCGTGGCGCGTCGCCGTGTTGCGCAGCGTCGGCGTCAGGAACATGCCGCAATATTGCGTCTGCTCGGGAATGTCGGTGCGCTGCGGGCCGCAGACGCCGAGATCGAAATGGCTGGGATCGCGATTGCCGGCGAGCGCGGCATTGCGCGGCGCGCCGAGCGCCTCGTATTGGTGGTCGGTGAACAGCGGCGGCAGGCCGTCGCGGGTCGGCGCCGAGGTGTGACAGCCGGCGCAATTGGCCTTATCAGGGTCGTTGAACATCTGCAGGCCGCGCAGCTCGCTTTCGGACAGTCGCGCCTTGCCCTCGAGCCAGTAGTCATACTTGCTAGTGTAGGGATGGAAGCTCACTTCCTCCACCTGATAGCGCGCCACCGCGAACATCGCCTCCGCGATCAGGAGCCGCTGATTTCTGAGCACGCCGGCGCCGAACAGCTCGACGAAGCGATTGGCGTAAGGCGCACGGCGCAGCTTGTCCGCGACGATCTCGACACTGCCGCCGTCCATCTCGTTGGGGTCGAGCAGCGGGAACAGCGCCTGGTCCTGGAGCGTGTCGGCGCGGCCGTCCCAGAACAGGCCGCCTTGCGGCACGATGTTCGCCGATGCGCCGCTGCCGCCGGCGGTCTTCGTCGTACGCGCGGCCTGCTGGCCGATCGCAGCCATCTGCGCGAGGTCGATGACGTTGTCGTCGTCGCCCTTGTCGGGGCCGATGCTGAAATTGGGGTGGCGATCGAGATAGGTCAGCGAGGGCACCGCGCGTGCGCCTTGCCGCGACAGGGCGGCGCCGCCGAGCATCACCGGCCCGTCGTTGGGCGGGCCGTAGGCGTGATCCGGGCTGTGGCAGGATGCGCAGGACAGCGCGCCGGACGACGACAGCGAGGCGTCGTAGAAGATCTCCTTGCCGAGCTGCGCCATCGCGGACAATGGCGTGACGGGCGGGCGCATGAGGCGAACCGGATTCGGGTTCGCGCCGAGCTGGCTCGTCTCCGCAAGTCCTTGCGTCCCGGCCGCAAAGACGGCGCCGGCCAGACAAAGCAGGCCGGCGCCGAGGAGCCACATGGTGCGGCTGTTCATCAAGCGTCCCGTCGGACTAGTGGTGGTGGTGCTCGTCCGGCGGGCTGGTGATCGCCGTGCCGGAGGTCGGATCGAGGAACAGCGCGTCGGTCCGGTAGTCATGGCTGTGATCCTGATCGAAGTCGAACAGGTCCATGATCGAGCCGGAGCTGGCGTCGAACGAGCCGCCACCGATACGCTGGCCGCGCAGCCAGTTGTCCTCGATGAACCGCACCACGGACGCCTGCGAGATGTAGGTGCTGCTCACGTGGTTGGTCCTGGCGTAGGGCGAGACCACGATGAACGGAATGCGCGTGCCCGGACCGCAACGGCCGTTCACCGGCTTGCCGGAGAGACCCTTCGGTGCCGGCTGCTTCTGCGGGCCGAGGCCGCACAGGCCCGGACCGTTGACCTGATCGGCGGTCGGATCGTAGGAGGCGGTCTTCGGCGCAACGTACTGGTGGTCGTACCAGCCGTCGGAGTCGTCATAGGTGATGATGACCGCGGTTTCGCGCCACTCCGGCTGCTTCTGGAGGAAGTTGATCAGCTCGACATTGCCGACCTGCTCGTCGAGCGGATCGGAGTTGCCGGCGTGACCGTCCTGGTAGGCCGACATCTTGATGTAGGAGACGGCCGGGAAATTGCCGGCCTTCACGGCGGCGTAGAAGTCCTCGAGGTCGTAGGCGTGGTTGGCCGGATCGACGGTCTTGCCACCCTTCTCGTAGGTGTGGCCGATCGCATCGACCGAACTCGGCCGCGCATGGGTCGGGTTGGCGGTCGACTTGTAGTACTGGAACCAGGCGTGGTGCGGGCTGTAGTCCACGATCGTGCCGTTCACGTTGCTGGAGAACGTGGTGCGCGCGCAGCCGGTGGTGCCGTTGGCATTCTTGAGCGTCAGGTCAAAGCCGCCCATGAAGCTGCCCCAGCTGATGCGCTCGTCGTTGAGCAGGTCGCCGATGTTCTTGCCTGTCATCAGCACGGTGCTGCTCGTGCTCGAGCAGGAATCGTAGGCCGGGTCGGTGTCGCCGATCAGCGTCAGGCCGCCCTGGCCGTCGGCGATCGACGCCGAGGTACCGACGATGTTCTGCGCGCCATTGGTCTGGCCGGAAATCACCGCGAGCGCGCCCTGCGTCGACGGACCGAAAGTGTCGGTCCAGGCATTGTCGCTCATGGCGAAGTGCTGGGCGTAGTTCCAGAAGGCGGTGGTGGTGTTGCCGTCGAAATAGCCCATGACCTGACCGTTGGTGCCGAACGCACCGGCGCCGCCGGCGGTGCCGCGGCCGGTGAATTTCGGAAACAGGTCTTCCTTGCCGTTGTCCACGGCCTGTTGCTCGGGCGTGTAGGAGTGGTTCTGCGAGCGCGTGTTGGCCTGGGTGCGGTCGAGGCGGAACGGATCCGTCGCGCCGGTGCCGTTGGCCGCGCTGTTGTTCGGATTGTTCACCAGCAAATGCGCGTTGGCGAGATTGTTGACCTTCGGCGTATGCGGCTTCGGCACGAAGGGGATCGAGCCCGACGGATTGGCCGCGTTCGGATAGGTCGCGAAGTAATGATCGAACGAGCGGTTCTCGTTGAAGATGATCACGAGATGCTTGATCGGCGTCTCGGTGTGGATGTCATGCGGATGACGGTGATGATCGCGGTCGTGATCGTGATCGTTGTCGCGACCTTGATCATGCCCGTGATCGCGGTCACGGCCGAAATCGTCCGCAAGGACGGGAAGCGTGCAGGCAAGCGCCGTCGCGGCCGCGACAATCGCAGCCGTCGTCAGTAGTCTCGATTTCATTTTTTTGACGCCCCGGAAATGAGGATGTTTACGATCAGAAATGTTCTAAACATCGCGAGTGACAGAGCCGTGTCAGTTTGACGCACGAGACACTTTGCGCAGTGGTCGAGCCATAATTTTTTATGCAGCCACCCGCTTCGGCCGTGCCGGAGCGCGTCTTGCCGTTTTATTCCAAGGGCGAAGGCAAAAATGATCGCGTTCAGATTGTTGCGCGATGCCCCCGGTTGCATTTAGCTTGACCGGACAAGAACAAAGTCTCAGGGGGAAACATGAAAGCCGCTGTTCGCAGGCGCACGCGCGATGTCGCGTCGGCTCTGGTCGCAACGTCCTTTGCCGGCTTTGCAAATTTCGCCGCTCATGCCGAGATCGTCGTCACCGCCAATGACGGCAAGATGATGCTGGAGAACGGCAATGCCGTGGTGCGCAAGCAGCCGCTCCCGGACACGGTCAGCGTCATCGATCTCACCGATGGTGCGCTGAAGCTTTTGGGCGAGGTGCCGGCACCCGCCAGCGTAGTCGGTCCGCCGCCGAGCGTCGCGATTGCGCCGGACGGCTCGCTTGCGCTGGTCACGGGGGCGATGAAGCTCGATCCCGCGGATACGACCAAGACGGTCCCCGACGACAAGCTCTCGGTGATCGACCTCAAATCCAGCCCGCCAAAGGTGCTCGCGACATTGCAGGCCGGCCCAGGCGCCGCCGGCGTCTCGATCAACCGTGCCGGCACGCTGGCTCTGGTTGCCAACCGCAGCGAAGGCACCGTCTCGGTCTTCGCGATCAGCGGCAATACGCTGACCGCAGGCGGGAAGATTCAACTCGGCGATGCCAAGTCCGGCCCCAGCCATGTGGTGTTCTCCCGCGACGGAGCCACCGCGCTGGTCACCCGCGACGGCGACAGCAAGATCTCGCTTCTGAGCGTGGACGGGACCAAGGTCGAATACACCAAGCGCGACCTCTCCGCCGGCATCCGCCCCTACGACATCGACCTCACCGGCAGCGCGGTGGCCGTCGTCGGCAATGTCGGTGCCAGCAGCGGCGACAGTGACACGATCAGTCTGATCGACATGACCGCCAAGCCGATCCGCGTCGTCACGACGGTTACCGTTGGACAGACACCTGAGGCCGTGAAGATGTCGCCGGACGGCAGCCATGTCGCCGTCACCGTCATGAACGGCTCGAACAAGCCATCGGCCTCGCCCTTCTTCAACGATTTCGGCCTGCTCAAAGTCTACAAGATCTCGGGCACCGACCTCACGCCGGTGGCGGAGGCCAAGATCGGCCATTGGTGCCAGGGCATGGTGTGGTCAAAGGACTCAAAACATGTCGTGGCGCAGTGCATGGTCGAGAACGAGCTGATCGCGTTCTCGTTCGACGGCAAGACGCTGACCAGGACGTCCACACTCAAGCTGCAGGTGAGCCCCGCAGGCATTCGCACCGCGGAGCCGTGAGTCAGCCCTAATAACGGGCGAAGCGCCGCGAGATGCCGTCAGAGCCGCTTGGTGAAATGGTAGCGGCGAATGCCACCACCTAGCGTCTTGTTGCTGGCGGCATCGGCGATCTCTTCGCGCACATTCTCGTATCCCGCGTTTCGATACAGCGTCAGCGCATCCTGCTGAAGTTCAGACGTGCTCAGCTGCAATTGCGGACGATTGCGGCGGCGGGACTCCTCTTCCGCAAACGCCAGCATCTTTCGCGCGATACCCCGGCGCCGCGCGCCGGGAGCAACGTACATGCGCCGTAACTCCATCGCGTGTTCGCCAGAGGCCTCCAGTCCAAACATGCCGACGATTTCATCGTCATCGACGGCGACCCAGAAACCGCCGCTCCGATCCGAATAATAATCGGCGAGACGATCTATCTCCTCCGCGAGGGAGCGGGTGATGTATCCTTCAAACGCCTCCGCCAAATGCACCGGCGCCAACAGGCGATTGACCTGGATGAACAGCTCGCGCACGGCGGCTGCATCGGCGGGCAAGAAAGCGCGGAACCGAATCTCGCTTGCCATGGAGGCGGCGCCGCTACTCAGTCCGGATCGGCGTGTCCTTCAGGCCGTTGTTGTCATAGGCCTTGCGCAAGGTGCCGTTCGTCGTGGCTTCCGTCATGAACCTGGAAACGAACGTCAGCGCCTGGGGATGACCGAGCGGGACGGCGACGGCCGTCACCGTTTTCTTGAAGGTCTCGTCCAGCACCTTCGTGCCCGGGATCTTCTGCGCCATCTTGTTGAGCTGGTCGCGCGACAGCGCGAAGGCGTCGATCTCGCCGCTCTTCAGGAAGCCGAAGATCTCGTCATAGGTCTGATAGCCCGTGACTTTCGCATTCTTCAGGTGCGCGATCGCGCCGCGCATGGTCGTGGTGGCATTGACGGCCGCGACCTTGATGCCGGGCAGGTCGAGGCTGGCGAAGTTGGTGACGGCTGAGCCGGGCTTGACGATGTAGGTGGCATCCGCGACCTCATAGATCGGGCCGAACATCATCTTGGTCTCGCGCTCGGGATCTTTTGGCAGCCAGGTGACGTCCCAGGTCCCCTTGCCGGCCGCGTCGGTGATCTGCCCGGAATTCTGGTGCACGACATATTCGACGGGCACGCCGAGTTGGCCGGCCATCTCCTTGCCGAGGTCGACCGGCACGCCGGCATAGCCGGCTTCGGTCTTGGTCGACCAGAACGCGCCGCCCGCCGGGCTGATCGCGATCGCGACCCGCAGCTTGCCGGTCGGCGCGATCTCGTCCTTCAGGCCATCGGCTAGCGCGGGCATGGCGACTGCCGCTGCGAAAACGAGGCCGGCAAGGGCCGCCTGGAGGGACGTGGGCATGTCATGTTCTCCTCACCTTTTCTTCTCTGCTTCTCGACCGCTTCGTTTCCGTCACTCGGCCTTTGACACAATTCTGGTCGATCATGCACCCGATGAAAAGCGGTTTGCCATGACAAACGTGTCAAAGGCCACTGCGCCATTTGCAGTGCAAGGCTGGTGACCGCCATGGCTATGGTGTTCCACGGCCGGGCATTTGTTGGTAGCCTGCCACACCGACAGACAATAATCGGGGGCCACCGAATGACCTGCGCGAATCCCGCTGATCTCGCACAACGGAACGGAGCGTGGAGAGATGTCGGGCGGGCACTCGTTGCCGCGGCGGCCGTGGTGGCGCTCGCCGGCTGCGAGGACAAGAACACGTTCGTGGCACCGCCGCCGCCGAAGGTGGACGTCGCCACGCCGGTACAGCGGGCCGTGACGCGCTATGTCGAAGCCACCGGCAACACCGCGCCGGTCAAGAGCGTCGATCTGGTGGCGCGCGTGCAGGGCTTCCTGCAATCGATCGACTATCAGGACGGCAGCTTCGTCAAGCAGGGCACCCAGCTTTTCTTAATCGAGCCTGAGACCTACAAGCTCAAGCTCGAGCAGGCGCAGGCGGCCGAGGTCGGTGCGCAGGCCACGCTCAAGCAGGCCGAGGCCGATTTCAAGCGGCAGGTCGACCTCGTGCAGCGCCAGGCTGTCTCGCAGGCGACTCTCGACACCTCGACATCCACCCGCGACAACGCCCAGGCCAGTCTCCAGCAAGCCCAGGTCAATACGAGGCTCGCCGAGGTCAATTACGGCTACACCAAGGTGAGCGCGCCGTTCGACGGCATCGTCAGCGCGCACCTGGTCTCGATCGGCGAGCTCGTCGGCGTCTCCTCCCCGACCCAGCTCGCAACCATTGTCGCGCTGGATCCGATCTGGGTGAACTTCACGGTCAGTGAGCAGGACGTCCTTCGCATCCGCGCCGAAGCGGCCCGTCGCGGGCTGACCGTGGCCGACCTCAAACAGTTGCCGATCCAGGTAGGCCTCCAGACCGAGACCGGCTATCCGCATGAAGGCCACCTCGACTACGTCTCGCCGACCCTCAATACATCAACGGGCACGCTCGCGGTACGCGGCGTCTTGCCCAACGACAAGCGAGCGCTGCTGCCCGGCTATTTCGTCCGGGTCCGGGTGCCCTTCGACCAGGACAAGAACGCCCTCCTCGTCCCCGACACCGCGCTCGGCAGCGACCAGGGCGGCCGCTATCTCCTGGTGGTCAACAGCGACAACATTGTCGAGCAGCGCAAGGTGCAGATCGGTCAGGTCGACAACGGCCTGCGCGTGATCGAAAGCGGCTTGAAGCCGGACGACCGCGTGGTGATCGCGGGGCTACTGCGCGTGATCCCGGGCCAGAAGATCGATCCGCAACCGACGAGGATCGACCAGCCGCAGGCGTCGGCCAAGTGAGGGGTCGCCAGCCATGATCTCGAAATTCTTCATCGAACGGCCGGTCCTCTCGAATGTCATCGCGCTTCTGATGATCCTGATCGGCGGCGTCGCGCTGTTCAACCTCGCGGTCGCGCAATATCCGGACGTGGTGCCGCCGACGGTGCAGGTCACCACGCGCTATCCCGGCGCCAGCGCCAAGACCGTGATCGACACCGTCGCGCTGCCGATCGAGCAGCAGGTCAACGGCGTCGAGGACATGCTCTACATGCAGTCCTACAGCGGCTCCGACGGCACCTATACGCTGACCGTGACCTTCAAGATCGGCACCGACCTCAACTTCGCACAGGTGCTGGTGCAGAACCGCGTCTCCAGCGCGCTGTCGCAGCTGCCGACCTCCGTGCAGAACCAGGGCGTCACCGTCCAGAAAAAATCGACATCGATCCTGCTGTTCGTGACGCTGACCTCGCCGGACAGGACGTTCGACAGCCTTTATCTGAGCAACTACGCCACCATCAACATCCGCGACGAGCTCTCGCGTCTGCCCGGCGTCGGCAACGTCACGGTGTTCGGCGCCGGCCAGTATTCGATGCGGGTGTGGCTCGATCCGAACAAGCTCCAGGTCCGCGGACTGATGCCGTCGGACGTCGTCACGGCGATCCAGCAGCAGAGCCAGCAGGTCTCGGCCGGCCAGGTCGGCGCGCCGCCGACGCCGCCGGGACAGGCGTTCCAGTACACGCTCAACGTCAACGGCCGGCTCGACGACACCACCCAGTTCGAGAACATCATCGTCAAGACCGGCACCAGTGGCGACGTCACGCGCGTGCGCGACGTCGGCTGGGTCGAATTGGGCGCGCAGACCTACAGCCAGATCTTCTCGCTGAACAATCAGCCGGCCACCGGCATCGGCGTGTTCCAGTCGCCTGGCGCCAACGCGCTCCAGGTCGAGCAGGCCGTCGAGAAGAAGATGGCGGAGCTTGCAAAGCGATTCCCCGAAGGCATCAAATACGACACGCCGTTCGACACCACCAAATTCGTCGAAGCCTCGGTGCACGAGGTCTACATGACGCTGATCGAGGCCGGCCTGCTGGTGCTGGTCGTGATCCTGGTGTTCTTGCAGGACTGGCGCGCAATGCTGGTGCCGGCGACCACCGTGCCCGTCACCATCATCGGCGCGTTCGCGGCGATGGCGGCGCTCGGCTTCACCATCAACATGTCGACGCTGTTCGCGATCGTGCTCGCGATCGGCATCGTCGTCGACGACGCCATCGTCGTGGTCGAAGGTGCCGCGCACAACATCGAGCAGGGCATGAACGGCCACGACGCCGCGATCAGGGCGATGGACCAGCTGTTCGCGCCGATCGTCGGCATCACACTGGTGCTGATCTCGGTGTTTTTGCCGGCATCGTTCCTCGCCGGCCTCACCGGGCGCATCTATTCGCAATTCGCGCTGGTGATCGCAGCGACCGCGCTGCTATCCGCCATCAACGCGGCCACGCTGAAGCCGACGCAATGCGCGCTCTGGCTGCGGCCGACGGTGCCGCCGGAGCAGCGCAATTTCTTCTACCGCGGCTTCAACGCCGTCTATAACCGTGTCGAGCGGGGCTACACGCGCCTCATCGGCGTGCTGTGCAGGAACAGCACGATCTCGGTCGCATTCGCACTGGTGCTGATCGGGATCGGCGGCTACGGCCTGTCGCGGGTGCCGACCGGCTTCCTGCCGATCGAGGACCAGGGCTATCTGATCGCCGCCGTGCAACTGCCCGACGGCGCTTCGCTGGAGCGGACCCAGACGGTGCTCGATAGGGCGAGCGAGCTGATCAAGGACACGCCTGGTGTCCAGCAGGTCATCACCATCGCCGGCATCTCCGCGCTCGACAACAGCGCCAGCCTTGCCAATGCCGGCGTCGCCTACATCATCCTGAAGGACTGGTCGGCGCGCAAAGGGCCCGGCGAGGATCTGCGTTCGCTGGTCTACGGGCTGAACGACAAGCTCGCGACCATCATGGAGGCGCGCACCCTGGTGCTGCCTCCGCCGCCGATCCAGGGCATCGGCAACGCGGCCGGCTTCTCGATGCAGATCGAACTGCGCGACGGCAACAGCGATTTTGCAAAGCTCCAAGCCATCACCGGCGCGATGGTTTCCAACGCCCAGAGCCAGAGCGCGCTGCAGCGCGTATCGTCTTCGTTCCGCTCGTCGGTGCCGCAGTTCAACGTCGAGATCGACCGCATCAAGACCCAGACGCTGCACGTCACCACCGATCAGGTGTTCGCGGCGCTGTCGACCTATCTCGGCTCGTCCTACGTCAATCAGTTCAACAAGTTCGGACGCGTGTTCCAGGTCTATACCCAGGCCGATCCGGCATTCCGCGTCACCGAGCGCGACATCGCCAACATGCAGGTACGCAACTCGAACGGCGACATGATCCCGATCGGCACCGTCGCCACGATCACGCCGGCCACCGGTCCGTCGCTGATCAGCCTCTACAACCTCTACCCTTCCTCGACCATCGTCGGCCTACCGGCGCAGGGCTACTCGTCCGGCCAGTCGCTGCAGCTGATGGAGGAGATCGCGGACAAGACGCTGCCGCCGGGCACCGGCTATGAGTGGACCGCGATGTCCTATCAGGAGAAGGCCGTCTCGAACCAGATCTACTGGGTGTTTGGCCTTGCCATGCTGCTGGTCTATCTCGTGCTCGCCGGCCAGTACGAGAGCTGGTACGCGCCGATCTCAGTGATCCTCGCGGTGCCGCTGTCGCTGATCGGGCCCATGCTGGTCCTCAACGCCTTGAAGATCGACAACAACCTCTATTGCCAGATCGGCCTGATCCTGCTGATCGCGCTGTCGGCCAAGAACGCGATCCTGATCGTCGAGGTCGGGCTCGAGCTGCATAACCGCGACGGCAAGCCGGTGCTGGAATCCGCGATCGAGGCGGCGCGCGCCCGTTTCCGCCCGATCCTGATGACGTCGTTCGCCTTCATCCTCGGTGTGGTGCCGCTGGTGATCGCGACCGGCGCCGGCGCCAGCGCCCGCAAGTCGATCGGCATCACCGTGTTCTCGGGCATGCTGGCCTCGACCTGCCTTGCGGTGCTGTTCGTGCCGGCCTTCTTCGTGGTGGTGCAGCGCTTCGAGAACTGGCGAGCGTCGAAGAAGGCGCCGAAGGCAAAGACGGTGGCCGAGGTGAAGCCGTAGTTTTTCCGCGCGGGCTGCCGACAAACAAAAAAGTCGAAAACAACCCCATGCACAGTAGAACGGCGTTGATGGCATTGGGGTTTTTGGAGCGTTCCAGTGCTTTGACACGTCGGGCAAAACACCGGCAGAATGGCATTGTGGGCGGGGTGCACGATGCGCCGGTCCATCCCCCGTCATTGCGAGCGCAGCGAAGCAATCCAGAGTCCCTCCGCGGAGGCAGTCTGGATTGCTTCGTCGCTACGCTCCTCGCAATGACGAGCGGAGAGAGCCCCGGCCTCACGCCGGCTGCGGCGTCCTGATCTCGCGCGGCAGGATGATCGCGGCGGCGATTGCGAGCAGGCAGAGCGCGGCGAAGGCGTGCAGCATGGTGACGAAGCCGCCCTGTTCGTAGAGCCAGGCGACCAGGCCGACGGAGGCGCCCGCGGCGGTGAAGCCGATGAAATAGCGCACCGCATAGGCGCGCGAGCGCCATTCCTCGCTGGTGTATTTGCCGACCATGGCATCGTTCACCGTGACCTGCCCGAACGCACCCATGACGATGCCGATCGAGACCAGGATCAGCGGCAGATTGGACAGGCTCGCGGCGAGATACAGAAACGGCGCCAGCATGAAGGACAGCGGCAGCGCCACCGTCTTCAGCGAATAGCGGTCGAGCAGCCGGCCGATCGTGTACTGGGTCATCGCGCCGAACACGTAGACGCAGGCGGCGATGACGCCGAGCAGCGCCGGGCTCTTGGTGAGGTCGGCAAGCCGTTCCGCGAACAGTTTTGGCAGCGCGACGGTGACCGCATTGAACGTGGTCGAGATCGCGATGACCACGATCAGCAGCGACAGGATCACGCGCCACATGTCTTTCTTCGCCACGCGCGCTTGAGCTGCCGCCTGCTTCGAGCCCTTGCGGTCCTCATGCACGACCATCATCGCAAAGGCGATGCCGATCAGGATCGTGACGACACCGGGCACGATGAAGGCAAAACGCCAGCCGAAATACTGGCCGATCACGCCGGTGACCAGCGCGGACGACGCAACGCCGAGATTGCCCCAGACGCCGTTGATCCCCATCTCGCGGCCGAGCCGGTCGGCATAGGACACGATCATCGCGGTGCCGACGGGGTGATAGATCGAGGCAAAAATGCCGATCGCGAACAGCGCCGCGCCAAGCTGAGCCGGGGTCTGCACGAAGCCGACCGAGATCATGGAAGCACCGATGCCGACGAAGAAGATCAGCATCATGTGGCGGCGGCTCCAGCGGTCCCCGAGCCAGCCGGTGAGCAGCGAGCCGGCGCCGAAGGCGACGAAGCCCGGCGTCGCATAGGGCAGAAGTTCCGAATAGGCCATGCCGAGCGCCGGCCCCATGATGATCACGGCGGCGGCGAAGATCAGCATCGCATAATGGTCGATGAAATGGCCTGCGTTGACGAAACTGATCACCCGGCTGGGGCTGTTCATTTCCCGAATCCTCTCCTGCTCCGAAATGAGTTATATGTCCTGGGCATGACGGGATGCTGCCAATGACTGTCTTGGAAACGCCAATCCTCCGGGAGGTCCGGAGCAACCATCGCTCGCCCGCGGGCGTGCACTTGGTCGCGCGCGACTATCCCAAGGGCATGCGGATCGATCTGCACATGCACCGCGAGGCGCAGCTGATCTATGCCGCCAAGGGCACGATGCAGGTGACGACACCCGGGGGACGCTGGCTGGTGCCGCCGGACCGCGCCGTCTGGGTGCCGGCCGGGCTCGAGCATGCCATCGACCTGCTCGCCGACATCGAGATGCGCACGCTGTATTTCGACCTGCCCTGGCTCAAGCGCGAGCAACGCTATGAGGGGCTGACCAAGGAATTCGTGGTGCGGGTATCACCGCTGCTCAACCAGGCGATCCTGGCGCTGTTCGACGCACGCAACACCGAGGAGCGGACCGAGCTGCTGGTCCGCCTGGTGATGCTGGAATTGCACCAGGCCGAGGATTCAGCGACCTTCGTGCCGCTGCCGCATGAGCCGCGCTGCCGGCGCGCCGCGATGATCGTGCTCGACGATCCCACCGGCCCGCACGACATCGACACGCTGGCGCGCGAAGTCGGAACCTCCGCGCGCACGCTGTCGCGCCTGTTCTCGACCGAGACGCAATTGAGCTTCAAGAGCTGGTGCCAGCGCGCAAGGGTTGCGGCAGCGATCCAGCGGCTGTCGACCGACCCCAATGTGTCGGTGAAGCAGCTCGCCACCCAGCTCGGCTATGCCAGCGTGCCGGCGTTTTCGGCAGCATTCCGTCAGGTGACGGGGCGGACCCCGACGGAGTTTGCGGGGAAATAGTCACGGTGTCGTCGCCCGGCTTGACCGGGCGACCCAGTATTGCAGAGACGGCCGTGATTGAGCCGAGAGGCCGCGGCGTACTGGATGCCCCGGTCAAGCCGGGGCATGACAGCTTTGGTGGCGCTCTCGCCCTCGCGGGGCATGACAGCTTTCCTGGTGGCGCATGGCACCACGAAAGATACAAAATTCCCCTGCTTGATTGTGATCGGCTTCCGCCTAAATCCCGTGTAAGCTTCCGCAGCGCACAAACCGGAATCGAAACGACCAGATGGCCAACGCCTTCTTCTCAGACCTGCTCGCCACCATCTCCGATCGCGGCCGCACGCTGCTGCGCCGCGGGGATTCCGACGACACCAAGCACGATGCCGACGGGCTGATCGAGCTCTGCGGTGCGCTGCTGTCGGGCCGGGGCGAAGCTTCGGGCACTGCCATGGCGCGTGAGGTGCTCGACATCTACCAGGAGCTGGATGCGGCAGGACGCCGCGCCTTCTTCGAAGCCCTGGTGCGCGATTTCGGCCCCGATCGCGAACGCCTGTCCAAGGCGATCGAAAAATGGCGCGCCAAGCCCAGTGACGAAGACGCGAGCTCGCTGCACTTCGCCTCCGAGCCGCGCCGGCAGGAGCTGATCCGCCGCCTCAACCGCGCGCCGGGCGGCACCGGCGATCTCGTCAACATGCGCGCCGATCTGCTCGGCATGATGAACGGGCACACCGATCTCGCCGCGCTCGATCGCGACGTCTCGCACCTTCTCTCGTCGTGGTTCAACAGGGGGTTTCTCGTGCTGCGCCGGATTGACTGGTCGACCCCGGCCAACATCCTCGAAAAGATCATTCGTTACGAAGCCGTGCACGAGATCAGCGACTGGGACGATCTGCGCCGCCGCATCGACCCGGTCGACCGGCGTTGCTACGCCTTCTTCCATCCCGCCATGGTCGACGAGCCCCTGATCTTCGTCGAGGTGGCGCTGACCGAGACGATCCCCGGTGCGATCGCGCCGCTGCTGGCGGTCGACCGCCAGCATCTGCCGATCGAGCGCGCGCGCACCGCGGTGTTCTATTCGATCTCCAACACCCAGCGCGGGCTTGGCGGCATCTCCTTCGGCAGCTTCCTGATCAAGCAGGTGGTCGAAGAGCTGCGCCGCGAGACGCCAAAACTCGACACCTTCGTGACGCTGTCGCCGGTGCCGGGCTTCATGCAATGGGTGAAGCAGGACAGGGACCTGCCGCTCTCGGACGAGGACCGCGAGGTGCTGAAGCGCCTCGACGATCCCAAATGGTTCGAGAACCCCGAGACGACGACGCTGCTCCGCACCGTGATCGAGCCGCTCGCGGCCTATTACTTCCTGAAGGCGCGCACGCCGAAGGGCAAGCTGATCGATTCCGTCGCCCGCTTCCATCTCGGCAACGGCGCACGGCTCGAGCGCATCAACTGGCTCGGCGACCTCTCGCCGAAAGGCGCGCGCGAGTCCGCCGGCGTGATGGTCAACTACCTCTACCGCCTCGACGACATCGAGAAGAACCACGAAGCCTACGCCAATGACGGCGAGGTCGTGGCGTCGAGCGCGGTGAAGAAGCTGCTGAAGGGCGAGGGACGACGGCTGCTGGATATGCGGTTGTCGTAGGGGCAATTGCGGTGTCATCGTCCGCGAAGGCGGACGATCCAGTATTCCAGAGGCCGGCGTTGGAGAAACTCGCTCTGACCACATCCGCCGCGGCGTACTGGATGCCCCGCCTGCGCGGGGCATGACAGCGGAGCGCGTCGGCGACTAGACACGCGGCTGTCCTAAGCGCTAGACGTTTCATCAGTTCCTGCACCAAAGACGGGACACCATGAAACGACGCGACTTTCTCGGCCTGACCGCAGCGGCGGCAACCAGCCTCTCGCTTTCGCCCGCACGCAGTTTCGCGGAGGGATCTGGCTCCGGGCCAGAAATGACGGCGCTGTGCGACTACATGAGCGCTGCGAAAACCCGCGCGCTGCCGCCCGAAGTCGTCGAACAAGCAAAGCACCACATCCTCGACACGCTGGCGTCGATGATATCAGGATCGGAGCTGCCGCCCGGTCAGGCGGCGCAGCGCTACATTCGCGCCAATGCTGCGCAGGGGACATCGACCATCGCCGGCACATCGCTCACCGCGTCGCCAGTCGAAGCTGCGCTTGCCAACGGCGTCATGGCGCATGCCGACGAGACCGACGATTCGCACAGCCCGTCGCGCTCGCATCCCGGCAGTTCGACTGTGCCCGCGGCACTTGCGCTCGGCGAACACCTCGGAATCGACGGCGCCCATTTTCTGCGTGCGGTGACGCTCGGCTATGACGTCGGCACGCGCGTGGTGATGGCGATGGGCGGGGCCGATTTCAGCTATGAAAGCGTGCTGAGCACGCACAGCATTTCCGGTACGTTCTGCGCTTCCGCTGCGGCGGCTAGCATCGCCGGCTTCGACGCGCGCCGGATGCGCTGGTTGCTCGACTATGCCGCGCAGCAATCCTCCGGCTTCATCGTGTGGCGGCGCGACGTCGACCATATCGAGAAAGGGTTTGTGTTCGCCGGCATGCCGGCCCGCAACGGCGTGACGTCGGCACTGCTGGTGCGTTCGGACTGGAACGGCGTCGACGACGTGTTCTCGGGGCCAGACAATTACTTCCTGGCCTATGCGCCGAAGGCTGCGACCGGCAAACTCGTGGAGAAGCTTGGCGAGCGTTACGAGATCGCAGGCACCGACATCAAGAAATGGACGGTGGGTTCACCGATCCAGGGACCGCTCGATGCGGTCTACGCCATCCGCAGCAAGCAGGCGTTCGAGGCCGGAGAGGTCAAGCGCGTCACCGTACGTCTTGCGCCGTCGGTCGCCGAGGTCGTGGACAACCGCGACATCCCCGACATCTGTCTCCAGCACATGGTCGCCGTGATGCTGCTCGACAAAACCGCCTCGTTCCACGCCGCGCACGACAAGCCGCGCATGCAGGACGCGGCGGTTTTGAAGGAGCGCGCCAAGGTGAATTTGGTGCGCGACGAGGAGCTGGCCAAACTATTGCCGGTGCGCGTCGCCGTCGTCGAGATCGAGCTCACTGATGGAAGCCGCCTCTCCGAACGCGTCACCGCCGTGCGCGGCACGCCGCGCAACCCGATGACGCGCGACGAGGTCATCGACAAGGCGCGCGATCTGATTGCCCCAGTGGTCGGCGGCGAGAAGGCCGAGCGGTTGATCAAGTCGGTGTATGAGATTGAGGCTGTGACCGACATCCGCAGCTTGCGGCCGCTGCTGCAACGCGTGTGAGGAGCGAAATTTCGTAAGGGATGGCAGACTTTCGCCCCATCGTCATTGCGAGGAGCTCTTGCGAAGAAACAATCCAGACTGCCTCCACAGAGAGATTCTGGATTGCTTCGCTGCGCTCGCAATGACGGAGCGTGTGGCAGGCATCTCGCCCCGCGCCACGCGTCGTCGAGCTACAATTGGAATTCTTCCATGACATCCGATGGTGCCGCATCTCCTCGGCCAATAAGCCCCTCGGACCGGATCGACGCCATCGACGTGCTGCGGGGCATTGCCCTGTTCGGCGTCATGGCCATCAACGTGGTCATGGAATTTCGCATTTCGATCTTCGAGCAGTTTCTTGGTGCCAGGACGCTCGCTTCGCCGGTTGATCGCGCCGTCGAAACGATCCTGACGCAGGCCGTGGAGCTCAAGGCGTTTGCGCTGTTCTCGCTGCTGTTCGGCGCAGGCCTTGCCATTCAATTCGACCGGCTCGCGAACAGCGAGCGCCGCACTTTCCTGCTCCTGCGGCGGCTCGCTGTGCTGCTGGTGTTCGGCGTCATTCATTTGTGCCTGATCTGGAACGGCGATATCCTCACCGAATATGCACTGGCGGGATTCATCGTGCTGCCGTTCCTGTTTGGCCCGCGCTGGTTGCTGACGCTCGCCGCGCTGGCATCTCTCGCGCTGTATCTGGCCATGCAGGCCTTTCCGCCCGCGGGGTTGTTTCCCGGCAGGACCGCGATCTGGCGGGACGTCATAGATGCAAATCGCATCTATGCGACGGGCGGCTTCCTCGACGTGCTGGCGTTTCGTCTCCGCGAAATTCCTCTCATCGCGTCCCTGCACGCGTTCGTCTTCTTGCGCACGATCGGGCTGTTTCTCGTCGGAGCGCTGGCCTGGCGGAGCGGCATTCTGCAAAATGCCCGCGGCCTGCTCGTCATCGCGCTTCCGGCTATCTGTCTCGGCGCGGCCTTGCTTTACGTCGGCATCGAGCCGCTCGGCAACATCCTGCTGGCGCTGGGCTATGGTGCCGCCATCCTCTTCATCGCCAGTTTCGGACGCGGCAGGAGGCTGCTCGGCTGGGCCGCGCCGCTCGGCCGGATGGCATTCACCAACTACGTCGCACAATCGCTCATCTTCGGCTGGATCTTCTACGGCTACGGCTTTGGCCTGTTCGGACGGCTCGGCATCACCCAGGCCCTCGCTATCGGCATCGCCGTCTACGTCGGACAGGTGCTGTTCAGCGCATGGTGGCTGCGCCACTACCGATACGGCCCGATCGAATGGCTGTGGCGCACGCTAATGTATGGTGCACTGCAGCCGATGTTGTTGTCACGGGTGGAGGGCGTGCAGTGACCAAGGTCCCTCCGCCGTCATTGCGAGGAGCACTTGCGACGAAGCAATCCAGACTGCCTCCGCGGAAAGATTCTGGATTGCCTCGCTACGCTCGCAAAGACGGAGTGTGTCGGCGCGGCCGTCGAGCCCAATCCTACTCCGCCAGCGCCTTCATTTCCTTGTAGAGATCCGACTTGCCTTCGAAGCCGATGCCCGGCAGGTCGGGCATGGTGATGTGGCCGTTCTCGACGCGCACACCATCCGGGAAGCCGCCGTAGGGCTGGAACAGGTCGGGATAGCTCTCGTTGCCGCCGAGGCCGAGGCCGGCTGCGATGTTGAGGGACATCTGGTGGCCGCCGTGGGGGATGCAGCGGCTCGGCGACCAGCCGTAGGTTTTCAGGACCTCCAGCGTGCGCTGGTATTCGCAGAGGCCGTAGGATAGCGCGCAGTCGAATTGCAGCCAGTCGCGATCCGGGCGCATGCCGCCGTAGCGGATGAGGTTGCGCGCGTCCTGGTGACTGAACAGGTTTTCGCCTGTCGCCATCGGGCCCGGATAGAATTCGGCGAGCGCGGCCTGCAGCGCGTAGTCGAGGGGATCGCCGACCTCCTCGTACCAGAACAACGGATAGTCCCGCAGCATCTTGGCGTAGGCGATGCCGGTCTCGAGATCGAAGCGGCCGTTCGCATCGACCGCGAGCTGCGCGTCCTTGCCGATCTCCTTCAGCACCGCCTCGATGCGGGTGCGGTCGTCTTCGATCGACGCGCCGCCGATCTTCATCTTCACGACGTTGTAACCGCGATCGAGATAGCCGCGCATCTCGCCGCGCAGCATCGAGAGATCCTTGCCGGGATAGTAGTAGCCGCCGGCGGCGTAGACGAACACGCGCGGATTGGCTTTCACGCCGTGACGTTCGGCGAGCAGCCGGAACAGCGGCTTGCCTGCGATCTTCGCAACGGCGTCCCACACCGCCATGTCGATGGTGCCGACCGCGACCGAGCGCTCGCCATGGCCGCCCGGCTTCTCGTTGGTCATCATCGCGCCCCAGACCTTGTCGGGGTCGAGATTGTCACCGGCCGCATTCAGCAGCGACTTCGGATCGGCCTCCAGGATGCGCGAGGCAAAGCGCTCGCGGATCAGGCCGCCCTGCCCGTAGCGGCCGTTGGAGTTGAAGCCGTAGCCGACGACGCGCTTGCCGTCGCGGACGACGTCAGTGACGACGGCGACGAGGCTCGTCGTCATCTTGGTGAAGTCGATATAGGCGTTGCGGATCGGCGAAGAGATCGGCTTCGTGATCTCGCGGACGTCAACGATGCGGACGGACATGGGGTTGGCTTTCGCTAACGGAGAAACGTTCGTCATTGCGAGCGGAGCGAAGCAATCCAGACTGTCACCGCGGAAAGACCCTGGATTGCTTCGTCGCTGCGCTCCTCGCAATGACGAGGACAGAGTATGCGAGCGCTTATTTCTTATCCCTGAAATACGGCTCGACCGGACCATGCACCTTGATGGTCAGCGGATTGCCGTGGCGATCCTTGGCGTTGCCGGCGGTGACGCGGACCCAGCCTTCGCTGATGCAGTACTCCTCGACATTGGTCTTCTCGACACCCTTGAAGCGGATGCCGACGTCGCGCGAAAGAATATCCGCGTTGTAATAGGGGCTGTTCGGGTCGACCGACAGGCGGTCCGGAAATTCGTCGCTCATGATTGTCTCGCTCATAACAGGGTCTCGATTTGATTTCGCAGTCCTTCCGGCCGTGCGGTCGGCGCGTAGCGCGCGATCACCTTGCCGGCACGGTCCACGAGGAACTTGGTGAAATTCCATTTGATGGAGGCGCCCAGCAGACCGGATTGCTGGCGTTTCAGGTAGTCATACAGAGGGTGCGCATGGGCGCCGTTGACGTCGATCTTCTCGAACAGGGGAAAGGTGACGTCGTAGTTGGTCGAGCAGAATGACTGGATCTCGCTCGCCGGCCCCGGCTCCTGCGCGCCGAACTGGTTGCAGGGAAAGCCAAGTACCGAGAAGCCGCGCGGCGAGAGGTCGCGATAGAGATCCTCCAGCCCGCGATATTGCGGCGTGAAGCCGCATTTGCTCGCGGTGTTGACGATCAGCAGCACCTGCCCTTCGAAACGGCGCATGGGCACCTCCTCGCCGAGAAGCGAGTTGGCCTTGAAGTCGTAGATCACAGACATCGCTAACCCACGGGATCGATCGGCGACGGCGGCACGCCGCCCGCCTCGATCGCTTCGCCTGCGAGCAGACAGAGATCCTCGCGATAGCGGCCGGACACGATGTGTACGCCGACCGGCGCCTTTCCGACCAGACCGGTGGAGACCACGAGGCCCGGCAGTCCCATGAACGGGGTCGCGATTTGCGGCATCTGCGCCTCCCAGACGCGCTCGAAGGATTCGTTGTCCTTGCGGTCGAGATGATCCGGGAACGGCAACTCGCCGGACACCGGCGTGAGCACCACGGCATATTTTTCGAAGAACAGCATCCAGTCGCGGGTCAGCGTGGCGCGGCGCGTGAGCGCCTTGGCGTAGTCCGCCTGGTCCATCGGCGTGACCTTGGCGCGATTGCCGCGCAGGCAGGCCAGCGCACCGGGATCGCCTTCGCGCTCAGCCATCTCCAGCTGCGCCTCATAGCCGTCGCCAAGCCAGAGTTTTCTCTGCCACTCGACCGCCTCGCGCATCGGCGGCGTGTTCTCGATGACCTCGACAGTCCAGCCGGCGCGCTCCAGCCGCTTGCCGGCGTCAGTCACGGCGGCCTTCACCTCCGGTTTGGTGGCAAGCCCGTCCGGGTTGAGGCAAAGCGCGGCGCGCTTCGGCCGCGCGGGGCCCTCCAGCGGCGCCGGCACGAACCAGGGGTCGCGGATGTCGCGGGCCGACATGGCCTCGAGCGAGATCCTGAGATCGTTGACCGTACGCGCCAGCGGGCCCGAGACGGCCATGATCTGCGGCCCGATCGGACGCTCCGGCAGCGCCGGGTTGAAGGCGGGGATGCGGCCGAGCGTCGGGCGCAGGCCGTGCACGCCGCAGGCATAGGCGGGATAGCGGATCGAGCCGGCGATATCGGTGCCGTGGGCAATATGGCCGATGCCGGCCGCGACCGCCGAGCCGGCGCCGCCGGACGAGCCGCCCGGCGTCAGCGAGGCGTCACGGGGGTTCTTGGTGTCGCCATGGACCAGATTGGTGGTGAACCAGCGGTAGGAGAAGGCCGGGCAATTGGTGCGGCCAAGGAGAATGGCGCCGGATTTGCGGAAATTGGCGACCACCGGATTGTCCTCGCGCGCGATCAGGTCGCGCTGGAGTTTCAGGCCGTTGGTGGTGGCAAAGCCTTCCTGGTCGACATTGGCCTTGATGGTGACGGGCACGCCGGCGAGCACACCGGGATCTTCTCCCCGGGCGATGGCGGCATCGACGGCGTCAGCCTGCTTGAGCACGTCCTCCGGCCGGTGGTCGATCACCGCGTTGAGCTGGGGATTGACGGCGTCCAGGCGGGCGAGGCCGGCCTTGGCGGCCTCCCGGGCGGACACCTTTTTGGCCTTGACGAGGGTGGCGAGGTCGGCAGCCGACAGGCGCCAGAGATCTTGCATGGCTTGCTCCGTTTAACCGGCGTCTTTTAGCGCCGGGAACGCGGCAAAGCCATGCGGATTTCGCGGGGAGGAAGAGCGGGCTTGGCGTCGGGGTAGCGCCTCATTCTCCGTCATTGCGAGCGCAGCGAAGCAATCCAGAATCCCTCCGCGGAGACAGTCTGGATTGCTTCGTCGCAAGGGCTCCTCGCAATGACGGGGGAGAGAGCTGGGGCCTCAATGCCTGGTCGCGGACTGATCCGGGATGTCCAGCAGGGCCTCGGTGAAGGGGAATTCGAGCACGATCTCCCCGTCGTCGTCGGTCACCTCGATGACGGCCTCCATGAGCGCCGGCTGGGCACCCTCCGACTTCACCACCTCCAGGATCATCTGGCGGGCGACCTCCCAGGCGCGATCGGGGTTACGCAGGTCCTCTCCGTCGGGATCCACGATCAATTCGTCGCCGATGCGGGTGTTGAAGAAGTATCTGGGCATCACGAGGGTCCAAATTGGGAGGCCTGTACCGGATTGAAAGCTGCACTGCACTCACAACTGCTTTATCAGGACAGGGTTCGCGACCGAATGCGCCACGCGCAAGGCAGCATCACGGGAAGTGATGTTCCACCATCATTTTTCGCGGCGCAACATGACTTTCTCGGGAAGATTTCACTAGCGAAGTTTTCTGCTCGCATTACTTTAACCGTTGGGCGGATACGTCCGAATTCGTGAAAATGGAGAGCCAAAATGGCTTGGAAAGCCCCGAAGATCGTCGAAGTGCCCTGTGGCATGGAAATCAACATGTATGTGAGCGCCACCCGCAAGTAAGCGGTTGGTGGTTTCTGCGCAGGTGGATCTTTCGGTCACGATCGGTTTCCGGAAGACACGAACTTTGTCGGCATCCGTGTCGGCCTGAGATCCACCTCGCGACGTTCCCTCCAGGAGACGTATTATGCTTCGCGTCGTCGTCCTGGGCGCCGGGGCCGGCGGCGGAGTCCCGCAATGGAATTGCGGGTGCGAGGGCTGCCGGGCGGCCCGTGAAAACGGCCATGAGCTTCAGAGAACCCAGGCCTCGGTCGCGTTCAGTGGCGACGGCGAGCATTGGTTCCTGATCAACGCCTCCCCCGATCTTCGCCAGCAATTGAACGCCACGCCGCAGCTGCATCCCAAGGCCGGCGCGCTGCGCCATACGCCTGTTGCAGGCGTGATCCTGACCAACAGCGAGGTGGATGCGGTCGCGGGCCTGCTGTCGATGCGCGAGGGCTCGCCCTTCACGGTCTATGCGCATCAGAAGGTGCTGGCGATCCTGAAGAGCAACAACATCTTCAACGTGCTGAACGAGAAGAACGTACAGCGCCAGCCGATTTCCATCCACGAGCCGTTCGAGCCACGGCTGCCTGATGGCGCGCGCTCAGGCCTCGAGGTGCTGCCCTTCGCGGTGCCCGGCAAGTCGGCCTGGTATCTGGAGGGCAAGGCGCATCCCGGCGGCGAGACCGGCGACGGCGATACGTTGGGTCTGAAGATCACGGACAAATCAACCGGCAAGTGCTTCTACTTCATCGCCGCCTGCGCCGAGGTAACCGACGCGCTCAAGGCCGAGATTGACGGCGCCGCACTGGTGTTCTTTGACGGCACGGTCTGGCAGGATGACGAGATGATCAAGGCCGGGCTCGGCCACAAGACTGGCAAGAGCATGGGCCACGTCGCGATGTCCGGTCACGATGGCGCGATCGCGCGCCTCGCCGACCTCACTCTCGACAGGAAGATGTTTCTGCATATCAATAACTCGAATCCGGCGCTGCTGCCCGATACGCCGGAGCGTAAAGCGCTCGAGGCGGCGGGCTGGCGGATACCCGCCGACGGAACGGAGATCGTGCTGTGAATGCCGCGTCACTGACTGGAATGACTGCGCTCTCTGTTGGCAAGGACATCAGGCTCAACTCGGCCGAGGAGCTTGAAGCAACGCTGCGCCATATCGGGGCGACGCGCTATCACAGCCTGCACCCGTTCCATAAGCTGCTGCACGGCGGCAAGCTCAACAAGGGCCAGGTGCAGGCCTGGGCGCTGAACCGCTACTATTACCAGAGCACGATCCCGATCAAGGACGCCGTGGTGATCTCGCGCTTCCGCGACCGCGCCACGCGGCTGGAATGGCGCCACCGCATCGAGGACCATGACGGCGACGTCGGCAGCGAGGGCGGCATCGAACGCTGGCTGAAGCTGACCGAAGGCCTCGGTCTCGACACGGCCTATGTGGAATCGACCGAAGGCATCTTGCCGGCGACGCGCTTCGCGGTCGAAGCCTATGTCCATTACTGCCGCGAGAAGAGCCCGCTGGAGGCGATCGCCTCCTCGCTCACCGAATTGTTCGCGCCGAACCTGCACGAGGAGCGCATCTCCGGCATGCTGGAGCACTACGACTTCGTCAATCCCGATATCATGAGCTACTTCAAGCGACGCTTGGCGCAGGCGCCGCGCGATGCCGGCTTCGCGCTCGACTATGTCAAGGCGCATGCCACGACGCCCGAGCAGCGCGCCTCCGTCTGCAACGCGCTGATCTTCAAGACCAACGTGCTGTGGGTGCAGCTGGACGCACTCCAGCACGCCTATGTCGAGGGCCACATTCCGCCGGGCGCGTTCGTGCCCAAAGCGAGCTGAGGGACAAGCGCAATGGCCGGGCCGCGGAACATCAGCGTCAGCGAGGCAAGCCGCCCGGTGCTGCCGCGGCATGCCAAGCTGAAATATGACGAGACGCGCAAGGTCTGGGTGATCCTGGCGCCGGAACGGGTGCTGGCCCCCGACGAGATCGCGGTCGAGGTCTTGCAGCTCTGCGATGGCGAGCGCAATGTCGGCGACGTCGCCGATCAATTGGCCGCGAAATACGCGGCACCGCGCGAGGCGATCCTGGCCGACGTCATCGTTATGCTCCAGGATCTCGCCGACAAGGGCTTCCTCACCGAGGCCCGGGAGAAGACGTCATGAGCGACCTGCTCGGCAATCTTCCGCCCGACATCAGCGACAGCCTCGCGGTGCTGGAGAAGCAACGCTCGACAGCGGAGACGTTCGGCATTCCGCTCGCCGTATTGCTCGAGATCACCCATCGCTGCCCGCTGCAATGCCCCTATTGCTCCAATCCCGTCGAGCTCGACCGCTCCGGCAAGGAGCTGACCACCGAGGAGTGGAAGAAGGTCTTGAGCGAGCTCGCCGAGATCGGCGTGCTCCAGGTCCATTTCTCCGGCGGCGAGCCGACGGCGCGGAAAGACCTCGTCGAGCTGGTCAAGCATGCCAGCGACGTCGGCCTCTACACCAATCTGATCACCTCGGCCGTGCTGCTGACGCGCGAGCGGCTCAGCGCGCTCGCGGACGCCGGCCTCTGCCATGTGCAGATCAGCTTCCAGGGTGTCGAGGAAGGCATCGCCGACCGCGTCGCCGGCTACAAGAACGGGCATCGCAAGAAGCTCGAAGTCGCGAAATGGACCCGCGAGCTCGATCTGCCGCTCACCGTGAACGCGGTGATGCACCGGCAGAACCTGCACCAGCTCCCCGACATCATCCAGATGTCGATCGACCTGGATGCCGACCGGCTCGAGGTCGCCAATGTCCAGTATTACGGCTGGGCGCTGAAGAACCGCGCTGCGCTGATGCCGACCGTGGCGCAGCTCGACGAATGCACCCGCATCGTCGAGGAGGCGCGCGAGCGGCTGAAGGGCACACTCGCCATCGACTACGTCGTGCCCGACTATTACGCGCTGCGGCCGAAGAAATGCATGGGCGGCTGGGGCCGCCAGTTCTTCAACATCTCGCCCGCCGGCAAGGTGCTGCCCTGCCACGCCGCCGAGAGCATCACCGGGCTCGAGTTCGAATCCGTGCGCTCCAACCATTCGATCGCCTGGATCTGGCAGAACTCGGACGCCTTCAACCGCTATCGCGGCACCGGCTGGATGAAGGAGCCGTGCAAGACCTGCGAATTCCGCGAGATCGATTTCGGCGGCTGCCGCTGCCAGGCCTTTGCGTTGACGGGCGACGCCGCCAACACCGATCCGGCCTGCGCGCTGTCGCCGCTGCACGAGACCATCTTCAAGCAGGCCGAGCGCGAGGCCGAGGGCGAGACCAACCGCTTCCTCTATCGCAATTTTGCCGGCGGCACTCTGGAATCCGGGAATGATGCCTGACGCCGACGCGGCCGCAGCGGCCAAACGCGCCGATCCCTTTGCGCCGCTGACCTCCGACATGCTCGACGTCGGCGACGGCCACGAGCTCTATGTCGAGAGCGTCGGTCGTGCTGACGGCGTCCCCGCCATCTATCTGCATGGCGGGCCCGGCAGCGGCTGCCAACCCGACCATCGCAAGCTGTTCGATCCCGAGCGCTTCTGCGCGGTGCTGTTCGACCAGCGCGGCTGCGGTCGCAGCCGGCCCAAGGGATCGCGCGAGCACAACACGACGGCGCATCTGATCGCGGACATGGAGAAGATCCGCGAGAAATTTGGCTTCGACCGCTGGATGGTGGTCGGCGGCTCCTGGGGTGCGACGCTGGCATTGGCTTATTCCGAGGCGCATCCCGAGCGTGTCTCCGGCATTGCGCTCCGCGCAACCTTCCTGGGCACCCGCGCCGAGGTCGAAACCGCTTTCACATCGCGCCTGTCACAATTCTATCCGGCGCTCTTCGAGGATTTTCTGAGCGTGCTGCCGCCCGATGAGCGCGCACACCCGGTGGACGCCTATTGGCGCCGCATCCTCGATGCCGATCCGGCCGTGCATGGTCCCGCCGCGCGGGCCTGGCACGACACCGAGCGCGTCCTGTCTGAGCACAAGGCGGCCAAGACGCGGCTGGACCTCGCATCGCTGAACGTGTGGCGCACGCTGCCTGCGACGCCGTTCATGGAGGCGCATTATTTCGTCCACGACAGCTTCATGACGGACAACCAGCTGTTGCGGAATGCGGGCAAGCTCGCCGGCATTCCCGGCATCATCGTGCAGGGCCGCTACGATCTGTTGTGCCCTCCTGAGACATCCGAGCGGCTTGCGAAAGTTTGGCCGGGTTCCGAGATTCGGATCGTGGAAGAAGCCGGACATTCGCTCTATGATGCCGGCGTGCGGGACGCAGTCATGAAGTCGATCGCCGATCTCGCGTCGAAAGCCGCGCGCTAGATCCATCTCCTCATCCTGAGGAGCGCTCCAAAAGGAGCGCGTCTCGAAGGATAAGGCCCGGATCTAGCACCGGGGCCTTCATGGTTCGCGACGCCACTTCGTGGCTCCTCGCCATGAGGGTCTGAATGGGAAGGACAAGAACAATGCCGCTCGCCGGGCAAGGCATGCTGCTGACGTCGATGAACATCGACGTTCCAGATGAGGCCGATTTCAACCGCTGGTACGATCGCGAGCATCTGGAAGAGCGCGTCGCGATCGAGGGTTTCCTGGAGGCGCGGCGCTATGTCGCGCATGCCGCCAATCCCAAATATCTCTCGCTGTACTCGACCGCGACGCTCGACGTGCTCGACAGTCCCGCCTACCGGGCCCGCCTCGCCAACCAGACCGAATGGTCGCGGCGGACCATGGCGCATTTCAAGAACATGCTGCGCGTGGTCGCGCGCATCACCATCAGCAAGGGCACCGGTCGCGGCGCAGCACTCGGCGTGGTGCGGCTGCGGCCGAGCGCCGACAATGCCGGGACATGGCGTGATGCACTGCACGAAAAGCTGACGCCCGGGGAGCGCGAGGGCATCATCTCGATGCATCTGCTCGAAAGCGAGCCGGAATTGTCGGGTGCGACCGCAGACATTCCAGCGGTGCGCAATGAGGGCGCGCGCGACTGGTTCGTGCTGATCGACGGCACGCATGTCGGCGCGGTCTCCGCCGTCATTGCCGAACGCTTCACCGGCCCCGCCGCATCGCCCTTCCCGCTTCCCGTCTCCGTCGGCACTTACAGCCTGATGTGGGATCTCGCGAAGAGCGATATCGCGCCCGGCTAGCGGCCATCCGCAACGCAACATATTGCACCGCACGCACCTTGCGTGCGGCCGTTAATGCTGGGCGCGCGCAGCACCTATGAAAGCAGGTGATCGCGTAAATTTGCCGTTGTACTTCGGAACGGTTCTAATAAGCTAACCCAATGACGCCATTCATAAACCAGATCGACGCGCATTAGCGTTCGCCAAGCTCAAGAAAAGGCCGCGGGGTCTTTGGGCCTGTGCGGACAGGGTAGGAATGAAACCGACCGACATCGCGGCCCCCGACTACTTTCACAAAGTGGTCGATTGCCAGTGGGCCTGTCCTGCACACACCCCGGTTCCCGAATACATCCGACTGATCGCACAAGGCCGCTACAGCGACGCCTACATGATCAATTGGAAATCGAACGTGTTTCCCGGCATTCTGGGACGCACCTGCGATCGTCCATGCGAGCCGGCGTGCCGTCGCGGACGCGTCGAGGAAACGCCGGTAGCGATCTGCCGCCTCAAACGCGTCGCCGCTGATTTCAAGGACGACATCAGGCAGCGCCTGCCGCGCCCCTCGCCTAAGAACGGCAAGCGCGTTGCGTTCGTCGGCGGCGGCCCCGCCTCGCTGACGGTGGCGCGCGATCTTGCCCCGCTCGGCTATCACTGCACCGTGTTCGACGGCGATCCCGAGGCCGGCGGGATGATGCGCACGCAAATCCCGAAATTCCGCCTGCCCAATTCGGTCATCGACGAGGAGACCGGCTACATCCTGGGTCTCGGCGTCGAGTTCAAAGGCGGTCATCGCATCGAGAGCATGAAGGCGCTGCTCGCGGAGAAATACGACGCGATCTTCGTCGGCTCCGGCGCACCGCGCGGACGCGAGCTCGATGTTCCCGGCCGGAAAGAAGCTGCCGCCAACATCCATATCGGCATCGACTGGCTGTCCTCGGTGTCGTTCGGCCACACCGACAAGATCGGCAAGCGCGTGATCGTGCTCGGCGGCGGCAACACCGCGATGGATTGCTGCCGCACCGCGCGCCGTCTCGGCGGCGCAGACGTGAAGGTCATTGTGCGCTCCGGCTTCGAGGAGATGAAGGCCTCGCCTTGGGAGAAGGAAGACGCGATCCACGAGGACATCCCGATCCTCAACTACATGGTGCCGGTGGCATTCAAGCATGTCGCCGGCAAACTCATCGGCGTCACCTTCCAGCACGTCAAAGCCGAATACGACGCCAAAGGCCGCCGCAATCTGGTGCCTTCGGGCGACCCCGATCAGACCATTCCCTGCGACGACGTGCTGGTCGCGGTCGGCCAGGAGAACGCCTTCCCCTGGATCGAGCAGGATTGCGGCATTGAGTTCGACAAATGGCACATGCCCAAGGTCGATCCGAAGACCTTCGTCTCGACCAATCCGAAAGTGTTCTTCGGTGGTGACGCCGCGTTCGGCCCGAAGAACATCATCTGGGCCGTGGCGCAGGGCCACGACGCCGCGCTGTCGATCCACAAGATGCTCTCGGGCGATGACATCACCGAACGGCCGCTGCCGGAGGTGCAAATCTCCTCGCAGAAGATGGGCATCCACGAATGGAGCTATGACAACGACATCTCCAACGACAAGCGCTTCAAGGTTCCGCATCGCGACAAGGTGATTGCGCTGAAGGACATCCGCACCGAGGTCGAGCTCGGCTATGACGTCAAGCTGGCGCTGGGCGAAGCCGAGCGTTGCCTGAACTGCGACGTCCAGACCGTGTTCTCGACCTCGCTCTGCATCGAGTGCGACGCCTGCGTCGACATCTGCCCGATGGACTGCATCACCTTCACTGATAATGGCGAGGAAAGCGACCTACGCCATCGCCTGAAGGCGCCATCGCCGCATCCGGACCAGGACCTCTACGTCTCCAGCGACCTCAAGACCGGGCGCGTGATGGTCAAGGACGAGGACGTCTGCCTGCATTGCGGGCTGTGCGCCGAGCGTTGTCCCACCGGAGCCTGGGACATGCAGAAATATTTCATCGAGATGACTTACGCAGGTTCGACATGTCCGACAAAAAGCCGCTCAGCAGCGTAAACGACTTCGTCGTCCGCTTCGCCAACGTCAACGGCTCGGGCTCGGCCAGCGCCAACGAGATGTTCGCGCGCGCGATCCTGCGTCACGGCGTTCCGGTCTCCCCCCGCAACATCTTCCCCTCCAACATCCAGGGCCTGCCGACCTGGTACGAGGTGCGGGTGACGGAAGACGGCCATCTCGGCGCCCGTGGCGGCGTCGACATGATGGTGGCGATGAACCCGCAGACCTGGGACAAGGACATCGCCGGCATCGAGCCCGGCGGCTATCTGTTCTACGATTCCACCAAGCCGATGCCGTCGACCAAATTCCGCGATGACATCACCGTGATCGGGGTGCCGCTCACCGCGATCACAAACTCGACCTACACCGATCCGCGCCAGCGCCAGCTGTTCAAGAACATCATCTATCTGGGCAGCCTCTCGGCGCTGCTCGACATGGACCCGAAGCTGATCGAGCAGCTGATCGGCGAGCAGTACAAGGGCAAGGAGAAGCTGCTCTCCTCCAACGTCCATGCGCTGCATCTCGGCCGCGACTGGGCGCTGCAGAATTTGAAATGCCCGATCGGGCTGCGGGTGAAGAAAACCGACAAGGTCGGCGACCGCATCTTCATCGAGGGCAACAGCGCCGCCGCGCTCGGTGCGGTCTATGGCGGCGCCACCGTGTGCGCCTGGTATCCGATCACGCCGTCCTCGTCGGTGGCGGAGGCTTTCACCGCCCACTGCAAGAAGTACCGGCATGATCCTGAGACCGGCAAGGCGAAATACGCCATCGTCCAGGGCGAGGACGAGCTGGCTTCGATCGGTATCGTCATCGGCGCCTCCTGGAACGGCGCCCGCGCCTTCACCGCGACCTCCGGCCCGGGCATCTCCTTGATGACCGAATTCATCGGCCTCTCCTATTTCGCAGAGATCCCGGCCGTGATCATGAACATCCAGCGCGCCGGTCCCTCGACCGGCATGCCGACCCGCACCCAGCAATGCGACATCATTGCCTGCGCCTATGCCTCGCATGGCGACACCAAGCACGTGCTGCTGTTCCCGGAAGATCCGGCTGAGGCCTTCGAGTTCGCGGCGGCCGCATTCGATCTTGCCGAACGGCTCCAGACCACGATCTTCCTGATGCTCGACCTCGACATCGGGATGAACCACCGTCTTTGCCGCCCGCTGAAGTGGGACGACGCGAAACAGTATGACCGCGGCAAGGTGATGACCACGGAGATGCTGGAGGAAGGCCGCGACTTCGGCCGCTATCTCGACGTCGACGGCGATGGCATTCCCTACCGCACCTATCCCGGCACGCATCCGACCAAGGGCTCCTATTTCACCCGCGGCACCTCGCGCGATCGCTATGCACGCTACTCCGAGGAAGGCTCGGTCTATGCCGACAACATGCAGCGTCTGGTGCGCAAGTTCGAGACCGCGCAGGACCTGGTCCCGCGCCCGCTCCAGGCCAACGCGGAACGACCGACCAAATATGGCGTGATCTATTTCGGCTCGACCTCGCCCGCGATGGACGAGGCGATCGGCCTGCTGGAGGCGCGCGGGCATCAGCTCGACCGCCTGCGCATCCGCGCTTTCCCGTTCCACTCGAGCGTGGCGAGCTTCCTCGCCGAGCACGACTTCGTCTACGTGGTCGAGCAGAACCGCGACGCCCAGCTCCGCCAGCTCATCGTCAACGAGAACGGCATCGACCCGGTGCGCCTCGTGCCGATCGTGCATTATGACGGCACCCCGATCACCGCCCGCTACATCGCAAAAGCCATTGGCGACCACCAGGATCACCTCAAGGTGACCCCGCTCCGCAAGGCCGTGTCATGACCTATATTGCCAAGCCGAAGTTCCATCATCCGGGCCTCAAGAAGAACGAGCTCGGCTACACGCACCGCGACTACGAGGGCAAGATCTCGACCCTGTGCGCCGGCTGCGGCCACGACTCGATCACGGCCTCGATCATCGAAGCCTGCTACGAGCTCTCGATCGAACCGCATCGGGTCGCGAAGATTTCGGGCATCGGGTGCTCGTCGAAGACGCCGGACTATTTCCTCGGCAACTCGCACGGCTTCAACTCCGTGCACGGCCGCATGCCGTCGGTCTTGACCGGCGCCAACCTCGCCAACCGCGATTTGATCTATCTCGGCGTCTCCGGCGACGGCGATTCCGCCTCGATCGGCTTCGGCCAGTTCGCGCATTCGATCCGGCGCGGCGTCAACATGACCTATATCGTCGAGAACAACGGCGTCTACGGCCTGACCAAGGGCCAGTTCTCGGCGACCGCCGACCGCGGCTCGAAGTCCAAGAAAGGCGTGACCAACACCGACAACGCGATCGACCTCGTCGCGATCGCGCTGCAGCTAGGGGCCACCTTCGTCGCGCGCTCGTTCTCCGGCGACAAGAGCCAGCTGGTGCCGCTGATCGCCGCCGCGATCGGCCACAAGGGCGCATCCTTCATCGACGTCATCAGCCCCTGCATCGCCTTCAACAACCACGCCGGATCGACCAAGAGCTTCGACTATGTGCGGGAGCACAATGACGCCGTGAACCGGCTCGACGTGCTGGTCGGCCGCGATCCCATCGCCGTCGAGTATGCGCCGGGAACGGTGCAGGTGGTCGAGCAGCACGACGGCAGCAAGATCGCGCTGCGCAAGATCGACGCGGATTACGACCCGCACGACCGCCTCGGCGCCCAGACCTTCCTCCAGAAGCACGCCGCCAAGGGCCAGATCGTCACCGGTCTGCTCTACGTCGATCCCGATGCGGAAGACCTGCACACGCATCTCAACACGGTCGAGACGCCGCTCAATACGCTGGAGGCGGACACGCTGTGCCCGGGCTCGGCTGCGCTGGACAAGTTCAACGCCAGCCTGCGGTGATCATCGACCGCGCTCGACCGGCTGCCTGACACGTATGGTGATCTTCTCCGATACGACAGGCGGCTCGAACGGATAGTGCTTCGCGTCGCCCAGCACCAGCTGCAGCGTGTGCATCCCGGGTGGAAGTTCGAGCAGGGTTTCGGTCTGCCCCGCCCCGAAGTGCAGATGCGACTTGTCCTGCGGGATCGGCTCCTTGGGATCGATGGGATCGTTGACGTCGACCAGCAAATGATGATGGCCGGCGTTCTGGTACTCGTCGCCGGCGTGCGTCACGCCCATATTGCGCAAGCCGAACCGGACCCAGAACCCGCCCCGAACCTTCTGCCCGTCACGCGGGGTGATGAAATAAAGCTTGGCATCCTTGGGAGCGGTCTTGCCCTGCGGATAGGCGACGCCTGGAAGCAATGCGAGCGCCGCCGCCAAGGCGGCGCAACGAATGATCTGCATCGAAATGACTCCACCACTTAAGGACTTAGCGCAACGCGAAATCCATGCGTCGGATAACGAACATTGGTATCGTAGCCATCGCGGTTGGACGGCCTCACATATCTCGAATCGTTCTTCCATGAACCCGAGCGCAGGACATGCGACGAGCAGTCCCCGCCGGTCCATGCCGAGCCGTCACCGGGTGCGCCCTGATAGGTCCTGCGCCAGCAGTCCTCGACCCACTGATCGACACCGCCACCCATGTCGTGGAGGCCGAACGGGTTCGGCTTGAAGCTGCCGACCTTCGCCGGCTGCTCGGCCGCGAGGTCACCGCAATCCTTGCATCCCGCCATGCCCGGCTGGAGCTTGTCGCCCCACCAATATTTCGTCTGCGTCCCGCCGCGCGCGGCGTATTCCCATTCGGCTTCGCTCGGAAGCCGATACGACTTCTTTGTGGTCCGCGCGAGCCAGGCCGCATATTGCTGCGCGTCGGTCCAGCTCACATTGGTGATCGGCGCATCGTCCTTGCCAATGGCGGTGAAGCCGCACGCCTTTGCAGCCGCGCATTCGTTCCATTCCTGCACGGTCACCGGAAATTTGCCGATCGAGAACGGCTTGACCGTGACCTGGTGGACGGGACGTTCGGTCGGGTCGTCATTGCTTCCCATCGCGAAGCTGCCGCCGCGAATGGCGATCATCTCGGGTTCGCGGAGCGACGTGGCCGATGGGCTTGGTGCTGGACTTGACGCCGAAGCACTTGACGTCGAAGCACTTGGCGCGGAAGCACTTGGCGCCGGAGCACTTGACGCTGAAGCACTTGGCGCCGGAGCGGGTGATGGAGATGATGCCGCCAATGAAGGAGACGGCTGCGGCGTTTGTGTCGCGGCTTCTCGCGGTGCAGGTTGCGGGCTCGGTGATGCGACCGGAGCCGCAGTCGGCGCGGCGGCCTGCTGGTTCACCCTGCCCGACGGCTGCGCCAGCAGATACCACAACACACCGGAAGCGATCACGAGGAGCGTGATGCCCAGAAGGAAGATCAGGGTATTCTCGCGCCGGCCTCGCGTCCTCCCGACCGCATCTGCGTCCGGCAGCACGCGATAGACACGCACCGGATCGGTGATGTTCTTGACCTTGCGGTCGCCGAGCGACTCATAGCCGCACACCACCTTGTGTTTGATCTGCTCGTAGATCGCGCCGGAGATGTAGACCTGACCGGGCTCGGCGATACCCTCGATGCGCGTGGCGATGTTGACGCCGTCGCCGTAGACGTCGTCCGGCTCCACGATGACGTCACCGAGATTGACGCCAATCCGATATTCGATCCGGGAGTCCTTCGGAAGCGAAGCGTTGCGCCCGACGAGATTCTGCTGGATGACGATGCTGCAGCGAACGGCCTCGACGGGACTGTCGAAGATCGCGATGAAGCCGTCTCCCGTCGTCTTCACCAACGTTCCATGGTGTTCGACGATGCTGGGCTCGATGAGATCCCGCTCGATCCGCTTGACGCGAACATGCGTGCCTTCCTCGTCGGCCTGCATCAAGCGGCTGTAGGAAGCGATGTCACCGACGATGATTGCGGCGAGACGACGAGGCATCGAGCCGTGTGGAGGCGGCTCGTCATGATTTCCGGATCTGAAGTTACGAATCTCGCCCATTGCGGGGAACTCCACAAACGCGGGTGAGCTTACGACATCGAATTTCAGCTGTCTGTGAAGACTATCACATTGATGATCCGCGACAATCTCGTAGAAATCAGCGGCACCGAGTTCCCGGGCGGAATCGCCGCAAGGATTGAACCTTCTCGGACCGACAGCGGACTAAGGCTCGCGCGACCACCCGGCAACGCAGGCTATGCCTGCTTCGACCGCCGCTGCGATGCGCGGCATCTTACCCGATGCTGGCGATTCCTCGCCCGCTTCAGCTGACAGCCTCGGGCGCCGGTTCAGGCTCCGGCACGGAGTGGTCCGAAGGGGCCGGTCGTCCGGCGCCCCAATATTGCTTGCAGGTCTCGAGCAATGTCTTGACGTCCATGGTCAGGCCGCCCGCATTGACGATCACGCTGTCAGCGCCAAGCGTCTTGTTCATCAGCGACAGGGCACGCCTCAGGAAGCCCCCGGAGAATCGCCCGGCGACAAGGGGATCGAGCTTGAGCACCACGAACTTCTGCAGGCGCTGCTCCCAGATCTGTATCTTCCGCACGGAGCTCCAGGCGATGGTCTCGTCGGCGAGTCTGAGGTCGCGAATGCCGACACGGCTGATGAAGACGACCGGCGACCTGGCCGAGATCAACCTCCAGAGCATCCTGAAGGTGGCGAGGCCGAAAAACACCGCACCGACATAGCAGGCGGCGACCTCGAACGTGGTGATGTTCTTGCCTTGCTGCCACATGAATGCGAGCGCAGCGCAGAGCAGCGTCAGCAGCAGACCGGCGCCGAAAAACATCAGCAGCCGTCCCCGGGAATAGCCGATCGTAATGTTGGGCAAGTTCTGACCTACGGACATGTTCGACCGCCACCAGCCTTTTGCAGCAACCCTGGGTTTACGAACGCCCCTTCTCCCGAGTTATTAGGACTGGAACCTTGCGCGAGGCTGCCCACGGGAATGCAAGGCATCGGCACTTGAACGCGCGGCGTTCGGCTTGCGACTAACCGCCAGTCGGCTCTCACCCCCCTCCGATGCGGCCGTCAATGGTTCACGCGCCCGGTGCGATCATGAAAACCGCCGGAGCATCTTGTGGAGCGCCGTCTCGGCCCTGGGCGCGGCGCTTGGCGGCTCCAGCGCGAAGGCCGCGACGGAAGCCGGCACGGCCAACAAGCTCAAGGTCGTCTATCACCTCAGCGACGCCGAGAAGGTCAACTTCGTGCTCGGCAACATCCAGAACCACATTGACGGTGTCGGCGGTCCCCAACACGTCACAATCGCGCTGGTGATTCACGGGCCGGCGCTGAAGGCGTTTCACCGGGCACAGACCAACCCCGACGTCGGCAAGCGCGTCGGCGATTTCTCCAGGGACGATATCGAGCTCGCGGCGTGCGTCAACACCATGAAGGCGCAGAACGTCACGCTGACAGGTTTGCTGCCGGGCTTCGTCAGCGCGGAGAAGGGCGGCATGGTCCGCTTGGCCGAGCTCCAGTCGCAGGGTTATCTCTACCTGCGGCCCTAGGCGTCGAAGCCTTCCATTCTCGGGCTTGACTTATCCATAACTCTACGGTTATGAGTTAATCCATAACTTATAGGTTATGGATTTCACATGTCCGCCGCGCACGATCTTCTGTTCAGGACGCTCGCCGATCCGACCCGGAGGGCGATCTTCGAGCGGCTGTGCCGGGAGGGCGAGCAGACGGTCGGGGCACTGACGGCGACGTCAGGCGTTTCCCAGCCGGCGGTCTCAAAACATCTCGGCGCGCTGAAGCAGGCCGGGCTGGTGCGCGACCGCCATGCAGGACGCCAGACCCATTACAGCGCGCAGCCCGGCGCGCTCAATCCGCTGATCGACTGGACTGGCCAGATGGCCGGCTTCTGGCAGAACCGGCTCGATGCTCTCGACGATCTCCTGAAGAGGATGGACCAATGACCGAAGCTGCCGCCGAGATGCGCTCCGTGGTGATCGAGCGCGAATTTGCCTTTCCGGCCGAGCGGATCTGGCGCGCGCTGACGCAGCCGCATCTGATCGAGGAATGGCTGATGAAGAACGACTTCAAGCCGGTCGTCGGTCATCGCTTCAATCTTCGCGGCGAATGGGGCGGCGTGCTGGACTGCGAGGTCCTCACCATCGAGCCGCAGCGCGCGCTCGCCTATACCTGGAATTTCTCGCATGAGGACGCGGCGTTCGATCTGAAAAGCGTGGTGACCTTCACGCTGACACCGACGAACGCGGGCACGCATTTGCGCGTCGAGCAGGCGGGCTTCAGCCCGACGCAGAAGCAGGCCTATGGCGGCGCGCATGCCGGCTGGAAGCAGTTTTTCGCCAAGCTGGACGAGGTGCTGGCGCGGGCTGACTAGGTCCGTCGCCGGCCTTTATTCGATCATCTCAAGAGGAGGTTTCATTGACCGGGAATATGTGGGTTCGACAAATCCATCGCTGGCTGTCCATCGCTTTCACGCTCGCCGTGATCGCGAACATTGTTGCCCTGACGCTGCAAATCCAGGCCACGTGGATCGGGCTGCTGGCATTCGTCCCGCTGATTCCGTTGCTCGCGACCGGGCTCTACATGTTCGCGCTGCCCTATGTCAGCCGCCGCAGCGGCGCGCGGCAAGAGGCGTGATCATGAAGAAGGCTGTGACCGCGAAGACAGGCAGCGCGACGAAGACGGACGGCGCTTCGCCCTCCAGGATGATCGACGGCAGGATCAAGGAGCTCGGCGACTGGCGCGGCGAGATGCTGGGGCGAATCCGCGGCCTGATCAAGGAGGCCGATCCTGACGTCGTCGAGGAATGGAAATGGCGCGGCGTTCCCGTGTGGGAGCACGACGGCATCATCTGCACCGGCGAGACCTACAAGGCCGTCGTGAAGCTGACTTTCGCCAAGGGCGCGGCGCTGGATGACCCGGCCGGCCTGTTCAATTCCAGCCTCGAGGGAAACGTGCGCCGCGCGATCGACATTCGCGAAGGCGAAAAGATCAACGAGAAGGCGTTGAAGGCGCTCATTCGCGCGGGGGTGGAGCTGAACGCGTCCAAGAAGAAGCCGGCGAAGAAGCGATCGACTTAGACCACGTCAAGTCGATGCAAATTCTTGGTGACGGCCAGAGCAAGCGCCTCGTCCTTCGAGACGACCGCTCCGCGGTCTCCTCAGGATGAGGCTAAGCAGAAGCGCTGTCTGTCGACATAGCTCCCGCACACTCCGTCCTCATCCTGAGGGCCCGCCAGAGGCGGGCGCCTCGAAGGATGGGCCGCGGGCGAGCTACCGCCACGTCGATGTTCCAGCAGCTACCAGCCGTCTCAGGCCGCCGCCGGGATCGGGCGCGGGCTTACGACATATTCGCGCAGGACCTTGTCGTTGGCATCGACCTCGATCAGTGAGACGTCGTAAGTCCAGAGATCGGCGAGGTGCTGGAGCACGCGCTTGGCGTCGGTCTCGTTGAGCTGCGAGCCCTTGATGACGTGGTGATGCAGGATCAGCCGGCGGTCGCCGGAGAGATCGACGTCGACCACTTCGATATTGGCGTCGATGAAGCCGACGTCATGCTGCCGCGCCAGCTCGCGCCGCACCCGGCGGAAGCCGCGATCGTCGTGGATGGCATCGACCCGGATGCCGGCGCGCTCCTCGGGATCGTCGTGCAAGTGGAACATGCGGAAGTGCCGCATCAGCTTCGGGCTCAGGAACTGCGCGATGAAGCTTTCATCGCGGTAGTTGGCCCAGACGTCGCGCAGCACGCCCATCACGTCGTTCTTGCCGGCAATGTCGGGGAACCACTCGCGGTCCTCGTCTTCCGGCCTGGTGACGATGCGCTCGATGTCCTGCATCACGGCAAAGCCGAGCGCATAGGGATTGAAGCCGGAGAAGCGCGGATCGTCGAATTCGGGCTGGAACACCACGTTGGTGTGCGACTGCAGGAATTCGAGGAAATTGCCGTCGGAGATGCGGCCTTGCTGATGCAGCTTGGTCATGATGCGATAGTGGACGTAGGTCGCCGTCCCCTCGTTCATCACCTTGGTCTGGCTCTGCGGATAGAAATATTGCGCGATGTGGCGGACGATGCGCAAAAGCTCGCGCTGCCAGGGCGCCAGCCGCGGCGCGCTCTTCTCCAGGAAGTAGAGCAGGTTTTCCTGCGGCAGGCCGAGCAGCTTGCGGCGGCGTTCGATGCTGAGCGCGGAGCGGGTCTTCGACGCCCCCTTCGGCACGGTGCGCCAGAGGTCGTTGAAGACCTCCTCCTCGTGCTGACGGCGGCGCCCTGCCCGCTTCTCCTCGGCGCGCAGATCCAGCTTCTTCTTGCCGGGATAGCGGTCGATGCCGTGCGACATCAGCGCATGCGCGGCATCCAGGGTGCGCTCGACCTCGACGCGGCCGTAGCGCTCCTCGCAGGTCATCACGTAGTTCTTGGCAAAGTCGAGATAGTCCAGAATGCCGTCGGCGTCGGTCCACTGCTTGAACAGATAGTTGTTCTTGAAGAAGTGGTTGTGGCCGAAGGCGGCGTGGGCGATCACCAGCGTCTGCATCGTCGCCGTGTTCTCCTCCATCAGATAGGAGATGCAGGGCGAGGAGTTGATCACGATCTCATAGGCGAGCCCCATCAGGCCCTTGCGGTACGAGGCCTCGTGGAACGCGAAGTGCTTGCCGAACGACCAGTGCTTGTAGAACAGCGGCATGCCGACCGACGAGTAGGCATCCAGCATCTGCTCGGCGGTGATGACCTCGATCTGGTTCGGATAGACGTCGAGCCCGAGATCCTTCGTCGCCACCTCCTCGCAGGCATCGGTGATGCGCTGCAAGGTGTGGAAATCCCAATCGGCGCCTTCGAACAAGCGTTCCGTCATGGAGCGGCTTTCTCCTGGGAAGTTTCGCGGCGCTGGAACAGATCGTGGAACACCGGGAAGATCTCGCTGCGCTCGCTGACCTTGCGCATCGAGAGCGGTGCGCCGCTGTTGCGCAGGCGGTCGTAGAGGGTCCAGAGCGAGGAGTCGGAGAGATCGAAGGCGCTGCCGCCGGACTCCCCGACCTCGAGATAGGCAAAGAACTGGCAGACCGGCAGGATCTTGTCGGTCAGCAGCATGCCCGTGAGTTCGCCGTCGGAATAGGAATTGTCGCCGTCGGAGGCCTGCGCTGCGTAGATGTTCCAGTCCGCCGGGTTGAAGCGCTCGCGCACGATCTCATGCATGGCGTGGAGCGCGCTGGAGACCAGCGTGCCGCCCGAGGCCGGACCGTAGAAGAAGGTCTGCTCGTCGACCTCCTCGGCGCGGTCGGTGTGGCGGATGAAGACGATCTCGACATGCTTGTAGCGCCGCTTCAGGAACACGTAGAGCAGCATGTAGAAACGCTTGGCGAGATCCTTCATGTGCTCGGACATCGAGCCGGAGACGTCCATCAGGCAGAACATCACCGCCTGCGCGACCGGCCGCGGCACCTTCTCGTAGCGGCGGTAGCGGATATCGAGCGGATCGACGAAGGGAATGCGCTTCGTCCTCGCCTTCAGCCTTTCGAGCTCGGCGAGCAGCACCACACGCTCGTCCTCGTCGGTGCATGCCGCGATCGCAGCTTCCAGCTCCTCGATCTCCTCCTTGCGGGGACGCTTGAGCGCGATGCGGCGCGCCAGCGCGAGCTTCACCGTCCGGCTGACCGAGATGTTGGCGGGCGAGCCGGACGTGGTGTAGCCGGCGCGCTGGATGCCCTCGCTCTCGGTCTGCGCGATCTTGCGCTTGGCAAGATCCGGCAGCTCGAGGTCGTCGAGGAACAGATCCACGAACTCGTCGCGGGAGAGGACGAAGCGGAACGCGTCCTCGCTGTCGCCTTCGCCGGGACCGGAATCCTTGGCGCTGCCCTGGCCGGATCGCTGGAGGTAATCGCCCTCGATGAACTTCTTGTTCCCGGGCAACACCATGTCGCGCGTTCCGCCTTCACGGCGGAAACGCGGCTCGTGCATGCCGTCGAGCGGTATCGTGACCTCACCACCCTCCAGGACGTCCTTGATGTCGCGTTCCTGCGAGGTCTTCTTGACGGCGCCCTGCACCAGGGATTTGGCCCGACGCAAGAACCGCTGCCGGTTCTCAAGACTCTTGCCGCCTGGATTCAGGCGCCTGTCAATAATGTGAATGGGCACTTTTCCATCCGCTCCATCCGCCTCAACCGGCCTGCTTCACACGCATGTACCATTCGACGAGCCGGCGAACCTGACGCTCGGTGTAGCCGCGCTCCACCATGCGTGCGACGAACTCGCCGTGCTTCTTCTCCGTCTCGCCGTCCTTCTTCGACCCGAAGGAGATGACCGGAAGCAGGTCCTCGACCTGCGAGAATATCCGCTTTTCGATCACGTCGCGAATCTTCTCGTAGGAAATCCAGGTCGGATTCTTGCCTCCGTTCTGGGCCCGCGACCGTAACGAGAATTTGACCACCTCGTTGCGGAAGTCCTTCGGGTTGGCGATACCCGCCGGCTTCTCGATTTTGGTCAGTTCCTGGTTCAAAAGCTCGCGATCGAGCAGCTGGCCGGTGTCGGCATCCTTGAAGTCCTGATCCTCGATCCAGGCATCGGCGTAGTCGACGTAGCGGTCGAACAGATTCTGGCCGTAATCCGAGTAGGATTCGAGATAGGCCTTCTGGATCTCGTTGCCGATGAACTCGGCGTAGCGCGGCGCCAGGTCCGCCTTGATGAATTCGAGATAGCGCTTCTCGACTTCCTCGGGGAGCTGCTCGCGGCGGATCGACTGCTCCAGCGCGTACATCAGATGCACGGCGTCGGCGGCGACTTCCTGCGGATCGTGGTTGAAGGTCGCAGCCAGGATCTTGAAGGCAAATCGGGTGGAGACGCCGTCCATGCCTTCGTCGACGCCGGCGGCATCGCGATATTCCTGGACGCTCCGTGCCTTCGGATCGGATTCCTTCAGGCTCTCGCCGTCATAGACCCGCATCTTGCCGAACAGCGTGGAGTTCTCGTGCTTGCGCAGACGCGACATCACCGAGAACCGCGCCAGCGTCTCCAGGGTCGAGGGTGCGCACGGCGCGGCCGCCAGCTCCGAACCCTGGATCAGCTTTTCGTAGATCTTCTGCTCTTCGGTGGCCCGGAGGCAGTACGGCACCTTGATCACGCAGATGCGGTCGATGAAGGCCTCGTTGTTCTTGTTGGCCTTGAAGCTCGACCACTCGGCTTCGTTCGAGTGCGCGAGGATCACGCCGGTGAAGGGGATCGCGCCGATATTCTCGGTGCCGATGTAGTTGCCCTCCTGCGTTGCGGTGAGCAGCGGGTGCAGCATCTTGATCGGCGCCTTGAACATCTCGACGAATTCAAGGATGCCCTGGTTGGCGCGGTTGAGGCCGCCCGAATAGCTGTAGGCGTCGGGATCGTTCTGCGCGTAGGTCTCGAGCTTGCGGATATCGACCTTGCCGACCAGCGAGGAGATGTCCTGGTTGTTCTCGTCACCAGGCTCGGTCTTGGAGACCGCGATCTGGCGCAGCCGCGACGGCTGGATTTTTGCGACTCTGAACTGAGAAATGTCACCGCCGAAGGCTTCCAGCCGCTTGTAGCACCACGGGCTCATCAGGCCGGTGAGGCGACGGCGCGGAATGCCGTACTTCTCTTCCAGCATCGGTCCGAGATGATCGGGATCAAACAGGCTGAGCGGGCTTTCAAACACCGGGCTCAATTCATCGCCGGCTTTGAGCACGTAGATCGGCTGCACTTCCATCAGCGACTTGAGCCGCTCGGCGAGCGAGGATTTGCCGCCGCCGACGGGGCCGAGCAGATAGAGGATCTGCTTGCGCTCCTCCAGGCCCTGCGCCGCGTGACGGAAGAAACCGACGATGCGCTCGATGGTTTCTTCCATGCCGTAGAAGCCGGCGAAGGCCGGATAGGTCCGGATGGTGCGGTTCAAAAAAATACGGCCAAGGCGTGGGTCCTTGGCCGTGTCAATCGTCTGAGGCTCACCGATCGCTGCTAGCAGTCGTTCGGCCGCGTTCGCGTATTTCATGGGATCGCTTCGACACGATTCCAGATATTCCGCCATCGACATGTCGTGTTGGCTTCTCGCCTCGAACGACTTAGCGAAAGCGTTGAATAGAGAATCGTTATACATGATCCCTCTCCGCGTGAGTTCCGCCACAAGCTGAAACGAAAGCAGTTACCGGACCGTTCCTCAGGCCATTTCGAATCAGCGTGAGCACATGACGATCATTGGACACCCTGGTGCCAACACGACGCAACGCACAACGTAGGCACTCGTTGAGTTACGAACAGGCACATGCCTGTAATTTGTGCGAATCTGTATCTATCTTCGCTCATTTCCAGAAAATGTCACTTGGTCGCAACATCCGGGCATTACCGGGGATGAGCCCATCCGGCACTGCAACATGGAGCGATCTGCGAGCGGCAATCTTGTGACGCTTGTACGGCGAAGCCTTGCGTGCCGCGTTCATCTTCCTGCTGCAATGCGGTGCGCGCAGCGCTCGCAGCATGACAATCGCGGCAAGCGCGCAGCAGTGTATCAAAATCGGTCGCCAAACCCTCGGAGCGGATGACAATCCGTTCATTCTGCCGTTCATTCTCCGCACGGGTCGCCAAGGTGCTGATGGTGCAGAGCTGCCGCTGCAAGGCCGGCGTCAGCGTCAGCACGATCGCCTTGTGGCCGCGGCCTTCCTCAGCCGAAATCTCCGCAATCGAGTCCCACAGCAGAAATTCGTTGCCGATGCGGAGGTCGCGGATGCCATAGGGGGTGACGATCACCACCGGTCCCCGCTCGGCGGGCAGCAGCCAGATCAGCCGGCCGGTCACCAGGCCGAACAGCACGACGCCGGCATAGCCGACCGTCGTATCGTAGTCGCCCAGACCGTCCCACCAGTCGAAGGCAAGGGTCGCGCTGAACAGGGTCAATGCGAAACCCGCCGCGACCAGCAGCCGCAGCTGGGTCGTACATGGACTGATTTCGAGATCGTGGGTCGCATCGATGCATGCGGCTGGCGCGACCGATTGCGGGCTGTCGGCAACAGCGAGCGTCAGGCGGTCATGATGTGCGTGCATGCTTTTCCCCAGCATGGCCATTCGCGGCCGAGCGACGATCTATCAGGCGGACCGTAATCCGCTGATGACACTCCGCGCAGACTGGGCTGACGAGACGAAGCGGCTACGTTGCGAAACGAGCCCTTGGCCATTGCTCCGGCCGACGACTTTTTACGCAATACAGCTACTTCCGCCTGGATCGCCATGATCGCGACGGAGTTACACTGGAGGGTAAGACGCCTATCCCCTTGATTGGTTCCCTCCCGGGAGCATGTAGGCTAGAGGATAGCGCGTCAGGACCGGCGCGGAAACCCCTCGCCCGCAGGCTTGGAGATAAATAAACATCATGAATCCTGTCAAAGAACTGGAAAAGCACGGACAAGCCGTCTGGCTGGACTTCCTGGCCCGTGGCTTCATCGCCAAGGGCGACCTGAAGCGGCTGATCGACACCGACGGCGTCAAGGGCGTCACCTCTAACCCGTCGATCTTCGAGAAGGCGATTGGCAGTTCGGACGAGTATGACGCCCCGATCGGCAAGGCGCTGAAGCGCGGCGACCGGACCGTGGCCGACCTGTTCGAGGCCGTCGCGATCGAGGACATCCAGAACGCCGCGGACGTGCTCCGCCCGGTCTATGACCGCCTGAGGGCCGGCGACGGCTATGTCAGCCTGGAAGTTTCGCCCTATCTGGCGATGGACACCGCCGGCACGGTCGCCGAGGCGCGGCGGCTCTGGAAGGATGTCGACCGCAAGAACCTGATGGTGAAGGTGCCGGCGACGCCGGAGGGCCTGCCGGCGATCGAGACGCTGATCGGCGACGGCATCAGCATCAACATCACGCTGTTGTTCGCCAGGGACGTCTACCTCCAGGTCGCCGAGGCCTATCTCGCCGGTCTGGAAAAATACGTCGCCGGCGGCGGCGACCCGTCGCACGTGGCGAGCGTCGCGAGCTTCTTCGTCAGCCGCATCGACTCGGTCGTCGACAAGCAGCTCGACGAGAAGATCGCCCGCGCCAACGATCCATCCGAGAAGGAGCGGCTCGCCGCGCTGAAGGGCAAGGTCGCGATCGCCAACGCCAAGGTCGCCTACCAGGATTACAAGCGCCTGTTTTCCGGCTCGCGCTGGGACAAGCTCGCTGCCAAGGGCGCCAAGCCGCAGCGGATGCTGTGGGCCTCTACCGGCACCAAGAACAAGGACTACAGCGACGTGCTCTATGTCGAGGAGCTGATCGGTCCCGACACCATCAATACCGTGCCGCCGGCGACGCTCGACGCGTTCCGCGACCACGGCAAGCCGCGCGACAGCCTGGAAGAGAACGTCGACGACGCCCGCCGCGTGCTGGAAGAACTGGAGCGCTCCGGCGTTTCGCTCGAGGCGATCACCGAGGAGCTCGTCAAGGACGGCGTCAAGCAGTTCGCCGATGCCGCCGACAAGCTCTATGGCGCCGTCGCCCACAAGCGGGCGACCGTGCTCGGGCCTGCGATCGACCACCAGCTTCTCTCGCTCGGCGACGGCCTCGGCAAGGCGGTGGCCAAGAGCACCGAGGAATGGCGCGCCTCGGCAAAGATCCGCAGGCTGTGGCAGCGCGACAAATCGGTCTGGACCGGCACCGACGAGGACAAATGGCTCGGCTGGCTCGACAGCGCGGCGAAGGCCGACGTCGCCGACTACGAGGACTATGCGAGCCGCGTGAAGGGCCAAAAGTTCTCCGATGCCGTCGTGCTCGGCATGGGCGGATCGAGCCTTGGCCCCGAGGTGCTGGCCGAGACGTTTGCGCGGAAGTCCGGCTTCCCGAAATTGCACGTGCTGGATTCCACCGATCCGGCACAGGTCCGGGCAATGGAGGCCAGGATCGACATCGCCAACACCGTGTTCATCGTGTCCAGCAAGTCCGGCGGGACCACCGAGCCGAACGCGATGAAGGATTATTTCCACGAACGCGTCGCACAGGCGGTCGGGCCGAAAGTGAAGACCGGCCATCGCTTCATCGCGGTGACCGATCCCGGCTCGTCGCTGGAGAAGGCGGCGAAGAGCCTCAACTACGCCCGCATCTTCCATGGCGAACCCTCGATCGGCGGCCGCTATTCGGTGCTCTCGCCGTTCGGCCTGGTGCCGGCGGCGACCGCGGGCATCGACGTCAAGACGCTGATCAAGCACGCGCTCTCCATGGCCCGCTCCTGCGGACCCGACGTGCCGCCAGGTGAGAACCCGGGCGTCCAGCTCGGCCTTGCCATGGGCCTCGCTGGCCTCGAAGGGCGCGACAAGGTGACGATCCTGTCGTCGAAGAAGATCGCCGATTTCGGCGCCTGGGCCGAACAGCTGATCGCGGAATCGACCGGCAAGGAAGGCAAGGGCCTGATCCCGATCGCCGGCGAACCGCTCGGCGAGCCCGCGCTCTACGGCAACGACCGCTTCTTCATCGACATTCGCACCGAAGGCGAAGCGGACCCAGCGCATGACTCCAAGCTTGCCGCGGTCGAAGCCGCCGGCCATCCCGTCGTGCGCATCGTGATGAAATCGATCGACCATCTCGGTCAGGAGTTCTTCCGCTTCGAGATGGCGACGGCGGTCGCCGGCAGCATCCTCGGCATCAACCCGTTCGACCAGCCGGACGTGGAAGCGGCCAAGATCAAGACCCGCGAGCTCACCGCGTCGTTCGAGAGGACCGGCGCATTGCCGGCCGAACAGCCGGTGGTCAGCACCGACGAGGCCGATCTCTACACCGACGAGGCCAACGCCACGGCGCTGCGCGCCGCCGGCGCCAACGGCGACCTCACCTCGTGGCTGAAAGCGCATCTCTCCCGCTCGGGCCGTGGCGACTATGTCGCCCTGCTCGGCTACATCGCGCGCGACAAGGCGACGATCGACGCACTCCAGACGATGCGTCTCGAAGTGCGCGAGAAGCGTCACGTCGCGACCTGCGCCGAGTTCGGGCCGCGCTTCCTGCATTCGACCGGGCAGGCCTACAAGGGCGGGCCCGACAGCGGCGTGTTTCTCCAGATCACGGCCGACGATGCCAAGGACTTGTCGGTGCCGGGCCAGAAGGCGAGCTTCGGCGTGATCAAGGCCGCGCAGGCGCGCGGCGACTTCGACGTGCTCACCGAGCGCGGCCGGCGCGCGCTCAGGGTCCACCTCAAGGGCGGGCTCAAGAAAGGCCTCGCGGCGCTCAACGCCGCGCTTAACGATGCGCTGAATTAAGGAATATCTCGATGCAACTCGGCATGATCGGCCTCGGCCGGATGGGCGGCAACATCGTTCGCCGCCTGATGCGCCATGGTCATACGACCGTGGTCTACGACAAGGACGCCAAGGCCGTCGCGGGTCTCGCCGCAGACGGCGCGCAGGGCTCGGCGACGCTGGAAGAGTTCGTCGCCAAACTGGAGCGGCCGCGCACAGCCTGGGTGATGCTGCCGGCCGGCCACATCACCGAGACGACGATCGACACCATCGCGGGCGTGATGCAGGAAGGCGACGTCATCATCGACGGCGGCAACACGTTCTGGCAGGACGACGTCCGCCGCGGCAAGGCGCTGAAGGAGCGCGGCATCCATTATGTCGACGTCGGCACCTCCGGCGGAGTCTGGGGGCTCGACCGCGGCTATTGCATGATGATCGGCGGCGAGAAGCAGGTGGTCGACCGGCTCGATCCGATCTTCGCCGCGCTCGCGCCCGGCGCCGGCGACATTCCGCGCACGGAGGGACGTGAGGGGCGCGATGCCCGCATCGTGCAGGGCTACATCCATGCAGGTCCCGTGGGCGCCGGCCATTTTGTCAAGATGATCCACAACGGCATCGAATACGGCCTGATGCAGGCCTATGCCGAAGGTTTCGACATCCTCAAGAATGCCAACATCGAGGCCTTGCCGGCTGATCATCGCTACGATTTCGACCTCGCCGACATCGCCGAGGTGTGGCGGCGCGGCAGCGTGATCCCGTCCTGGCTGCTCGACCTCACCTCGACGGCGCTCGCCGACAGCCCTGCATTGGCGGAATATTCCGGCTTCGTCGAGGATTCCGGCGAAGGCCGCTGGACCGTGAATGCGGCAATCGACGAGGCCGTGCCGGCCGAAGTTTTGACCGCGGCCCTCTACACACGTTTCCGTTCCCGCAAGGAACACACCTTCGCCGAAAAAATTCTCTCCGCAATGCGCGCGGGCTTCGGCGGTCACAAGGAGCCGAAGCAGCCGGGCGCTTCGAAACCCAAATAAGAGCCGAAGTAACAAGTAACAGAGCGAAGGCCGATCATTCGTGACAAAAGACCCGCAGGCCAAGCGCAAGCCCGAAAATTGCGCCTTCGTCATCTTTGGCGCGACCGGTGACCTTACCCATCGGCTGGTGATGCCGTCGCTCTACAATCTGGCCGCCGAGCACCTGTTGCCAGAGAAGTTCTGCGTCGTCGGCGTGGCCCGCAACCGCCAGTCGGATGACGAGCTGCGCGACAGCCTGCTGAAGGGTCTGCGCCAATTCGCGACCCGTCCCGTGGACGACGACATCGCCCGGAAGCTGCTGGAATGCGTGACCTTCGTCGAGGCCGATCCGAAGGATCCCCCCTCCTTCGACCGCTTGCGCGCGCATCTGGATTCGCTGGAATGCGCGCAGGACACCGGCGGCAACCGACTGTTCTATCTCGCGACCCCGCCCGCCGCGTTCGCACCGACCGCGCGGGAGCTCGGCCGCACCGGCATGATGAAGGAGAACGGCGCCTGGCGTCGGCTCGTAATCGAAAAGCCGTTCGGCACCGATCTCGCGTCAGCCAAGGCGCTGAATGCCGAGCTCTTGAAGATCATGGACGAGCACCAGATCTACCGGATCGATCATTATCTCGGCAAGGAGACGGTGCAGAACATCCTGGTGCTGCGCTTTGCCAACGGCATGTTCGAGCCGATCTGGAATCGCAACCATATCGATCACATCCAGATCACCGTGGAGGAGAAGCTCGGCGTCGGCCATCGCGGCGGCTTCTACGATGCCACCGGCGCACTGCGCGACATGGTGCCGAACCATCTGTTCCAGCTGATGTCGCTGGTCGCGATGGAGCCGCCGGCGCGGTTCGATGCGCATTCCGTGCGCTCCGAAAAGGCCGACGTGCTGACGTCGATCCAGGAGCCGACCCGGGAAGAGGCGCTGAAGAATTCGGTGCGCGCGCAATATCTCGCCGGCCGCATCGGCGACGACGAGATCACGGACTATCGCAAGACCGAGGACGTCAAGCCCGGCAGCACCACCGAGACCTTCGTCGCGCTGAAGCTGATGATCGACAATTGGCGCTGGGCCGGCGTGCCGTTCTATCTGCGCACCGGCAAGGCGCTCGGCCACAAACGCACGGAAGTGGCGATCAAGTTCAAGCAGGCGCCGCTGTCGATGTTCTCAGGCACGGATGTCGACCGCCTGTCGCAGAACTTCCTCACCATCGGCATCGCGCCGACCGAAACCATCGAGCTGCAGTTCAACGCCAAGATCCCGGGGCCGAGCATCACCATCGACGGCGTCGAGATGAAGTTCAAGTACGGCGACTATTTCCGCGCCGATCCCTCGACCGGCTACGAGACTCTGATCTACGACTGCATGATCGGCGACAACATCCTGTTCCAGCGCGCAGACGGCATCGAGGCCGGATGGCAGGCGGTGCAGCCGTTCCTGGACGCCTGGAAAAGTGAAGGCACCAACGGCATCGAGACCTATCCCGCCGGCAGCGACGGCCCCGCCTGCGCCGATGAGCTGCTCCGGCGCGACGGGCGAAGCTGGCGGAAGTTTACGTGATGGCAGCGGCCGACCAGCCGAAGCTGATCGTCGAGGCCGATGCCGAGGCGCTGGCGCAGGCCGCAGCCGAACGGGTGATGGCGCGGATATCAGCCAATCCCGGGCGGATTGCGATCTGCCTCACCGGCGGCTCCAGCCCGAAGAAGCTCTATCAATTGCTCGGCAGCGAGGCGTATCGCGGCAAGATCCCGTGGGACCGCGTGCACTGGTTCATCGGTGACGAGCGTTTCGTGCCTTCGAGCGATCCCCTCAACAACATGGCAGTCGCGCGCGCGACCTTTCTCGACCGCAATGCGCCGTCCGGGCATATTCACCCGATCCCGACCACGGCAGAAAGCCCCGAAGCGGGTGCCGAGGCCTATGCGCGCGAGCTTCAGTCCTTCTACGGCGCCGAAAACCTCGATCCGGCACGGCCGCTGTTCGACATGGTCCTGATGGGCGCGGGCCCAGACGGCCACACCGCCTCGCTCTTCCCCGGCTACCCCGCGATCGAGGAGACCACGCGCTGGGTGGTCGGCGTCCCCAAGGCCAATGTCGCGCCGTTCGTGCCGCGGGTGTCGCTGACCCTGCCCGCCTTGGCCTCCTGCCGCGAAATGCTGTTCGAGATTGCCGGGCACGACAAGCAGCCGATCTTGACGCGCCTGCTCAATGGCGAGACTCTGCCGGCTGTACGCGCGCGCTCGAATGGTGAGACCGTCTGGCTGGTCGACCAGGCCGCGCTTCCGGAGGGAATTCGTGGCGGGCGTTGAAGCACCTTGTGCGTTGATCGTGATGGGCGTGTCGGGTTCAGGCAAGAGTACGGTTGCGGAGGCGCTCGGGCAGCGGCTCGGCTGGCGTTTCGAGGACGGCGACAGCTTTCACCCCGCCAGCAATGTCGAGAAGATGCGGGCCGGCCATCCCCTCACCGACGAGGACCGCTGGCCCTGGCTCAACGCCATCGCCGACGAGATCGCGCGGGTTTGCGACAAGGGCGAGCACGTGATCATCGCCTGCTCGGCGCTGAAGCACACCTATCGCGACGTGCTGCTGCGCGGACGCGACGACGTCCGCTTCGTCTTCCTGAGGGGCACCAAGGAGCTGATCGCCGCCCGCCTCGCGCAACGCAAGGGCCATTTCATGCCGCCCGGACTGCTGACGAGCCAATTCACGACGCTGGAGCCGCCCGAGGCCGGCGAGCACGTCGTCACCGTCTCGATCGACGAATCCGTCGAGGCGATCGTGGACGGCGTGGTACGGCAATTGAAGCTGAGCGGGGCGAAACGCTGAGGCCGACAAACCCTGAGGTCCTGCCATGACGAAAATCTCACTGGTCGTCTCCGACGTCGACGGCACGCTGCTGACCAAGGACAAGACGCTGACGGAGCGCGCGCGGTCCGCGGTGCAGCGGCTGCACAAGGCCGGCATCGGCTTCACCATCACCTCCAGCCGCCCCGCGATCGGCATGCGGTTCCTGATCGAGCCGCTGGCGCTCTGGCTGCCGATCGGCCCGTTCAACGGCTCCTCGATCGTCGATCCCGAGATGCATCCGGTCGAGCAGCACCTGATCCCGGCGAGCGCCGCCGAACGGTCCTTGCAGATCCTCCGGGAGTTCGGCGCCGACATCTGGCTCTTCACCACCGACAAATGGCTGATCGACAACCCTGATGGTAAATACGTCGCGCACGAGCAGCACACGATCCGCTCCGCCCCCACCATCGTGACGGATTTCTCGCCGTACCTTGCGAACGCCTGCAAGATCGTCGGCGCCAGCGCCGATGCCGCCGGCCTGGAGCGTTGCGAGAAGGCGATGCAGGAGGCGCTCGGCAGCGCGGCCACCGCGGTGCGCTCGCAGACCTATTATCTCGACATCACCCCGCCCGGCTTCGACAAGGGCACCTTCGTGCAGGCCATGGCCAAGCACCTTGGGATTTCCACCGACGCGGTCGCCACCATCGGCGACATGCAGAACGACCTTGCGATGTTCCGCGTCAGTGGCACCTCGATCGCCATGGGCAATGCCACCGACAGCGTCAAGGACCAGGCCACCCACGTCACCGCAACCAATGAGCAGGACGGCTTTGCAGAGGCGATGGAGGTGATCTTGAAGCGGAACGGGGTGGGCTGAGTCACTACTTCGACCGCTGAACCGCCGGCTTCTCGCTCTCCTGCCTCGCGGCCGAGAGATTGTGCGCGGTGTTGATCAGCGCGATGTGGGTCAAGGCCTGCGGGAAATTACCGGTCTGGCGCCGGGCGCCTGAATCATACTCTTCGGCCAGGAGGCCGACATCGTTCGCGATGCCGACCACGCGATCGAGCAAGGCTTGCGCCTTGTCGAGATCACCCGCCAGCACATGCGCATCGGCCAGCCACAGGCTGCACGCCAGGAACGCGCCCTCGATCGGCTGCGTCTCCTCGGACACTTCGCGGGGATCGTGGCGCAGCACAAAACCGTCGCGCATCATGTGTTTCTCGACGGCGGCGATGGTGCCCCGAATGCGCGGGTCCGATGGCGGCAGGAAGCCGACGGCCGGCAGCAGCAGCACGCTGGCATCGAGCAGCTTTGAACCATAGAAGTCGACGAAGGCATTCTCCTCCGCGTCAAATCCCTTGTTGCAGACATCGCGATGAATGGCTTCGCGCAGGGCACGCCAATGCAGGAGCGGCGCCTTGAAGCCAAAGGTCTCGGCGCTCTTGATGCCGCGGTCGAAGGCGACCCAGGTCATGACCTTGGAGAACACGTAGTGCTTCGGCTGTCCACGCAGCTCCCAGATGCCGTTGTCGGGATGGTCCCAGACCTCGGCGAGATGGTTGAGCACGACGCATTCCAGCGCCCAGGTCGTCTCGTCGTCGAGCTTCAGCTTCGCCATGCGCGACTGGTGGAAGGCGTCGATCAGTTCGCCGTAGACGTCGAGCTGGAGCTGCGCATGCGCGGCGTTGCCGACGCGCACCGGTTGGGCGCCCTCATAACCGTCGAGCCAGCCCGCTTCCCATTCCAGCAGACGCCGCTGGCCCCAGATGCCGTACATGATCTGCATGTCCGCCGGCGAGCCTGCCGCCGCGCGCAGCAGCCAATTGTGCCAGGCCAACGCTTCCTCGGTGTAACCCGAGTTCATCAGCGCCAGCAGCGTGAAGGTCGCATCGCGCAACCAGCAGAAGCGGTAATCCCAATTCCTGGCGCCGCCGAGCTTTTCCGGCAACGAGGTGGTGGGCGCCGCGACGATGCCGCCGGTGGGGGCGAAGGTCAGCGCCTTCAGCGTGATCAGCGAGCGTACGATCAGATCGTGATATTCGCCGTCGCGGGTGCAGCGGCTGCACCATTCGTTCCAGAATTTCTCTGTCTCCTGGAAGGCGATCTCCGGATCGATCGGCGCGGGCGGATCGAGATGCGAGGGGCCGTAGGTCAGCACGAACGGCACCGTCTCACCGGCCTTCACGTCGAAGTCGGAGACCGTGGTCAGATCCTCGCCGCGGGTCTCCACCGGGGTGCGAAGCACCGTCATGTCCTGGCCGGCGATCGCCAGCAGCGAATGGTCGATGCGTCGCACCCAGGGAATGTCGACGCCGAAGCCGAAGCGGATGACGAGCTCCATCCGCATCTTCACCGTGCCCGTGAGGCCGCGGACCAGCCGCACGATGTCGGAGGCCTTGCCGCGCGGCGGCATGAAGTCGATCAGCGCAACGGCGCCGCTCCTGGTCTCGAAGCGCGTTTCGAGGATGAGGGTGCTGCCGAGATAGCGGCGCGAGATGGAGGTCGTGTCTTCGCCCGGCGCGATCAGCCAGCGGCCGTTCTTGTGCGTGCCGAGGATCGCGGCAAAGCAGGCATCGGAATCGAAGGCCGGCCAGCACAGCCAGTCGATCGAGCCGTCGCGCCCGACCAGCGCTGCGGTCTCGCAATCGCCGATCAGCGCATAGTCCTCGATCCTCTGAGCCAATGTGTCACGAGCCCCGGAAAATCCGCCGTTTCAACTCCCGCCGGTCAACGAGCGTTCCCGCGTCGCCGCCTTCAAGGCCGTAACATCGACCTTGGCGGCGATCTTGTCGAGCGCCACCGGCAGGCGCTGGCGCCAGTTCGGATGCTCGTCGATCGTACCGGGAATGTTGGGCTGGTCAATCACGCCGAGCAGATCCTCCAGCGACACCGCCAGCAGACGCGACGGCGTCCGCGACAGGAAGGCGAGCACCGAATAGAGATCGTTGGCGTTGATGCCGTTCTGGCGCAGGATCTCGTCGAGCCTGCCGAGCGCATCCCAGCGCGCCTGGTCGTTCTCGCCGGGGTCGAGCCCGAGCGAGCGCTTCATCTTGAGATCGCCGAAGGAGCGCCAGCCGGCATAGGTGCACAGATCATGCGTGTTCAGCGTGACCAGCGCATTGGGCCGGTAATGGTCGGCATTGCGGAAGCGGCCGGCATCGTCGCGCTCGAACATCATGACGAGGTAGGACCAGATGCCGAAATCCTGCATCGTCTCGCGGAAACCTTCCGGGACGGTGCCGAGGTCCTCGCCGATCACGATGCATTTGTGCGCCGCGCTCTCGCGCACCACGGCGCCGAGCAGCGCCTCGAACGGCATCTGCACATAGGCGCCGTTGTCCGGCTTGAAGCCGCGCGGCACCAGATACAGCCGCTTCAACCCCAGCACGTGATCGAGCCGAATCGCGCCGGCATGGCGCATCGAGGCGGCCAGCATGTCGGCGAACGGCACGAAGGATTGCGCCTCCAGACCACCAGCGTTGAAGCCGGCAAGGCCCCAATCCTGCCCGACGGTGTTGAGCACGTCGGGCGGCGCGCCGACGGCGAGATGGCGCGAAATCGCCATCTGCTCGTTCCAGGCGTCGAAGCCGTTGGACTGCACGCCGACGGCGACGTCGAGATAGAGCCCGACGCGCATGCCGAGCTGGCCGGCCAATTCCTTGGCGGCATGCAATTGGCTATCGGCCGTCCATTGCACGAATTCGACGAACTCGACCTCGCGCTTGTCGGGGCCGTTGCGGAGCTCGGCGCATTTGGCTTCATTCGGCTGCTGCCACTCTTGCGGCCACTCCCACCAAGGCCCGGAGCAGCGATGCCGCAGCACCTCGAAGCAGGCAAAGCGGGACAACAGCGGCGCGCGGTCCGCGCGGAAGGCGTCGAATTCCTTGCGGCGCGCCTCGCTCGCGCTCGTCACGAAACTGTTGTAGACGGCGCGCAGGCCGAGCCATTTCAGCGCCGCCATGTCCGCATAGGGCACACGGTCGCCTTCGCGCAGCCGCGCGGCGGTCGCCGCCGCGTCGGGGACGAGGTCGGCGGCAAACTCCGGGATGGCCTCGACGTCGATATAGAGCGGGTTGAGAAACAGCCGGCTGTTCGGCGAATAGGGGCTGCAATCGGCGGGGTGGTTGTCGAACAGAACATGCAGCGGATTGAGCCCGACGCCATCGGCGCCGAGCTGCCTGGCGAGCCGAACGAGATCGGCGAGGTCGGTGAAATCGCCGATGCCCCAATTGCGGTCCGAGCGGACGCTGTAGAGCTGCACGGCAAGCAGCCAGCCACGGGCGAAATCGCCGCCGAAGGCGCGTTCGGGCGCCACGATCATCGGCACCTCTTCCGCGACACCCCCGGCATCGGTCAGCGTCAACCGGTGATAACCGAGCGGCAGGCCGGCGGGCCAGGCGATCACGGGCTCGTGGGTCTCGCCTTGCGCGATCACATTGCCGTTTGCGCGCAATGTCCATTGCAGCGGCGGCGCGCCGATTGTCGTCAATTCGGTGCGCGGATGTCCCAGGGCGCGCACCACCACGGGCCCGCCGACGAAGCGGTAAACCCGCTTCTCCGGCAGGGCCTCGAGGATGGATTTGAGGGCCACGGGATCGGTGACCCGCAGCTTTCCGAGGGCATCGACGAATTCGGACTGAACGCCCTTGATCCGGGCTTGAGCTAAAAGATCCATTCGGCACGCAGCTTGCAGGCCGTCATCCGGCCGGGGGCAGGGAATTTAACGAGGTCGTGGAAGAGGTTAGTCAGGGCTAACTCGCAGACCGTGCCTGCCGTTCCCAAGGGAACCAATGACACACAAGCGGCTTTCTATATTGGTATCAAGCGTAGGTTCCCGACAAGGGAAACGGGCTCCTGCTTTCTTGTCAATGGCATCACCGTGAACAAGACAATTCAAACTGTCGAGAGTGCCGCAGCCGGCAGCGCTTTCCTCATCGAAGATATCTATCCCTCGATCGACAGCGGCCGTTTCGCGGTGAAGCGGATTGCGGGCGAACGGGTCGACGTCTGGGCGGACATTTATCGCGGCGGCCACGCGGTGATCGGTGCCGCGCTGATCTGGCGAGGAGAACAGGACCGGGAATGGCGGAGCGAGCCGATGATCCATCACGGCAATGACCGCTGGTCCGGCGCCTTCACCCCCGGCGAGCCCGGCCAATATGTCTATGCGATCGAAGCGTGGACCGACGAGTTCGCCACCTGGTCGCACGGGGTTGAGCGCAAGCGGCGCGCCGGTGCGGACGTCAGCCTCGACGCGATCGAGGGCGCCGGCCTCCTGACCAAGGCACATGGCGCCCGGCAGGACGCCGCGGCGGTCATCGTGAAGCAATGCGAGGATTATCTTCAGACCGGCGACGTCGGCTCGCTGCTGGCAGCCGATCTCGGCGCGGCCATGGCTGAGAGCCAGTCGCGGCCCGACCTGACCCGCTCGCAGAACTTCCCGCTGATCGTCGACCGCGACAGAGCGCGCTTCGGCGGCTGGTATCAGATGATGCCGCGCAGCCAGGGCCAGAGCCCCGGCCAGCATGGCACGCTCCGTGACTGCATCGCGCGCGTGCCCGACATCGCCGCGATGGGATTTGACGTGCTCTACTTCACGCCCATCCACCCCATTGGCCGCACCCGCCGCAAGGGCCGCAACAATGCGCCGGTGGCGACCGAAGGCGATCCCGGCTCGCCCTATGCGATCGGCACGACCGAGGGCGGGCACGATGCACTGCATCCTGAGCTCGGCACGATCGAGGATTTCCGCGCGCTGGTCGCGACCTGTCTCGAATACGGCCTCGAGCTCGCGCTCGACTTCGCCGTGCAATGCTCGCCGGACCATCCCTGGCTGAGGCAGCATCCGGAATGGTTCAAATGGCGGCCGGACCGCTCGGTGCGGACGGCGGATGATCCCTATTCGGACATCGTCATCCCCGATTTCGCCTCCGTCGACAGGGCCGGGCTGTGGAACGCGTTTCGCGATGCCATGCTGTTCTGGATCGACCACGGCGTCACCATCTTCGCCATCGACAATCACGACACCGCGCCGCTTCCGTTCTGGGAGTGGCTGATCAGCGACATCCGCCGCCGCCATCCCGAGGTGATCCTGTTCTCCAAGACCTTTGCACGGCCGAAGCTGATGCAGGGCCTCGCCAAGCTCGGCTTTGCACAGTCCTTCAGCTATTTCCCCTGGCGCACCGCGAAATGGGAGCTGGAGCAATATCTGGGCGAGCTGACCCGCTATCCCGAGCGGGATTTCTACCGGGCGAACCTGTTCGTGAGCACGCCCGACCTGCTGCCCTATCATCTCCAGGGTGGCGAGCCCTGGGCGTTCAAGTCGCGAGCCGCGCTGGCCGCGACGCTGTCCGGCAGTTACGGCATCTACAGCGGGTTCGAGCTGCTGGAGCATGACGCGATTCCCGGCCGCGAAGAATATCTCGATTCCGAGAAATACCAGATCAAGCAGCGCGACTGGAACCGGCCCGGCAACATCAAGCCCTACATCGCCGCGCTCAATCGCATCCGCAACGATAACGCCGCACTTCAACAAATGGAGAATTTGCGCTTCCTCGGCGTCGAGGACGGCGAGACGATCGCCTTTGCCAAGGAGGCGGCCGATCCAGCCAACACTGTCGTCGCGGTCATCGCCCTCTCGCGCCATGTCCGCGAAGTCTGGTTGCCGCTCGGCGACCTCACCATCGACGCCGGCGGCGCACGCCGCCACGTCACCGCACTCGAAAATCTCATCACAGGCGAACTGTCCCGCATCGAATGGGGCGGGATCAGATTATATATCGATCCCGACCGCGACCCGGCGCTGCTGTTCCGCTGCCTGGCGTAAGGATCACGCCATGAATGTTTTGTCTTCCGTCGACACCCAAAAAGCCGAGGCAGCCGAGATCGTGGATGAACTCTGGTACAAGGACGCCATCATCTACCAGCTCCACGTCAAGGCGTTTGCCGACAGCAACCATGACGGCATCGGCGATTTCGCCGGACTGACCGAGAAGCTGCCCTATCTCCAGGAGCTCGGCGTCACCGCGCTGTGGCTGCTGCCGTTCTATCCATCGCCAGGACGCGACGACGGCTACGACATCGCCGACTACGGCTCGGTCAATCCTGATTTCGGGACGATGAAGGACTTCAAGCGCTTCATCCAGGAAGCGCAGAAGCGCGGCCTGCGCGTCATCACCGAGCTCGTCGTCAATCACACCTCCGACCAGCACAAATGGTTCAAGCGCGCGCGCCGCAGCCATCCGGGCTCGAGCGCCCGCAACTGGTATGTCTGGAGCGACACCGACCAGAAATACCAGGGCACGCGGATCATCTTCACCGACACCGAGAAGTCGAACTGGACCTGGGACCACGAAGCCGGGGCGTTCTACTGGCACCGCTTCTTCTCGCACCAGCCGGACCTCAATTTCGACAATCCGCGCGTGGTCAGCGCCCTGATCCAGGTGATGAAGCGCTGGCTGGATGCCGGCGTCGACGGATTCCGCCTCGACGCCATCCCCTATCTCTGCGAACGCGACGGCACCAACAACGAGAACCTCCCCGAGACGCATGCGATCATCAAGCGCCTGCGCCAGGAACTGGACTCCTACTCCAAGGGCAAGCTGCTGCTGGCCGAGGCCAATCAATGGCCGGAGGACGTGCAGGAATATTTCGGCCGCGGCGACGAGTGCCACATGGCCTACCACTTCCCGCTGATGCCGCGCATCTACATGGCGATCGCGCAGGAAGACCGCTTTCCGATCACCGACATCTTGCGCCAGACGCCGGACATTCCCGCAAGCTGCCAATGGGCGCTGTTCCTGCGCAACCATGACGAGCTGACGCTGGAGATGGTCACCGACGTCGAGCGCGACTATCTCTGGACCACCTACGCCAACGATCCCCGCGCCCGCATCAATGTCGGCATCCGCCGGCGGCTGGCGCCGCTGATGGACAATGACCGCCGCAAGATCGAGCTCATGAACTCGCTGCTGCTGTCCTTTCCCGGCACGCCGATCATCTATTACGGCGACGAGATCGGCATGGGCGACAACATCTATCTCGGCGACCGCAACGGCGTGCGCACGCCGATGCAGTGGAGCCCGGACCGCAATGGCGGCTTTTCCCGCTGCGATCCCGCCCGTCTCTACGCGCCGCTGATCATGGACCCCGTCTACGGCTACGAGTCGGTGAACGTGGAGGCGCAGTCGCGCAGCCTGTCCTCGCTGCTCAGCGCCACCAAGCGCCTGATCTCGGTACGCAAATCGACCCTCGCCTTCGGCCGCGGCACCATGACCTTCATCCGCCCGGCCAACCGCGCCGTGCTGGCCTATGTCCGGCAGTACAACGACGAGGTGATCCTGTGCGTCGCCAACCTCTCGCGCGCAGCCCAGGCGACCGAGCTCGATCTGTCGCCGTGGAAGGACCGCATTCCGCAGGAGATGCTCGGACGCACGCGTTTTCCGCCGATCGGCGAGGTGCCCTACATGATCACGCTGGGGCCTTACGGCTTCTACTGGTTCCAGCTCACCGAGCGCAACAAGTCCGAGCCGGTGACGCCGCGCGCGGTGCCTGAGTTCGAGACGCTGGTGGTGCCGGTCAATTCGACCTGGGTGTCGCTGGCGCGCGAGCGCGGCGTGTTCGAGCATGAGGTGCTGCCAGGCTTCCTGTCGCGCACGCGCTGGTATCCCGAGCAAGATCCCAAGCAGATCAAGCCGACGCTGACCTCGGCGGTTCCGTTCTGCGACATCGGCGACAACAGGCCCTGGATCGCGATCTTCGAAACCCCGCAACAGGATGCCACGGCGCGCTACGTGCTGGCGATGCAGATCGAATGGGTGCGCTTCGACCGCGAACGCTTCAACCCGAAGGCGCTCGCCGCCGTGCGTCAGGGCGCGCGCGAAGGTACCTTGCTCGACGTTGCGACCGAGCAGATCTTCATCGGCCTGTTCCTGCGCAATCTGTCGCAGAACCTGGTGGTGGAAGAGAACAATCTGCGTCTGGAGTTCAAGGCGACCAGCCGGTTCGCCGATTACATCATCAAGGAGCCCGAACGCATCCGCGCCATCGAGCAGTCGAACAGCACGGCGCTGGTCGACAACCAGTACGTCGCCAAGATCTATCGCCAGCTCGAAGGCGGCATCAATCCCGAGATCGAGATTGGCTCCTACCTCACCGACGTCGCGCACTTTGCCAATACGCCGGCGCTGCTCGGCAGCGTCGAGCTGGTCGAAGGCGATCGAAGCAGCGCGGTCGGCGTGCTGCACGCCTATGTCGAAAACCAGGGCGACGGCTGGGCCGTCACCACGGGTTATCTCGACCGCTATATCGACGAGCAGCGGTTGGCGCCGATGAGCGAAGCGCCTCGAGAGACCCAGGAGCAGGCGCCTTACCTGCACTTCATGGCGCAGATCGGCCGGCGGCTCGCCGAGCTGCATGTGGCTCTCGCCGCCGCAAGGCCCGATGATCTCGCGCCGGAGCCGATCGGCCCCGCACAGGTCGAGCGCTGGGCATCCGAGCTCAAGGCACGGGCCGAGCGGATCTTCGAACGGCTGGCCGACAGCCGCGACGGCCTGCGCGAGGCCGACCGGCCTCTGATCGACCAGCTCGTCGCGGTGCGCGCGACCCTGCCCGACCACCTCAATGCGCTCTTGCCATCCGACATCGGCGGGTTGAACATCCGTCATCATGGCGACTTCCGCCTCGGGCAAATTCTGATCGTGAAGGACGATATCTTCATCATCGACTTCGACGGCAATCCGCATCTCGCGCTGGCCGACAAGCGGCGCAAGGCACCGGCCGCACGCGACGTCGCCGGCCTGATCCGCTCGATCGAGCTTTCGGTTAACACAGCACTCAGCCGCGCGCTGACGGGCGCATCCGACGAGCAGGACCGGCTCGCGACCGCACTCGGCGAATGGCGCGAACGCGCCGCCGCGACATTCCTTAACGCTTACCGCGAAGCCATGACCGATCGCCGGCTGTGGCCGGAAGATCGGCAATCCGCGGAAGGCCTGTTAAGGTTTTTCCTGCTTGATCAAGCCTTCGACGAAGTAGAGTACGAGCTGTCCCACCGGCCTGAGGGGCTCCGCGCGCCGCTGACCGGACTGCTTCGCATTCTGTCCAATGAGAGCGAAGCCCATGCCTAAACTGCCAGCCGAGGCCTACGCGATCATCGAGGGCCGCCACTCCGACCCCTTCCATTATCTCGGGTTGCATCCCGAGGGCGGCAAGAGCGTGGTGCGCGCGTTCCTCCCCGAGGCCACCAATGTCGAGGCGGTGGGCGAACATGGCGAGGTGGCGAAGCTCGATCGCGTCCACGCTTCGGGCCTGTTCATCGGCGCCCTGCCGAACGGCTCGAAGCGCTATCAGCTCCGCGCCAGGTTCGGCGACAACATCGTCGAGTTCGAGGACGCCTATCGCTTCCCGCCGATCCTGACCGACTTCGATCTCTATCTGCTCGGCGAAGGCACCCATCAGCGCCTCTACGACAAGCTCGGCGCGCATCCGATGCGGCTCGAAGGCATCGACGGCATCGGCTTCGTCGTGCTGGCGCCGAACGCGCGGCGCGTGTCCGTGGTCGGCGATTTCAATTTCTGGGACGCGCGGCGCCATCCGATGCGAGTGCGCGGTGCCGGTTATTGGGAGCTGTTCATCCCGCACGCCAAGGGCGGCGACCACTACAAGTTCGATATCATCGGGCCGCACGGCCATCAGTTGCCGCTGAAGTCCGATCCCATGGCCTTTGCGAGCGAGGTGCGGCCGAAGACGGCTTCCATCGTGTTCGACGAGGCGCATCTCGCACGCCCGCGCCCGGCGCCGGATGGCATCAACGCGCTCTCGGCGCCGATGTCGATCTACGAGGTCCATCTCGGCTCCTGGCGCCGCAAGAACGGCGACGAATGGCTCACCTATCGCGAACTGGCCGAGCAGCTGCCGGCCTATGCCCGCGACATGGGCTTTACCCATCTCGAATTCCTGCCCGTCAGCGAGCATCCGTTCGACGGCTCCTGGGGCTATCAGCCGACCGGCCTTTATGCGCCAACCAGCCGCTTCGGCGGGCCTGAAGATTTTGCCGCGCTGGTCGATGCCTGCCATCGCGAGGGCGTCGGCGTGCTGCTCGACTGGGTGCCCGGCCATTTCCCCGACGATCCGCACGGCCTCGGCAGCTTTGACGGCACCTCGCTCTACGAGCATGCCAATCCGCTCCAGGGCCGCCACCTCGACTGGGGCACGCTGATCTACAATTACGGCCGCACCGAAGTGACGAACTTCCTGGTGTCGAACGCGCTGTTCTGGCTCGAGCGTTACGCGATCGACGGCCTGCGCGTCGATGCGGTCGCCTCCATGCTCTATCTCGACTACAGCCGCCCGCCGGGCGCCTGGATTCCGAACCAGTATGGCGGCCGCGAGAACATCGAGGCGATCGCGTTCCTGCGCCGCTTCAACACCGAATTGTTCGCGCGCTTCCCGCAGGCGACCACGGCGGCCGAGGAATCCACCGCGTGGCCGCAGGTCTCGCGCCCGGTCGAATTCGGCGGGCTCGGCTTCGGCTACAAGTGGAACATGGGCTGGATGCACGACACGCTGAACTACATCAGCAAGGATCCGATCCACCGCAAGCATCATCACGGCGATATCCTGTTCGGCCTGCACTACGCTTTCTCGGAGAACTTCATCCTGCCGCTGTCGCATGACGAGGTCGTGCACGGCAAACGCTCGATCCTCGGCCGCATGCCCGGCGACGAATGGCAGCGCTTTGCGAATTTGCGCGCCTATTACAGCTTCATGTTCGGCCATCCCGGCAAGAAGCTGCTGTTCATGGGCGCGGAGATCGCGCAAAGCCGCGAATGGAATCACGACCAGTCGCTCGACTGGCACCTGCTCGAATACAAGTACCATTCCGGCATCCAGGCGCTGATCCGCGACCTCAACCGGCTCTATCGCGCGGTGCCGGCGCTGCACCAGATGGATTGCGATCAGGCCGGCTTCGAATGGCTGATCACGAATGATGCCAACCGCAACGTATTCGCCTGGCTGCGCAAGGGATTCGACGAGCACGCGCGGTGTCTCGTGGTCGTCAACTTCTCCCCGAACGTCTATCGCAACTACCGCGTCCCCGTGCCCTTCGCCGGCAAGTGGAAAGAGGTGTTCAATTCGGACTCCGCCCATTACGGCGGCACCGATGTCGGAAACATCGGCGAGGTTCATGCCGCTGGCGGCAAGGCGCCCGAGCTCCGCCTCACCGTTCCGCCGCTCGCCGCGATCTTCCTCGTTCCGGAAAGCTGACCGATGCGCCTGACTGCCGGATCGCCCGCACGCCTCGGCGCAAGCTGGGACGGACGCGGCACCAATTTCGCGCTGTTCTCCGCCAATGCGCAGAAAGTCGAGCTGTGCCTGTTCGACACGCAAGGAAGGCGCGAGCTCGAGCGTGTCGAGCTGCCCGAGCGGACCGAGGACGTCTGGCACGGCTATCTCAACGACATCTCGCCGGGCCAGCTCTACGGCTATCGCGTGCACGGCCCCTACGAGCCCGAGCACGGCCACCGCTTCAACGCCAACAAGCTGCTGCTCGACCCCTACGCCAAACGGCTCGCCGGGCGGCTGGTCTGGAGCGATGCCCATTTCGCCTATCGCACCGGTTCGCCGCGCGAGGACCTCTCCTTCGACCGGCGCGACAACGCGCGCGGCATGCCCAAGGCGGTCGTCGTCGACGAGACCTTCAACTGGGGCCGTCGCGAGATCCGGCCGAACATCCCCTGGGAAGACACCATCATCTACGAGGCCCACGTCAAGGGCCTGACGCAGAAGCGCGACGACGTGCCGCCGAATTTGCGCGGCACCTATGGCGGCCTGTCGTCGCCGGCGATGATCGAGCATTTGAAAACGCTCGGCGTCACCACCGTCGAGCTGCTTCCGATCCACGGCTTCATCGACGACCGCATTCTGGTCGAGAAGAAGCTCGTCAACTACTGGGGCTACAACACGCTGTCCTTCTTTGCGCCCGAACCGCGCTACGCCCAGGACAATGCGCTCGATTCCTTCCGCACCACGGTCGCGCGCCTGCACGATGCCGGCATCGAGGTGATGCTCGACGTCGTCTACAACCACACGGCCGAAGGCAATCACCTCGGTCCGACCCTGTGCTACCGCGGCATCGACAATGCCTCCTATTACTGGCTGAACCGCGAGAACCCGCGCTATTACGACGACTTCACCGGCTGCGGCTCGTCGGTGAACCTCACCCATCCGCGCGTGCTCCAGATGGTGATGGATTCGCTGCGCTACTGGGTCGAGGTCTGCCATGTCGACGGCTTCCGCTTCGACCTCGCCACCACGCTCGCGCGCGGACCGAACGGCTATGATCGCGGCAGCTCGTTCCTGACGGCGATCCGGCAGGACCCGGTGCTGGCGGCGGTGAAGCTCGTCGCCGAACCCTGGGATCTCGGGCTCGGCGGCTACCAGGTCGGCGCATTCCCTTCCCAATGGTCGGAGTGGAACGATCGGTATCGCAGCGCCATGCGCCGCTACTGGAGCGGCGAAGGCAGCCTGATCGGCGACATCTCGAGCCGCATGACGGCCTCATCCGACCTGTTCAACCATGACGGACGGCGGCCGCGCGCCAGCATCAACCACATCACGGTGCATGACGGCTTCACGCTCGCCGACCTCTTCAGCTACAACGAGAAGCACAACGAGGCCAATGGCGAGGACAATCGCGACGGCTCCAGCGACAACCACAGCAACAATTGCGGTGTCGAGGGTCCGACCGACGATCCCGGGATTCTCGGGCTGCGGCGGCAGCTTCGCAAGAACGTGCTGGCCTGCCTGATGCTGGCGCAGGGCGTTCCGCTGATCCTGGCCGGAGACGAGGTCGGCAATTCGCAGTCCGGCAACAACAACGCCTATTGCCAGGACAACGAGGTCGGCTGGGTCGGCTGGGACAACCTGGGCAAGGACGGCGACGACATGGTCGATTTCGTCGCCGGGCTCGCGGAGATCCGCCGCCGGTTCGCGCAGCTTCGCAGCCATCGCTGGCTCGACGGCCGGCCCAAGGACGGCGTCTCCTACGGCGCACTGTGGTTGACGCCCGCCGGCGACGAGATGACGGAGAACGACTGGAAATTCCCGGAAGGGCGGTTCCTCTCCTATGTGATGGGGCCGATGGAACCGGGGAGCGCCGCGATCTTTATCGTACTGAACGCCGCCCCCGAAGAGATCGCATTCAAATTGCCCAAAATGGCCGAGTACAAAAGCTGGCAGCAGATCCTGAACACCACTGATGCCAGGCCGAACAGCGTTGATCTGCAGCCCGGAAGCGACAGCAAGGCGCCGCCGCGCTCCGTGCTCGCCTTCGCGGGGGCGCTATGAGACCATCCTTCGGGGCGAGGCCGACCAAGGACGGCGTGTCGTTCCGGCTGTGGGCGCCCGGTGCTCGCCGAGTCGATCTCCTGCTCGACAGAAGGCACGCGATGCAGCGCCGGCAGGATGGCTGGTATGTCGCCGAGATTGCCGGCCTGCCCGTCGGCAGTCCCTACCAGTTCAGGATCGACGACGAGATCGACGTGCCCGATCCCGCATCCGCCTTCCAGCCGGACGACGTTTTTGGCCCGAGCGAAGTCGTAGATCATGATGCCTTTGCGTGGCGCGCGCGCGATTGGCGCGGACGTCCCTGGGAAGAGACGGTGCTGATCGAGACCCATGTCGGCACCTTCACGCCTGAGGGCACCTACCGCGCCATGATCGACAAGCTCGATCATCTCGTTGCGACCGGGATCACTGCGCTGGAATTGATGCCGCTGGCCGATTTCGCCGGCAGCCGCGGCTGGGGCTATGACGGTGTGCTCTGGTACGCGCCCGACAGCGCCTATGGCCGGCCCGACGACCTGAAGACACTGATCGACGAGGCGCATCTGCGCGGGCTGACGGTGTTCCTCGACGTCGTCTACAATCATTTCGGCCCCGAGGGGAACTATCTCGGCCGCTATGCGCCGGCCTTCTTCACCGATGCGCATACGCCATGGGGCAGCGCGATCGATTATCGCGTGCCGCAGGTCCGGGCCTTCGCAGTCGAGAACGCGCTGTCCTGGCTCACCGACTACCGCTTCGACGGCCTGAGACTGGATGCCGCCAACCACATCATGGCGATCCCGGGCGAGCAGTCGATGTTGCAGGACCTCAGCGTCGCCGCCGGCGAGCTTGCCAGGGCCACCGGGCGGCACATCCATCTCGTGCTGGAGAACGGCGACAACCGCGCGAGCCTGCTCGATGCCGCGCAGGATCCGCCCAACGGCAAATATCGCGGGCAGTGGAACGACGACTATCACCACCTCTGGCACGTGATGCTGACCGGCGAGCTCGCGGGCTATTACGCCGACTACCAGACGCCGCGCATGGATCTCGCGCGCGCGCTCGCCTCGGGCTTCGTCTACCAGGGCGAGATCTCGGAGTTCTGGGGCAAGAAGCCGCGCGGCGAGGCGAGCGGCGAGCTGCCGCCGGCGACCTTCGTCAACTTCCTGCAAAACCACGACCAGATCGGCAATCGCCCATTGGGTGACCGGCTCGAGAGCCTGGCATCACCGCGGCAGATCGAAGCCGCGCTCGCGGTCACCCTGCTCGCACCGATGGTGCCGATGCTGTTTCAGGGCGAGGAATGGGGCTCCACGGTGCCCTTCCCGTTCTTCTGCGATTTCCAGGGTGGCCTTGCCGATGCCGTGCGCAAGGGTCGCAAGCAGGAATATGCCTGGGCCTACGAGAAATACGGCGACGAGGTCCCCGATCCGCTCGATCCCAAGACGCTGCAATCGGCCGCGTTGGATTGGACCGGCCACACGCCGGAGCAGGATGCGCGGCTGGCGCTGGTGCGGGAGCTGCTCGCGCTCCGTCACAAGGAGATCGCACCGCGGCTGAAGGGTGCAAGGTTCGGCGATGCCGAGACGGCCGATAGCGGCCTGCTCACCGCGCATTGGCGCATGGGCGACGGCGCGAGGCTGCGCCTGATCGCCAATCTCTCGGACAAGGACATCGCACGTCCCAGCGACGCTACGGGCACGCCGATCTGGGGCCCTGTCAGCGGCGATCGGCTCCCACCCTGGTCGGTGATCTGGCATCTCGGAGGTTAGCATGCCTCCTGCCATTCCTCTGGCGACCTATCGGCTTCAGCTCACCGCGGATTTCGACTTCGACAAGGCCGCCGCGGTCGTGCCTTACCTCAAGGCACTCGGGATCACGCATCTCTACGCCTCGCCGGTGATGAAAGCGCGCAAGGGCTCGACCCACGGCTACGACACCGTCGATCACAGCCAGTTCAATCCCGAGCTCGGCGGCGAGGCCGGCTTTGCTCGATTGAGCGATGCCCTCACGCAGCACGACCTCGGCCTCATCATCGACTTCGTGCCGAACCATGTCGGCGTGCACTTTGCCGACAATCCCTGGTGGCTCGACGTGCTGGAATGGGGCCAGGCCTCGCCGCATGCGGTTTCCTTCGACATCGACTGGGATCAACTGGCCTATCGCGCCCGCGGCGGCGTGCTGCTGCCGATCCTCGGCGCGCCCTATGGCGAGGCGCTGGAGCGCGGCGACATCGAGCTGCGCTACGATGCCGATGAAGGCAGTTTTTCCGCCTGGTATTTCGAGCATCGCCTGCCGATCGCGCCGGAACGCTATGGCGAAATGCTGCGCGTGATCGTGAAGGAAGCCGACGCCGCCGAGACCGAGGGCGGCAAGCGCCTGCTCGCGCTCGCGGCCCGCTACACGGGGCTGCGTCGCCCCAACCGCAGGGAGGCGCCCGGCTTCAAGGCGGAGCTCAAGGAGATCGCAGGCAGCGTCGACATCATCGAACGCGGTCTCGCCACCTATCGTTCCGCCAAGGATCGTCCGGCGCAGACGCTGGCGCTGCATCATCTTCTGGAGCGCCAGCACTACAAGCTCGGGCACTGGCGGCTCGCCTCCAGCGACATCAACTATCGCCGCTTCTTCGACGTCAACGGGCTCGCGGGCCTGCGGGTCGAGGACGCGAGCACGTTCGCCGCCACGCACCGGCTGGTGAAGCAGCTCATTGCCGACGGCAAGCTGCAAGGCATCCGCCTCGATCACATCGACGGCCTGCGCGATCCCGCACAATATTGCCAGCGGCTGCGCCGGCTGGTGCGCGACGCGCAAGGCAACACCAAGCCGTTCTATACCGTGATCGAAAAGATCCTGTGCGAGCACGAGCGCCTGCCGCGTTTTGCCGGCGTTCAGGGCACCACGGGCTATGAGTGGATGAATGTCATCACTCAGGTTCTGGTCGACGCGAAAGGGCTGGAGGCGCTGAACGAGACCTGGCGGCAGATCAGCAACCGCGCGCCACAGCTGGCGCCTTACGTCAAGGACGCCAAGCGGCGCGTGCTGGAGACGCTGCTGACCAGCGAATTCACCGTGCTGACCCGCCTGCTCGCGCGGATCGCCAACGGACATTACTCGACCCGCGACTTCTCCGCCGACAGCCTGCGGCAGGCGCTCGAATTGTACGTGCTGCACTTCCCGGTCTATCGCACCTATTTGACGCATAGCGGCCCGACCGCGCTCGACCGCAAGCTGATCGACGACACCATCGAACGGGCCCGCGCGGAATGGTTCGCTGCGGATGAAGGCATCTTCGACTTCCTGCGCGACGCGCTGACCATGGACCTGCTCAAGCCCGGCCGTCCCCCGCACAGCGCCCCGCGGGTGCGCCGCTTCGCGCTGAAGGTGCAGCAGTTCACGGGACCGATGATGGCCAAGTCGCTGGAGGACACCGCGTTCTATCAATTCCACCGGCTGCTCGCCCTGAACGAGGTCGGCGGCGATCCCGCGAGCAACGGCCTCACGGTACCTGCCTTCCACGAAGCCATGCGCGCGCGTGCCAACGAATGGCCGCAAGGGATGACGGCGACCGCGACCCACGACACCAAGCGCGGCGAGGATGCCCGCGCGCGCATCGCGGCGCTCAGCGAGATTCCCGGCGAATGGACCAGCGCGGTGGCACGCTGGAAGGTGCTGAACGCGCCGCACCTCGCGCTCGACGGCAATCTGCGCGCCCCGTCGGCGACGTTCGAATACATGCTCTACCAGACCCTGCTCGGCGCCTGGCCGCTTGGGGAGACGGCCGATGCCGGCTTCGTCGAGCGCATCCAGGCCTATGCACTCAAGGCCGCGCGCGAGGGCAAGGAGGAGACCAGCTGGCTCAACCCGCACGAGGCCTATGAGAACGGCGTCGCGAGCTTCATCGGGAAGATCCTCGATCCAGCGCAGTCCAGCGAGTTCCTGGAGGCGCTGCAAACCCTGGCACGCCGTGTCGCGCTGCTCGGCGCCTTGGATTCGCTGAGCCAGATCACGCTCAAGGCGATGCTGCCCGGCGTGCCGGACTTCTACCAGGGCACCGAATACTGGGACCTGTCGCTGGTCGATCCCGACAACCGCCGCCCGGTGGACTTTGCCGCGCGGCAGACGGCGCTGACGTCACTGAATGCGCCAGACTGGCGCGGGCTGATCAAGACCTGGCCGAATGGCCAGCTCAAGCTGGCCTGGACGCGGCACCTGCTCAAACTGCGCAACGAGCTCGCCGATGTGTTCGCGCAGGGCGAGTATCAGCCGCTGCAGGTCCACGGCGCGCACGCAGACCACGTCATTGCCTTTGTCCGCCGACACGGCCGCACGGCTGCGATCGTCGTGGTCGGGCGCCAGTTTGCGCCGTTCACGCAAGAGGGCCGACAATGGCCCGCGTTCGAGGGCGTTGACGCGACGATCGACATCACCGGCTACACCGGGCCAGGCCTTGCCGGCATTGAATTGCCGCTCGCGCAAGCCTTCCGGGATATTCCCGCTGCGGTCATCGAAGCACGCGCCGCCAGCACGGCGAGACCCAGGCAACAGCGCGCTCGTAGCTGACGGCTACTTGCCCCCGTCCTTGGTCAGCAGCAGCTGCCCGCGCTTGCGGATGGTCGCCTGCGCCATCTCGGCGAAGCGCTGCAACAGCCACGGCAACACCACCTCCACCTTGACGTGGTCGTCGGCGACATCGACCTGACCGCTCGCGATCTGCCCGAGCGCGCGGATGCGAAAATTCATGCTGTCGCCGTTCCAGCGCTCCTCCTCGACCTGCATCACGGGAATGCTGGCGGCGGCGCGGCCGAGCCCGGTCTTGAGCCGGCGCACGGCTTCCTCGCGGCCGAGACGATGCGGAATGGAGACGACAAGCGGTGCTGACATGGCGCTGCCCTGTGGTGACTGATCCTCACATAGTCATGCCGCCTGGATTGGCAAAGGTTCCATGCAAGTTCGCCCCGTTCGCCGTGTTTCATCGTCGGAACTATAGAACCTGCGGCAAGTTGCCCTCGCACCACGGGACAGGTGCAAACGACCCTTTCAACAAAGGGCTGGAGGAGACTAGCATGTCTATCGGTACGATCATTCTGATCATTTTGGTCATCGCGCTGCTCGGTGGCTTCAGCGGCATCGGCGGCGGCCCGTTCTACGGCACCGGCTATTACGGCGGCGGCGGCCTCGGGCTCGTCATCGTCATCCTGCTGATTCTGCTGTTGCTCGGACGGATCTAGCGCAAGGAGCTGTAGCGGCCTCGTAGGGTGGGCAAAGGCGCAACGCGCCGTGCCCACCTCTTCGCCGCAATAAGAAAGCTGGTGGGCACGCTTCCGCCTTCGCTCTTCGAGCTACGGCGGACAAGCCGCTTTCCCCACCCTACTTCTACTTCTTTTTCCCCGCGAGCTTCTTCGCCGCCGCCTTGATCGATGTGGCCGCGTCGTCATAGCCATCCCAGGCCTTCGAGCGCGCCAGCAGACCCGGCACCGTCCGCACCGTGTACCGCTTCGGATCGAGATCACCCTTCACCTGCGCCCACGTCACAGGCATCGACACGGTCGCGCCATCGCGCGCACGGGGTGACAGCGGAGCTACCGCCGTCGACAGGCGATCGTTGCGCAAATAATCCAGGAAGATCTTTCCGTTGCGCAGCTTCTTCGACATGTTGAGCAGATAGCGCTCGGGATCGTCGTCGGCCATCCACTGGCAAACGCCTTGCGCGAACGCCTTGGCCTCCTTCCAGCTCACCTTGTCGCGCGCACCGTGGAGCAGCGGCACCACCACGTGCAGGCCCTTGCCGCCGGTGGTCTTGCAAAAGCTCTCCATGCCGACGTCGGTGAGGCGCTGCCGCATCTCCTTGGCGGCGTCCACGACATCGGCGAATTTGACGTCCGGCGCGGGATCGAGATCGAACACCAGCCGGCCCGGCGTATCGTAGGCGTCCGGGGCACAATTCCAGGGATGCAGCTCGACGCCGCCGATTTGCGCGACCGCGGCGAGCCCCTCGACGCGATCGATCTGCAGGTACGGCTTGCGATCGCCCGAGACTTTCGCGAGCTCCAGCAGGTTCGAGGTGCCCTGCATGGCATGGCGCTGGAAGAACTTTTCGCCGCCGATACCGTCAGGCGCGCGCAGGATCGAACAGGGCCGGCCCTTGATGTGCTCGATCATCCAGGCGCCGACGGCCTCGAAATAGAGCGCGAGATCGAGTTTTGTGACGCCCTCGCCGTCGCCGCCATCCGGCCACAGCTCCTTGTCCGGCTTTGAGATGACGACACCCATCACCTCGGCCGTACCGGCATCCTTCCGCTTGCCTGCCTTCGGCACGGCACGCTTCCTGGCCGAGGGCCTTGCGAGTTCGGTATCGGCGGGTGTTTCCGCCTCGATCTCCTCAGCCGGCTTATCCTGCCGCAGGCCCTTGAAGGCGGCCTGGCGGATATTGCCGTCGGCGGTGAACCCGGCGAACTCGATCTCGGCGACGAGCTCCGGCTTCAGCCAGTGTACGTCGCGCGTCTTTTTCGGTGCGTTCTTGCCGCCGAAGGGGCTCTGCTTGGCCTCCATGGCTTTCAAGGACGGCATGATGCGCTTGACCGTGTCCGCGCCGAAGCCGGTGCCGACCATGCCGACGAAGGCAAGATGATCGCCGCGGTGCACGCCGGCCATCAGCGAGCGGAATTTGCCGTTGGTGGTCTTCCAGCCGCCGATCACGACCTCATGGCCGGCGCGGCATTTCGCCTTGGTCCAGCTTTCCGTTCGCCCCGACCGGTAAGGCGCATCGAGCTTCTTCGACACCACACCTTCGAGCTCGAGCTTGCAGGCCGATTGCAGCACGGCATCGCCGCTGCTCTCGAAATGCTCGACATAGCGGATCTGGCTCGATTTCTTCTTGTCTGCGTCCAGGACTTGCCTGAGGCGGTCCTTGCGCTCGCCGAGCGGCAGGCGCCGGCAATCGAGCCCCTCGGCGAACAGGAGGTCGAAGGCAAAGAAGATCAGGTCCTCGGTCTTGCCGTCCGACAACGCCGCCTGGAGCGAGGAGAAATTCGGCGCGCCGTTGTGATCGAGGGCGACGATCTCGCCGTCAATCATGACGTCGGGAAGCTCGCCCGCCTCCTTCGCGATGGCTGCGAACTTGTCGGTCCAGTCGAGGCCCTTGCGCGTCTTCAGCGTCGCCTCGCCGTCCTCGACGCGGAGCTGGACGCGATAGCCGTCGAACTTGATCTCGTGGCACCAGCCGTCGGCCGCCGGCGGCCGCTCGACGGGGGTGCAGAGCTGCGGCGCGACGAAGTCCGGCATCTCCGAGACTTTTTTCGCGTTTGTCGCGGTCGTCGCTTTCGTCTTTGCGCCCGTCCCGCGCTTCAACGCCGCACCGGGCGCCGGCCTGACGGTGCGCCCTTTCGGCTCCTCGACACGATTGGACTGCCAGACCGCATCGGCCTTGACCTTGGCACCCTTCGCCAGCATGAACGGTTTTGGCGCGCGACCCTTGCCATCGGCGATCTCTGCCATCGCGCGGCCGGAGGCCACCGACTTGTCCTCGCTGAGAATGTCGTCGCTCTCGCTGGCATATTCGTCGCGATGCTTGATCAGGAGCCAGTTGGTGCGCTTGCCGCCGGTGCGGTCATGCCTCATCCGCACCAGCACCCAGCTTCCATGCAACTTGTCGCCGTGGAGCGTGAACTTGAGGTCGCCCTTCTGGAAGCCGCGCTCGGGATCCTCGGACTCCCAGGTGCCGCGGTCCCAGAGCATGACCGTGCCGCCGCCATACTGCCCTTCCGGAATCGTGCCTTCGAAATCGCCATAGTCGAGCGGATGGTCCTCGACCTCGACCGCCAGCCGCTTGTCATGCGGATCGAGCGAGGGTCCCTTGGTGACCGCCCACGACTTGAACACGCCGTCGAACTCGAGCCGCAGATCATAGTGCAGCCGCGTCGCATCGTGCTTCTGGATCACGAAGCGCCGCTGCGCCGATGGCGCCACCGCGGTCTTGCCCGACGGCTCCGGTGTCTTCTCGAAATCGCGTTTCTGTCGGTAGGTGGAGAGTTTTCGCAGCACGACCGGTCCCGCATTCTCTTTCGGCGTTGAAGCCTATCACGGCGGAAGTCCCACCCGGAACCAAAACCCGATGGGGCTGTTGGGGTTCCAAAATGCCTTGAAACGCTGGAGAACGGAATGGCCCCGCGCGCCTATTGGAAGGGAACGTTAAAGCTCTCGCTGGTCAGTTGCCCGGTCGCGCTTTATCCGGCGACCACCGCGGCCGAGAAGACGCGGTTTCACATGATCAACCGCGAGACCGGAAACCGGCTCAAGCAGCAGATGGTGGACTCCGGGACCGGTGACGTGGTCGAGAGCGGCCAGAAGGGACGCGGCTACGAGCTGCGCAAGGGCAAATATGTCGAGATCGAGCCGGAGGAGCTCGAGGCGGTCCAGATCGAAAGCAACCATACCATCGACATCGAGAGTTTCGTGCCGAGCGACGAGATCGACCAGCGCTATCTCAATCATCCCTATTATATCGCGCCCGACGGCAAGGCTGCGGTCGATGCCTTCGCCGTGATCCGCGACGCCATGAAGGACCAGGACCGTGTGGCGCTCGCCAAGATCGTGCTCACCAACCGCGAGCACATCATCGCGATCGAACCGCTCGGCAAGGGCCTGCTCGGCACCACGTTGCGCTTCCCCTACGAGCTGCGCGACGAGGACCAGTTCTTCGACGACATCAAGAGCCCCAAGATCACCAAGGACATGGTCGAGCTCGCCGGCCACATCCTGCAGACCAAGGCCGCACATTTCGACCCGAGCAAGTTTAGGGACGACTACGAGACCGCGCTGAAGGCGCTGGTGAAGCGCAAGGCCAGCGGCAAGACAATCGAGCTGCCGGAACGCGAGGAGCGGCCGAGCAACGTCGTCAGCCTGATGGACGCGCTGAAGCAGAGCCTGAAGGGACGCGGCGGGAAGAAGACGGCGGCGAAGTCCCATGCGCGTTGTGCCGCCGGGCGCCCGCGAGCCGCGAAGAAGACGCAGCGCTCGACGGCGCGGCAGAGGAAGGCGGGGTGATTTCGCCGCGCGACCCACTCTCTGCCCTCATGGTGAGGAGGCACGAAGCGCCGTCTCGAACCATGCAGGCCTCGCTGCTGCAGCCGGGCCTTCATCCTTCGAGACGCGCGTTCCGCGCTCCTCAGGATGAGGATCGAAAGCTAATCCCCCGCCTTCAGCCGGTACCCGATCCCCGTCTCCGTCAGCACATATTGCGGGCGTTCGGGGTCGGCTTCGATCTTCTGGCGGAGCTGGCGGACATAGACGCGCAGATATTGTGCGTCGGTGAGCTCATCCCAGAGCTCCTTGAGCAGGAAACGATGGGTCAGCACCTTGCCGGCGTGCTGAACCAGCACGCGCAAAAGATCGTATTCCTTCGGCGACAGTTTTACGTCGCGCTCGCCGAGCTTGACGATGCGGCGCACCAGATCGACGGAGAGATCGCCGGTGCGGAACACCGGACGCTCGCCCTGAACCTGGAGCTGATGCCGCAGCGCGGCGCGCAGGCGCGCCAACAGCTCGTCCATGCCGAACGGCTTTGTCAGGTAATCGTCGGCACCGAGATCGAGCGCCTGCACCTTGCCGGCCTCGTCGCCCCGGCTCGACAGCACCACGATCGGCACGGCTTCATTGCGGGCGCGGATGGTGCGCAACAGCTCGTGGCCCTGGATGTCGGGCAGGCCGAGATCGAGGATGATCAGCGCCGGCTCCTCGGTGAGCTTTTCCAGCGCGGTCTTGCCGTTCGGCGCCTCCAGGATCTCGTAGCCCTGCGTCGTCAGCCCCATCCGTAGCAATTTTCGGATCGGCGGCTCGTCGTCGATGACCAGAACCTTGATCGGGGCGGCGCTCATGCTGCGGTATCCAATGCGTGGGTCCCTGCCGGAACGGGCAGACGGATGGTGAGGATCGCGCCGCTGCGGTCGCCGCGGTTGGCGGCCGAAATCGTGCCCTGCATCGCCTCGACGAAGCCGCGGGAGATGGCGAGCCCCAGCCCGGTGCCGGGACGGACATGGTCGCCCTTCTGCACCCGATAGAATTTGTCGAACACGCTCTCGAGCTCGTCAGGCGGAATGCCGCCACCCTGGTCGGCGATCTCTAACACAACTTGATTCCCTTCGCGCCGGCTGCGGATCGAGATGGCTGTATCGGGCAGCGAATATTTTGCGGCATTGTCGAGCAGATTGAACAGCACTTGCTCGAACAGCACGGCATCGAGCTGAAGCATCGGCAGATCGGCAGCCAGCACCAGTTCCACCCTGTGCGCCGTCAATATCTTGCTCGCACGCCGCAGCGCGCTGCCGACGATCTCGCCGAGATCGTGCAGTGCCGCGTTGGGCACAATGGCGCCGGATTCGAGCTTTGTCATGTCGAGCAGATTGGCAATGAAGCGGTTAAGGCGCTCTGACTCGTCGATCACGGTCGCGAGCAGGTCGCGCTTCTCGGTGTCGGACAAGGCACCGGCGAGATCGCGCATGGTCGAGGCCGCACCGAGCACGGAGGCGAGCGGCGTCTTGAGATCGTGCGAGATCGAGGTCAGCAGCGCAGAGCGCAACCGCTCGGATTCGACGGTGCGCTTGACGCGATCCACGTCCTCGACCAGCAGCACGCGCTCGATTGCCAGTGCGCCCTGGTCGACGAGCGCATCGAACAGCCGGCGCTGGTCCGGGGTCAGCAGCGGACCGGTCCGATCATTGTCGATGCCGATGACGCCGATCGGACCACGCCCGGTGCGCATCGGCAGGAACAGCCGCTTGGCGCCGGGAAGCGTGTCCGAGCCGCGGCCGGCGGGACGATCGTTGCTCCAGGCCCAATTGGCGGCGGCGAGATCGGCCTGGTCGATCTGGTCCTCGGGCGGATAGCCGGACTTCACCGTGAGCAGCCCTTCCTCCGGCAGCAGCAGGACCACGCGAACCTTCAGCATCAGCGCAGTTTGATAGGCCGTTGCCCAGAGCACATCGTCGAGCGTGCCGGTGCCCGTGAGCTTGCGGCTGAACGCATAGAGCTGCTCGGTCGTGCGGATGCGGCCGAGCGCGGTGTCCGCCTGCGTGCGCACCCGCCCGGCAACGTTCGACACCACGAACGCGATCAACATGAAAAAGAAGAACGCTGCGACATTGGTCGGGTCGGTAATCGTGAAAGTGTAGACCGGCGGCAGGAAGAAGAAGTTGTACGCCAGCGACGCCGCGACGCTGGCAAGAAGCGACGGCCACAACCCGTAGCGAACGGCCACGGCGACAACCGCGGTCAGGAACATCAGGTCGACGTTTTCGATGCCGAAATACGGCTTGATCGCCACCGCTGCGGCAAGGCCGAGCGCAGTGATCCCGAGCGCCTTCAAATAGGGACGTGCATCAAACGCCTCTGCCCGTGCTGCCGTCTGGACCGCCGTCTTCGGCGCCGGCTCGTCCGCGAGCTCATCGCCGGGAATGACGTGAACGCTGATATTGCCGGAACTGCGCACGAGATCATGCACGACGGAGCCGCGCGTCAGTTCGAACCACCGCGAGCGCGTCGATTTCCCGATCACGATCTGGGTGACGTTGTTGCCTTGCGCGAAGTTGATGACGTCGTCGGCGATGCGGCGGCCGACAGCGGGAATGGTCAGTGCTTCACCGCCGAGCGATTCGGCAAGCCGCAGCGTATCGGCGAGACGGTCGCGCTCCTCGTCCGAAAGCTGGAGCGACCGCCGGGTCTCGATCGAGATCGCGGTGAATTGCGCATGCAGCCGGTCGGCCAGCCGCTTGGTGTAGCGCACGAGCCCGGCCGCGCGCGGATCCTCGCTGATGCAGACGAGGATGCGCTCGCCCGCGGCCCAGGGGCCGGCGATGGCATTCGCCTGCATGTGATTGAGAAGCTGCTCGTCGACCCGCTCGGCCGTACGCCGCAGCGCCAGCTCGCGCAGCGCGGTCAGATTGCCGGGCGAGAAATAGTGCTCCAGCGCCCGCTCGGCCTGCTTGGGCACATAGACCTTGCCCTCCCGAAGCCGCTGGATCAAATCGTCGGGCGTGAGGTCGATCAGCTCGATCGCATCGGCGCGGTCGAATACCGAGTCCGGCACGGTCTCGCGCACCCGCACATGGGTGATCTGGGCGACGACGTCGTTCAGGCTCTCGATATGCTGGATGTTGACGGCGGTGTAGACGTCGATGCCGTGGGACAGCAGCTCCTCGACGTCGAGATAGCGCTTGGGATGGCGGCTGCCGGCGGCATTGGTATGAGCGAGCTCGTCAACCAGCGCGATTCGAGGGCGGCGCTCGATCACGGCATCGAGGTCCATCTCCTCGACGCTCTGGCCGCGGTAATCGAACCTCTTGCGCGGCACCACCTCGAGCCCGCGCACCAGCGCCTCGGTCTCGGCGCGGCCATGGGTCTCGACAAAGCCGACCACCACGTCGATGCCCGCCTTGCGCCTGGCATGGGCGCTTTGCAGCATCTCGTAGGTCTTGCCGACGCCGGGGGCGGCGCCGACGAAGATCTTCAGCTTTCCGCTCGCGCTCTCCTCCCGGCGCGCGGCCTCAAGCAGCGCCTCAGGGGACGGACGTTGTTCGGGATCGCGGCGCTCTCGGACCATCAGGCCAATATAATCATCCGCCCGCCCCCAGCCTAGACCGCTACTTCGCGGTGGCGCGATCGAGCGCGAGGTTCAGTGCCAGAACGTTAACCCGCGGTTCGCCAATCAGGCCGAGCAAACGGCCCTGGGTGTTGGAGGCCACGAGCTGCTTGACCTGAGCGTCCGGCAGATTCCGCGCCTTCGCCACCCGCGGCACCTGAAATTCAGCCGCTTCCGGCGAGATGTCCGGGTCGAGGCCGCTGGCCGAGGTGGTGACTAGGTCGACCGGCACGGCGGCGTTCGGATTTTCAGCCTTCAACTTGTCCACATCCTCCTTGAGCCGGTCGGCCAGCGCCTTGCTGGTCGGGCCAAGGTTGGAGCCGCCCGAGTTGGCCGCGTTGTAGGGCGCCGACACCGTCTTGGTCGAATCATTCGGGTCCGGCGCCAAAGTCGCCGAGAGGCGGCCGTGGAAATATTTGTCCTCCTTGAACTCCTGCCCGATCAGGGCGGAGCCGATCACCTTGCCGTCCCGCTCGATCAGGCTGCCCTGCGCCTGTGAGGGGAAGATCGCACCGGCAATAGCGGTCATTGCGAGCGGATAGGCCAGGCCGGTGATGGCGGTGAGCACCAGCAGCAGGACGATGGCGGGGCGAATTTCTCTGAGCATGTTAGGTCTCCAAATCTTTCGTCATTGCGCGGGGCGCGGTGCGCCCCGCGACGACGATCAAGCCAGATGCAAGGCGGTGACGACGAGGTCGATCGCCTTGATGCCGATGAAGGGAATCACGATGCCGCCGAGGCCGTAGATCAGGAGGTTGCGCCTCAGCAATGCGCCGGCACCGACCGCGCGATAGGCCACGCCCTTCAGCGCCAGCGGGATCAGCGCGATGATGACCAGCGCGTTGAAGATGATCGCCGACAGGATGGCGCTCTGCGGGCTCGACAGGTTCATGACGTTGAGCACGTTGAGCTGCGGGTAGAACGCCAGGAACATCGCCGGGATGATCGCAAAATACTTTGCGACGTCGTTGGCGATCGAGAACGTCGTCAGCGCACCGCGTGTCATCAGCAGCTGCTTGCCGATCTCGACCACCTCGATCAGCTTGGTCGGGTTGGAATCGAGGTCGACCATGTTGCCGGCCTCGCGGGCGGCCTGGGTGCCGGTGTTCATGGCGACGCCGACGTCGGCCTGGGCAAGCGCCGGCGCGTCGTTGGTGCCGTCGCCGCACATGGCGACCAGCTTGCCCTTGGCCTGCTCGTCGCGGATCAGCTTGAGCTTGTCCTCGGGCGTTGCCTGCGCGAGGAAATCATCGACGCCCGCCTCCGCCGCGATCGCAGCGGCCGTCATCGGGTTGTCGCCCGTGATCATGATGGTGCGGATGCCCATGCGGCGCAGTTCTGCGAAGCGCTCGCGGATGCCGCCCTTGACGATGTCCTTGAGCTGGATGACGCCGAGCAGCTTGCCGTCCTTGGCGACCGCAAGCGGCGTTCCGCCTGCTTTCGAGATCTCGTCGGCAATGGTCTGGACTTCACGGCCGACGTCGGAAAGGACCGCAGGCTGGATGGCGCGCGCGGTGTTGCCGGAGGCAACGGCCAGCGGCGCACCGCCGCCGACATAGTTGAGCATGGCATCGACCGCGCCCTTGCGCACCGACGAGCCGCCGGCATCGACACCGCTCATGCGGGTCTGTGCCGTGAACGGAATGAAGGTGGCGCCAAGCTCGGCCATGTCCCGGCTGCGAATGGAATACTTCTCCTTCGCCAGCACGACGATGGAGCGGCCTTCCGGCGTCTCGTCGGCGAGCGAGGCGAGCTGCGCCGCATCGGCGAGCTCCTGCTCGGTGACGCCGCGAACCGGGCGGAAGGCGGTCGCCTGGCGGTTGCCGAGCGTGATCGTACCGGTCTTGTCGAGCAGCAGCGTGTCGACGTCACCGGCAGCCTCGACCGCGCGGCCGGACATCGCCAGCACGTTGAAGCGGACCAGGCGGTCCATGCCGGCGATACCGATCGCCGACAGCAGCGCGCCGATCGTGGTCGGGATCAGCGTCACGAACAGTGCGACCAGCACGACCACCGAGATCGAGCCGCCGGCATAAGCCGCATAGCTCGGAATGGTGACGGTGGCGAACACGAAGATGATGGTGAGGCCGGCGAGCAGGATGTTGAGCGCGATCTCGTTCGGCGTCTTCTGCCGCTCGGCGCCCTCGACCAGCTTGATCATGCGGTCGATGAAGGTCGAGCCTTGCGCGGCCGTAATGCGGACGCGGATCCAGTCGGACTGCACCTGCGTGCCGCCGGTCACCGCCGACCGGTCACCGCCGGACTCGCGGATCACGGGCGCGGACTCGCCAGTGATGGCGGCTTCGTTGACGGAAGCGACGCCTTCGATCACCTCGCCGTCGGAGGGGATGACGTCACCGGCCTCGACCAGCACGATATCGCCGACCTTCAGGCTGGTGCCCGGCACCAGCGTGAAGGCCTGGCCCGCGCCGCTCAGCAGCTTGGCCTGGCTCTCGGTGCGGGTCTTGCGCAACGATTCGGCCTGTGCCTTGCCGCGGCCTTCGGCCACCGCTTCGGCGAAATTGGCGAACAGCACCGTGAACCAGAGCCAGAGGATGATCTGGAAGGTGAAGCCGAGATTCTCGCCGCCGGCGACGAGGTCGCGCAGGAAGATCACCGTGGTGAGCGCGGCCACGATCTCGACCACGAACATCACGGGGTTCTTGATCATCAGCCGCGGGTCGAGCTTGGTGAAGGACGCGCTGATCGCGGGCAGAACGATCTTGGGATCGAGCATTGCCGACATCGGGGCACGTTTTTGCAGTTTCATCGTATCCATGGAGGTCACTCCAAACAATCAGAAGACGTTGCCGGCGTTCATCGCGAGTTGCTCGACGATCGGGCCGAGCGCGAGTGCCGGGAAGAAGGTCAGGCCGCCGATGATCAGGATCACGCCCACGACGAGGCCGACGAACAGCCCGCCCGTGGTCGGGAACGTGCCCGCCGACGGCGGGATCGACTTCTTGGCGGCCAGCGAGCCCGCAATCGCCATCGCCGGAACGATCATGAAGAACCGGCCGACGAACATCGCGGATGCGAGCGTGAGGTTGTAGAAGAGCGTGTTGCCGGTGAGGCCCGCGAAGGCCGAGCCGTTGTTGCCGGTCGCCGAGGTGAAGGCGTAGAGCACCTCGGTGAAGCCATGCGGGCCGGCATTCGCCATGGAGGCGACCGCCGCCGGATAGACCACGCCGACCGCGGTCCAGCCGAGATACATCAGCGGCAGCACCAGGATCGCGAGCATCGCCATCTTGACTTCGCGCGCCTCGATCTTCTTGCCGACATATTCCGGTGTGCGGCCGACCATCAGGCCGGCGACGAAGATCGCGAGCACGACGAACAGCAGCATGCCATAGAGGCCGGCGCCGACGCCGCCGATGATGACTTCGCCGAGTTGCATGTTGATCAGCGGGATCATGCCGCCGAGCGCGGTGAAGCTGTCATGCATGGCGTTGACCGCGCCGCAGGAGGCGGCCGTGGTCACCACGGCGAACAACGAGGATGCGACGATGCCGAAGCGGACTTCCTTGCCCTCCATGTTGCCGCCGGTGAGGCCGAGCGCATGCATCATCGAGGTGCCGTTGGCTTCCGCCCAATAGGTGATGGAGACACCGGCGATGAACAGCACGCCCATCACCGCGAAGATCGCCCAGCCCTGGCGCTGGTTGCCGACCATGCGGCCGAACACATTGGTCATGGCCGCGCCGATCAGGAAGATCGAGAGCATCTGAACGAAGTTCGACAGCGCCGTCGGGTTCTCGAAGGGATGGGCGGCGTTGGCATTGAAGAAGCCGCCGCCATTGGTGCCCAGCATCTTGATCGCGACCTGTGAGGCGACCGGGCCGACCGCGATGGTCTGCTTGGCGCCTTCGAGCGTCGTGGCCTCGACGTAATCGCCGAGCGTCTGCGGGATGCCCTGCCAGACCAGGAACAGCGTGTAGACGACGCAGATCGGCAGCAGCACGTAAAGCGTCGTGCGGGTGACGTCGACCCAGAAATTACCGACCGTGCGCATCGAGGCGCGCGAGAATCCGCGGATCATAGCCACCGCGAGCGCGATGCCGGTCGCCGCCGACAGGAAATTCTGGTGCGTCAGGCCGAGCATCTGCACGAGATAGGATACCGTGCTCTCGCCGCCGTAATTCTGCCAGTTGGTGTTGGTGATGAAGGAAATCGCGGTGTTGAAGGAGAGATCCTGGGCGACCGCGCCCTGCCCGGCCGGGTTGAAGGGCAACACCGCCTGAAGCCGCATCACGCCGTAGATGATGAGGAAGCCGCCGACATGGAACAGCAGCATCGAGACCGTGTAGGTCAGCCAATGCTGCTCGCGCCTCTCTTCGACGCCGGAAAACCAGTAGATGCCGGCCTCGATCGGCCGCAGCACCGGCGACAGGAACGTCCGCTCGCCGTTGAACACAGCCGTCATGTACCCGCCGAGCGGTTTTGTCAGCGCGACGATAATCGCGCAAAAGAGAATGATCTGGAGCCAACCGATCATAGTCATGGCATCAACCCTTTAGGACGTTTGTCCTGCGCAGGAGCGGCAGGATCAGGGCAAGCAGGCACGCGACGAGCGCGGCGTCCGCGAGCAGCAATTCGAGAAGCAGCAGCACGGGTCAGAACCGCTCGGGCCGCAGCAGTGCGTAAGTGAGGTAGAACAGGAGACCGAGCGAGACGACGGCGGCGAGCGAATAATCGAAGGTCATGGTCCGCTCCCTCACAGCCGTTCGCAGGCGTAGGTGTAGCCGATCGCAAGCGCGAAGAAGCCAAAGCCCAGCGCCAGCGTCAGAATGTCCATCATGGGAATGCTCCTCGTTGCGGCTTTATGTCGGACGCAACCGTTTCTCAGGCGTCCGGCGAGCGCGTGGAACGAAGGAAATGCAAAGCATTTCCACGGCACCAGCCGGGACTTTTGACCGTGTTGAAGTGCCACCACCGGCATAGGTTTTCGAGATGAGGCCTATGGCGAAGTTATATGAATTCTATAAGTGCCGACGCGTCGTGGCTGTTCGCCATGTGGCACCGACACTGTATTCCGGACGGTCGTTCCGAGCAGGCAGCGCAGCGACACAAGCCACCGTTGCTTTCACTACCGTTGTTAAGGCAGGCCATGGCCAGGGTCTTTTCAAAAAGCCCTGCTTCTATAAGCCTCGACCTTCGGCGGCGACGGCGGCCGGGGATCTGTCGCTCTTATCCGGAAGATTCCGTGCACTTATGAAATCCTTATATCGCCCGTCCCGCCCCCATCTCGTTTTCAAATGCGCTTCCAGCCATCTTGGAGAGGCCGGCCGACTGACCGACGCCAATTCCAGGAGGCCTGACATGACCGCCGTTCTCCGACGCCTTGCCCCACCTTCCCTCAACCAGCAGCTTCGCGCGGCACCGGCAATGACGCGTCCGCTGATGCTCGACATCATCGATCAGGCCTGCCGGCGCTTCCCGTCGCGCGGGCGGAGCGAGCGCAGCGCGCATATCACGCGCCTGGTCGACGCCGAGGCCTGGACCGACGCCGCGCTGGCGCTGATCGAGCTCGAGCTGCCGATGTGGCAGGTCCGCCGCATCGCCTATGACGAGGGCGAGTGGCATTGCGCGCTGTCGCGCGAGCGCGAATTGCCGGACTGGCTCGACGCCGCTGTCGAAGCCCGGCATGCCGATCTCGCGCTGGCGTTGCTGTCGGCCTTCATCGAGGTACAGGCATTGGCCGTGGAGGTATCGCGGCCGAGCGTTCCCACCGTGCGCGCCGCCCCGGACCCGCTCTATCAGCCGGTCGCTTGCGAGAATTTCAGCTAGGCCAAGCGGAGGTTCGCGCCTTGCCGCAATCTTCAGACATGTCGCGGGGCCTCAGCCCGACGCGGTTGATCGCGCGCTTTGCCGTCCGCATCGCACTGCTCGTCGCCTTTGCAGCCTTCGGCAGCGTCGGCTTTGCACGCAGCCTCTCCGCCCTGCTCTGGATGTCGATCATCCTGTGCGCCCTCGCCGGCCTCGTCAGGCGCGAGCCGCTGTTCGGTGCCGTCCTCAATCATTGGGACGAGGGCGTTGCCTTCGGCGCCCTGTTCGCGCTGGTTCAGGTCGTCAACGAGCTGGCCTGAACATCGGGCTTTATGACCTTCCTATGAGATCGTCGCGCAGCCTCACTCGAAATCATATTCGCTTGAAAAGATATTGATCGGGTGGTCGCGGGACACGCACCCGCCGCCCGCGTCAATCGGAAGGAATACGAAAGTGAAACTCGTCGAACCTCCCTCGTGCAGCTCTCCCTCGACCATCGTCTTCATCGGCCGCAACCACAGGGGACAGTGGGTCGCCCAGCAGCAGAACGGCCTCTACGGTGGCCTGTTCGTCAACCGCGCCCAGGCCATCAAATATGCGCTGTTCGAAAACGGACAGCACCCCGAGACCATCATCGAGCTGCCACGCGAGATCGAGCTCGACATGGGCAGCAGGCCCGATGCCGCCGCTCCCAAGCGCGCCGCCTGAGCTTCTCGGCAAAAAACCATGTTCATCCCACCCTCCGCCTGGTTCACCGGGTTCATACCGGACCTGCCGACGCCGTTCGATTCGGCCGACGCGAACGACCTGAAGGCGTTCGTCGCGCTCTGCGAGCGTCAGATCGCGGCCGGCGTACCCGCACTGGTGGTGTGTGAGACCGCCGGCGAGGCACCGACGCTCTCGCCGGCCGAGCAGGCGCTGATCATTCGCACCGCGGTCGATGTCGCGCGTGGCCGCGTGCGGATCATTGCCGGCGCCGTGTCGAATTCAACGAGCCACGCCATCGAACTCGCGCGGCGCGCGGAGGCGGCCGGCGCCGATGCCGTGATGTCGGTGGTGCCCGCCTACAACAAGCCGATGCAGGAAGGAATGCTCGCGCACTTCCGCGCCATTGCCGGCTCGATCGGCCTGCCCGTGATCCTGCACGACGCACCCTCCCGCACGCTGCGGCCGCTCGCCGACGAGACGCTTCTGCGTCTCGTCGAATCGCGCCAGTTCGTGGGCTTGCGCGATGCGAGTGGCGACATTACCCGTCCGATGCGCCTGTCCCACCGCCTGCCCGCCGGCTTTCGCTGTCTATCCGGCGACGACACCACCGCCCTCGGCTTCATCGCGGACGGCGGCGATGGCGCGATCTCGGAGATTGCCAACGTCGCGCCGGATCTCTGCCGCACGATTTTTTCACATGTCAGGCAGGGCCGGCTGCAATCCGCCCGGTACCTGCACAGGCGCCTGATCCCCTTGATCGCCTGCCTCGGGAAGGAGAGCCCGGCCGCACTTAAATGTGCACTCGGCGTGCTTGGCCTGATGTCGCCCGCCACAAGGCTTCCGATCGTTCCGCTGGACGCAGCCGCGCAGAGGGAAGTGGTACGCGCATTCGCCGCGATCGCCGACGAGGAGCTGATCGACCGCGTCGGCGCCTGAGGCGTCGCACGGCATCCGGGTATCCCCATGCGGCAATCAATCGAAGGGCCTCACAGGCTGCTCCGCGCCTGGCAGCTCACGCTGCTGCGATTTGCCGTGACGCTCGATGAGTCCGACAGGCTTAATGTCGCCGCGCTCGCGGCGGAGCTCGATCATCTGGGCGGCGGCGCCACGGACTCCCTCCACTTCTTTCGGCGGACCAGCTCGCAACTCTGTGCGGCCATCAGCGGGCAGCGGCAGAGTGTGGAAGCGACGCTGGAATGCTTCTGCAAGCAGATCGAGGAACCGCGGCTGCGGAACGCCTTTGCCGCAGCGATCGGGATGACGCATTCGGATCCTGCGCCGTCTCAGGCCCGGCCGAAGCGGAACCCCGGTCTCTTCAGAGGGCTGCCGGCGCGACGGTCGGCATCCTTATAGCATTCCTATACTGGTGCCTCGGCGCTCATCTCGCAATCCTACGCAACGATGGACATCATAGGAGGCAGATTGCGGCGGCCTCGGCCGCCGCCATGCTGACGAAGGAATGCAGACATGTCGATGCTGACACATGGCGTTGAGCGCTCCCTTGGCTGGGCCGAACGCCCCGCACGGATCTCGCCGGAGCGCAAGGCGCAGCTCAAGCGCATCGCGCTCAGCGCGCTGACCCTGCTCTCGATGGGCAGCGTGCTCGCAGCGCTGATCGCGCTGAAGACCGCGATCTATGTCTGGCACCTCCACGCCTGACGGCATGGGAGACCATCATGACCTTGCAGATGTGTGAGGAAGCCGCGATGACCGCGATCGCCCTTCAAGCCACGCGCCGCCAGCCCGAGCGACCGACAATGGCCGCGTCCGCGGCGTGCCTTGGACCGATCGACCCGGATGTCATAAGCACCGCCATCCCCGCCTTCTTCATCGGGCGCAACAGCGCCGGCCTCTGGGTCGCGCGGGAGGCGCATGGACGCATCGGCGGTCTCTTCCTGTTCAAGAGCTCAGCGGTCGATTTCGCCAACCGGCAGAGTGGCCTCGCAAGATGCGCGCTGGTGTTTCCCGCCGAGACCTTCGAGCTCGATATCGAGAACCGCGGCAATCCGCTGATTGCGCTGGCGGAGGGCGCGAGGCGGCTCCTGGCCCGCGCGGCGGCAAGGCTGCGGACATGATTGAGCTCAAGATCGCCATCCTGGTTGCGGTGATGGGGGCATTGCTGCTCGGCATGCGCATCGGCGCCGCGCCTGCCACGGACAAGTAGCATGCAGCTCCTCAAGGGAAATCTGGAGCAGGCGGTCACGACGACGATCCTGACCATGACGCTGAGCCTGATCTGGGGCGCGATCCTGACAATCGTGATCACGCTCGTGGCACGCGGGCTGGGAGTTTAGAATCCGGCACATCGATGGACCGTGAATTGACCATGGCTGCCTACGAGGCCAGCAGCCGGGTGCGCAGCGCCGTCGCGATGCCCGCCTGAGGCCGCGTATCCCCGCGAAAAGATCTGGCCGATCTGGCGCAATTTCACGGAACCGTGTAGATCGGTTTCATGAGCACAAGCAGCGTCAATGTCGTCGCCCACCCCCTGGTCCAGCACAAGCTCTCCCTCATGCGGGAGAAGGACCGCTCGACCAAGAGTTTTCGCGAGATCCTGAACGAGATCGGGATGCTGCTCGGCTACGAGGTGACGCGCGATCTGCCACTGGAGCTCGTCGAGATCGAGACGCCGATCTCCCCGATGCGGGCACCGAAGATCGCCGGCAAGAAGCTCACGCTGGCGCCGATCCTGCGCGCCGGCGTCGGCTTCCTCGACGGCATGCTGGCGCTGATGCCGTCGGCGCGCATCGCCCATATCGGGCTCTACCGCGACCCCGAGACATTGCAGGCCGTGGAATATTACTTCAAGGCGCCGCAGGACCTGTCCGACCGCACCGTGATCCTGATGGACCCGATGCTGGCGACCGGCAACTCGGCCTGCGCCGGCGCCTCCCTGCTCAAGGCGCGCGGCGCCCGCGACATCCGCTTCGTCTGCCTTCTGGCCGCGCCCGAAGGCATCGCGCAGTTCCAGAGCGAGCATCCCGACGTGCCGATCTGGACCGCCGCGATCGACGAGCGGCTCAACGACCACGGCTACATCGTGCCGGGCCTGGGCGATGCCGGCGACCGGATGTTCGGCACCAAGTAGACAGGTCTGCGCGATCGGGTTAGTCCGGTTGCCATGAGCGTCAACCAATTCTCGCTTCAATCGCTGATCGGCACCGAAGGCGCCGAGCCCGCCTTCGTGTTTGACCGCAGGCCGGTCTCGCGCGCGGAATTCTCCGGGAAGGTCGAGCAGACCGCCGCATGGCTTGCCGCGCAAGGCATCGGCCAGGGCGACGTGGTCGCGGTCTGGCTGGTCAACCGGGTCGAATGGATCGCACTGCTGTTCGCCGCCGCCCGCTGCGGTGCGATCGTGGCCGCGGTCAATACCCGCTACCGCAGCGCGGAAGTCGGCCATCTGCTCAAGGTGTCCGGCGCCAGGCTGATGGTGGTCGAGGCCGCCTTCCGCTCGATCGATTTTTCCGCCATCCTCGCCGAGGTCAGCAGGGACGAAGTGCCTGCGCTGCAAAGGCTCGTGGTGGTCGGCGGGGATGCGATCCCCGCACACTGGCCCTGTGCGCACTTCGATGCGTTCGAGAAGTCCTATCCGCCAGCGCCGCCGGCGCAGGACGATGTCGATCTGCCGGTGCTGCTCTACACGACATCGGGCACGACCAAGGGGCCGAAGCTCGTCGCGCATTCGCAGCGGACGCTCGCCACGCACGCCGCCTCCGTCGCCAAGGCGCTAAAACTCGCGCCACAGCGCCATTCGCTGCTGGCCATGCTGCCGTTCTGCGGCACCTTCGGCATGACCAGCCTGCTCGGCTTCATCGCAGCCGGCGCGACCATCCATGTGCTCGATGCTTTCGAGGCGGCATCAGCGTCGAAGGTCCTTGGCGAACACAAGATCACGCACGCCTTCGGCTCCGACGAGATGTTCCGCCGCATCCTCGCGCTCGCCGATGCGCCACGGCCATTCCCGCATCTCGAAGTCTGCGGCTTCGCCGCGTTCCAGCCCGGCTGGCGTGAGCTCGCCGCGGAGGCCGAGGCGCGCGGCATGCCGCTGTTCGGCCTCTACGGCTCGAGCGAGGTGCAGGCGCTGTTCTCGATCGCCCGCCCCGGTGATGCCTTCGCCGATCGCATCGAAGGCGGCGGCTGGCCGATGTCTCCCGGCGCGAAGGTGCGCGTGCGCGATACCGAGACCGGGGAGCTGGCGGCGCAAGGCATCTCCGGCGAGATCGAGATCAGCGCGCCCTCGTGCTTCCTCGGCTATTTCAACAACCCGGATGCGACGCGCGATGCGATCACTGCCGACGGCTTCTTCCGCACCGGCGATATCGGCCGCCTGCGCGGCGACGGCGCCTTCGTCTACGAGACCCGCGCGGGCGATGCGATGCGGCTCGGCGGCTTCCTGGTTGCGCCGGGCGAGATCGAGGACGAGCTCAAAGCCTGCACGGGGGTTGCCGACGCCCAGGCTGTCGCGATCGATCTTAGGGGTCAGGCGCGCTGCGTCGCCTTTGTGATCCCGGCCAAGGAGCCGCCGCAGCAGGAGATGCTGGTGGCGCGCCTGCGCGAGCGGCTCGCCGGCTACAAGGTGCCGGCCCGAATCTATATCGTCGACGCTTTCCCCGTCACCGACAGCGCCAACGGTGTGAAAATCCAGCGCGCCCGGCTTCGCGCCATGGCAATGGAACGGATCGCCGCCGAATAGGCCGGCCTGTTTCAGATAGCTCGCTAGTGCGCGGCGCGAAGTTGTGCCGACAGCGCATCGCGGTGCCCGGGCGCCGCGATCGCGATCATGCGGCGCGCGCGCTCGGCAAGTCCGCAACCGCGCAGCTCCGCAACGCCCCATTCGGTCACGATGGCATCGACGTCGGCGCGCGGCGTCGTCACGGTCTCCACATTGACGACAATGCGGCTGGTCCCGTCGGACGCCGTCGCCGGCAGCGCGATGATCGCCCTGCCCCCGGGCGATGCATTGGCACCGCGCACGAAATCGAGCTGCCCGCCGATGGCGCCGATCGCGACGCCGTTCAGCGTCTCGGAATTGACGCTGCCGTCGAGCCCGACCTGGAGCGCCGAGTTGATCGCGACCAGCCGGCTGATCCGCGCCAGCACGTTCTGGCCGTGCGTGTACAACGTCGGTCGCACCGAAACAGCCTTGTTCTCGTGCACGAAGCGATAGAGCCGCTTCGTGCCGATCACCTGGTTCGTCACCGTGATCCCGGCATCGATTCCCTTCTCCGCATTCGTCACCGCGCCGCGCTCGATCAGGTCGACGACGGCGTCGTTGATCAGGCCGGAATGGATGCCGAGATTGCGCGCATGCGACAGCGAAGACAGGATCGCATCCGGAATCCGGCCGACGCCGAACTGAAGCGTGCTGCCGTCGGCGATCAGGCTCGCCGCATGTGACGCGATTTTCCGTGAGACGTCATCAAGTGGCGCCGGCGGCAGTTCGACGGGCGGACGGCGAGCGGCGACCCGCAGATGGATCGGCGCGTCCGCAGGCCATTCCGCGCCAAACGTCCAGGGCGCATCCGGATTGATCTCGGCGATGACGATGCGCGCGCCCCGTGCGGCATCGATGACATAATCGTTGGAGAGGCTTGCGCTCAATCGACCATCGCCGGACTCGGCGAGTTGCACCAGCACCACATCCGCACGGTGGCGCCGTGAGGCGAAATCGGCGCAGAAGGCGCTGTAGTTGCTCGGGATCACGTCGAGCCGTCCCGCTTTCGCGAGCCGCCGCGCATTCCCGATCACACCATAGCTCTGGAACGAGATGTTGGGCGCGCACGCCGCGGAAAAGGTGTCGGAGAATATTGGACCGACCATCATGCGGAACGCCGGCAGATGCCCGGCTTGCGCGACCAGCGCTTCGGTCAGGGTGACCGGCTCAGCCGTTGCCTGCCCGCACACGACACGGTCGCCCTCCCGGATCAGGCCGGAGAAGTCGACTTCCATTGGCGTCCCCGCTAAGCGATCCGCGCGAAGACTAGTAAGACTTCGCCAGACCGAGCACCTTTTCCGCAATGAAGCTGAGCGCGAGCTGCGGGCTGACCGGTGCGATGCGCGGGATCAGGACTTCACGCAAATAGCGCTCGACGTGGAATTCCTTGGCATAGCCGAAGCCGCCATGGGTCATCACGGCCTGCTCGCAGGCATGGTATCCGGCTTCGCCTGCGAAATATTTCGCGGCGTTCGCACCAGCGCCGCTGGGCAAGCCCTTGTCGTACTGCCAGGCTGCCTGCATCACCATCAGCCAGGCCGCCTCGAGCTCGACCCAGTTCACCGCGAGCGGATGCTGGATGCCCTGGTTCTTGCCGATCGGCCGATTGAACACCACGCGCGTCTTGGCGTATTCGGTCGCGCGCGACAGCGCGAGCTTGCCGAGGCCGACGGCTTCGGCGGCGATCAGGATACGCTCGGGGTTCATGCCTTCGAGGATATACTGAAAGCCCTTGCCCTCTTCGCCGATGCGGTCCTCCATCGGGATCTCGAAATCCTCGAAGAACAGCTCGTTGGAATCGACGATCTTGCGACCCATCTTCTCGATCTCGTGGACCTTGATCTTCTTGCGATCGAAATCGGTGTAGAACAGGCTCAGCCCATGGGTTGGCGAGCGCACGTCCTCCAGCGGCGTGGTGCGCGCCAGCAGCAAGATCTTGTGCGCGACCTGCGCGGTGGAGATCCACACTTTCTGGCCGTTGACGATGTAGCGGTCGTTCTTGGCCACAGCACGCGTCTTGAGCTGCGTGGTGTTGAGGCCTGTGTTGGGCTCGGTGACGGCGAAGCACGCCTTCTCGCGGCCCTCGACCATCGGCGGCAGCATGCGCTTGCGCTGCTCTTCGGTGCCGAACACCACGACGGGGTTGAGCCCGAAGACGTTGATGTGCACCGCGGAGGCGCCGGACATGCCGGCGCCGGATTCCGCGATGGCGCGCATCATGATCGCGGCTTCGGTGATGCCGAGCCCGGAGCCGCCATATTCCTCCGGCACGCAGATGCCGAGCCAGCCGGCATCGGCCATTGCCTTGTGAAAGTCATGCGGGAAGCCGCCGTCGTGGTCCTTCTTCAGCCAATAGGCGTCGGGAAAGTCCTCGCAAACTTTTGCAACGGCGGCACGAATGGCTTCCTGCTGATCGGTGAGCGCGAAATCCATGTTCTTGATCTCCTTATTGGGAGCCGAGCTCCGATCCTAGCGCCCCATCTGCGAGGGCAGCCAGAGAATGATCGAGGGAAACGCCACCAGGATCGCGATTGCGATCAGGTGCGCGATGAAATGCGGGAAGGTACCGTGGAAGACTTCCGCCACCGGTCGCTTGGCATAGCGGGCGACGATAAAACAGTTCAGCCCGACCGGCGGCGTGATCATGCCGACCTCGGCGGTGACGATCTTGATGACGCCGAACCAGATCGGATCGAAGCCGAGCGTCTTGATCAGCGGCAGCACGATCGGCACGGTCAGCACCAGGATTGCGATCTGGTCCATGAACGAGCCGAGCACGATGTAGCCGCACAGGATCAGCGTGATGATCACCCAGCGCGAAGCGGGCAGGCTGCCGATCCAGGCGACGAGGTCCTGCGTGACATGGGTGAGCGTGAAGAAATAGCCGAAGATCGAGGCACCGACCAGGATCATGATGATCATGCAGGTGCCGTGGCAGGCGCGCAGCAGCGTCGCATAGAGCGATGACGGCGTGATCTTGCCCTTGACGATGGCGAGCAGGAAGGCGCCGAACGCACCGAAGGCGGAGGCTTCCGTCGGCGTCGCGACGCCGAGATAGATCGTGCCTGTCACGATCGAGAACAGCACCACCATCGGCGAGACCTGCCACAACAGCGCGAATTTCTCGCGCCACGGTACAGACTTCGCGGCCGGTGCGCGCGAAGGGTCCTGCCAGACCAGGAAATAGATCGTGGCCATGATGGTGAACGTCACCAGGATCGCCGGGATGATGCCGCTGATCAGGAGCTTGCCGATGTTCACCTCCGCCAGCAGGCCGAAGATGACGAGCGCAACGCTGGTCGGCAGCAGCATCGACAACGTGCCTGAGATCGCAACGACGCCGGCCGCCATCTTCGGCTCGTAGCCCTGGCGGATCATCGCCGGCAGGCTGGTCGAGGACAGCGTCGCGGCCGATGCCGTCGAGGTGCCGCAGATCGCACCGAAGCCGGCGCCTGCGAGCGCAGTTGCCATGCCGAGGCCACCGGGAATGCGGCCGACCCAGGCCGATGCCGTCTTGAACAGATCGTCCGCGACGCCCGACAGCAGCACGAGGTCTGCCATCAAGAGAAACATCGGAATGGTGATCAGCTCGTAGGCCGAGACGGTCGAGAGCGGCGCGGTCTGCAGGATGCCGAGCAGCGTGGGCCATCCGCCGACCATGACGAGGCCGACCGAGCCGGAAAAGGCCATGGCGAAACCGACGGGCGTGCCGAGCGCGAGCAGGCCGAATAGCAGGGCGAGAACGATGAAAGGGGTCATGAAGGCCTGCCGTTACTCGAAGCTGCGTGCTTCGCCGACGCCGGTCACCGGCGGCAGCGGATACAGATCGCGGCCGCTGACGAGGCTCAGCACGTTGCCGACGAGCTGCAGCGCGAGCCGCAGCACCAGCACGCCGCAGCCGAACGGCACCAGCGCCGCCGAAATCCAGGTCGGCCAGGGGATCGCGCCGGAGAGCACGTCGTGCTGCTCGTAATTCTCCAGCGCGCGCTCGAAGCCGACCTTGCAGATTAGGATGAACACGAACAAGCCGGCGAGCGCGGTGACGATCTCGGACAACCGCCGCCCCGTCAGCGAGAAGCGCGACAAGAGGATGTCCACGCCGACATGGACATGCTCACGCAAGGCGTCCGACAGCGTGAAGAAGAACACACCGGCGAGGAGGTAGAGTCCGATCAGATCATAGGTGAAGGAGAACGGACTGTTCAGCGCGTAACGCATGAACACGTCGGTCACCACCAGCAGCATGATCACGAACATGAACACCACCGCGATCACCGTCAGCGCGCGTTCCAGCGCGCCGAGCACATCTCCTGCCCGTTTGATCACCTCTAGCGTCTCCCTGTTGGATATCGGACTACCTGGCGCTTTACTTGGCGCCGCCCGCGGTGAGCAGATCGTCGAACTCCTTCAGCGCGGCAGACGCCTGCTTGCCGCGGCTGTCGAGCCCGCTCGCCCACTCCTTGCCGACGCCCTTGAGCTTGTCCTTGATCTCGGTGCGCGTCGCCTCTGGCAGCGGATCGAAGCTGATGCCTTCGTCCTGCATTTGCTTCTTGGTGACTTCGCCTTCCTTTTCGACGCCGGCGCAGGCTTGCGGCGTAATCGCCTCCGAAGCCTCGTTCATCGCCTTCTTCACGTCGTCGGGCAGCTTGTCCCAGACCGACTGGTTGATGGAATAGGCGACGATGAAGCTGCCGAAGCTGACGCCTTCGGTGGCGTGCTTGACCAGCTTGTCGAGGCCGTAGGAGACGACGCTGTCGAGCGGGAACAGCAGGCCGTCCATGGTGCCGCGCGACAGCGACTCATAGGCATCGGGCGCAGCCATGCGCACCGGCACGGCGCTGAGCGCACGCAGCGTCAGGTCCTGCGCGCCGCCCGTGGTGCGCAACTTCAGGCCCTGCATGTCCTTGGTGGTTTCCACCTTCGACTTGACGGTCCACACCTGGTAGGGCGGCAGCACTACGGCGAGCAGCAGCTTGATCTTGTTCGGCGCGTATTCCTGCTTGGCGAGAATGCCTTCACGCGCGATCTTCCAATAGGCGAGTGTGCCCTGGCAGCTGGTTGCGAACGCACCCGGCAATTGCGCGACTTCCGAGAGCGGCATCTTGTCGGAGACATAGGACGGTCCGATGTAGCCGATGTCGACCACGCCGGACTGCGTCAGACGCAACATGTCGGCGGCTTTGCCGATCTGCTGGTTCGGATAATAGGTGAAGGTCACCGTGCCATTGGTGCGCCTGGTGACGTCGTCCATCCAGGGCTTCAGCATCAGGCGGACGAGATAGTGACCGGCGGGGAAGCTATCGGCGACCTTCAGCTCCAGGGCCTGCGCCTGCAGCGTCGAGACCGGCAGCGAGAGAGCGAGCACTGCTGCGGCCCTGACCAGATTCTTCTTCATGTCGTTCTCCTTGACGCGTCCCCACGCCGAACGCGGCAGCGAATTGCTGCGGCGCCGTCCGGCCCTCGCTCTATTTCTTGCTTGAAAATGTACATATAGGTGAATTTATCTGTCAAGTATATGAACTATGCATGGAGCTATGCGTCGTAGACCGGAGCCGTCGAATTGACACGGCTACTTTATGAACTTTAACTCCACCTATATGAATTTATCCAACGAGGCCTCATGGGACCGCTCGCCGGCTTCACCATTCTCGACCTGACCTCGGTGCTGATGGGCCCCTACGGCACCCAGGTGCTGGCGGACATGGGCGCCGACGTGATCAAGGTCGAAAGCCCCGAGGGCGACATCGTTCGCCAGATCGGTCCCGGCCGCACGCCCGGCATGGGCGGGATGTTCCTCAATGCCAATCGCGGCAAGCGCAGCATCGTGCTCGACCTGAAGAAGACGGAAGGCCGCGACACCTTGCTGCGGCTGGCGAAGCAGGCCAACGGGCTCGTCTACAATGTGCGCCCGCAGGCGATGGCCCGGCTCGGCCTCGACTACGAGACGCTAGCCGCGATCAATCCCGCTCTCGTCTATGTCGGCGCGTTCGGCTACGGCCAGTCCGGCCCCTATGCCGCAAAGCCCGCCTATGACGATCTCATCCAGGGCGCCGCCACGATTCCGACGCTGCTTGCGGCGGCCGGCGACGGCACGCCGCGCTACGTTCCCGTCACCATCGCCGACCGCATCGTCGGCCTGATGCTGGTCAATGCGATCATGGGCGGGCTGATGCATCAGAGCCGCACCGGCGAAGGCCAGCGCATCGACGTTCCGATGTTCGAATCGATGACGGAGTTCGTGCTGGTCGATCATCTGGGCGGCCTCACCTACGATCCGCCGCTCGATCATGGCGGCTATGCCCGCCTGCTGTCGCGCTATCGCCGCCCCTACAAGACCAGCGACGGTTATCTCTGTGTCCTCATCTACAACGACAAGCACTGGCGCAGCTTCTTCGAGGCGATCGGACAGCCGCATTTCCTCGATCAGCCGCGCTTCGCCAACCATGCGTCGCGGACGAAGCACATCGACGAGATCTACGAGGAGATCGGCCACATCTTCCTCACACGCACCACCGCAGAATGGCGCGATCTGCTCGAGCGCGCCGACATTCCGGTGATGCCGATGCACACCCTGGAAACGATCCTCGACGATCCGCATCTCCAAGCCGTCGACTTCTTCAGGACCGTCGATCATCCCGTCGAAGGCCGGATTCGCCAGATGCGCGTGCCCTCCACCTGGAGCGTGACCCAGCCGGAAGCCGCCGGCCCCGCACCGACGCTCGGCCAGCATGGCCGCGACATTTTGCGCGAGGCCGGCTTCTCGACCGAGGAGATCGAGCAGCTCGCAGAGCAAAAAGCAGTTCACCTGGCCGCGCCGCCCTAACGGCAGCGCTGGCCAGAATCGCAGCGATACAGGGAGGAAACCGCGATGGCCGGACTTTATTTCGAGGACTTTTCCGTGGGCCAGGAGTTCAGGCATCCGCTGACCCGGACCGTCACGGAGATGGACAACACCATGTTCAGCCTGCTGACGCTCAACCCGCAGCCGCTGCATATCGACGCGCATTTCGCTGAAAAGACCGAGTTCGGCCAGCGCATTTTCAACAGCCTTTACACCCTCGGCATCATGATCGGCATGACGGTCTATGATACGACCATGGGGACCACCGTTGCCAATCTCGGCATGACCGACGTCACGTTCCCAAAACCGGTCTTCCATGGCGACACCTTGCGGGCGACGACGAAGGTGCTTTCGTTGAGGGAATCCAAATCGCGCCCGAGAGCGGGTATCGTCGAGTTCGAGCACCACGCCTTGAACCAGAACGACGAGATCGTCGGCAAATGCCGCCGCATGGCGATGATGCACAAGAGGCCGGTCTGATGCGTTCGATGCTGTTCGTGCCGGGGGATTCCCCGCGCAAATTCGAGAAGGCGAGCGAAGGCAAGGCCGACGCGCTGATCATCGATCTCGAAGATTCCGTCGTCACGGAGAAGAAGCCGGAAGCGCGCGGGCTGACGCTTGCGATGCTGAAGGGCCGCCCCGGCCCGCATCAGCTCTATGTCCGCGTCAACGCGCTCGACACCGGCATGACGCTCGCCGATCTCGCCGCGGTCATGCCCGGCAAGCCCGACGGCATCGTGCTGCCGAAATCGCAAGGCGGCGACGACGTGCGCCAGGTTGCAACCTGGCTCGAAGCCTTGGAAGCCGCGGCCGGCATCACGGTCGGCGCGACCCGCATCGTCTGTGTCGCGACGGAGACGGCCAGCTCGATCTTCGGGCTTGGCAGCTACAAGGGCTGCTCCCCTCGCCTCGCCGGATTGATGTGGGGTGCGGAAGATCTCTCGGCCTCGCTCGGCGCCACGGAAATAGCCGCGGGCGGCGTGTTCCACAGCCCCTACCGCCTCGCGCGCGATCTCTGCCTGATGGCGGCGGCCGCAGCCGAGGTCGCGCCGATCGACACCGTCTATACCGACATCGACAACCTCGCCGGCCTCGAGCAGGAAACGCGTGCGGCGCGGCGCGACGGCTTTTCGGCGAAGGCGCTGATCCACCCCAAACATGTCGACGTCGTCAACGCGGCATTCGAGCCGACCGAGGCTGAGCGCACCTGGGCGGAAAAGGTGATCGCCGCATTCGCGAGCAATCCGAACTCCGGCACGCTGCGTCTCGACGGCCAGATGATCGACAAGCCGCATCTTCGCGCCGCGAAGAAAATCCTCGGCCAGACCTAGATCGGAACGCCGCCACCATGATCGTTCGCCAAGCCGCAAACGTCCTGGAGATCATGGAATTCTTCGCGCAAACGAGGAAGCCGGCGACGCTTGCCGAGATCGCCGATCATTTCGGCTGGCCGCGCTCGTCGACCTTCAACCTGCTCGCGACGCTGTCCGAGAAGGGCTACCTCTATGAACCGCGGCCGCGCGCCGGCTTCTATCCGACGCCGCGCTGGCTGGCGATGGCGCGGATGATCTCCGAGGTCGAGCCGCTGCCGCCGTGGACGCATCAGCTAATCACCGATCTCTCCGCCGAGACCGGCGAGACCGCATCCATCGTGGCGCCGGCCGGCGTGATGGCGGTGTTCATCGACGTCGTCGAATCCCAGGCCGCGATCCGCTATTTCGCGACCATCGGCCACCGCGTGCCGATCCACGCCACCGCCAGCGGCCGCGCGCTGCTGCTGCAATATTCGCAGGAAGAGCGCGACTCCGTCTATCGCAAGATCGAGTTCAAGCAATACGGCCCGTCGACGCCGATCAGCATTGAGGCCGTCGAGCTCGAGCTGCGCAATTCGATCGCGCGCGGCTATTGCCAGAGCTTCGCCGATTACAGCCGCGATCTCGCCGGAGCTGCAATCCCGCTACCGATCGGCGATCGCAGGCTCTCGGTGGTCGTTGCAGGGCCGGAATTTCGCATTGGTCCAAAAGTGCCGGAGGTGGCCGCGCTGATCGCACGGACCGTCGACCGGCTGCGGCCGAAGACGACCGCGGCCTAAAGCCGGAGCCTCATTCGAGTCCCTGAACGGGCGGGGTCGAAGTCTCCGCCGGCGGAGCCGGGGCAGCTTGAACTGGCTGCACCGGGGGCGTGGCTTGAGCCGGCGGATTGCTGGCAGCTCTGATCTGGCCGTTAGCATTCATCGCCTCACGCGCGCGCGGCGGAGCGCCGGTCGCGGCTGCGCGGTACGCCTCGCGGCGTGGCGGCTGCTGGTGTCTTGCCGACCGCGAACCTCTCACGCCCCATGACCTCGCGATTGAAGGACCGGCGGTATAGCCAATCACTGCACCCGCGACCGCACCGACCGGACCGAGCACGACGGCCCCGGACACGGCGCCTATCGCCGCAGCACCAGCGCGCTCCTGCGCAACGGCGCTCGCAGGCACGCCAGCCAGCAGCACGACCGCAATGATCAAAACTTTCTTCATCGGAGCGCCTCCCTCTCGGGAGATCACTCTTACTCAAATATGGCCGCACGAGGTTTGTTCGTTGCCCAACACGGGGCAATGACCGATGGAACTCCGGCAATTCAAAGACCTCCGCCGCCACTCGTGGTTCCAGCGGGGCCAGATCACGGCGCGATCTTGTCGCTGGTAAATCCGTTACCATCGAGCGCACGACGCACGGTGCCGTCCACCTTGGCTTCATCCAGGAAGCGCGCCGCCCAGACCTTCGCCACGGCCTTGCCCTTGGGGACAACCACGACCACGCCGGTCGACTGGATCACCTCATCCAGCACCTTGGTTCCGGGCAGTTTGCGCGAAAGATCTTCCAGGGCTCCCATTCCCATGGCGAGAGCATCGAGTTCGCCTCTGCCGATCAATTCGGCCGCCTCTTCGGGCTTCACGAACTTTGTCAGCTTCGCCTGCTTCAAGGATTTCTCGACCGTGCGTGACGTCGATGTCCCTTCGATGCAACCAACCCGCGTGCCGGCGCGATCGACATCCGCAACGATCCGGATGTCCGAACCGGCGCGCACGAGATAGCCGCTCATATAGGCGACGTAAGCGGGGCCCTGGTCCACGAACGCCTCGCGCTTGACGTCCGCCGGCATGAAGGAGAGATCCCAGAGGTCCTTGCTGCTGGCCGCGGCGATCTCGTCGGAGCTCTGGTATTCGACGAGCTGAAGCGGAACGTGCAGCTTGTCAGCGGCAGCCTTGGCGAGTTCGACCGTAACGCCGCGCGGTTTTCCGGTCGATGGATCGCGCGTCGTCCAGAACGCCGACGCGGCCGGGCCGACGGCCACGGCCACGCGGTGCGCTCCCTCGCCCCGTTCTTACGGGGAGAGGGTTGGGGTGAGGGGCTGCCTCCGCACGCGAGATCGTCGAAAGACCTGTCCCCCCTCACCCGGATCGCAAGAGCGATCCGACCTCTCCCCGCAAGCGGGGAGAGGTAAAGAACTACACGATCTTGATCGACATATCCGGCAAGCCCTCGAGCTTGCACAAGAGCACGTCGCCCTTCACCACCGGGCCGACATTCTCCGGCGTGCCGGAATAGATGATGTCGCCGGCTTTCAGCTCGAACGCTTCGGAGAGCTTTGCTATCTGCTCGGCAACGCTCCAGATCATCTTGCTGAGATCCGAGTTCTGTTTCACCGTGCCGTTGATCGCGAGCGAAATCGCGCCCTTCTCGAAATGGCCGGTTTTGCTCACGGGGTGGATAGGGCCGATCACCGCGGCATGGTCAAAGCTCTTGCCGATCTCCCAGGGCTTCTTCTCCGCGGCCATGCCGTTCTGGAGATCGCGCCGGGTCATGTCGAGGCCGAGCGCGTAACCATAGACATGGTCGAGCGCCTTCTCGGCCGGGATGTTGGTGCCACCGGACTTCAGCGCGGCAACCAGCTCGACCTCGTGGTGATAGTTCTTGGTCAGCGACGGATAGGGATGGTCGGCAACCTCGCCGACCGCGACGTTCTGGATCGCGTCGGTCGGCTTCTGGAAGAAGAACGGCGGCTCGCGGTTCGGATCCGAGCCGCGCTCGATGGCGTGCGCGGCATAATTGCGTCCGATGCAGTAGATGCGGCGAACCTGGAACACACTCGTTTCGCCGACGATCGGGATCGAAACCATCGGCACCGGGAAGATCGGCTTGGGTGCGGCCTGCGCCGCAGCCGGCGCCACCTCAGTGAGGCCCGCCGCCGTCATCGCGGCTGCGGCCGTGAGCACGCTGCGTCGCGTGGTTTTTGTCATGGCTTCACCCCCTGATATTTGCCGTTTCTTGTCGAACGGTAGTCTTAGAGCCAAATGCAGGGCGGGCCAATGGCCCGCCCTGTACGTCTTAAGTCGCGACGCGATCGAAGAACGCGCGAACTTTTTGCGCGCATGCGTCCGGGTCAGTCGCGGCTACGTGATAGGAATCGCCCGGCAGCACTTCCAGCTTCGAGCCCGGAATCGTTTCCTGCCATGCCTTCACGGAGGCGACGTCGCCGAGACCGGAGCCGGTCGTGGTGATCACCAGCGTCGGACGCTTGATAGACGGAAGCTCGCCGGTGACGTCGACGGTCGGCACCATCTGAAGGAACGCTTCCAACGTCGAGGCCTTGGTCTTCGTCATCAGCTTGATCCACCAGTCCAGCGCCGCCGGCGGCAGCGACGAGCCGAGCCGGCCGGCCGTGGTCTCGCGCACCCAGGGCTCGACGCCCTGCTCGCGGATCTGCTTGCGCCAGGTCGGCGCCCGCTCGTTGAATGAAGTAAGCGAGGCCGGCGCACCGACCGCGGCGACGGCGATCACGCGATCCGGGTGTTTTGCCGTGAGATGCATCGCCAGGGTGCCGCCGATCTTGCCGCCGACCAGGAACACGCGATCGAGCTTCAGCACGTCCAGCATCCGGATGATGTCGTCGCCAAGGCCGGCGAAGCGATAGACATAATCGCCCTGCATCGGCGTCGAATCGCCGTAGCCGCGCAGGTCCGGGCGCACCACGAGGTGATGCGTGGCGAAATAGGGCACCCAGCGCCGGAACGCCTCGCCGCTTTCGGCGAGCCCGTGCAGCATTACGACCGGCGGCTTGGTGTCCCACGGCAGCAGATAATCGTCGATGCGAACCGCAAGCTCGCAATCCTCGCTGACGCCGATTTTCCGCAGTTCGCTACCCATCAGATACACCTCGTTCCACCGCCATCGACATTGATGCAGGTACCAGTAATGAAGGACGCGCGGTCTGAACAGAGGAACGCGACGAGGCCGGACACTTCGTGCGGCTGCCCGACGCGGCCGAGCGGAACCGAGGCGATCGCCGCAGCATTGGTCGCGCCCTGATCCTGGCCCGAGATGGCGGCTCCTTGCGAGATGAGGCTGTCCCAGCGGTCGGTCTGCACCGGTCCGGGATTGACGCCGGTCACCAGCACATTGTCGGGCGCGCATTCCTCGGCGAGCGCCAGCGTGAAGTTGAGCAGCGCCGCGTTGACCGCGCCGCCCGCCATATAGGCCGCGCGCGGCTGATGCCCGCTGCGGCCGATGATGTTGATGACGCGGCCCCAGCGGCGGTCGCGCATTTCAGGCAGGACATTGCGCGCGCAGCGCATGTAGCCGAGCAGCTTCAGCTCGATCGACTTGGCCCAGGTCGCATCAGGTGTCTCCGCGATCCGGCCCATCGGCGACGCGCCGGCGTTGTTGACGAGGATATCGATGCGGCCAAAGGCCTCGCGCGCGGTGGCCATCGCGCGGGCGATGTCGTCGGGCTTGGTCATGTCGCCGGCACAGGCGATCACGCGCCGGCCCGTATCCCGCGACATCTCCTGCGCGGACGCGGCAAGGCGCTCCGCGTCGCGCGCGACGATGACGACATGCGCCTGCTCGCGCGCGAGTTCGGCGGCAATGGCACGGCCGATGCCGATGCTGCCGCCGGTGACGACGGCAACCTTGCCGCCCAGATTGAGATCCATGACGCTACCCTAATCCACTGTGGCGCCGGACGCCTTGACGAGCTTGCCCCACTTCGTGGTTTCGTCCGCCATGAACTGCCCGAACGCCGAACCAAACACCGTGCCGGGCTCGGCGCCAAGCTCGGCAAGCCGCTTCTTGACATCCGGCATCTTCAGAATGGTCTCGAGCTCGCCGCTCAGCTTGGCGAGCGCGGGCGCAGGCGTCTTGGCCGGCGCCACCAATCCGAACCAGGACGAAGCCTCGAAGCCGGGAATGGTGTCAGCCACCGTCGGCACGTCGGGCAGTGCTTCCGCGCGCTTGGTGCCGGCTACCGCGATCGCATTGATGGCCTTGCCCTGCACCTGCGGCAGCACCGCCGGCATGTTGTCGAACATGAAGGGGATCTGGCCCGCGAGCAGATCGTTCATCGCCGGCGCGGCGCCGCGATAGGGCACATGGACGATGTCCACACCGGCCATACTCTTGAGCAGCTCGCCGGCGAGGTGGTTGGTCGAGCCGATGCCGGACGAGCCGAAATTGAGCGAGCCGGGCTTGGCCTTGGCCAGCGCGATCAGCTCGCCGACATTCTTCGCCTGCACCGACGGGTTGACGACCAGCACAATCGGCACCGAGGCGATCAGCGCCACCGGCGCAAAGGCCTTGGCGGGATCGAACGGCAGCTTCTTGTAGAGCGAACCGTTGATCGTCAGCGGAGGCGGCGCGGTCAGCAGCAGGGTGTAGCCATCGGGCTCAGCGCTCGCCACCGTCTCAGCCCCGATATTGCCGCCGGCGCCGCCGCGGTTCTCAACAAGGAAGGTCTGGCCGTTCCGCTCAGTCAGCTTCTGCGCGACGATGCGGGCGATGATGTCGTTGGACCCGCCGGCCGGGAACGGCACGATGATCTTGACGGGGCGGGAGGGATAATCCTGCGCTAGAGCCGCGCCGGAGAACAGAACGGCCGCACAGCCGGCCAGAAAGGTGCGTCGCATAACCCCGCGCATGGGCACTTCCTTGATGTTTGTCTTGTTGTTGATTGATTCATCACGCCGTCAGCAATGGCCTCAACTTGCCGACGTCGTCAAGCCGTTCGAGATTGCCGATCTGGTCGATCAGCTTCTCGGCCCTGTCGCTGCCCAATACGGGTGCAATCAGATCCCGTGTCTTGGCCGCCACTGCCTCCGTACTCAGCGGATTCTCCTTGGTGCCCGGCGGATATTTCGTGAAGTGCTCGACCTTCTTGCCATCGGTCAATGTCACCTCGACGACAGCACCACGCGGCGCTGCCGGGTCCATCAGTGCCTTGTCGCCGGCCAGCGTCACCTTGGCGCGTTGCTCCAGGATTTGTGGATCATGCATCAACGCGACGTCGTGACTGTCGTTGAACGACACGGCGCCCTTGACCAGCGCGACAGCCACGAGATGCTGGCAGTTGACGTCTGGCATCGCGCTCTCGCCCACAATTCCCATCGCATCGGTCGGCAGCTTGACCAGGATGCTACGCACGTTATCTGGCGCGAGGCTGTACCGCTTGCGCAGCGTCAGCATCGCATCCAGCGGCGACTGGATGGGATAGCCGACCGAGAAGGTCTTGATTGCGGTCTCCGTGACGTAGAAGCGACTGCCAAGCTCTTTCACCATCTCTTCCGGCTTCGGATCGCTCGACAGTGCAATGAAGAGATTATGCGTGCCGTCGAGCACGTCGTCGACGCCTGTTAAGCCATTCTTCACCATGTCGACGGCCATCACTCCGTTGCGGGCCCCCATGCCGGCGAAGTCGAACGCTTTCTCGATGTGGTCGTGGTCCTTCACCCAGCTCCAGAGGCCGGAGACCTGCTGCGACGAATAGGAGATCGCGTAACGCATTCCCTTCTCATCTAACAGCGCCAGCGAGGCGGCGGCACCAAGCGCGCCGAAGGTCGATGACGTCCCCTCTGCGCTCCGGTGCGTACCGCGGACGAGATCCGGACCCAGCGCCATCAGCAGGCGGCAGGTCAGGTCGTAGCCGAGCGTAACGGCGCGAATGAAATCCTGCCCACTGCGATGCTCGCGCTCACCAATCGCGAGGGCGGCGGGCACGACCGAGCATCCCGGATGCGCCTTGGTGACGGGCTCGAAATCGTCGGTCTCGTCGGCATGCGCACACATCGCGTTCGCCAACGCCGCGTTGACAGCCGTGGTCCGGAAATCGGAGCCGACGACGGACGCCTGGGCATCGCCGCCGAGGGTGCGCACATACTTCAGCGCCATTTCGCCCGGCTTCATTCGCGAGCCCGAAACCATCGCGCCGAGCGTATCGAGAATGCGGTGCTTGCATTCACGTAGCACCTGCTCCGGCAGCTCCTGGTCGCGCGCGACGACCATGTAGCGGGCAAGGCGCTCCGTCACCCCCGGACCTTCGGCGAGAGCCGCACGGCCGCCGGTCGCGGCCAAGGCGGCAACCGAGCCGGCGGACTGCAGGAAACGGCGGCGTGACAGCATGCTTCTCTCCCCCGCGGTCAGGACGCGACCGACATCCTTGCGATCTCCGCCGCGTTCGGCAGGTTCTCGACATTCCAGCAGGCGTCCATCACGCGCCGGATCGTCGCAGCAGGGATGATACCCTCGGCAAGGTCCGAGAATTTGGTTTCGAGCTGCTTGTCCGTCATCGGAACCTCCACGCTGCCGATCGCATGCTCGATGTAGCGGTTGAGCTTGCGGCCGTCCTTGAGCACGATGGTGAGATCGACCTGCTCCGGCTTGATGCCGGGTGTGATCACCGGATTCACCTTGCCGCGCAGCGCGACGACGGTCGAATCGGTCACGGCGCGATCGCTGAACTGCTTCTCGCCGCCGGCGCCCTCGACGATGGCGACCGCGACCGCGTGATAGATGCTGAACTTGCCTTCGAGGCCCGCCTTCGGCGTCTTCTTGCCGGTGAGTTCCAGCACCAGCGGATGGACCTTGAGGTCGACGCGCTCGATCTGGTCCGCAGTCACCTTGCTCTCGTTACGGAGCTGGATCGCAGCGTCGATCGCCGGGTGCATGACGATGCCGCAGGCGAATGGCTTGTAGGTATTGAGCGCGGCCTCATAGCGTTTGCCGAGGTCGCCCAGGATCTCGTTGTAGTCCTGCTTGGTGCTGATCGTGTTGGCCCAGCCGCGCTTGGCCTCGATCATGGCGTCGGACGAGGTGAAATTCTTCGAGGCCAGGATCGCCGCGAAAATGCCGCTTGATGCGGCACGGCCTGGATTGAAGCTCTTGTTCATCGAGCCGAAGGATTCGCGCAGGCCCACCGGCTGCGAGGCGGCAAGGCCGAGCGCCCATGTCATCTGCTGCTCGTTCAGCTTCAACAGCTTGCCGACGGCCGCGGCCGAGCCGAACACACCGGCGGTGCCGGTGATGTGCCAGCCGACATCGTAATGGTTCGGATAGACCGAGTTGCCGATCCGGCACTCGGTCTCGACGCCGAGCACCAGCGCGTTCAGGAAATCCTTGCCCGATACCGGCTGCATTTCCGACAGCGCGAGAATGGCCGAGGCCACTGGACCGGCAGGATGGATGATCGTCTTCAGGTGGGTGTCGTCATAGTCGAAGATATGGCTCGACACACCGTTGATGAAGGCCGCGTTCATGATGTCGAACCGCTCGCGCCGCCCGAACAGCGAGGCCTGCTGCGGCCCGGAGAACGGACCGAGCGCGGAGACCGCGATATCGACCGTCTCGTGATGCGAGCCGCCGATGGCGACGCCGACCCAGTTCAGCAGCGTGCGCACGCCTTCCTTGCGCACATTGGCCGGCAGGTCGTCATAACTCGCGGTCACGAGATAATGTGCCAGCGCACGCGTCACCTCCTTGGGCGGCGCGGCGGCGGGCGTTGCGGCCGGCGTCTGCGCGAAGGCGGCGTTCGCGCCGACGGTTGCTAGCGGCAGCGCGGCCGCCGCCTGGAGCAGGGTCCTGCGATCAGTGTGCATGGGCAGCCTCCTTGACCTTGATCGATACCAGTTGCGCTGCAAGGCGGACCGCGCTTTCGAGCGCGCCGGTCTTGGCGACGCCCGTGCCGACGATGTCGAACGCGGTGCCGTGCGACGGCGTGGTGAAGACGGTCTCAAGGCCCGCGGTGACGGTGACGCCGCGGTTGAAGCCGCGCAGCTTGGTCGCGATCTGGCCCTGGTCGTGATACATCGCGACCACGCTGTCGAACTCACCGGCGAAGGCCCGGACATAGACGGTATCGGCGGGATAAGGTCCCGTGCAGGCAATCCCCGTCTTCGCGGCGGCTTCGACCGTCGGCCGGATCATCTCGATCTCGTCGCGGCCGAACAGGCCGTTCTCGCCGGCATGCGGATTGAGCGCGGCGACCGCGATGCGCGGCCTGGCGACACCAGCCCTCCGCATCATGCGGTCGACCAGCTCGATCGAGTCGGTGATGCTCTCCGGATTGATGCCGTCGAGCGCCTCGCGCAGCGATTGATGCCCGGTGACGCGCGACATCCACTGGCCGTCGAGCACGTTCATCTCGGAGAAGTAAGTCTTATGCCCGAGCAGGCTCGCGAACATCTTGTGCTCGTCGGGGAACTTCCAGCCGCCGTCGAACATCGCGCGCTTGTTCAGCGGCGCAAACGTGATCGCGTCGACCTCGCCCGCCTTGGCGAAATCGATCGCACGCGACAGCGTCTCGCCGGTCAGCCGGCCCGATTCCGCGCTGGCTTTGCCGATCGGGAATCTGGCGGGATCGGTGTTGCCGAGGTCGACGAGCTGCACAGCGCCGCGGCCCCAGTTGGCCGCCTTGGGCGAGGCAATCCGCTCGACCTTCAACTTCACTCCGGCATGCGCGATGCCCACCTCGAGCACGCGGGCATCGCCGACCACGACGAGGCGGGCTGCGTCAGCAAGCCGGTCGTCGGAGAGGATACGCGCGATCTGTTCGGGGCCAATGCCGGTACAGTCGCCAGGGGTCAGCGCAATGACGGGCAGTTCGTTGGTGTTGGTAGCCATATTGAAAGCCTTGGATCCTTACTTCACTGCTTGGATTTGAGCGGCGGACTGGGCCCAGTCCTCGCGGTTGAATTCTCCATCCCACTTCGCGACCACGATGGCGGCGACCGCGTTGCCGATGGTGTTGGTGATGGCGCGCGCCAGCGACATGAAGCGGTCGATGCCGAGCAGCAGCGCCAGTCCCTCCGCCGGCAACCCCGCGGCGATCACCGTCGCGGCGAGCGCGGCGAAAGCGCCACCGGTGACGCCCGCGGCGCCCTTGCTGGTGAACAGCATCACCGCGAACAGGCTCAATTGCTGGCCGGCCGAGAGTTCGATGCCGTAGACCTGGGCGACGAACATCGTGGAGAGCGGCAGCGTCAGCGCGACGCCATCGAGATTGAAGGAATAGCCGGAGGGAATGACGAGGCCAGCTACTGCCCGCCCCACACCCGCCTTCGGCAGCTTCTCCATCATGCCGGGAATGGCGGTTTCCGACGACGAGGTGCCGAGCACGACCAGCAGCTCGTTGCGCAGCAGGCGTAACAGGTCCATCAGGCGGATGCCGGCGAAACGGCAGATCGTGTTGAGAATGACGAAGATGAAGAACGCCATCATCGCCCAGGCGGTGCCGACCAGCAGCGCCAGCGCATAGAGCGTGGCGGCGCCGAACTTCGCCACGGTGAAAGCCATGGCACCAAAGGCGCCGATCGGCGCCAAGGCCACCACGACATGCACGACGCTGAAGACGAGTTCGGTGATCCGCTCAAGGCCCGTCCGCAGCGGCGCTGCCTTTTCGCCGAGCAGCAGCGAGCCGATGCCGCACAGAAGCGCGAGCACGAGCACCTGGAGCACGTCGCCGGCCGCGAACGCGCCGACAAAACTCTCCGGGATCATGTGCTGGATGTAAGCTGACAGCGACCCGACATGGGCCTGCGAATAGCGCGCGACGGTCTCCGCCTGCTGCGCCGTGGCATGCGCCACGCCGGCGCCGGGCTGCACCCAGCGCACCACCACAAAACTGATCAACAGACAAACGGTCGTCACCGCCTCGAAATAGGCGAAGGCCTTGAGCCCGATGCGGCCGACCGCCTTCATGTCGCCGACCTGCGCGATGCCGGTGACCACCACCAGGAAGATCAGCGGCGCGATCGTCATCTTGATCAGCGAGATGAAGGCATCGCCGAGCGGCTTGAAGTCGACGGCGACGGTCGGAAGCAGGAAGCCGAACAGTGCGCCGAGCGCGGCGCCGGCGACGACCAGGACATATTGCTCGCGCCAGAGCGGCTTGCGGCGGCGTTCGGAAACCGGGCGCGACATCGGCTCAGTCGATATGGGCTCAGACAGCGGCGTTGCGGCGATCTGCAATTTGCTTCCTCCAACGGCATCGTCGCGCCATGCGAAGGTGGCGCTTTGTTCTTGTCTTGCGATGCCGTTTACATTGGACCAGCGGCGTGTCAGGCGCTAATGCCGTATCGGTATGATTTGAGGACAAAACCGCATCATGGACCTGGTCTGGCTGGAGGATTTCCTTGCCATCGCCGAGGAAGGCGGGTTCTCGCGCGCCGCCCAGCGACGGCATGTGACCCAGCCGGCGCTGAGCCGCCGCATCAGGTCGCTCGAGGAGTGGCTGGGCACGCCGCTGTTCGAACGCTCGACCCATACGATCACGCTGACGCCGGCCGGCGAGAGTTTCCGCCCCGTCGCGGAGGACGTGCTGCGCAGGGTCCTGGTCGGGCGCGAGGAAGCGCTCGAGGTCGCACGGCTGAAGGCCGAGACCATCACCTTTGCCGCCACGCATTCACTGTCGCAGACCTTCTTTCCGGAATGGATTCGCAACTCCGACAGCGCGCGGGCCGACTCCGCCGTGCAGCTCGTCGCTTCGAATTTCGCCGGCTGCGAGAAGCTACTTGTGGATGCGCAGGCGCATTTCATGCTGGCGCACTACCATCCGACGCTGATAAGCCGGCTCGACATGGACCGCTTCCAGCGCGTCGATCTCGCGACCGACGTGCTGATCCCGATCAGCGCGCCGGCCGCAAAACCGGGTCGCGGTGGACGCAGCAGCAAAAAGGCACAGCCTCGTTACGCCCTGCCCGGCGCATCGGGCGCGCCGCTGCCCTATCTCGCCTATCACCCCGGCTCGGGCGTGGGGCGGCTCGTCACCTCGTTCCTGGCCGCGAAGGATTCGACGGCGTGGCTGGCGCCAGGCTTCGCCGCGCCGGTCATGCTGCTGGTCGACATGGCGCGCGAAGGGCGCGGCGTGACGTGGGCTCCGATGAGCCTCGTCCGCGCCGATCTCGACAGCGGCCGCCTGTTGCGCGCCGGCGGCGCGGATTGGGACATTCCGATCAGCGTCTCGCTGTTTCGCACGCGGGCCCGCATGACCCGGGCGGCCGAGACTTTCTGGAATTCGGTGCGCAAGGGCCGGCCGGGAGGGAAAACCATAGCCGCTGCGCCGCGGACCAGATGACCGTGTCGCGGATCAAGTCGGCCTTCGGGCTGCTTCGGCCGCCGATGCTGCTGATGAGCCTGCTCGCTGCCACAACGTTAGACGTGGCGCACGCCGGCGGCGCCTCCATCGCACCCGCCGAGCTGAAGGCGATCGGGACGATCGATGCGCGCTTTCAATCCTACAATATCGAGATGGTGGAGGTGACCGGCGGCCGGTTCTGGAAGCCTTATCCGCGAACAATGCGCGCGCTCGATGAGCAGGATCGTTACGGCGAGAGGCCGCCGATCGATCTTGCCAATGCGCGGTTGCGCAAGCTCGCCGCCGCTTTGGCGCCGGCCTATCTGCGCGTGAGCGGAACCTGGGCCAATGCGACGTTCTTTGCCGACACGAACCATGCGCCGGCCAAGCCCCCGCCGGGATTCAATGACGTTCTCAGCCGTAACCGATGGCGCGACGTCATCGACTTTGCCCGCGCAGTCGACGCGGAGATCGTCACGTCCTTCGCGATCAGTCCGGGCAGCCGCGATGCGGATGGCGTGTGGAAGACCAATCAGGCGCAGCGCCTGATCGACACGACGCGTTCGCTGGGTGGCCACATCGCGGCGGTGGAATTCATGAACGAGCCGACGCTTGCGGCGACGAACGGCGCGCCGCCGGGATATGATGCGGCCGCTTATGGCCGGGACTTCAGGATCTTTCGCGAATGGATGCAACGCGCGGCGCCCGAGACGCTGATCGTCGGTCCGGGTTCAACCCGCGACGCGCCGTCGCCATCCGGGTCGGGCATCACCACGCACGATCTGCTCGCCGCATCCGCCCCCGGCATCGATCGCTTCTCCTATCATCACTACAACACGCTCTCGCCGCGCTGCGGCGGCCGCGACGATCCGGCGCAGACGCTCTCCTCGGACTGGCTGGCACGCACCGACGCGACGTTCGCGACCTACCGCGCCCTGCGCGACGCATTCGAGCCGGGCAAGCCGATCTGGCTAACGGAGACGGCAAACGCCGCCTGCGGCGGCAATCCATCGGACAAGACGTTTCTCGACACCTTTCGCTATCTCGACCAGCACGGACGCCTCGCAAGGGCCGGCGTCCAGGTGGTGATGCACAACACGCTGGCTGCCAGCGACTACGGCCTGCTCGACGAGGGAACGTTTCGTCCGCGGCCGAACTACTGGGCTGCGCTGCTCTGGCATCGGCTGATGGGAACGACTGTGCTCGACGCGAACCCGGTCGCCGCGCCAGATCTCCATCTCTACGCGCATTGCCATCCGGGCATGCGGGGCGCCGTGTCCGTGCTCGCAATCAACGCATCGCGGCATGCATCATCGACCCTGACGCTGTCACACCCCGCCGAGCGTTACACGATACATGCGAGGCGGCTGCAAGACGCGACAGTTCAGCTGAACGGCAAGACGCTCGCGCTGAGTGCCGACGACGAACTGCCCCGACTTGAGCCGCGCGCAACACCTGCGGGAGCGATCCGGCTGGTGCCGGCGACCGTCACCTTCCTGGCGTTTCCGGACGCAGCAAACCCCGCCTGCCGGTGACCGCGCTTACGACTTCAGCGCGTCGCGCGCCGTCTCCGGCGCCATCAGCGTCGCGATGATCGTGATGACCGACAGCGCGATGATGTAGACCGACACCGGCCAGTAGGCGCCGGCCCATGCGAGGAGCGCGGTCGCAATCAGCGGCGAGAAGCCGCCGCTGAGCGCGGCCGCGACGTTGGCGCCGAGCGATGCGCCGCTGTAGCGCACCTGGGTGCGGAACAGTTCCGGCATGAACGCCGCCTTCGGCCCGAACAGCAGCGCGTGCGTCAGCGTCATCGTGACGACGAGCGCGAACGTGATCAGCGCCGGCTCCCTGGTGTCGAGGAACCAGAACAGCGGAAACGCCAGCGCCACCGAGAACACCCCGCCGGCGAGATACAGCGCCCTGCGGCCGAAGATATCGGAGAGCCAGCCGGCGAGCGGCAGCGTCGCGAACTCGACGAGCGCGGCATAGACCACCGCGTTCAGGATCACCTGGCGAGGCAGGCCGAGTTTCGTCGTCGCGTAGACCACGGTGAAGACGGTGAGGAGATAGGCGAGCCCGACCTCCGACACCGTGATGCCGATCGCGAGCAGAAAACTGCGCCAGTCGCGGCGCAGCACCTCCAGCACCGGCTGCGCCAGCACTTCCTTGCGCTCGACGACTTCCTTGAAATGCGGCGTTTCCGCGAGCTTGAGCCGCACGATGAAGCCGACGCCGACGAGCAGGATGCTGATCAGGAACGGCACGCGCCAGCCCCAACTCAAAAAGTCGGCCTCGGGCAGTTGCGTCATCAGGGCGAAGATACCGGTCGAAGCAGCGACGCCGACCGGAAAGCCGATCTGCACCAGACTGCCGTAGAAGCCGCGCCGATCACCGGCGTGCTCGATCACCATCACGACCGCGCCGCTCCATTCGCCCCCGAGCCCAATGCCCTGGACGAAGCGCAGGATGATGAGCAGGATCGGCGCCCAGACGCCGATCTGGCTGTAAGTCGGCAGGCAGCCGATCAGGAAGGTGCCGAGCCCCATCGCGATCATGGTCGCGACCAGCATGGTCTTGCGGCCGAGCCGGTCGCCGTAATGCCCGATGATCGCGCCGCCGATCGGACGCGCCACGAAGCCGACCGCATAGGTCGAGAACGCCACCAGCGTTCCGACGAAGGGATCGAAGCTCGGAAAGAACAGCTTGTTGAAGACCAGCGCAGCTGCCGTGCCGTAGATCAGGAAATCGTACCACTCGATCGCGGTGCCGAGCGCGCTTGCCCACACCACATGCGCCGTCGTCGATTTCTCCGCGGCCGCGGAGACCCCCGTTGCTGCCGTCATGCCCTGCCCCAAAGATTCCTGGCGGCATCATGGCTAATCGTGTGGACGGTTGCAACCTGCGGAGGTGTGATCTCTGTGCGGGATTACAAAGCGAGATTTTGCGCGTCGCTGCTCCCGCACTCCGTCATTGCGAGGAGCTCTTGCGACGAAGCAATCCAGGCTGCCTCCGCGGAGAAAGTCTGGATTGCTTCGCTGCGCTCGCAATGACGGGTGTGGCGGCAGTTGCGCGCACGCCTCCGGCAATGTCTCCCGGGCGACCATGGAACTCATTGACCCCTCTTATTCGCCATTGACAAACTCATTCGCCAATATCTAATTTATCCCCCAGAATAACCAGCCGCGCCAAGCGGCCAATAAGAGAGGGATCGACGATGAGAGGGCTTTTGGCCTGCACCTTGCTCGCGGCCATGACTTCGGCTGCCATGACCACGGCGGCGCACGCGCAAGTCTCCGATGACGCGGTGCGGATCGGCGTGCTGACGGATCTGTCGAGCTGGGGCCGTGACAACAGCGGGCCGGGGTCGGTCGAGGCGGCCAAGATGGCGGTGGAGGAGTTCGGGCCGACCGTGCTCGGCAAGCCGATCGAGATCATCAGCGCCGACCACCAGATGAAGACCGATGTCGGCGTGCAGATCGTGCGCGGCTGGTTCGACAACGGCAAGGTCGACGCCGTCGTCGACATCCCCAACTCCGGCATCGCGATCGCCGTGCACAACATGGTGCGCGAACGCAACAAGATCGCGCTGCTCTCCGGCCCCGGCGCGAGCTCGCTCACCGACGAGCTGTGCAGCCCGAACACCGTGCACTTCACCTACGATACCTACGCGCTGTCCAAGGTGACGGCCTCCGCCGTGATCAAGGAAGGCGGCAAGTCCTGGTACTTCATCACCGCGGACTATGCCTTCGGCCAGCAGCTCGAAAAGGACGCCACGCGGTTCATCAACGAGATGGGCGGCAAGGTGCTGGGCGGCGTGAAGCATCCGACCAACACAGCCGACTTCTCCTCCTTTGCGCTCCAGGCGCAGAGTTCGAAGGCCGACGTGGTGGCGTTCGCCAATGCCGGCCAGGACACCGACAACGCCATCAAGCAGTCCGGCGAGTTCGGCCTAGTGCAGGGCGGCCAGAAGCTGGTCGGTCTCCTGATGTTCGACACCGACGTGCATGCGGTCGGCCTGAAGGCCGCGCAGGGCACCTACATGACAACGGCGTCCTACTGGAACATGGACGAGGCGACCCGCGCCTGGTCGAAGAAATTCTACGAGCGCACCAAGGTGATGCCGACCATGATCCAGACCGGCGTCTACGGTTCGGTGCTGCATTATCTGAAAGGCATCAAGGCCGCCGGCACCGACGACCCCGCCAAGGTGATGGCCAAGATGCGCGAGCTGCCGATCGAGGATACCTTCGTGCACGGCGGCAAATTGCGCGAGGACGGCCGCGTCATCCGCGACATGTATCTCGCCAAGGTGAAATCGCCCGAGCAGTCCAAGGAACCCTGGGACTATCTGGAGATCGTCAAGACCGTGAAGGGCGAGGACGCCTTCCGCCCGGTCTCCGAATCCAAATGTCCGCTCCTGAAGAAATGAGGCCCGCATGACCGGCAACGAGCGCAACGCAATTGAGACTTACGAGTGCGATGTGCTCGTGGCCGGATCGGGGGCCTCCGGCATGTCGGCCGCGATCACCGCGGGTTATCGCGGCCTCGACGTGCTGATCGTCGAGAAGGAGCCGCGCTTCGGCGGCACCACTGCCCGCTCCGGCGGCTGGCTCTGGATCCCCGGCACCTCGCTGGCGAAGGCCTACGGCATCGAGGAGGCGCCGGAGCAGGCCCGTACCTACTTGCGGCACGAAGCCGGCAACAATTTTGATGCCGCACGGGTCGATGCATTCCTGAGTGCGGGTCCGGAGGCGGTCGATTTCTTCACCACCAGGACCGCGCTACGCTTTGATATGCCGCTGGTGTTTCCCGACTATCACGCCGAAGCGCCGGGCGGCGCGCAGGGCGGCCGCTCCATGGTGACGCGCCCGTTCGACGGCCGCGAGCTCGGTGACCAGATCAAGACGCTGGGTATGCCGCTGCCCGAGCTGACCGTGTTCGGCATGATGCTCGGCTCCGGCAAGGAGATCATCCATTTCATGCGCGTGACGAAGTCGCTGACCTCGGCGGCCTATGTCGCAAAGCGACTGTCGCGCCATTTGATGGACGTGCTGCGCTATGGCCGCGGCATGACCTTGACCAACGGCAACGCGCTCGCCGGGCGCCTCGCCAAATCCGCGCAGGACCTGAAGATTCCGATGTGGCTATCCTCGCCGGTGCGCGAACTGACGGTCGAGAACGGCGCGGTGACCGGCGCCATCGTCACCCGCGAAGGACGCGAGGTGCGCGTCCGCGCGCGGCAGGGCGTCGTGCTCGCCTGCGGCGGCTTCCCGCATGACGTCGAACGCCGCAAGAAGATGTTTCCACACGCACCGACCGGCCATGAGCATTATTCGCCGGGACCGGCCGGCAACACCGGCGACGGCCTGCGCCTTGCAGAAAGCGCCGGCGGGCATGTCGAAGATCGCCTGCCGAACGCGGCGGCCTGGGTGCCGGTGTCGGTGACCAAACGCAAGGATGGTTCGAGCGGCGTGATGCCGCATTTCATCGACCGCGCCAAACCCGGCGTGATCGCGGTGATGCGCGACGGCAGGCGCTTTGCCAATGAGGGCAATTCCTATCACGACTTCGTCCAGGCGATGATCAAGGCGGCAAAGCCCGGCGAGGAGATCGCCGCGTATCTCGTCTGCGATCACCCGACGCTGCGGAAATACGGCCTCGGCTGCGTGCCGCCGTTCCCGATGCCGCTCGGCCATCACCTCGATACCGGCTATCTCATGCGCGGCGACACGCTGGAGGCGCTGGCGGCGAAGGCCGGCATCGATGCGACGGCGTTCACCGAGACGGTCAGGCAGTTCAATGCGACTGCGCCGCAAGGGCACGACGCCGCCTTCGGCAAAGGTTCAAAAGCCTATAACCGCTACCAGGGCGACGCCATGCACGGCCCGAACCCCTGCATCGCGCCGATCAAGAACGGCCCGTTCTACGCCATCAAGATGGTGGTCGGCGATCTCGGCACCTATGCCGGCATCGTCACCGACGAGAATGCGCGAGCGCTCGATGCGGAGGGACGGGTCATCCCTGGCCTCTATGCCGCCGGCAACGACATGGCGAGCATCATGGGCGGCAATTATCCCGGTGCCGGCATCACGCTTGGGCCGGCGCTGACCTTCGGCTACATTGCCGGCCGTCATCTCGCCGACAGCGCCGCCAAGCGCAACGCGGCGTAAGCCACGCGCCAGGAGACGCATGAAGAGAGAAAGCCGCGGCATCCAGTCCATCGAGGTCGGCGGAGAATTGCTTCGCGCCCTCGCGAGATGCGGCGAACCGATGATGCTGCGCGATCTCGCGCGCGAGGCCGGCATGACGCCGGCCAAGGCGCATCCCTATCTCGCCAGCTTCTCCCGTATCGGACTGATCGAGCAGGACGAGACCACCGGCCGCTACGAGATCGGCGCGCTGGCGCTGGAGCTCGGCCTGATCAGCCTGCGCCGTCTCTCCGGCGTGCGCATCGCGCGTCCGAAGATCGCAGGCCTCGCGAGCCAAATCGGCCATGCCGTCTCGCTCGCGGTCTGGGGCACCCACGGCCCGACCGTGGTGCAGCTCGAAGAGCCGGGCCAGCCCGTGCACATCGTGATGCGCGCCGGTTCGGTCATGGCGTTGCTGGAGACTGCAACCGGCCGCGCCTTTGCAGCGTTCCTGCCGGAGAAGACGATCAACGCCGCGCTCGAAAGCGGCCTCGACCGTCATGGCGTCGGCTACAATCCGAAGCGGGCGGTGAAAGGCGCGAAGGTCGCCGAGATGCTCACCGAGGTCCGCAAGCACGGCCTCGCCCGCGCGCTCGGCGATCCCCTGCCCGGCGTCAATGCGTTCTCGGCGCCGGTGTTCGATCATTCCGGCCATGTCGCGCTGGTGATCACCGCGATGGGGCCGGAAGGCACTTTTGATGCACGATGGGACAGCCCCATCGCCCATGCCCTGCGCGACTGCGCCGGCGGCATTTCGAAGCGGCTCGGCTACGGGATGACGATCGCGGCGGAGTGAGGCCTGTTAGGCCGGCGACACCCGCACCTCTTCCGCGGAGATCGATCCGCTGTCGACCACGAGCGCGACGGCGCCGCTGGTCAATGGGAGATCGCCCGTGTCCTGAACGCTGAAGAGTTTTTTACCATCGACATGGGCTTCGATGTCGCTTCCGGCCACGCGCAGCTCAATCCGATATCTCCGGTCGAGCTGCCAGTCGAAGCGTTCGCTGGCGAGCACGAGTTCGTCATGCACGCGCTTGACCAAACGGACGCGGCCGCCCTCGGCACGGTCAAACATCAGCGCGTAATAGCGCTCGCGTCCCTGCACCCGCGCCGCGAGGCCCCAGGCGTTCGCCAGCAGCGGCATGATCTCGGACGTTACGCGATAATCCTTCCAGTCGCGCGTACCTTGCGCGATGAAGCCGAGCCCGTCGCCATTGGTAACGCGCAGGCCCTCCCAGCGGGTCTGGAACTGGCTGACATTGTTGACCCAGGCGTGCTTCCACATCGTGCTCAGATTGTTGTCCGGCCGCTTCAGCACGGTGTCAGGCGCGCCACCCCAGGTCAGATAGTCGAGATAGAGCGTGCCATCGACGCCGAGCGGATCGCGCGTTTCGATCTCCACCCCGATCTCGAAGATCGGATAGGCATGGGTCTCCGGCACCTCCCAGCTCAGCACGGCGTGACAGCCGCCGGTCAGTTCCTGCGCATCGCCGTAGGTCTGGATCAGCTCGTCGTGCTCGTCATAGACGCTGGAAAACAGTCGCACCGCCACGGTGCCGCTATCCGCTTCCGATTCAATCCGGCACTCCACCCGTTGCCCCGAATACAGCGTCGGACAGGCCACAAGCTGGTAGGTCGGCATCGTAAACACCTCCTTGTCGAAGAAGGTGGGGCTCGCAACGCGTGCCACGCGTCCAGGCGCCAGACGGCGGAAGTCGATCGCCAGACTCCGCTCCCCAGTGCGGCTGTGGCCGGCGACATTGCTGAGCTCTACCTCATGGAGCCGTGCGGGCGAGCCGCCCTTCACGTGGAAGCCCTGCAGGCTGCCCGGAAAGTTGAAGTTGAAGCGCGCGCCGTCCTTGGCGACCGCCAGCGCCGGCGCACCGGCGAGCGCAAGCCCGGCAGCGACCAGCGACTGCGTCTCGATCACGGCGTCGGAGATCGCAGCGCCACCATCGGCCGTCGAGATGTACATGCGGTCGGCGATGGGGGTGCGGAAGTCCGGCCCGGCGTCGAGGCCGGCAAGTCCGGTGCGGATGCCGAACAGGCAGCCGACATTGCCGGCATTGCAGTCGGTATCCCAGCCGGCCGTGTTGGCGATGCGCATCGCCTCCTGAAAGCTGTTCCCGCCGTAGAGCGTCGCCAGGATGATCAGCGCGTGGTTGGGCACGACATGGCAATTGCCGAGGAATTTGTCGTAGCCGTAACGTTCGGCGATCAGCGCACGGGTCCGTTCCCAGTCGTTGCCGTTGTCGCCGGCGTGCCATTCCCGGACGTCGTTGACGACGCGCCGGATCAGCGCGTCCTTCGGCACGAAGCCGAGCCCGACATCGATCAGCTTCTGCACGTCGTGCTCGACGAAGGCCAGCGCCTCCATCGCCGCGAGCAGTTTTGCGGCATGCACGGATTCACCATCATGGCTCACGCGCCCGGCCTGCTCGGCCAGATAAGCGGCCTGCTCCGGATTACCCGGGCTCACCATCGCCCAGCCGTCGATGAAGATTTGCGCACCGATCTGCTCGGCTACGGTCGTGCCGTTCAGCGCGATCGAGCCGCTCTGCGGCGCCGGGATACCGGACTTCAGCCGCAGATAGGCGGTGTGCTCGGTGGAATTGCCGATGCCACCCCACCACAGGATGGCGCGCTCCTCGACGATGTAGTTCAGCCAGGCTTGCCCGATCTGCTTCGAGGTGAGACGCTTCGGATAGCCATTGTCGGCAAGCGCGCGGGGAAACGCAAAAGTGCCGGAGACGTCGTCGTCGGTAACGACGAGATGATGGGATCGCAACGCGACGTCACGACGCTCGTTGACATAGTAGTTGATCGGCCCGAGCTCCTTCATGATGCGCTCATAGGTCCAGCCCTCGAAGGGCCGGCCGAGGTAGACACCGATGAGCTTGCCAAGCACGCCGGCATAGACCCGCTCCACGTAGTCATGAGGAATAGCTGTCACGAGTTCACTCCCATATCCAATTTCTTGGCTCGCGGGTCAGACCGACGAGCGCTTCATGATCTCGAATTTCAATTCATGGCTCCGGCCCGGCGCCGCGAGCCCGCCCGGTTGCAACCGCTTGACCAGCGTCTCCGCCGCAAGCGCGCCGAGATCGAACTCCGGTTGCCGCACCGTGGTGAGCCCGAGCAGCTTTGCGACCGGGATATCGTCGAAGCCAGCGATTGCAATGTCGCTGGGGATCGAGAGCCCGGAAGCACGCGCCGCCTCCATCGCACCGAGCGCCAGCACGTCGCTCGCGCCGAACACGGCGGTCGGGCGATCGCCCTTTCTTTCGAGCAGCCGCTTCATCGCACGCGCGCCGGATTCCTCGGAATAGGCGCTGTCGGTAATGAAATCAGGCGCAAGTCCCGCTTCCCGCATCACCGCGCCGTAACCCTGCGCGCGCCGCTGGCTCGGGCCGAACTCGGCCTGGATCATGGCGATACGCCGGTGCCCGCGCGCAATCAGAAGCCGCGTCATTTCCGCGGCCGCTTCGGCATTGTCGATATAGACGCTGTCGATCGCGAGCGGTCCGTCCGGCTTGTGCTGGCTCTCCAGCCGCACCAGCGGGATGCCCTTACGCGCGAGCACGGCGAGCTGGGGCGCCCGCAGATGAAAGAACGTTGCGACGACGCCATCGGCCCGTCCCTGGAGGAGCCAGTCGATGGCGCGGGCCTCGCCTTCCGGCCGCCCGTCGGTGTCGAAGATCAGGACGTCATAGCCAGCCGGCGCCGCGACCGTCTGCAATCCCCGGACGAGGCCTGGATAGAACGGATTGGTGATATCTGGAATGACACAGGCAAACGTCATGGTCCGCGCGCTGCGCAGCATCCGCGCCGGATGGTTCGGCTGGTAACCCAGCTCCTGTGCGACCTGAAGAATGCGCGTGCGCGTCGCAGGCGGAACGGACGGCGTCTCCGTCTTGTTCAGGACAAGCGACACCGCGGCCTGCGAAACACCGGCCGCGAGCGCGATATCCTTCTGCGTGGGGCGGGCTGGCGCCTGCTTGTCGCGCCCCTTCCCCCGCTTCGTCCTCGTTGTTGACGTCGCCATTTGGCTTAGTTATACGTATTACTAAAGGAAAATCAACAATCACCGCCAATGACCTGAGGAAACCGAGGTTCATCGCCATGACGATGACCCGACGCCAGCTTGTTGCCGCCATCCCCGCTGCCGCGCTTGCCGTTAGCTTGCCGTGCGACGTTCGCGCCGAGGACGGGCGCAAGGTCGTGACGTTCTGGTTCGGCCAGGCGAATTCGGACGGCCAGGCCGCGCTGCGCAACGATCTGGTCGAGGCGTTCAACGCCTCGCAGGACAAATATCTGCTCCAGCTCGAGGTGAAGGGCGCCGCCGTCAACAACCTCCTGAAGGTCGCACTCGTCGCCGGTAACGGCCCGGACATCGTGCAGACAGCGGGTCCCGCCTATCTCACCGCGATCGCGAATGCCGGCCAGGTGCTGCCGCTCGACGATTTCGCCGAGAAGTACAAGTGGAAGGATCGCTTCCTGGCGCCGCTGCTCAACACCAGCGTCTACGGCGGCAAGCTCTACGCGCTGCCGCGCGACTACGAGTCGATGCACCTGTTCTATAACAAAGAGCTGTTCAAGCAGAACGGCTGGAAGCAGCCGACCAACCGGCAGGAGATGGAGGCGATCGCAGACGCAGCGCTCGCCAAGGGCATCATTCCCTTCGGCGCCGGCAATGCCGACTGGAAGGGTGTGAACGAGTGGCTGATGACGGTGTTCTTCAACAACGTCGCTGGCCCCGACAACGTGCGCAAGGCACTTGCCGGCGAACTGCCCTGGACCGCGCCGCCGTTCGTCGAGGCGGTCGAACTGTCAAAGGCGTGGTACAACAAGGGCTATTTCGGCAAGAACTATTTCTCGCTGACCATCGAGCAGAGCTTCCTCCAGGTCGTCAACGCCAAGGCGGCGATGGCGTTCAGCGGCACCTGGTCGTTCGGCACCAAATCCTACGGCATGTCGAAGCCCGATACCGTGATGGACGTCATGCCGACGCCGACCCTCGGCTCGGCCTTCACGGGATCACTGGTACATCTCGCCTGCGGCGCGACGCTGTCGATCGCCAAGAACTCGCAGAATGCGGAAGGCGCAGCCGCCGTGTTCGAGTTCATGCTGACGCGCAAGTTCTACGAGACCATGAACCGCGACTGGCCCGGCAAATGGGCACTCCCGGTCAAGGACCTGCCGCCGGACATGCTCCAGGGCATCGGCTACCCCTTGTTCGAGAAGACGATCGCAAATCTGCACGAAGCGTTCAGCAAGGGGCAGTACGGCTTCACCACCTGGACGTTCTGGCCCGGCGCCACCAACTCCTATCTGATCGAAGGCATCGAGCAGGTCTGGCTCAACAAGATTACGCCGGACGCTTACCTCACGCGGATGCAGACGCTCTTCAGCCAGGAAGCAAAGGAAGGCAAGGTGCCGCCGCTGCCGCCGCGGACGGCCTGACGCACGATGTGGCTCTTCGCGCTTCCAGCGCTCCTGATTAACGTCTGCATCATCCTGGTTCCCGCCGTGCTGACATTCACGGCGGCGTTCTTCATGTGGGACGGTGTCGGAAAGCCGGCGTGGGCGGGACTGGCCAACTTCCAGAACATGTTCGCCGATCCCGTGTTCTGGTCGGCGCTGACAAATAACTTCATCTGGACGGCGATCTTCCTCACCGTGCCGGTCTGCCTCGCGCTCGTGATGGCAGCGGCGCTGCTGATGGCGCCGAAGGCGCGCATCGTGGTCCAGTCCATCATCTTCCTGCCGCGCATCATCGCTGTCGCAGTCACGGGCCGCATCTTTCAGGGCATGATCTTCAGCCCCGCGACCGGCGTCGTCGCCTGGTTGAACGAGCACGGCTTTTCGATCTCCGATCCCCTCGCCGATCCCGACCGCTCGCTCTATGCTGTCGCCGCGGTCGACATCTGGCACTGGTGGGGCTTTCTCGCGGTCGTGTTCCTGTCGGCGATGCGGCAGATCAGCATCGACCAGATCGAAGCCGCGCGGCTCGACGGAGCCGGCTTCTTTGCTTTGTTCCGCTACGTTCTGATCCCGGGCATCCGCCCGACGCTGACCTTGATGCTGATCCTGACCGTGATCTGGTCGTTCCAGGTCTTCGAATTCATCTTCATCGTCACCCGCGGCGGCCCCGCCTATGGCAGCGAGGTGCTGGCGACATTTGCCTACCGCCACGCCTTCTTCGAAGGCGACGTCGGCCAGGCTGCAGCCGCCGCCTGCGTCATGAGCCTGTTCGGCCTGTGTGCCACCGCCGTCTATCTCTGGCTCCAGATCACCGACGACGCGCAATCGACATGATCGGGGATCGCTGGAGCAGGACATTCAGCCTCGGGCTGATCGGTATCGCATCGTTCAGCTCGCTGCTGCCGATCGTGCTCGCCGTGATGAACGCACTGAAGACGACGGTCGAGATCGGCAGCAATCCGCTCGCGCTGCCGACCCAGTTGCACTGGGAGAATTTTTCCTCCGCCTGGCGCAACGCCCAACTCGGCCCGAGCCTGCTGCACAGTGCCGAAGTCGCGATCCTGACCATTCTGATGGTGTGCGTCACCGCGACGCCCTGCGCCTATGTGCTGGCGCGGCAGAAGGGAAAATTCTGGCGCTTCATCACCTTCTACTTCATGGCCACGATCACCGTGCCCGTGCAGCTCTATCTCTACCCGCTCTACTTCATCTTCGCGAAGCTCGGGCTGGTCAATTCGATCCCCGCGGTGGCGCTGATCTACACGGCGATGTTCTCGCCGTTTTCGATTTTCCTCTTGCGCACCTACGCGCTCGCGATTCCCGTCGCGCTCGAGGAAGCAGCCCAAGTTGACGGCGCAAAGCCGTGGCAGACCTTCCGGTACGTGATCCTGCCGATGATGCGGCCCGGGCTGCTCACGGTCGCCATCATCGTCGGGCTGAACGCCTGGAACGAGTTCGTCATCGCCGTGACGTTCCTGCAGAACGACAGCAACGTCACCGCGATCGTGCGCTTCTACAATCTGACCGGCCAGTATTCGACCGACTGGGGCGAGATGCTGGCCGCAGCCGTCACCATCGTGCTGCCGATCGTTGCGATCTTCGTGCTGCTGCAGCGTCAGTTCATCGACGGCATGACGTCGGGCGCGGTGAAGTCTTGAAGCCCTACTTCTCCTTCACCGGCACCGTGTAGTTCAGGATCAACCGCCCGCCATCGGGATAGATCGTCTGCCCGGTGATGTAAGACGCGTCATCACTCGCAAGGAACGCCACGACGGAAGCCACCTCGCTCGGCTCGCCGCCGCGGCCGGCCGGCGTGCGCGACATCACGGTCTTGCGGGCATCCTCCGAGGTGTAGATGGACGACGCCACCATGTCGGTCAAAATCGTGCCCGGCCCGACCGCCACGACGCGGATGTTGTGCGGGGCGAGCGCGACCGCGGCGACCGAGGTGAGCTGCTTCATGCCGCCCTTGGAGATGGCGTAGGTCGCAAGCGTCGGGATCGCCAGCAGCGCGTTCACCGAGGACATGTTGATGATGACCCCGCCGCCGCCCTGCGCGATCATCTGCTTCGCTGCGGCCTGCACGCCGAAGAACGCGCCCTTCAGATTGATGCCGATGATTTCGTCGAATTCCTCTTCGGAAATCTCCAGGATGTCGCGGTTGCGGGCGACGCCGGCATTGTTGACCATGATGTCGAGCCGGCCGAATTCCCTGACTGCGGTCGCCACCGCGCGATCAACGTCCGCACGCCGTGCGACGTGACATGGCACGGCATACAATTCCTTGGGCTTGCCCAGCTCGTTGACCGTCTTCTCGAGCTCATCCGTATCGACGTCCGAGATGACGACCTTGACGCCGTCGTCGAGGAATCGCTTTGCGCACGCCTTGCCAATGCCGCGCGCCGCGCCGGTGATGACGGCGACCTTGCCGGATAGTTTCATGGGTCTCACTCCAGGATAGCTGCTTGGGCAGCGAGCTATCCCGGAGAGGACCCCGGTTCAAGCCGCCGCGAAGCCGAGATGAGCACGGAACCGGTTCTTGATAAAGACGGCATCGCGTGAGGGCAGCGAGCGCGGCGGATTTTCGGCCAAAACCTTGATGACAAAAAGCCGCGGGCCATCGGCCGGCCCGGCGATCTGCGCGGCGAGGCGTTGCACCTCCTCGAGCGTCCGCACGGTTCCGGTCGCGGCAAAGCCGCAGGCCACCGCAATTGCCGTGAGATCGACGCCGCGGCCGGTGTGGCTCGCCTGCATCCCGGTCTCGCCAAAATGCTGATTGTCGATCACGACGATGTCGAGATTGCGCGGACGCGCGACGCCGATGGTGGCGATGCCGCCGAGACCCATCAACTGCTCGCCGTCGCCGGTCAGGGCAAGGACGCGCTTGCCTGGCTGGGCTTGCGCGAGCCCAAGCGCGATCAGCGCGGCGCCACCCATCGCGCCCCAGAGATAAAAGTTTCCGTCGTGATCCCCCACGGAATGCAGGTCGTAGGTGGGCGAGCCGAGACCGGAGACGACCAGCGTGTCCTTGCGGTCCTTCAGGAGCGCGGCGACGGCGGCGCGACGATCGAGTTGAGCTTGCATCGACATCACCACTTCTTCTTGCCGATCAGGCGTTGCCCGATCAGAACCGCGATCTGCTGGTCGGACTCGTAGGCAAGCGATGCCGCCGATTCCACGGTCTCGACCAGATCCTCCGCCGTCTCCGCGCGCATCACCTTCAGGCCGATCGCTTCCAGCGACGGCTGCGTCGCCCGGCTCATCGGCACCTGCCAGGGATTGAACTCGGCCCATTCACCGCGCATCGTCACCAGCATCAGCAGCGGAAAGCGCCCGATCGCCGACAGCGACAGCATGTTGATGCAATTGCCGACGCCGCTCGACTGCATCAGCAGCACGCTGCGCTGGCCACCAAGCCAGGCGCCCGCGGCGATGGCGATGCCCTCCTCTTCCGTGGTCAGCACGTTGGTGGTGACGTCGCGGTCGGCCGAGAACATGCGGATGAGCTGGCTATGGCCCGCATCCGGCACGTAGGACATCTGCCTGACGTCGGCGGCTTTCAGGACGCGATAGAGCTCAGACGGCCAGTCGTCGCTGGCGCGCGTGTCGGGATTCGGTTGAAAGCTGTGCACCGCTTGTCTCCGTGATTTCGGGCGGCACACTAGCGATTATTCCGCGCGAAGGCTCTGACCGTCTGGCGCGATCAGATATCGAGGGATTTTATAGCTGCTGCTGTCCCTCTCCCCTTGTGGGAGCAGAAGCGCAATGCGCATTGCTGCGCCCTCTCCCCTTGCCGGAGAGGGCATCACCGCAGGTCGACACGAACTCACTAGGGTGAGGAGTTCGAAGCAGAGCGCGCGAGCCAGTCCAGCGCCTACAGCCGCGCCAATCGCGACCAGTCCTTGCGCGACGTCTTCGGCGAGCTCTCGGAATCAAGCCGAGCCAGTAGGACTAGTCTTCTCAGCTATATCCATGTAGGTCCGGAGGACGTGGTCTGCGAGTTGCTGCGGCGAGAACTCGCGCCGATTCTCGTCTGTGCTGACCCATGCATGGTAGTCGGGCCGTACGAGCTGATACGCGAAGCGCGACGATTTCAGCTTTCTCGGCTCATTAACTGATCCAAAAAATCCGGGCAACCGCGGGAATCCCTTGAATACTTCGACAAGCAGATAAGCATCTTGGAGGGAGTTCGAGTAGCACGGACGGAAGCTGCATATGGTGTTGCACGGAGAAAGCCCGCTAAGAATCCGGAATTCCTGCGACCGCTTTGCGCCTATTTTGATGCCTGATTTTGAGATCTGGTCAGCATGCTGCTCTATTGCTAGTGAGAAATCTTCGTAGGCCTGAACTGCACTCTGAACGCCGGTATCGGTCGATTGAAATCGCTCTTGCTTCTCCTTGAGATCCCGCGATCTGCGAAGACGGTCAGCACGCTCTGCGACGCTTTCTTCGTGCGGGTTGCTGCCGCGCTCCGTCGCGCGTGATTCCACAACTGCTGCCGCGGCCTCAATTCCCCAACGCTCAAGGCCAACATAAAGCCGTGTCTTTGGCAGCCACGGTGGCATTTTTGGGCGGTCAACCGTCGGTACAAAGGTCGTGAAGTCCCATCCCTCATCTAACGATCTATTTTTGATCGCGTCACGCTCAATGCGAGTCCAAGGCGTCTCCCCCCACTCTGGACGATACAACACCACGACCAATCGGGCAGTTTTCCCGTAGACCTCGCTGAAGCTCTCTTGCCCATCCGTGCCCGCGATCTCTCGTTGCCGCTCACTGTATATGAACGTCTTTAAGCGTGGGGCCAGTAGGTCGTTTAATTGCGTAGCTACGCCTTCGTCGATAGCGCAAAAGCTGAGAGCAATATCGTATTCGAATTCTTCGCTCATTCCAAAATCCAACCAACGAATCCCAAGGATAAGGATGCTGGTAATTTGCAATCCAAACAACCAGAGATACTCCTCTATGCCCGGAAAACTACTCGGATTGTTGTCCATCCCGACGAGACGCGAAGAGCTGGCTGCCACGCGCCGCAGGGATCCCGGTTTCCAATACCCCGACCCTTCGCGCGAATCGGCTAATCTGTAGCCGATGTCACACAAGAAACAGCTCAGCCTGATCCTCGGCAACGCGACGCGCCTGCACGATGACGCACGGCTGCTGGTTGATCGTCGGCGCTACGCTAGCGCGTTCGCGTTGGCTCTGCTCGGCGTCGAAGAGATCGGCAAGGTGCTGCTGAACAGCTGGGAGGCGGAGCGGCCGCTCGCCAAACCCAAGGAATGGCTGTCGCAACATATCCAGAAGCAAGCGGCTGTGGCGAACTTGCTCGTTGGCGCACTTCTAGCGCGGACGTTTCCCGACGGAGCTGATTGGAGGACGCTCGACACCGACTCGTTGACCGGTGCGTTCAACGACAGCGACGAAGGTCATTTACTTGTGGTGATCCGCAACGGTCATCTCGACCGCAGGAAACAGAATGCGTTGTATCAGGACGACGACATGATCACCGCCGTCGAAGATGAGTTCGCCGAGATGCAGGTAGACGGGATTCTTAAGATTGCTAGCGCTGCACAGGAGGCGCTGGCAAGTCCCTTCAACCGAGTTGCAGCACGAGCGTTCTACGAAGCGACGGTGCTCGGCGTTTCGGTGAGTGATCGGCTTCGACCCTCGACCTAAACTGGCATCGACAAGAACTGCACCCGTATGACAGGCTGTCGCTGAACCGGTGCCAAACCAGCCCCGCGCCGACAAAGTTTCTGTTGTTTACACAGGCTGGAGACTAGTGCGGTTAGTCGCCGATAGTATCAGCGTTTTTCCGCTGAGCGGCCTCCCACAAGGGAGAAGGCAAAAGAGAACCTCAATTCGCCGCAGACCTCGCCCCGGCCGGCATGTAGATCTGCGCGTAGCCTTCCTTGATCGCAGACGTAATGCGATCGAGGCGGCGGTCGATGTGCTTCTCCAGCACCGAGACGCACGCCTCTTCGTCGCGCGCCTTCAATCCTTCGACGACTGCGCGGTGTTCGGCCTGGGTGTTGGAGCGATTGATGCGGTCCATGTCGATCCAGCGCACGAAGCGAATGCGGGCGTTGACGTTGCGCAGCACGCGCAGCATCTCGGCGTTGTTCGACATTGCCATCAGCCGCTCGTGAAAGGTCTCGTCGAGTTCGACCAGCTCCACCGACGAACGCTCGCCGGGATCGGGACCGGTGGCTTCGAGGAATTTCAGGAGCGCGTCGATGTCCTCATCCCCAGCGCGCTTGATGGCGAGGCGGATCGAGGCGACCTCGATCGACTTGCGCAGCTCGTAGAGATCGAAGATCTCGTGCGCGTCGAGCTCGCGGCAGAAGAAGCCCTTGCCCGGCGTGAAGCGCAGGAAGCCTTCGGTGTTGAGACGGTTGAGCGCTTCGCGCAGCGGCGTGCGGCTAACGCCGAGGCGCTTTGCCAGCTCGCCCTCGTTGAGCCGTTCGCCCGGCTTGAACTCATAGCTCACGGCCATCGCCTTGAGCTGTTCATAGACGCGATCGACGATACTATCGGAAGCCAGTTCCACGTTGCTCTTCATAAGCTGCATTCATGCCCGAACACAGCCCAATATACCGGGGCTGCGTGGACGATTGCAATCCAAACAGCTGCCTAGCACATCTTGTGCAGAGCTTTGCGACAGCCGGACTCAGGCAAACGCGCGCGGGCGCAGTCCAGCATGAAACCAGGTGATCATGGAATAGATGTCGTAGACCGGCAGTCCAACTTCGGCCTGCAGAGCTGCCGCATAAGGCGGCATGTTGGTGCATTCGAGCACGATGGCGCCGACATCCGGATTTTTCGCGACCAGCTCCTTGCCCGCCTCGACCACGTCACGCTCGGCCTGGGCCACATCCATGTCGTCCTTCTCGGCCTTGATCAGGACGCGGAAAAACTCCTTGCCGTGCTCGGTGCCGACCAGCGGCGTATCGAGCGGCACGCCGGCGCCTTCGAGATGGGCCGGCGTCAAGGTCGAACCTGATACCGTGACGAGGCCGACGCGCTTGCCCGGCGGCAAGGTCGCCTGCACCCACGGCACCTGCATCAGCGACGAGGTCGCAACGGGAACGCCGACGGCGGCCGCGATCTCCTTCTGAAACAGCGAGAGAAAGCCGCAATTGGTGGTGATGGCTTCCGCGCCCAGCCGGACCAGGTCCTTCGCCGCATCGATGAAGTCAGGCAGCAGGCCGGCGGCGCCCTTCAGCACCACCTTCTCCGGCGACGCGCCGCTCACCACCCGATAGAGCACGGGGAAAGGCCAGGTCGTGCCGTTGCCCATATCGCCGGGAATGCGGGGAAAGCGTGCCTCCAGCATCAAAATGCCGAGCGGCGCGCCATAGATGGCCTTGCCGCCGCGGGCGATGCGAGAGGACGAGTTGGCTGGATAGGTCATGTTGCGTTCTCAGAGGAAGCGAGTGGGCGCGAACGGCGCAAGCGGGATCTCCGGCTGCTTGCCGCTCAGGAGCTGGGCGACGAGACGGCCGGTGCGGGCCGATCCGACCAGGCCGACATGGCCATGGCCGAAGGCGTAGACGATATCGCGCGAGGCGCGCGCATGGCCGATGCAGGGCAGCCCATCCGGCATGCTCGGCCGATGGCCGAACCAGGTTTTGATGCGCGAATCTGGAATATCCTTCGGCAGTTTCGGGAACATGCTGAAGAGGTTGTTGCGCAGGATTTCGGCGCGCTTCCAGTTCGGCGCGGCCTCGAGGCCGGCGATCTCGACCGTGCCGGCGGCGCGCAGGCCCTTGTCGGTCCAGTTCACCACCATGCTGACGTCGGACGCCATCATCGAGCTGCGCGGACCCGATTCCGGGTTCTCGATCATGACGTGATAGCCGCGCTCGGTTTCGAGCGGCAAGGGATCGCCGACGGATGCGGTGAGCTGTTTTGACCGCGCGCCGGCGGCGACCACCGCGGCATCGCAAGCAATCTCACCGGTCTCGGTGAGAACGGCAACGAGCTTGTTGCCTGAAAGCTTCAGACCGGTCGCCCTGGCATGAACGAGCTTGGCACCGCTCGCGAGCGCATGCTGGGCCAGCGCCGCAACGTAAGCGCCGGGATCGCGGCAGCGGCCGGCTTCCTCCACCACCACGCCAAAGGTGTAGCGCGGATGCAGATCCGGCTCGCGCTGACGCATCTCGTCGGCGTTCAGCTCCATCCATTCGACGCCGACCTTCTTGCGCAGGCGCCAGCCGAGATTGCTGTCGAAATTGCCGCGCGACGGGAATACGTGCATCACGCCGTTGCGCTCGACCAACTCGGGCACGCCCGCTTCTTCCGCGAGCTTCTTGTGCAGCAGCGGCGCGTCCTTCAGCAGATCGCGCAGCGCAAACGCCGTCTTCTCGACCCGTGCCTCGGTCCAGCCCGAGAGCAAATACTTGACCAGCCAGGGCAGCGCCTTCGGCAAGTAAGACCAGCGGATCGCGAGCGGGCCGAGCGGGTCCATCAGATAACCCGGCACCTTCTTCCAGAGGCCCGGCTCGGCCGGCGGAATCACCGAATGGGAGGAGAGCCAGCCGGCATTGCCGTAGCTCGCCGCCTGTTCGCCACCGGGCTCGCCTGCGTCGATCAGCGTGACGCGATGCCCCTCGCGCAGCGCCTCGATGGCGCTGATCACGCCGACCGCGCCGGCTCCGATGATAGCGACGTGGCGGCCTTCCGACATCGGCTACGCCTTCACCGCCGGCGCGAAATCCTTGCCGACCGAGATCGCGCGCGGATCGATGATGCAGTGGAGGATCGACGGCTTGCCCGAAGCGAGCGCGCGCTCGAACGCCGGCGCAAACTCTTCGGTGCGCTCGACGCGCTCGCCATGGCCACCGAATGCCTTCGCATACATCGCAAAGTCAGGGTTCTTGAGCTGAGTTCCGACCACGCGACCGGGATAATCACGCTCCTGGTGCATACGGATGGTGCCGTATTGCGAATTGTCGACGACGATGACCACCAGCGGCGCGTCGTACTGCACGGCGGTCGCGAATTCCTGGCCATTCATCAGGAAGCAGCCATCACCGGCAAAGGCGACGACGACGCGATCCGGATATTGCCGCTTTGCAAGCACCGCGGCCGGCACGCCATATCCCATCGAGCCCGAAGTCGGCGCGAGCTGGGCGGCAAAGCTGTGGAAACGGTGATGGCGATGGATCCAGCCGGCATAATTGCCGGCACCGTTGCAGACGATCGCGTCCTTCGGCAGGCGGTCGCGCAGCCAGGTCATGACCTGGCCGTACTGGAATGTGCCCGGCAGCTCACGCGCCTTGTCGGTCCAGGCGAGGTAATCGGCGTGCGCCTTGGCGGCCTCGCCCTTCCAGGCAACGGCGCCAGCGGGCTTCAGCGCCTCGACGGCGGCGGCGAACGCGGCGGGCGTCGCCTGGATCGCGAGCGCCGGCTGATAGATGCGGCCGAGCTCTTCGGAGCCCGGGTGCACGTGGATCAGCTTCTGCTGCGGGGTCGGAATGTCGAGCAGCGTGTAGGACGAGGACGGCATCTCCGACATGCGGCCGCCGATCAGGAGAATGACGTCGGCGCCATCGATACGCGCCTTCAGGCCCGGGCTCGGCCCGATGCCGAGATCGCCGGCATAATGCGAATGATCGGCGTCGATCAGCGAGGCCCGGCGGAACGAGGTCGCGACCGGCAGGTCGAACCGCTCGGCGAAGCGCGCGATGCTCTTGGTCGCCTCATCCGTCCAGCGCGAGCCGCCGAGGATGACGAGCGGCGCCTTGGCGCTCGCGAGCATGGCGCCGACGCGCTCGAGATCTGATGGTGCCGGCCAGCTCACGGCCGGCTCGATGCGCATGGCGTCGGCAACGGCCGCCGTTTCGGTCAGCATGTTCTCCGGCAGCGCGATCACCACGGGACCCGGACGGCCCTGCATGGCGACGCGGAAGGCACGCGCGACCAGCTCCGGAATGCGATCGGGGCGATCGATCTCGACCGCCCATTTCGCCATGGTGCCGAACACCGCCTTGTAGTCGAGTTCCTGGAACGCCTCGCGCTCGCGCATGCCGGTGTCGACCTGTCCGACGAACAGGATCATCGGCGTCGAATCCTGCATCGCGATGTGGACGCCGTGGCTGGCATTGGTGGCGCCGGGGCCGCGGGTGACGAAGCAGATTCCGGGACGGCCGGTGAGCTTGCCATAGGCTTCCGCCATCATCGCAGCACCACCCTCGGCGCGGCAGATCACGACGTCGATCGGGCTGTCATGCAGCGCGTCGAGTGCCGCGAGGTAGCTCTCGCCCGGCACGCAGGTGACGCGCTCGACGCCTTGGGCGACGAGCTGATCGATCAGGATCTGGCCCCCGGTGCGGGTGTTGCGAATGGTCATGACAGCTCCCTGCAGGCTTTGGCGATGCGCATCACGGCCTCGCGCAAGTTTTGTTCCGAGGTGGCGTAGGACAGGCGGAAATAAGGTGCAAGGCCGAAACAGCTGCCCGGCACCACGGCCACGTCATGCCTCTCCAGCAGGAAGCGGCAGAACGCGGCATCGCTGTCGATGGTGGCACCATCAGGCGTACGGCGGCCGATCAGGCCGGCACAGCTGGCATAGGTGTAGAACGCACCTTCCGGCCGGCGGCAGGTGACGCCGTCGATGGCGTTGAGCGCATCGACCACGATGTCGCGGCGGCGCTCGAACGCGGCACGGCGCTCGATCAGGATGCCTTGCGGCCCCGTCAGCGCGGCGATCGCAGCGGCTTGGCTCACCGAGGAGGGATTGGTCGTGCTCTGGCTCTGCACCACCGCCATCGCCGCGATCAATTCGCGCGGGCCGCCGCCATAGCCAACGCGCCAGCCGGTCATGGCGTAGGCCTTGGAAACACCATTCACGGTCAGCGTGCGTGATTTCAGGCTCGGCTCGAGCGCCGCTGCGGTCACGAACGACATGCCGTCATAGATCAGGTGCTCGTAGATATCGTCCGCCATCAACCAGACATGCGGATGGCGCTTGAGCACATCCAGGATCGGGCGAAGCTGCGCGGCCGAATAGGCGGCTCCGGTCGGATTGGACGGCGAGTTCAGCAGCAGCCAGCGCGTCTTCGGCCTGATCGCGCGTTCGAGATCGGCGGCATCGAGCCGAAAGCCGTTCTCCTCGCGGCAGGGCACGTCGACCGGCGTGCCGTCGGCGATCCGCACCATGTCGGCATAGCTGGTCCAGTACGGCGCGGCGAGAATCACCTCGTCGCCGGGACTGAGCGTCGCCATGAAGGCGTTGTGGATTACCTGCTTGGCGCCGGCGCCTGTGGTGATCTCGTCGGCGGCATAGACGAGATCGTTCTCACGGCGGAATTTTTCGGCGATGGCCGCCTTCAATTCCACGGTGCCGTCGAGGATCGTATATTTGGTCTGGCCGGCGCGGATGGCGCGCATCGCCGCGTCCTTGGCATGATCAGGCGTATCAAAATCAGGCTCGCCGGCGCCCAGCACGATCACCGGTCGCCCCTCGCGCTTCAGCCGCTGTGCGACTGCGCCGATCTTCAAGATCTCGGAGACACCGATCCCGCTGATGCGCTGGGCGGGACGGAAGGTCGATGCGGGCGCCTGGACAGTCACGGCCGAGCCTCAACTACGTGCGGCGATTGCGATCACCTCGATACGAAAGGCGGGATCGGCGAGCTCGACCTTGCCGCAGGCGCGGGTCGGCGTGTTGCCCGGCACGACCCACGCATCATAGACCGCGTTCATGGCGTCGAAATCGTCCATGTTCCTGAGCCAGACCTGCACGCTGAGCAGGCGCGATTTGTCGGTGCCGGCGCGCGCCAGCATGTCGTCGACCTTCGCCAGCGCCTCTTTCGTTTGCTGGGTGATATCGGCGGTCTTGGTGTCCGCCACCTGACCTGCGAGGAAAACGAGATCGCCGAACACGGAAGCGCGGCTGCGGCGGGCGTTCTGGTCGATGCGGGTGATATCCGACATGGGATGTCCTTAACTTTACTTGCCGGTGGCGATGATGCGGCGGCAGTGATCGAGCGCTGCGCCGATGAGGTTGTCGCTCGCCTCGGGCGTGCGGAACGCCGAATGCGCCGACAGCGTCACGTTCGGCAGCTTGGTTACGGGATGCCCCGCCGGCAGCGGCTCGACGGTGAAGACGTCGAGGCCGGCATGGGCGATGTGGCCGGAGCGCAGCGCATCCAGCATTGCGTCTTCATCGACCACAGCGCCGCGCGCCGTGTTGATCAGAATGCTGCCGGGGCGCATCTGCGCGATGCGCTCGCGCGACAAGAAACCCTTGGTCTCGTCGTTGAGCAAGAGATGCAGCGAGACGACGTGGCTCTCGGCGAGCAGCTTCTCCAGCGAAACGAACTCGACGCCCGGATGCGTCTTCGGCGTCCTGTTCCAGGCGATCACCTTCATGCCGCAGCCCGCCGCCATGCGCGCGGCTTCCGCGGCGATGCCGCCGAAACCGATCAGCCCGAGCGTCTTGCCGGTGAGCTGAACCGCATCACGGCGCAGCCAGTTGCCCTCGCGCATGCCGCGATCCATCTCGCCAAAATTTCGCGCAGACGCCCACATCAGCGCGATCGCGCATTCGGCAACGGCCGTATCGCCATAACCCTTGATGGTGTGGACGGAGATGCCGCGCTCGGCGAGCTCTTCCGGATTCATGTAGCTGCGCGCGCCGGTGCCGAGGAAGACGACGTGCTTGAGCTTCGTGCACTTCTCGGCAATCGCTGATGGCACCGCCGTGTGGTCGACGATCATGATCTCGGCATCGCCGAGCAGGCCGGGCAGATCGTCGGGCTTGATCGAGGGATTGCGGTTGATGCCGACCGGCAGGCTCGCAGAGCGCAGCAGCTTGTCGGTCACCGCAGCCAGGGTCTCGTTCGCATCGACGAATAGGGCGCGCACAGGCCTCTCCTTCAGCTCACTTCCATATTGCGTTCAGTCTTGTATTCAGACTTAAATGCAATTTACAACCCCTCCCTATCAGGAATTTTGCGCAATCCTGCCAAGATATTGGGCTCATTTCTGCCTTGCCGCCCAAATGGTCAGCAACTCGAAATACCGTATTGCATTTTATCCTGAATACAGAAATAGTCCAGAGGCCGGACACGATCCGACCCAGATTCCAGGGAGACAGAGACCATGAATCGCAGGGATGCTCTCACCACCGTCGCGCTGGCAGGCGCGGCGATCGCCGCCGCGAGCGGCTCCGCCAAGGCCGATGCGCCGGCCTCCACGCTCGACCGCATCAAGAAGAATGGCGTGCTGCGCGTCGCTGTCATCGTCGGCCAGGAGCCCTATTTCCATAAGGACCTCGCCACCAACGAATGGTCGGGCGCCTGCATCGACATGGCCAAGGACATCGCCGGCAAGCTGGGCGCCAAGGTCGAGACGCTGGAATCGACCTGGGGCAACCAGATCCTCGATCTCCAGGCCGACAAGGTCGACCTCGCCTTCGCCGTGAACCCGACGCCGGAGCGCGCGCTCGTCATCGACTTCTCGACGCCGATCCTGGTGCACTCCTTCACCGTCATCACCAAGAAGGGCTTTGCCAAGCCGCAGACCTGGGCCGAGCTCAACAAGCCCGAGGTCAAGATCGCCGTCGACATCGGCTCGACCCATGAGACGATCGCGCGCCGCTACTGTCCGAAGGCGACCATCCTCGGCTTCAAGAACCGCGACGAGGCGATCCTGGCGGTTGCGACCGGCCGCGCCGACTGCAACGTCTCGCTGGCCGTGCTCTCGGTCTCGACCCTGAAGAAGAATCCGAACCTCGGCGATCTCGCCATTCCGCGGCCGCTGCTGACGCTGCCGACCAACATGGGTATCCGCGCCGAGAGCGACCGCCGCTACAAGGACTTCCTCAGCGCCTGGGCCGACTACAACCGTTCGATGGGCCAGACCCGCGACTGGATGCTGAAAGGCTTCGAGGCCGTCGGCCTCACCGCCGACGATCTTCCGGCCGAAGTGCAGTTCTGATCGGCCATGTATGTCTGGGACTTCGCGGCGCTCAAGCCGTATTGGGGCCTGATCTGCCAAGGGCTCCTGGTCACCGTGTATTACACGGTGACCACGGTGGTCGCGGGTCTCGCCATCGGACTGTTCGTCGGCATCCTGCGCACGACGGCACCGCGCTGGGTCACGGTGCCGTTGCGTCTCTATATCGAGGTGTTCCGCTGCACGCCGCTGCTGGTGCAGCTGATCTGGGTCTACTACGCCCTGCCCGTGCTGATCGGCGTCGACATGTCGCCGGCGATGGCCTGCTTCATCGCGCTGTCGCTCTATGCCGGCTCGTTCTATGCGGAAATCTTCCGCGGCGGCATCGAGGCCGTCGACACCGGCCAGTGGGAGGCCGGCCGCGCGATCGGCATGCGCCGCGGCAAGATCTTTCGCCGCATCGTGCTGCCGCAGGCGACGCAGGTGATGATCCCCTCCTTCATCAACCAGACCATCATGCAGCTCAAGAACACCTCGCTGGTGTCGGTGGTCGCGGTCGGCGACCTGCTTTACCAGGGCACTGTCATCACGGCGTCGAGCTACAAGCCGCTCGAGGTCTACACCACGATCGCCGTGCTCTATTTCGTCGTGCTATTCCCGCTGACGCTGGTCGCCGACCGGGTCGAGCTGAAAATGGGAGCGCATCGATGAGTGCTCTGATCGCTGACAACATCCACAAGGCGTTCGGCGACCATGAGGTGCTCAAGGGCGTCTCGCTTTCGGTCGCACGCGGCGAGGTCGTCACCTTGATCGGCGCCTCCGGCTCCGGCAAATCCACCTTCCTGCGCTGCCTGAATCTCCTGGAAATGCCGCAGCAGGGCGAGCTTGCCATCGGCACGCACAAATTCGCCTTCGGCAAGGGCATGCGCGCCGCCGGCGATGCGCAGCTTGCGCTGCTTCGCCGCAGCGTCGGCATGGTGTTCCAGCATTTCAACCTGTTCCCGCACATGTCGGTGCTCGCCAATGTCACCGAAGGGCCGGTGCAGGTGAAGGGCATGGCGCGAAACGAAGCCGATGCGCTTGGCCGCGATTTGCTCGCCAAGGTCGGCCTCGCCGACAAGGCCGACGCCTTTCCGAGCCGCCTCTCCGGCGGCCAGAAGCAGCGCGTCGCGATCGCGCGTGCGCTCGCGATGAAGCCAGACGTGATGCTGTTCGACGAGCCGACCTCGGCGCTCGATCCCGAGCTTGTCGGCGAAGTCCTCTCCGTCATCCGCAGCCTCGCGAGCGAAGGCATGACCATGGTGCTGGTGACGCATGAGATGGCCTTCGCCGCCGACGTCTCCACCCGCGTCGGCTTCATGAACGACGGCATCATGGCCGAGATCGGCACGCCCGAAGAGACCATCCGCCAGCCCCGCAGCGAACGGCTGAAGGCGTTCTTGAGCCGGTTTCACGAGACGCACTAGACTGCGGTCGCAACCATCCCGAATCGGTGGGGAAACCTATGAAACTCCGCGGCGGCTTCACGAATTACGGCGAGACGATCGGCATCCTGATGCTCGACACCCGCTTCCCGCGCCCGCGCGGTGACATCGGCAATGCGCTCTCCTATGACTTCCCGGTGCGCTACAAGATCGTGCGCGGCGCTCACGCCACCAGGATCATGGGCGACCATCCCGATCCCGCCCTGCTTGAGCCGTTCATCACGGCCGCCCGAGAGCTGGAAGCCGACGGCGTCAAGGCGATCACGACGAGCTGCGGCTTCCTCGCGCCATTCCAGAAGCAGCTCGCGGCCGCCGTGAACATCCCGGTCTTCACCTCGAGCCTGATCCAGGCGCCGTTGATTCATGCCATGCTGCCGCCGGGCAAGGTCATCGGCATCTTCACCGAACGCGGCCACCACATGAACGAGGCGCATTTCCGCGGCGTTGGCTGGTCGCCGGACGAGATCGCCGTCCAGATCCAGGGCATGAAGCCCGATGCGCAATTCCCCGCGACTTACATTCTCGGCCGCGAGGAGCTGGACACCGACGTGCTCCGTGCCGAGATGATCGAGATGACGGAAGCCTTCATGGCGTCCTGCAAAAACCCGGGTGCGATCCTGTTCGAATGCACCAACATGTGCCCGTTCTCGAAGGACGTTGCCGAAGTCTCGGGCCTTCCGGTGTTCGACATCAACACGTTGATCAATCTGGTCTACCGCGCGGCCAATCCGGTGCCGTTCCTGCCCTGATCGCCCTTCCAGACGATCAGCGGCAATTGAATCGATTGTCAATCGCGCCAAAGGCGCGGCAAAAATTCACACCATACTCTTCGTGCGAATTCGCAAATGCTGCGGGGTCGTCGTTTGACAGCATCGGCGCTTGCGCGGCACGCTGACCACGCCGGTCCAACCTTCGACGACGCTCGCTGGAGCGTGCCTGTTCGACCTCACGTCCCGCGAGGACGCGCGAAAGGAACATCGACATGATCGAGCTCACGGTCAACGGGACCAAGCGCCAGGTCGACGTCGTTCCCGAGATGCCCCTGCTCTGGGTGCTCCGCGACGAGCTCGGCATCACCAGTCCGAAATATGGCTGCGGCGTCGCGCAATGCGGTGCCTGCACCGTCCAGATCGACGGAGCCGCCGTGCGATCCTGCCAGGCCCGCATTGGCGATCTCGCCGGCAAGTCGGTCGTCACGCTCGAAGGATTGGACAACAGGGAGCAGCATCCCGTTCTGCAGGCCTGGATCGAACATCAGGTTCCGCAGTGTAGCTACTGCCAGACCGGCCAGATCATGCAGGCCATCTCGCTGCTTGGATTGATCGACAAGCCGACGGACGAGGACATCAACGAAGTGATGTCCGGCAACCTCTGCCGTTGCGGCACCTACCCGCGCATTCGCACCGCGATCCACGCGGCTGCCGCAAAGATGGTGGGGAAGTGAAATGGGACTTCAGACGCTTTCCCGCCGCACTTTCGTTTTCGGTTCCGCCGCCGTGGCTGGCGGCATCGCGTTCGGTTCCTATAGCGACGCAGCACAAGCCGCGACTGCCAGTGACAATCCCCTGAGCACCAGTCTCGGGCCGAACTCCGTGACCTTCAATCCCTGGGTCGAGATCAGCCCCGAAAAAATCACGCTGATCGCCCAGCACGCCGATATCGGCCAGGGCGTCGGCTCGGTGCAGCCGATCATGATCGCCGAAGAGATGGACCTCGATCCCGGCCAGTTCGAAGTTCGCTTCGCCGGCCCCAGCCCCGCCTATTTCAACACCGGTTTTGCCGACGAGTTCGCACCGTTCGTGGCTGCGGACCAAAGTCCCGCCGCCGAGGAAGCGCGCGCCAAGACGCTCGAATGGCTGAGAGAGTCCGGCCTGCAGATGACCGGCGGGTCGAGCACGCTGCCGGACACCTATGAAAAGCTGCGCGTTGCCGGCGCGGTCGCGCGCGAGACGCTGAAGGCCGCCGCTGCCAAGCGTTCGGGTGTCGCCGTGGCCGACCTGCGCACCCAATCAGGCCATGTGATCCTGCCCAACGGCACCAAGATCGCCTACGTCGGTCTCTCCGTGGACGCCGCAAAGATTCCGCCGGTGCTCGATGCCAAGCCGCGCGATCCGTCGAAATGGCGCATGCTGGGCAAGCCGATGATGCGCCTCGACGTTCGCGCGAAGGTCATGGGCGAGCTGAAGTTCGGCATCGACCAGAAGATGGACGGCATGCTCTATGCCGCCGTCAAGCTGAACCCTGGCAAGGGCCAACCCCTGAAGTCATACGACGCCAGCAAGGCGCGATCGATGCCGGGGGTCAAGAAGATCCTGGAAATCAAGAATGGCGTCGCGGTGATCGCCACGAACAGCTGGTACGCGATGAAGGCGGTTGACGCCGTCACTTGCGAGTGGGCGCCCTCGGCCTATCCCGCCGAGCAGGCGGATCATTGGAAGGTTCTTGAATCCTCGTTCAAGCCTGAATTCCTGGGCAAGGAGTGGCGGAAGACCGGCGATATCGAAGCCGGGCTGAAGACGGGCAAGCTTGTCGAGGCCGAATATCGCGCGCCCTATGTGGGGCATCAGCCGCTCGAGCCGTTGAACGGGATCGGCCTCGTCACCGACAAGGGGATGGAGATCTGGGTCGGCCATCAGAGCCCCCGTTTCGTGCAATATGTCGCGGCGACGGCGATCGGCCTCAAGCCGGAACAGGTCACCTTCCACAATCAGTGGACGGGTGGAAGCTTCGGCCACCGTCTCGAATACGAGAACGTCCGCGTTGTCGCCGAGATCGCCAATCAGATGAAGGGAACGCCGATCAAGCTGGTGTTCTCGCGCGAGGAGGATTTCCTCCAGGACATTCCGCGGCAGATCGCGATCGCCCGGCACCGAGGCAGCATCGACAAGAGCAAGATCGTCGCAGCCGATCTGCAACTGGCCTCGACTGCTCCGCTCAAGGGGCTGCTCGAGCGTTCGGGCACACCCTCGAAGGATCCCGACGGGCAATTGGCTGCCGGCCTGTGGAATGTCTATTACGACATCCCCAATTTCCGGGCCACAAGCTACGAGGCGCAGGGGCTTTCGCCGAGCACCACGTGGCGGTCGGTCGGCGCCTCGACATCGGGCTTCTTTACCGAGAGCTTCATCGACGAGCTGATCCACGCGGCGGGTCTCGATCCCATGAAGGCGCGCATCGCGATGTGCACCGTGCCGCATTATCGCAAGGTGCTGGAAACGGTCGCGGAAATGTCGGACTGGAAGGGACCACTCGGAAACGGTAGGGGCCGCGGCGTCGCGTTCGTTGAATCCTTCGGCACGCCGACAGCCGAAGTCGTCGAAGTCACGAAGACGGAGCGAGGCATAAGGATCGACAAGGTCTGGGTCGCTGTCGACGTCGGCAAGGTGGTCGATCCCGTCAACTTCGAGAACCAGGTGCAGGGCGGCGTCATTTGGGGCCTCGGCCACGCCATCAATTGCGAGCTCACCTACGCCAAGGGCGCGGTGCAGCAGACCAACTACAATCACCACGAAGCGATGCGGATCTACCAATGCCCCGTCATCGAAGTTCGCGGGCTCGAGAACGATCCCAAGGTGAGAGGCGTCGGAGAGCCGCCTGTTCCGCCAGCCGCCCCCGCACTCGCCAACGCGATCTTCGCCGCGACCGGGCAGCGCATCCGCGAAATGCCTTTCAACAAGTTCATCGATTTCGTGTGAGGCGAGCCATGAAGAGTTCTCTCATTGTGCTCGCTTTCGCCGCTTCGACAATTGCGGCTCTCACCGGGATTGTCGCGGCCAAGGACGAAGCGAACAAGGACGCTTTGCCGCCGGGCAGCGTCAGCCGCGCCGAAGGTCTGGAGGCCTGGAAGCGGATTGAAGCCGTGGTGACCCATCCGCGCTGTGCCAACTGCCACGTCGACGCCAAGGCCATACCGATCTGGACGCCGGCAGGCGAAACCAGGCCGCGCGTCCACGGCATGAACATCCACGGCGGCGACAGCCGCATCGGGGCCGAGAAGGTTGCCTGCTCGACCTGTCACATGACCTCTACCCAGGCGAACGACCCGGCGCCGTCACCGCCGCGTGCCGGTATCGACTGGCAGCTGGCGCCAGTCGAGTTCATCTGGTTCGGCAAGAGCGGCGCCGAGATCTGTACGCAGCTGAAGGACCCCAAGCGCAATGGCGGCCGCGACGCTGTGGGCCTGCTGGCGCATCTACGGCACGACGCATCGCTGAACGGCTTCATCCCGCGCGGATGGGCGCCCGGAGCTGGCCGCACGACCCCACCGGGCACCTTCGAGGACCACGTCAAGGACATGGCCCTGTGGGGCGCTGCGGGACAACCGTGTCCGAACTGACGGTCTTGCTGTTGCCTAGCGGCAGGCCTGCTCGCGCTGAACCCAACCCGTCGCAATCGCGCTTGCCCAGCTGAGCATGCCTTTGCTGCGCGCCAGTGCGGCCATAGCCGAGGTGTCGTAGGGCACGTAGCGGATCGTCGCGGACCAGTCTGCGCCGGCATGCTCCAGAATCGCGTAGCACGCATGCGGCGTACCGACCTCGACCACGTAAGGAACGGGCGCCTTCCCGTCATAACCGGGCAAGCCGACGCTGCCGGGATTCACGACCAGACGTCCATCCCTCAAACGCACCACGCGCGGAATGTGGGTGTGGGCGCACAGGATGATCTCGGCGTCGATCCCCTCAGCTTCAGCCTCGATCGCGTCGATGCCGCTCGGACGCGGGCAGCCGTCGTCGGCGATGTGGTCGAGCCAGAAAGCTGCGTCATCCCTTGGCGATCCATGGCACAGGAACACCCGTCCCTTGTACATGAGCGTGGACGGCATGCTTGCCATCCAGTCGAAGTGCTTGCGCGCGAGCTGACGGAAATCGCTGCGAGCGGAGCCGCCGGCCTGCCAGAGCTCGACGAGGATTCGATCTTGGTCGCCCCGTATCGACGGAAAGCCCCTCGCCATCAACAGGTCCGCGGTCCTGGCTGCCTCGAGCGGGCCACTGACGTGGTCGCCGAGGTTCACGACCTCAGCGATGCCGAGCATGGCAATGTCCGCAAGGACGGCTTCAAGTGCCGGACGATTCCCATGCACATCCGCGATGGCAGCAAATCTCATTTGGCCCCTCCCATTCGGAATGGCCGATCGTTCTCGCTATGCGGGGGATGCAGGACTGGCTAGTCAATTTAGCTACGTCTCTTTAGCTGCATTTGTAGAAGCGCCCGCAAGCTGAGGATCAAATCGGCGCTGCCAGAAGAATTACACGATCGTGGTTGCCAGGCAAGCAATGCGAGTTACGAACTGTCGCGGCAATGCCGACGTGACCTCGGGAAAATAACACGCTACGTTTCCCGGACAAGACCAAGAGGAAACGCCAATCGTGTACGACTTCATTATCGTCGGCGGCGGCTCGGCGGGGTCCGTGCTGGCCCACCGGCTCTCCGCAAAGAGCGCGAACAAGGTCCTGCTGTGCGAGGCCGGACAGGACACACCGCCCGGCAACGAGCCCGCCGAGATCAGGGACAGCTATCCGGGCACGGCCTATTTCGATCCCCGCTTCCACTGGACCGAACTCAAGGTCACGACCCAGATCGTCAGCCACAACAATCCGAACGAAGCGCGTCCTCCTTTACGCAAATACGAGCAGGCGCGCGTGCTCGGCGGCGGCTCGTCGATCAACGGCCAGATGGCCAACCGCGGCGCACCGACCGACTACGATGAATGGGACGCGCGGGGCGCCGACGGCTGGAGCTGGAACGACGTGCTGCCCTTCTTCAAGAAGGTCGAGCGCGACCTCGATTTCGACGGCCCGTACCACGGCAAGAACGGCCGAATTCCGGTACGCAGAATTCCGCGTGAGCACTGGACGCGGCATTCGCAGGCGTTCGCCGACGCCTTCCAGCAGGCCGGCCATCAGTTCGTGCCGGACCAGAACGGCGAGTTCGTCGACGGCTATTTTCCGGTGACGCATTCCAATCAGGCCGAGCAACGCGTCTCGGCCGCGATGGGTTATCTCGATCGTGACACGCGCAAGCGCGCCAATCTCACCATCTCCACCAACACGCAGGTCAGGGAGCTGCTGTTCGAAGGCACGCAATGCGTCGGCGTGAAGGCGATGGTCGACGGACGGGAACAGGAATTCCGAGGCCGCGAGATCATCCTGTCCAGCGGCGCCATCCATTCGCCGGCGCATCTCCTGCGCGCCGGCATCGGCCCGGTCGGTCACCTCAAGGATATGGGCATTCCGGTCCTGATGGGGCTGACAGGCGTCGGTCAGCGCCTGATGGATCATCCCTCGATTTCGCTGTCGTCCTTTGTCCGCCGCGGCGCGCGCATGAACGAGCACACCAGGCGCCACATGCAGCTTGGCCTGCGTTATTCATCCGGGCTGTCGGGCGTACCGAAGGGCGACATGTTCGTCGTCCTGCTCAGCAAATCGGCCTGGCACGCGGTCGGCGAGCAGATCGGCTCGCTGCTGACCTTCGTCAACAAGACCTATTCCGAGACCGGACAGGTCAAGCTCGCCTCGCGCGATCCCGCCGCCGAGCCGATCGTCGAGTTCAATCTGCTGTCCGACCGCCGCGACCTCGATCGCCTGATGAGCGGCTTCCGCAAGATGGCGGCCGTGCAGATGAGCGACGTGGTGAAAGCGGTGACGGACAAGCCGTTTCCGGCCGCCTATACGGACAAGGTGCGCAAGATCGGCGTGGTCAATACCAAGAACAGGATCCTGACCAAGATCGCCGCGACCTTGATGGACGGGCCGGCGGCGCTGCGCCACTACCTGATCGACAATTTCGTCGTCGAAGGTTTCACCTTCGACCAGGTGATGAACGACGACGATGCGCTGGAAGCCTTCGTCCGCAAGGCGACCATCGGGGTGTGGCACGCCTCGTGCTCATGCCGCATGGGCCGGGCCGACGATCCGATGGCGGTGGTCGATAATCAAGGCCGCGTCAAAGGCGTTCAGGGCCTGCGCGTCGTCGACGCCTCGATCTTCCCCGTGGTGCCATGCGCCAATACCAATTTCCCGGTGCTGATGTCGGCGGAGAAGATCGCTGCGGCGATGGTGCAGTGAACGCTAGCGACTGCCGGGCAGGTGGAGGGATTCATGGATTGCAGCATCCGCCCGGCGCGCGAAGAGGATAGCGGCGAAATCAGCGCCGTCATTCTGCGCGCACTGCGCGAGACAAATGCGAGGGATTACACAGACGAGATCATCGAACGGGTCGAGCATAGCTTCAGCCCGACCGCCGTTCTGGAGCTGATCCGCAAACGCACGGTCCTTGTTGCCGCCCTTGGCGGCCGCGTCGTTGGAACGGCGAGCCTTGACGGAAGCGTCGTCCGCACGGTCTTCGTGGCTCCCGACGTTCAGGCGCAGGGGATCGGCAAGTTCCTGATGGCCGAGATCGAGCGCATCGCGCGCGAGCGAGAGATCGCTTTGTTGACCGTCCCGTCTTCGGTCACCGCGGAATCGTTCTACGCGCGGCTCGGGTTCAAGGCCGTGCGCGACAGCTACTTTGGCGATGAGCGCACGATCATCATGGAGCGATCGCTCGATGCCCCTATGTAGGCCTGGATTGGCTCGCAGGCGGGAGGAACGGCCATGCCAACATTGCAAGTTCTACGACACGGCGAAGCTCGCCAACAGTCGCGCCGGCTTGCGGCAAATTCATTATCGCCTGCAACACACCGAGGTAGTGCCACGCCAATCCGTCGATGTCAGCTGTCACCGCCAATTCTCCACTTGCGACCGCCTCGCGTAAAATGCCGCCGAGGATCGCGCGCTGCCGCGTAAGTCCCTGCCGCGCGACCGACTGGCCTGCCGGAGGCAGGTCCACCATCTCAGCGCACGATCGGGCCAGCATGCATCCAGCGGGCCGCGCCGTCTTGCCCGCTCTGGGCAAGAATTCGTGCAACAGCGCTTCAAGCTGTTGGCGCTTCGTCTCGCCTCGAACGGCGCTCATGCGCCGCTCGACGCGCTCGATGTAAGCCGAAAGGACCTCTTCGAATAGCCCGTCCTTGTCTTGAAATCGCTTGTACATACTCGACCGCGACAAGCCCATCGCTGTCGTCAGTTGATCGATCGACGAAGCCGAATAGCCGTGACGCCAGAACACATCCATCGCGGAATTGATCACGGCATCGTCATCGAATTGGGGTTTTCCACTCATGCCATTCCCACTTGACATCATGGAACGATCGTTCCACGTATCTTGAACTGATCGTTCCAAGATACGGAAGGTTATCCGGATGTTCAACCCCTCCCAGCGTGGCGCCGGCCGCACGCGCATTGCCGTTGCTGGAGCCACAGGTCGCGTGGGCTCCGCCTTGATTTCGAAACTGTTCACGGAACCGGTTGAGATTGTGGCATTGACCCGCACGTCGGATGCTGGACGTCTGCCGTCCGGAGTTTCGCTTGCGACCGTGGACTTCGATGCGCGATCGACTTTGGACAACGCGCTGCGCGGAGTTGACCGTCTGTTCCTCGCCCACGGCACGTCCCCCCGGCAAGTCGCCAATGAAATTGCGCTGATCGACGCAGCCGTGGCCGCCGGCGTAGGCCACATCGTCAAATTGTCCGTGTTGGGACCACCGTCTCGGCTACATCCGTTCGACTGGCATGCGCAAATTGAGGCGCATCTTGCGGCCTGCGACGTAGGCTTCACGGTTTTGCGGCCATCGAGTTTCGTCGATATCCTGGCACGGGCTGGCGCTCCAGTCGCCAATGACGCATGGGGCGGGGCAGCCGGCGATGGATTGGTCAACTTGATCGACACGCGCGATGTGGCGGACTCGGCTTTCGCTGTGCTTCTCGACGACGCGCACTTAACGTCCCAGCGCGCCTATCATCTGACCGGGCCAACCGCGGTCAGCATGCCTGAGATAGCAAATGAAATGTCCAGACTGCTTGGACGTGTCGTCACATATCAGCACCGAAGCCCTGCGGAGCAGCGTGAGAAGCTGATGGCGTCTGGACTCAACGAATTTGTCGCCGACCTGCTGCTCGGTCTGGATCGCCTTTTCTACGAATCGGTCCTCGCAGAAACCACGTCAACTGTTCGCGAGTTGACTGGCCACGCTCCGCGCCCGGTAACCGATTGGCTAAGCGACAACATCTCGGTGTTTCAGGCGACGCATCATGGAGTCTAATCTCATGGTGCTGCCTTGCTACATCGCAGTCACAGCTTGCGCTGCTCCGGATTGCGCCAATAGCTCCGCCCACACGCGGAAGCGTGCGCCGTCGTTGAGCGGCACGATGTGAAACGGCTGGCCGAAGATCGCGAGCGGCTCATGGCCCGGCTCGAACCGCGGCCAGGCTTGAGCGATATCCGGCCTGCCGGTCGTGACGAAGCGCAAGACGCTCACCTGAAACCGCGCGGCGACATCAATGTCGGCCGGCGTCATCGGCCCGCCCTTGCGCTTGAGGATCGGCCGATCGATGAAATCAGGCAGATGCGCCCACAGGCAGGCGTTGTCCGCACCGTGTGTCGGCCCCTGCGACAGGAACGGCTCCAGCGCTGGGCGATGATCGAACCGGCTCAACCACACCGCGCCGCCTGCCGCAGCATGACGCCGCGCGAGATCGGCCATGGGGCGATGCCAGAACGCATCCGACAACAGCGCCTCGTACGGATCCTCGTCGAGGCGCGCGTTGGCGCGATAATAGGATAGCAGCCGGCACCAGCCGGCATCGCCGAACGCCGCGCGCACTTGTCGCTCGGTGGTGCGGATCATCGCGGCCGGCGGCACGCTCTTCAGGAACATCACCATCTCGTCGCGGCAGGAGCCGAGCCAGAGCGGAATGTCACGCAAAGTTCCGTCGGCGAAGACGTCGCGCGGCTCGCGCGCGATGACGGTGCCGTCGAGCACCGGACCGAACACGGTGCCTGCGTCGGTCTCGTCCGCGAGCCTGCGTCCGACGCGCTTTACCGCCGCAAACAGCTTTGGCAGCGGCACGGACGCAATCGCGCTGGGATCGCGCGCAAGCTCGAGCTCCTCGAGCACGTGGCGCGCGACATCGTCGGCATGATCGGCGCTCACGATGTTTCGGCCGGGCGCGCTCAGCGCGAGCGCACGGATAAACTTGCCTCTTGTCTGCGGCAGGGTTGCGAGCGCGATCACCATGGAGGCGCCGGCGGATTGTCCCGACAGCGTAATCGCATCCGGATCGCCGCCGAAATTCGCAATGTTGGCCCGGACCCAATCGAGCGCTGCGAGCGTATCCTGGAGCGCGAGGTTGTTGGCTTCGGTGAGGCCGTGACGATGCAGTTGCAGGAAGCCGAGCGGCCCGAGCCGGTAGTTGATGGTGACGATGACGGCCGGGCCGTGGGCGGCGAGGAAGGAGCCGTGATAGTCGGCGCCGCCGCCGGTGACGAAGGCGCCGCCATGGATGAAGAACTTGACCGGCAGCGGGTGATCCGCCGCCGGCGCCCAGATGTTCAGGCTGAGACAGGATTCCTCGTCAGCATGATCGAGATGGCCGGGCTGCGGCGCGTAAGCGCCGTAGTCCGTGCATTGGCGCGGCTCCGTCCACGCGAGCGGCGGTGTCGCCCTGGCAAAGCGCCGCGCGGTCGCGAACGGCACGCCCTTGAAGGCGCGTATGCCGTTCTGCTCGGCGCCGATGATCGGCCCGCTGGCGGTCGAAACTGCGTTGGTCAACATGCGACTTTCACTCATCCCGACTCAAGCGCGCTGCTTGCCGAGATCGGCGATGTCGACATTGTGGGTTTCGCGCGCGGTGGCCGCTGATGCCGCCGAGATCACGCAGCAGCAGGCAACGAAGATTGCCACGGGAATCCAGCCGTTCGGCCCTTCGCCGACCAGGCTCGCACTCACCAGCGGCGTGAAGCCGGCGGCGAGGAAGCCGAGCTGCGTGCCGATCGCCGTGCCGGAGTAACGCACGCGCGCGTCGAACATCTCCGCATAGAACGACGGCCAGATCGCGTTCGGCGCGGCGTAGATGACACCCGAGAGGATCATCGCCGCGGCGAAGATCGCCAGCGTATTCCCTGATGTCACCAGCATGAAGTACGGGAACACCAGCACCGCACAGCCGAGCACGCCACCGATGAACACCGGCTTGCGGCCGATCCTGTCGGCCAGCAGCGCCCACAGCGGCTGGGTGATCAGCGCGGTGACATTGCCGAGCACGCCGGCCCACAGCATGGTCGGGCGCGCGACGCCGAACTTGCTGGTGGCATAGCCGAGCGCGAACACCGCGGTCATCGTGCTCACGGTGGCGATCAGCGCACAGACGATCACGCGCAGCACGTCCGGCCAGTAGTCGCGCAAGAGCCTAACGACGGGAAAGCGCGCCACCTGCGCCTTGTCCTTGATGTCTTCGAAGACGGGCGTTTCCGGCATGGTCCTCCGCACCAGATAGGCGACCAGCAGCACGAGCGCGGAGAGCAGGAACGGAATGCGCCAGCCCCAGCTCAACAGCTGGTCTTCCGGCAGGCTCGACACCGGGATGAACACCAGTGTTGCAAGGATGGCGCCAGCCTGGGTGCCGCTCAGGGTCCAGCTCGTGAAGAAGGCGCGGTTGGAATTGGCGGAATGCTCCAGCGTCAGGGAGTTGGCTCCGCTCTGCTCGCCGGCGGCCGACAGGCCCTGCAACAGGCGGAGCAGCGTCAGGATGACAGGCGCGGCGTTGCCGATCGTCTTGGCATCCGGCAGCAGGCCGATCGCCAGCGTCGAGCCGCCCATCAGCACCAGCGTGAACAAGAGCACCGTCTTGCGGCCGATACGGTCGCCGAAATGGCCGAGGATGACGGCGCCCACGGGCCGGGCGATATAGCCGATGCCGAAGGAGAGCAACGCGAGCAGCGACGCGGTCGAGGGATCGACATTGGCGAAGAACACTTTTGGAAAGATCAGCGCCGCCGCGGTGCCGTAGATGAAGAAGTCGTAGTATTCGAGCATGCTGCCGACGAAGCTGACCAGCGCGGCGCGCTTCGGCAGCCTGTTCGGCGTGGCTTCCGCGCTGGATGATGCGCGCAGCGGTGCGGTTGACGTCAACGTCATTGAAAGCTCCTCCCCATGTGGCCGGTGCGGTTCGCGTCAGGCAGATCGCCTCGCGCGCGTTTTCTGGTTCTGGTTGCCGCAACTTTGGTTTGGAGCGATAATGTACGAACTAGTACGTTTATGCAATACGCATTGGATCAGTGCCCCGACGGGTGAAATTTGCCTTCACCTTCAAGGTGATCCGTGGAAACTGGCGGGAGAAACAGTGATGCTCGAGCGTATGCCGCCCCCATCGAAGCGCACCAACGACCCCGAGCGCACCAAGCGCGACATCCTCGAAGTGGCGATGGCCGAATTCGCCTCGGAGGGCTATTCCGGCGCCCGCGTCGATGCGATCGCGGCGCGCACGCGCACATCCAAGCGGATGATCTATTACTACTTCGGCGGCAAGGAGCAGCTCTATCTCGCGGTGTTGGAGGAGGCCTATCGCAGCATCCGCGCGCTGGAGGACCAGCTCGACATCGAAAGCTGCGACGCCCGCGAGGGATTGCGCCGGCTGATCGAGGCCACCTTCGACCATGACGAGCGCAATCCGAACTTCATCCGCCTCGTCAGCATCGAGAACATCCACCACGGCAAGCACCTGAAGCAGAATCTGCAACTGCGCCAGCTCAACGCCAGCGTGATCGCGACACTCGACGGCATCCTCGAGCGCGGCCGCGGCGAAGGCGTCTTCCGCGACGACGTCGACGCCATCGACCTGCACCTCGCCATCTCTTCCTACTGCTTCTTTCGCGTCGCCAACCGCCACACCTTCGGCGCCCTGTTCGACCGCGACCTCAGCGAGCCCAGGGTGCTGGCGACGAGCCGGACGCAGATCGTGGAGATGATCCTGGCGTGGCTTGGGGCGAAGGCTTAACAGCACACTCGCTGTCATTCCCCGCGACCCGGCTACGCCAAGGCTTCGCCGGGGCTGCGGTCCAGGGGCGCCGAAGCTTTAGCGTAGGCGGCAGGCGGGGAATCCAGTACGCCGCGGCCTATCGAGGAACCACTACCGGCTCTGGAATACTGGATCACCCGCTTTCGCGGGTGATGACGGCGGAGACCGGAGCCCCCCTCACCCGCCCCTCTTCCCCCGCGTGCTCGCCAGCAGCACCAGCATGAACGACGCCACCGTCATCAGCGTCGAGATCGCGGCGATGGTCGGGTCGATCTCGTCACGCAGCGCGGTGAACATGCGCTTGGTCAGAGGCTGATACTGGCCGCCGGAGATGAACAGCGCGACGATGGTCTCGTCCATCGCCGAGATGAAGGCGAAGATGCCGCCCGCGACCACGCTGGACTTGATCTGCGGCAGCGTCACCGCGAAGAAGCTGCGCAGGCGGTTCATGCCGAGGCTGCGCGCCACCATCTCCTGCGCCGGATCGAAGCTCTGCAAGCCCGCGAGCACCGAGATGACGACGTAGGGCAGGCCCAGCATCACATTCGCCAGCACGAGGCCGGGCATGGTCGCGACCAGGCCGACCTTTGCATAGACGAAGAAAATGCCGACCGCCGTGATGATGATCGGCACCACCAGCGGCAGCAGCAGTGCCATGTGGATGATGCGCATGATGCGCAGCTTCGACTGGCTGATCGCGTAGGCCGCAGCAACCCCGCACGGCGTTGCGATCAGGACCGTGAAGAAGGCGACCGTCAGCGTTACCCGCGTCGCCTGCATCCAGGCGGGATTGGCGAAATATTGCTGGTACCAGCGCAGCGAGAACGACGGCGGCGGGAACGTCAGGAAGCGCGCACTGGAAAACGAGATCGGCGCGATGATCAGGACGGGCAGGATCAGATAGACCAGCACCAGCGCGCTGATCACGTAGAGGACAATCCGTGCGGGCGAAGTGCGCGTCATTTTTGCCCCAACACGCGATCGAGCGAGATGAAGCGGCTGACGGCGAAGAAGATCAGGAGCACGCTCAGGAGCAGCACCACGGCGACCGCGCTCGCGGCGCCGAACTGGTTGTAGAGTTCGACATTGCGGCTCACCAGCATCGACACCATCACGGTGCGGCCGCCGCCGAGCAATTCCGGCGTGATGTAGAAGCCGAGGCAGAGCACGAACACCATGGTGCAGCCGGCGAGCACGCCCGGCAACGACAGCGGCAGGAACACGCGGAAGAAGGTAAGCGACGGGCTCGCCCCCAGGCTCGCGCCGGCCTGCATCAAATCACCGGGGATCTTCTGCATGGTGGCATAGAGCGGCAGCACCATGAACGGCAGCAGGATGTGCACGGTCGCAACCACCGTGCCGAACGTGTTGTGCACGAGCGCGAGCGGCTCGGAGATGACATCGAGATAGCGCAGGAACTGGTTGATCACGCCGGTGCGCTGGAGCAGCGCCAGCCAAGCATAGGCGCGGACCAGCACGGACGTCCAGAACGGCAGCACCACCAGCGACAGGATGAGGATGCTCCAGCCCTTCGGCACGGCGTTGGCGAGATAGGCGACGGGATAGCCGAGCAGCAGCGCGATGACTGTCACCGCGAGGCTGATCTCGAAGGTCAGCGCAAAGCTGCGCCAGTAGATGTCTTCCGTGAAGACCCGGCGATAGTTCTCCAGCGTGAAACCGTCATGGTAGATCGACTGCCAGGCGAGCCACCCGACCGGCAGCACGATCAGGAGAAGAATCACGAGCAGCGCCGGCGACACCAATGCCAGCATCAGCGCATGCTCGCGGCGCTGATGCTTTTGGGAGGAATCTGGCATGGATGTCGCCAAGGCTGACCTCGCTTACTTCTGCATGAACGACGCCCAGCGCTTCTCGGCGGCCTCGCCCGCGGGCGAGGACCACCAGGCGTAGGACATCAGCGCCTGCTTAGCCGCGTTCGCCGGCTCGCTCGGCAGCTGCGCGGCACGCTCGGGCTTGATCACGCCGGTCTCGAACGCCTTCGGATTGCCCGGGCCGTAGTCGATGTTGAGCGGCAGATTGGCCTGGTGCACGGGATCGACGGCCTCGTTGACGAATTTGACTGCCGTCTCCAGATTCGGCGCGCCCTTGAGGATGCAGAGCGAGGTGCTCTGAAGGACGCCCTGGTTGTAGGTGAAGGAGACCTTTGCACCCTCCTTGGCCACGGCGCTGACGCGGCCGTTCCACGCCATCTCCATGTCGACCTCGCCGTCGTTGAGCAGCTGCGCCGATTGCGCGCCTGAGGTCCACCACACCGTGATGTGCGGCTTGATCTCCTCCAGCTTCTTGAAGGCGCGGTCGACGTCGAGCGGGTAGAGCTTGTCGGGCGCGACGCCGTCGGCCATCAGCGCGGCCTCGAGCGTGGCGATCGGGTGATTGCGTAGCGCGCGGCGGCCGGGGAATTTCTTGACGTCCCAGAAATCCACCCAGCTGTTCGGCGCGTCCTTCGGAAACGTCTTCTGGCTGTAGGACAGCACGCTGGAATAGAACTCGTATGACACCGAATAGGGACTGCGATAGGCCTCCGGCATCGCCGCGCCGTTTGGAATCTTCGAGAAGTCGAGCTTCTCGATCAGCCCCTGCTCGCCGCCGCGCAGGCAGTTTCCGGTGGGGGTATCGACGACGTCCCAGATCGGCTTGCCGCTGCCGACCTGCGTCTTGATCGCGGGCCAGGCGTCGGGAATGGAGTCCTGGTTGATGGTGATGCCAAGCTTCTTGGCGGAGGGATCGAGGATCGCCACCGTCTGCGCCGCCTGATAGGCGCCGCCCTGCGAGACGAAGGTGATCTGCTCGGCGGCGCTCGCCGCGGTGCCGCTAAACGCGATGGCGCCCAACAGGGCGTAGCCAAATCCAGAATGCCGTTTCGTCATCATCCTCGCCTCCTCCATCACCAAATAATCTCACTGACCGATCGCATCGAGAAACTGGTACCAGCCGGCGACCATGCGCACGGCGGGCTCGCGCAGCGGATAGAACGGGATCGCCTTCATGCGCCTGATATCGAGCAGCCCTACCTCGGGCGTCTCGCCGCGCACGAAGGCGGCGAGATAGCGGCCCATCAGGCTCGACATCGCAACACCCGCGCCGTTGTAGCCCATCGAGACCAGCGTGCGGTCGTCGAGCCGGCCGATATGCGGCACCGAGTCCAGGGTCATGCCGACGAGGCCCGACCATTTGTACGCGAGCGGCACATCGGCGAGATCCGGGAAGATGCCGACCATCGCCTTGCGCAAGGCGTCGAAGGCAGCTTGCGAGTCCTGCTTGCCGAAGGCGCCGCGGCCGCCGAAGATGACGCGGTTGTCGACCATGCGGAACCAGCGCATCATGCGCTTGGTCTCGGTGTAGGTGCGCCCCGTCGGCATCAGCTTTCCCGCGAGATTGCGCGGCAGCTGCTCGGTCGCGACCATGGCGCTGCGGAAAGGGATCAGCGTGCGCTGCACGTGCGCGGTCGCGCTGGTGAGATCGGAGTAGCTGTTGGTGGCGATGATCGCCTGTTTTGCGCGCACCGCGCCTTGCGGCGTCTCGGCGACGATGCCGCCGTTCTCGCGCCGGAGTTTGACCACCGGCGACTCCTGGAAGATGGGAACGCCGCGGCTCGCCACACCATTTGCGAGCCCGCGCAGATAGTTCAGCGGGTGGATGCCGCCGGAGCCGGGATTGAGCACGCCGCCGACAAAGATGTCGGAGCCGGTTTCGTCACGCACCCCGCGCTTGTCGAGGATGCGGACTTCAGCGGAGCCCATCTCGCGCGTCATCCAGTTGGCTTCGTCGATCGCGGCCTTCAGCGTCGTCTCGTTATGCGCAGCCTTGACCTGGCCCGTGCGTGTCAGCGCCGCGCTGGCGATGCCGAATTCGGACACCAGCTCCTCGACCATGTCAGTCGATTCATGCGCGATCTCGTACATGCGCTGCGCCATGGCGCGGCCATGCGCCGCGTCGATCTCGCGGAACGACAGGCGGAATTTCGCGGTGATCACCCCGCCATTGCGACCGCTTGCGCCCCAGCCGGGACGGTTCGCCTCCAGCACGACCGGCGACAAACCGCTCTTGGCGATGTGGTGCGCGGCGGACAGGCCCGTGTAGCCTGCACCGATGATCACCACATCCGCCTGTCGCTCGCCCGACAGCACGGGAAACGCGCGCGCCGGCTCCGCCGTGGCTTCCCACAGCGAGTTGGCCGATGGCAATGCGCTCCAGTCCCGTGTCATGCCGCCGCTCATGCCTTACGCCGCCGGTCCGATCGCCGCGTCGGCCAGCGCCTTCAGCGTCGGGAAGTGGAAGTCCGGCTTGGTCAGCGTCTCCACCGCCGGCGTTCCGCCAAACCCGGCGATGCCCTGGCGGCGCTCGATCCAGCACACCTTGTAGCCGAGCTTTCGCGCGATCCCGATGTCGTGGTACTGGCTCTGCGCGACGTGCAGGATGTCGGACTGCTTGTAGCCGAAAGCGGACTGGCGCCCCTTGTTGTAGGCGAAGAATTCCGGGTTCGGCTTGGCAACGCCGGTATCGTCGGCGCAGACGGTGTCGTCGAAGGGATTGCCGAGCGCGTGCGCGTAGCAGGAGAGCGCGACGCGATCCGCATTGGTCATCGCCACCAGCCGGAACTTCGTGCGCAGGCGCTTCAGCGCCTCGACCGAATCCGCGAACGGCCCCCAGCGCAGCACCGAAAGCTGGAACACATCGCAGGACGCATCGTCGGAGGGAAGCCCGAGCTCCTTGGCGAGATGGCGATAGACGTGGAACATCGCCTCGCTCGAGCGCTCATAATGCTTGTCGCGGCCGCGCTTGTAGGGCTCGAAGATCTGCTCATCGCTGAGCTCGGCCGGCGACTTGCCGGAGATCTTGCGCACCGCGGAGAGCACGCCGGTCTCGAAATCGATCAAGGTGCCGACGACGTCGAAGGTGAGAACCTTGAAATTGCTGAACGAGGCTGCTGACGACATCTTTGGTTTCTTCTCTCGGTTGAACAAGGCTTGAGTTCAGTCCCCCGCCCTGGGGACAACGATGGTGTCCTCGGGGTGAAGGGTCACGGTGAGGCTGCCGCCGAGCGGCGGGATGCGGCTGTAGGCCTGGTGATAGCTCGGCTGGCGCAGGCTGAGCGCGATGCCATCGGCGAGCGCCAGGAAGATGCGGAGACTCTCGCCCTGGTAGACGATGTCGGTGACCGTCCCGGTCAGCCGGTTGCAGGCGGCATCCTGCGCGCCGTCGTCGATCAAGAGCTTTTCGCTGTGCACGGCGAGCATCAGGGCGTCGCCTGAGGGAATGGCGCGGGCGCTGCGCAAGAGCGCATTGCCGAGCGCGACGCTGGAGGCATCGACGCGGCGAACCGGCAGCATCGTCGCTTCCCCGATGAAGCTCGCGACGAAGGAATCCGCGGGATGATCGTGCAGCCGCTCGGGCGCGTCGATCTGGATCAGCCGGCCGTCCTTCATCACGGCGACGCGGTCGCTCATGGTCAGCGCCTCGCGCTGGTCGTGGGTGACGTAGATGATGGTGGCGCCGATGCGCCGGTGCAGCGCGCGCAGTTCGATCTGCATGGATTCGCGGAGCTGCTTGTCGAGCGCGGAGAGCGGCTCGTCCATCAGGATCAGGCGCGGCTCGAAGATCATCGCACGCGCCAGCGCCACGCGCTGGCGCTGGCCGCCGGAGAGCTGCGCGATGCCGCGCTCTTCATAGCCGGCGAGACCGACCATCGCGAGCGCTGCGCGCACCTTGTCGGGCCAGCTCGCTTTCGGCAGGCGCCGTGCGCGCAGGGGAAAGGCGACGTTCTCGCCGACGCTCATATGCGGGAACAGTGCGTAGTTCTGGAACACCACGCCGATGTCGCGCTTGTGCGGCGGCATCCAGGTGACGTCACGACCGCCGAACAGGATGGTTCCGCTCGATGGCAGGATGAAGCCGCCGAGAATTCCAAGCAGCGTGGTCTTGCCGGAGCCGGAGGGGCCGAGCAGCGAGACGAACTCGCCGGCGCCGACATTGAGCGAGACGTCGTCGAGAGCGCGAACGGCGCCATACGCCTTGCTCGCGGACCTGATCTCGACGCTTTCCGCTCGTTTGTCCAACGATCGACCTCGCCTCGTTCCCTGCAATGGCGTGCCTCACTGCGCGCCATAAGCCTGCTTTATAGACAGGAATTTTGAGCACTCGCGGCCGAAGCGTGCACCGCACCAATTCTTCGCTCGCAAGCCCTGTCTTTAGGCTGTGATGCCAATGACACCAGACTTGGCAAAACTCGGCAATTGCCAAATTCTCACCGCGTCCATAACATGGCGTTATGCCCGAGCTGCGCCGGATGCTGCCCTCCAGTAACGCCCTGTTCGTCTTCGACGCAGCGGCGCGCAATGGCAGTTTCACGGCGGCAGCAGCCGAGCTCAACGTCACGCAGCCGGCGGTAAGCCGCATGCTCGGACAGTTCGAGGAGCATCTCGGCGTCCGCCTGTTCGACCGCACTGCGGGACGCGCGGTGCTCACCGAGGAAGGCGAGCTGCTTTATCGCCGCGTGCTCGAAGGCTTTCGCAGCATCGAGACCGGGCTCGTCGAGATCGAGCGGCGCCGCAAGGGCACCGAGACGGTAACGCTGTCGGTCTCCTCCGCCTTCACCACGCATTGGCTGATGCCGCGCATCGACAAGCTGCAGAAGCAGTTTCCCGAGGTGGATCTGCGCTTCCAGCTGATCTCCGGCGCGCTGCGCGGACCAGTGGAGAATGTCGACCTCGGTATGCGCTTCCGTGACCGCGACGAGCCGTCATCCGGCGGCACGCTGGTGATGAAGGAAGTCATGCTGCCGATGTGCAGCCCCGGTTATCTCGGCGAGACCGATCCCGCTGAAGGCAACACCATCATTCGCCTCGCCGAGACGCCGGGCGACTGGGCGGCGGATTACGCCTCGCTTCTCACCGGCCGCCGCGGCGCGGCCAAGGCGCTGAGCTTCACCGACTATGCCGTCGTGATGCAGGCTGCCCTGCTCGGCCAGGGCATCGCGCTCGGCTGGCTGACGGTGGCCTCGCACTGGCTCCTGACCGGCGCGCTGGTGCCGGCCTCCGAGACGCTCACCACCACGCGGCGCATCTGCGAATTCCTGCCGCCGCGCAACCGGCCGATGCGCCCCATCGCCGCCGAGATCCGCGACTGGATCATCGCGCAGATGAAAAGCGAGATCGCCGCGATCGACCGGCTCTATCCGAAGCTCGGCGCGATGGCCGCCTGCTATTGATGCCGAACGATCACGGCGCGCTACCCCGGCCGAAAGCGCAGATTGGCGCGCGATAGCTGGCTGATCGACGTGCATCCCATCAGCTTCATATCGCGCACGAGTTCGGCCCGCAGCAGGCCGAGGGCCCGTTCGACGCCGGGCCGGCCGGCGGCGGCGAGCGGATAGAGATAGTATCGTCCAAGCCCGACCGCCTTGGCCCCGAGCGACAGCGCTTTCAGGATATGGGTTCCGCGCTGGATGCCGCCGTCCATCATGACGTCGATGCGGTCGCCTACGGCATCGACGATTTCGGCGAGCTGATCGAAAGCCGAGCGGGAGCCGTCGAGCTGGCGGCCGCCATGATTGGAAAGGACGATGCCGGCACAGCCGATATCGACCGCGCGGCGCGCGTCTTCCACCGACATGATCCCCTTCAGGCAGAACGGGCCGTTCCAGGTCCGCACCATCTCCGCGACATCGTCCCAATTCATCGCGGGATCCAGCATTTCCGTGAAGTAGCGGCCGATCGACATGGCGCCGCCGCTCATGTCGACATGCTCCTCCAGCTGCGGGAGCCTGAATTTCTCGTGGCTGACATACTGGATACCCCACATCGGCTTGATCGCGAACTGCAGCATCCCCGCAGGCGTCAGGCGGAAGGGAATGCTGAAGCCGGTGCGCAGATCGCGCTCGCGATTTCCCCCGGTGATGCTGTCGACCGTCAGCATCATCACCTCGACGCCCGCGTCCCTGGCGCGCTGCATCATGGCGCGGTTGAGACCGCGATCCCTGTGGAAATAGAATTGATAGACCTGCGGTGTGTCGTGGGCCTTGCGCAATTCCTCGAGCGACACCGTGCCCAGCGACGAGACGCCGAACATGGTGCCGTAGCTCGCCGCGGCAGCGGCGACGGCACGCTCGCCTTCATGATGGAACAGGCGCTGCAAGGCGGTCGGCGAGCAGTAGAATGGCAGCGCGAGCTTCTGGCCCATGATGGTGACCGAGAGATCGACGTCCTGCACGCCGCGCAGCACGTTGGGCAGAAGGTCGCAATGCTCGAAGCTCGCGCTGTTGCGGCGATGGGTCGTCTCATCGTCGGCCGCGCCATCGATGTAGTCGAAGATCGGACCGGGCAGTCGGCGGCGCGCCAGCCGCCGGAAATCGTGGAAGTTATGACACTGTGTCAGGCGCATTTCTCAACTCCGCTCGCGGCATGCTCTGCGCGTCGATCATCCTGCCATCGCGCCGCCGATGCTGCTAGCGGCCGCCGTCGCGACGATCTCTCGCCTGATGGGGCCGCCGGTCTCCTATCGATGCTCGATCGCCCTGATCGCACCGCGGAGCTCGGCAAGGCCGCGCAGGCGGCCGATCGCGGTGTAGCCGGGATTGGTGCGCTTGGTGGCGGCGAGATCATCGAGCATACGATGGCCGTGGTCGGGACGGAACACGATTCTCTTGTCGGGCGAACGCCGCGCGTTCTCCTTCAACAGCGCCTTCAGCACCGCGACCATGTCGACGTCACCGTCGAGATGATCGGACTCGTAGAAGGACAGGCCATCGGCCTCGCGCTTGGTCGCGCGCAGATGCGCAAACGCAATGCGCGGGCCGAAGCGCTCGGCCATCGCGGGCAGATCGTTCCCGGCGCGCACGCCGAGCGAGCCGGTGCACAGGCAGATGCCGTTGGCCTTGGACGGCACGGCATCGAACAGCGCCTGATAGTCGTCGGCGGTCGAGGCAATGCGCGGCAGGCCGAACAGCGGACGCGGCGGATCGTCGGGATGCAGCGTCAGGGACACCCCGAGTTGCTCGGCGACCGGCGTGACGCGGCCCAGGAACTCGGCGAGATGCTGCCGCAGGATCTTTGGCGTGATGTCGCGGTAGGTCTCCAGCCGGTCGCGGAATTGCGGGATCGTCATCGGCTCGGTGGTCGAGCCCGGCAGCGCACTGGCGATGACCATGACGAGGTAGTCGATATCGGCCTGGCTCATCTTCTCGAACAGCTTTTTGGCGCGCGCCTGCTGCTCGGGCGAATACTCCTGAACGGCGGCGGGGCGCTTCAGGATATGCAGCTCGAACGCGGCAAAGCGGTCCTGGTCGAAGCGCATGGCGCGGGCGCCGTTCGGCAGCTCCCACTCCAGATCGGTGCGGCACCAGTCCACCACCGGCATGAAATTGTAGCCGATGATCTTGATGCCGGCCGCGGCCACCGCTTCGAGACTCGCGATCCACGCGTCGATCGAGGCCGTCGCCTTAGCCCCGAGCCGCTTGACGTCGTCGGGGATCGGAATCGACTCCACCACCGACCAGGTCAGTTGCGAGCGGCCGGGCTGGCCGCGCTCGATGAAGTTCTTGCGCTCCTCGACCGCCTTGCGTGTCCAGGCTTCGCCGATCGGCACCTGATGCAGCGCCGAGACGATATCCGTTGCCCCGGCCTGCCTGACATCGTCCAAAGACACCGGATCATCCGGACCGTACCAGCGCCAGCCTTCGAGCATCATCGAAATTCTCCTAAAGCGTTTTCGAGCGAAGTGGATACCGGTTCGCGTGAAGAAAACGCGTCAAAACAAAGAATCAGTTCGCGGTCAGCACGACCTTGACGCTTTGCGAGCGGTCCAGTGCCAGCCGCAGCGCGTCCGGCGCGGTCGACAGCGGCCGCTCGGCGGTGACCAGCGACAGCACGTCGACGCTGCCGGCGCCGATCAGTTCCACCGCGGTCATGAACTCGAAGCCGAAGCGGAACGAGCCGCGCAGGTCGATCTCCTTGGCCATCACCGCATTCGACGGCGTCGGAATCTGGCCGCCCGGCAGATTGCCGATCTGCACCACAATGCCGCCGCGCCTGACAATGCCGATCGCGCTGGCAAGGCCTGCGGCGGTGCCCGAAACCTCGAACGCGACGTCATAGGGACGCGATGCGGCCTGTGCCTTCAGTCCTTCCTCGCCGCTCGAGACGTTCTCGACGTGAGAGGCGCCGAGCCGGGTCGCGAAGGCGAGCGGCGCCGGCGCGATGTCCGCCACCGTGATGTCGGCCATGCCGGCGCGGTGTGCGGCGAGCATGGTCAAAAGCCCGATCGGGCCGGCACCGAAGATGATGCCGCGCTTGCCCTCGATGTTGCCGGCGCGCGCCACCGCATGCAGGCAGACCGCGAGCGGCTCGGCCAGCGCTGCGGCCTGATAGGACACATGGTCGGGGATCTTCACGCATTGCGCGGGGATCGCGTCGAAATAGTTAGCGAAACCGCCCTGCATGTGCGGCGTCTTCGAGGCCGAGCCCATGAAGTAGATGTTCTCGCAGAGGTTCGGCCGACCTTCGCGGCAGGCGACGCAATGGCCGCACCAGCGCGACGGATTGACGGCGACACGGTCGCCGAGCTTCAGGTTCGCTGCGGAGCCTGCGATCTCCACGACCTCGCCGGAGATCTCGTGGCCGAGCACGAGTGGCGACTTCACGACGAAATCGCCGGTCCGGGCATGACGGAAATAGTGCATGTCGGAGCCGCAGATGCCGCCGGCGCCGAAGCGAATGCGCACCATGCCGTCAGCGAGCTTGTCGAGCGGATGCTCGATCATGCGCAGATCTTCGGGGCCGAACAGGGTTGCGGCGAGAGCGGTGGAGGTCATTTGGAGAGTCCCATGTATTTAGGCAGCCAGAGGGTCAGTTCGGGAATGTAGGTGATCGCGATCAGCGCGACCATCAGCGGCACCAGCCAGGGCAGGATCGCGACCGTCGTGCGCTCGACCGAGAGCTTTGCCACGCGGGCGAGCACGAACAGCACCATGCCGAGCGGCGGATGCAACAGGCCGATCATCAGGTTCAGCGTCATGATCAGGCCGAAATGGATCGGATCGATGCCGAGCTTGAGCACGATCGGCAGCAGGATCGGCACCAGGATGGTGATCGCCGCCGTGGTGTCGATGAAGCAGCCGACGAACAGGATCAGGACGTTGGCGAGCGCCAGGAACACCCATTTGTTGTGGGTGATGCTGAGCATCCAGTCCGAGAGCATTTGGGCTGCCTGCGACACCGTCAGCAGCCAGGCGAAGATCGAGGCGGCCGTGACGATGAACAGCACCGAGGCCGTGGTCTCGATGGTGTCGAAGGTCGCCTTCGCCACCGTCTTCAAGGTCATGGTACGGTAGCGGACGAGACCGAGGAACAGCGACCAGATCACGGCGGCGACCGCGGCCTCCGTCGGCGTGAACCAGCCGAGCGTCATGCCGCCGATCAGGATGACCGGCGCCATCAGCGCCATTACCGCCGAGAAGTCGAAGTACCAGTCGATCGCGAGCAGCGTGCCGAGGCCGATGACAACGGCCATGTTGGTCGACATGCCGGCCAGCACCATCAGCCAGATCGCGAGCGGGAAAGCCAGCACGATGGCGATCTCGATGCCGGCCGAGCCGAGTTGCGGCCAGGAGAACGGCGTATCGCTGCCCCATTTGTTCTTGTGCGCGAAGTAGGTGACGGTGGCCATCATCAGCAGCGTCATGACGATGCCGGGAATGACGCCGCCCAGGAACAGCGCACCGATCGAGACGTTCGCCATCATGCCGTAGATCACGAAGGGCAGCGACGGCGGGATGATCGGCCCGAGCGTGGCTGAGGCCGCGGTGACGCCGACCGAGAACTCGGTGGAATAGCCGTGGTCCTTCATCGCCTTGATCTCGATGGTGCCGAGACCGGCGGCGTCCGCGATCGCCGTGCCGGACATGCCGGAGAAGATCACCGAGCCGATGATGTTGACGTGGCCGAGGCCGCCGCGCATCCAGCCGACCAGCGCGACCGCGAATTTGTAGATGCGGCCGGTCACGCCGGCGATGTTCATGAGATTGCCGGCCAGGATGAAGAACGGCACCGCGAGCAGCGGAAAGCTCTCGACGCCGGCGATCATGCGCTGTGCCAGCGTGACGTCAGGCGTCACGCCGCTGACCAGGATGTAGAGCAGCGACGACGCGGCCATGGCGATCGCCACGGGAACGCCGAGCAGCATCAGGACGAGGAAGCCTCCAAGCAACAGCAACATAACTTTACCCCTCAAAACCGTCGTAGGCGCCGGGACGTTCGAGGATCGAATAGCCCTGTCGCAGATGTTGGATGGCCACCTGCACCGAGCGCACGAACATCAGCACGAAGCCCGCCAGCACGGCGTAATAGACGTAGTCCTTGGGCAGATTGATCGTGGTCATCGACTCGTCGCCGATGATCTGGATGTAGACCCAGACCAGCTTGATGGCGTAGCCGAAGAAGGCGATCCGGATCAGGTCGATCGCGGTCGACAGCGCGCGCGCCACGACATGCGGCAGATAGCGGTAGATCAGATCGACCTGGATGTGTCGTGAAAGCCGTACGCACATCGAGGAGCCGATGAAGACCACGCCGATCAGGCAGTAGGTCGCGATCTCCTCGGTCCATGCATAGCTGTCGTTGAGGACGTAGCGGGTGAAGAACTGGAGGAAGACGGCAAGCGCCATCACCCAGAAGATCACCAGCGCCACCCAGTCCTCGAAAGCGTAGACGCCGAGATCGACCTTCGGCACCGCCTCTTCCTCGAAGGTGTGGGCGATCTCGTCCCCGGTGATCTGCCGGTGCACTTCGACGGTGGACATGGGGTTACTCCTCAACCTCTTAATCGTCATTCCGGGGTGACTCGAAGAGCCGAACCCGGAACGACGACTTAGTTCTACGAACTCCGCTCCTCATCCTGAGGAGCTTGCGAAGCAAGCGTCTCGAAGGATGGCCTCGGGCGACGCCTGAGCGACATCCGGGCCTTCATGGTTCGCCCGGCGATGCGAAGCATCGTCCGGAGCGCGCTTCGCGCTCCTCACCATGAGGGTCTCAGTTATTTCACCGCCTGAATGCGTTCCCAGTCGGCCTTGCGATAACCGAAGGTCTCGAACGCAACGTTCTTCAGCACGATGTCGCGGAACTCGTTCTTGTCGACCTCGGTCACGGTCAGTCCCTTCTCCTTGAAGAAGGAAACCAGCTTGGCCTCGTTCTGCTTGATCTCCGCGGTCGCTTTCGCAGCGGCCTCCTGCGCGACGTCGGTGAAGATCTTCTTGTCCTCGTCGCTCAGCTTCTTCCAGAGCGCGCCCGCAACAACCGTGTTGAGGTGGTCGACGATGTGGCCGGTCAGCACGATGTGCTTCTGCACTTCGTAGAACTTCTTGGCCTCGATCGTGGTCAGCGGGTTCTCCTGCGCCTCGACGGTGCCGTTCTGGAGCGCGAGATAGACTTCGGCGAACGCGATCGGCGCGGTGTTGGCGCCGCAGGCGCGCGGCATCGCCAGATAGGCCGGAACGTCGGGCACGCGCATCTTGAGACCCTTGAGGTCCGCGCAGGTCTTGATCGGCTTGTTCGACGAGGTCTGGCGCACGCCGTAATAGGTGACCGCGACGATGTGGTGGCCGCTCTTGTCCTCATAGCCTTTGGCGAGCTCCTTGAAGATATCGCTCTTGGTATAGGCAAGGAGATGGTCGGCGTCGCGGAAAGTGTAGGGATAGTAGGTCACGCCGATCGGGGGAAAACTCTTGGCCGCGAAGCTCGAGCCGGAGATGATGATGTCGACCGAGCCGAGCGAGAGGCCCTGGTTGATGTCGGCTTCCTTGCCGAGCTGCGAGGCCGGATAGACGTCGACGGTATAGCGCCCGTTGGTGCGCTTGCCGATCTCCTGCGCGGCCCAGACCGAAGCGGTGTGGAACGGCTCCGAGGTCTCGTAGACATGGGCCCATTTGAGCTTGGTCTGCGCCATGCCGGGATTGGTCGCCGCGAACATTGCCGCGACCGAAGTCGCCAGCACCATCGTCATCTTCTTCAACACTGACTTATCCTCCACTGACTAAAGTCTGCTTCTTGTTTGCCCGCCCCAAACCCGGGACGAGCCGCCCAATCTCATCGTCGCCGCACGCTGCCGCTTTTGGCCTGCGTCTTCGCGCGTTTTGGTTTTGCCGGTTTCGCCGGCGTGCGCGCGACCCGGCCTCGCTCCGCGGGCGATCCCGCGGCGGTCTCGGCACCAAAGTTCTGCGCAAAGCGCTCCTGCGAGCGCGCTAGATGCTTGCGCATGGCCTTGCGCGCGGCGTCCGGATCATGCGCCGCAATCGCGTCACGCACGGCGCAATGCTCGTCGAGCGCGGTGCGCCAGGTGCCCGGGCTTTCGAAGTAATGCGCAAGCTGCGCGAAATAGGGATTGAGGCGCTGGTCGAACAGCTCGCCGACCACGCGCACCAGCACGGCATTGCCGAGACTGCCGGCGATCGCGACGTGGAAGGCACGGTCGTGCACCATCGAGGCCTCGCCGGGATGCTCGACATTCTCCATGGCGACAAGCGACGCATTGATACGGGCGATATCGTCCTTGGTCGCCACGCGCGCGGCCTGCTCGGCGATCGCGCTTTCGAGGAATTCGCGGGCGCGCAAGAGCTCGAACGGGCCTTCGATGCCGGCGGCCGGAAGCGCAGGCGCGGCGTCCGCTGGCTCGGTCACATAGATGCCGGAGCCGACGCGAATGCGGACACGGCCCTCGACCTCGAGCGCGATCAGGGCTTCGCGCACCGTCGGCCGCGAGATCTTGAGCTGCTCGGCGAGTTCCCGTTCGGTCGGCAAGCGGCTGCCGACCGCGTACTCGCCGCTGTCGATCAGGCTTCGCAATTGATCGGCGACCTGGCGGTAAAGCCGTCTCGCCTCCACAGCTTCCAGCGGCACGCTGGCCTCCCCGAAAGGGTCTCGCTGGGAAGCATCGCGTCCCGGCGGCCCGCCAATTTTGGATAATTGGTCTTACCAATTGACCGAAGCATTGACCGAGGACAGGCGCCATGTCAAGCAGCGGCCAAACACAGGGAGAGACGACCATGCGCCATAATTCAACGCGTCTTGGCCGCGCCAATCTCGACCGGCTGCCGTCCGCCATCCGCCGCCCGGCCTATGACCGTTCGCGCGTTACGCCCGGCATCGTGCATCTGGGCCTGGGCGCCTTTCATCGCGCGCACCAAGCCGTCGTCATCGACGACTGCCTTGCCGCAGGCAGCTCGTCCTGGGGCATCGTCGGCGCGAGCCTGCGCAGCCCGGATACGCGCGACGCCCTCGCCCCGCAGGATCATCTCTACACTGTCGCCGTACGTGCCGCCGAAGGCACCGAGCACCGCGTCATCGGCGCGCTGCTCGACAGCGTCGTCGCGCGCGAGAAGCCGGCAGCACTGGTCGAGCGGATGGCCGATCCCGCCATTCGCATCGTCTCGCTGACGGTTACCGAAAAAGGCTATTGCCACACGCCGCAGACCGGCGATCTCGACGAGCGGCATCCGGATGTCGTGCACGATCTCAACAATTTTGACGCGCCGCGCTCGGCGCCCGGCTTCATCGTCGCCGCACTGGCGCGCCGGCGCGCACAGGGGCTGGCGCCCTTCACCGTACTGTGCTGCGACAACCTCGCCGCCAACGGCCACACCGTGCAGCGGATCGTGACGCAGTTCGCCGCGCTCCGGTCGAAGGACCTCGGCAAATGGATCCTCGATAGTACCGCCTTCCCGTCGACGATGGTCGACCGCATCGTGCCGGAGACGACGGACGCCGACCGGGATGCGGTCTCGAACGCGCTCGGCATGCGCGACGACTGGCCTGTGATGACCGAGCCGTTCACGCAATGGGTGGTCGAGGACCGCTTCACGGCGGGGCGGCCCGATTTCGCCGCCGCCGGTGTCGAGCTCGTCACCGACGTCAAGCCGTTCGAGCTGATGAAGCTGCGGCTGCTCAACGCCAGCCATTCGGCGCTGGCCTATCTCGGCTATCTCGCGAGCTACGAGACCATCGCCGACACCATGCTGGATCCGCATTTCGCCCGTCTCGCCGCACAGGTGATGGAAGAGGCTGCGGTGACGCTGACGATGCCTGTTGGCACCGATCTCGCCGCCTATTGCGCCTCTCTGCTCAAGCGCTTCGCCAACCCGGCGCTGCATCACCGTACCTGGCAGATCGCGATGGACGGCTCGCAAAAGCTTCCGCAGCGCCTGCTCGGCGCGATGCAGGATCGCCTGCGCAAAGACCTGCCGATCGCGACGCATGCGCTCGCGGTGGCCGGCTGGATGCGTTACGTCACCGCACGCGACGAGCAGGGCCGCGCCATCGACGTTCGCGATCCGCTCGCCGCCGAGTTCGCCGCGCTGGCGCGCGAGGCGGGTCCCGTCGCCGAACGGCTCGCGCCCGCATTGCTCGGGGTCGAGAAAGTGTTCGGACCGCTGGGCACTGAGCCGCGCCTGCGCGAGGCCGTGACCACGGCGCTCGGCCGTCTTTATAAGGATGGTGCGCGGCGGGCGGTGGAGACACTTGTCTCGGCGTGACCACAAAGCAGGCAATGCTGCACTGCGGTCCAAATCGAACGCAAAGTCGGACGGAAGTCGCGCTTGATTTTTGCCTGCCATTGCCCCACCCGAGAGGCATGGCAAAGGACACCAAGGTCATCGCCGCGAACGCGGCCTTCTACGCCGCCTTTTCAACGGGCGACTTCGACGAAATGGAGCGGATGTGGGCGGATGACGACGCCATTTCCTGCATCCATCCCGGCTGGCCGGCCATCATCGGCCGGGCCACGGTGATCGGCAGCTGGCGCGACATCCTGCAAAATCCGGAGCGGCCGCAGATCGTCTGCGCCGAACCGCAGGCGATCGTCGACGGCGACAGCGCGCGCGTGCTCTGCATCGAGATCGTCGACGGCACCGCTTTGGCCGCTGCCAACCATTTTCGGCGTGTCGGCGACGGCTGGCGGCTGGTGCACCACCAGTCGAGCCCGATCGCGCAGATTGTCGAGCAGGCTGAAGACGATAGGGCGAGCCACCGCGTCCACTGACCGCGGCGGGCCGGCCGGCGCTTTCTACTGTGCATGGGGTTGTTTTTCAGTTTTTTGTTTTGAGCCCCCGAGTTCCGACAAATCGTCCAGCACGACCTGCGCCGCACTGAAATCATCGTCCCGAAAGAACATGCTTCTGGTGATGAGCACCGGAATGTTTGCCCGCGAGGCCGCGATCAGACCGTTGCGGGAATCCTCGATCGCGACGCAGTCGGCTGCGCCCAGCTTCAGCCGCGCCAGGGTTTCCAGATAGACATCGGGGGCCGGCTTCTTGTGGCGGACATCGTCGCCGGCGACGACCGCATCAAAATCCGCCGCCCAGCGCGTTCCCAGCGCTTGCGACAGCAGCGCATCGATATTGCCGTGCGAGGTGGTGGTCGCGATCGCAAGCCGTTGGCCGCGGGCCCTCGCGGCGGTGAGCAGGTCCGCCACGCCGGGCCTCAAGGGGCAGCAGCCGGTTTCGATCAGCTCGGCGTAATGCGCGGTCTTGATGCGGTGAAGGGCTGCGATGTCCGCATCCGGCAATGGCGGCGCGACCTGCAGCCTCGCGTGAAAGGCGCGCATGCGCTCCTTGCCGCCGGTGACACGCAGCAGCTCCTTGTAGACGGCCCGGTCCCACTGCCAGTCGAGACCGTGGCGAATGAAGGCGTGGTTGAAGGCCTGGCGATGCAGCTCCTCGGTTTCGGCCAGCGTGCCGTCGACATCGAAGATCAGCGCGGCGGCGCGCCCGATCAACTCCGCGGCACCGCATGGCACTGCGGCCGGCGCTTCTGCCTGCATGACCGACGCCTCCCTCCTGACACGCGAGCATCGCCTGCCCTGGCGGCCGAGTAAAATTGCAATATCTTTTGCCGGACCCAAAAATCCCTTATGAGCGAACGGCGCGCAGCTCGCGCGAGCGGGAACTCCAGCACGGCAGGCGCATGCGGCTCTTCATCCTCGGCCTCGGCTACAGTGCCCGGCATTTCGTCAGCCAATTCGGCGGCGCCTTCTCGCATATCGCCGGCACCATGCGCGATCCCGGCAAGCGAAACGACCTTGCCGGCATCGAGGTGCACGCCTTTTCCGGCAGCAGTCCGGCCCGCGAGGTGGTCGAGCGAGTCCGCGACGCCGATGTCCTTCTCATATCGATCCCGCCCGGCAGCGCGGGCGACCCCGCAGTTACGGCCCTTGGCGACGCGCTCGCGAGCCGGCGGCGGAAGATCGTCTATCTCTCCACCATCGGCGTCTATGGCGATCACGCAGGCCGCTGGGTTGACGAGAGCACGCCGCCGCAGGCCACCCTCGACCGCACGCGCACGCGCGTTGCGGCGGAGCAAGCCTGGACCGCCACGGCGCGCGGCGACGTCGCGATCCTGCGGCTTGCGGGCATCTACGGTCCCGGCCGCAACGCGCTGGTGACGCTGCGGGCGGGGACGGCCCGGCGCATCATCAAGCCGGGACAGGTCTTCAACCGCATCCACGCCGACGACATCGCGACCGCGATCATGGCCGCGGTGAAGCACAGTGACGGCGGCACATGGAACGTCTGCGACGACGAGCCGGCGCCGCCGCAGGAGGTGATCGCTTATGCGGCGAAGCTGATGGGCCTTGCGCCGCCGCCCGAAGAGCCGTTTGAAACCGCCGAGATGTCGGCGATGGCCCGCAGCTTCTATGCCAGCAGTGCCCGGGTCTCCAACGCGAAACTGAAGCACGAGCTCGGTGTCACGCTTGCTCATCCGACCTATCGGCATGGCCTGGATGCATTGTGGCGCACCGGGCAAGGGCGATAGGTTCCGGTTATCTCCGACGCGTCCCAGACATGCCCCGCCCGCGCTTGACTTCGCTCAGGCGCAGCCGTGATCTAGCCGCTCGGCGAGCCACCACAGAACGAGCTCGCCTTGGGAGGATGCAATGAACAAGACGATCGCCATGATCGCGACGGCGGCTGCCGTCATCACGTTCGGTGCGGCGCGCGCCGCACCACTGCCCGAAGCCAGCCCTGATGACGCCGGTTTCTCGAAGCAGGGTCTCGCGCGGCTCGACAGCTTTTTCGCGCGCGAGATCGCCGCCAAGCGCGTCCCCGGCGCCGTCGTCGCGGTGGCGCGGGACGGCAAGCTCGTGCACTACAAGGCTTACGGCATGCTCGATCCGGACAAGGGCACGCCGATGCCGGTCGACGCGATCTTCGCGCTGGCCTCGATGACCAAGCCGATGGCGGCGGTCGCCGGCCTGACGCTGATGGAGAAAGGCCAGTTGCCGCTCCAGGCGAAGCTGTCCGACTACTATCCAGGCTTTGCCGACATGAAGGTCGGCGCGACCGAGGCCAATGGCTCGCTCAAGCTCGAACCGCAGGCCTCCCCGATCTTCATCCACGATCTCTACCGGCATACGTCCGGATTGATGTATGGCGGCCGCCCCGACTCATCAAGCCCGGTGGCGCGGCAATACCCCGATGGCGTCGCCCCGGCGGTGGAAGGCGACACTGAGGCCTTCATCGACCGCATCACAAAACTGCCGCTGGCGCATCAGCCCTCGACCGAGTTCGAATACGGTTTTTCGATCGACGTGCTCGGCGCCGTCGTCGAGAAGGTCAGCGAGCAGAGGCTCGGCGACTATCTCGCCGCCAATGTGTGGCAGCCGCTCGGCATGAAGGACGCGACCTTCCACCCGACCGACGCACAGCGCCCTCGCCTCGCCCGCCCGTTTGCCAATGATCCGCTGACCGGCAAGCCGCAGGCCATCAAGCTGCTGGACACTCCGACCAAGTTCGACTGCGGCGGCGCCTGCTCGTTCGCGACGATGGGCGATTACATCCGCTTCGGCCAGATGCTCCTGAACGGCGGCGAGCTCGACGGCCAGCGCATTCTTTCCCCGAAGACCGTGCATCACATGACGAACAACCACCTCGGTCCCGAGATCAAGAACAATGTGGCGAACATCGAGCCGCATCGCGCCGGCTTCGGCTTTGGTCTCGCGGTCGCGGTCCGGACCAGCGAAGGGCTGTCGTCGGTTCCCGGCAATCCCGGCGAGTTCACCTGGAACGGCGCCTACGGGACGCAGTTCTTCTGCGATCCCAAGGAGCGTCTCGTCGTGGTGGTGGGAACGGCGGCGCCGGGCGAGCTCAGGAAATACTATCGCGAGCAGGTGCAGGACATCGTCTATGGCGCGATGGTGAAGTAAGACCGGCGCGCTGGAATAGAAAGGGCGGCCGCTCAGGCCGCCCTTTGCGAATCTGGCGTCAGCTCAACACGCCGTACCTCTTGAACCAGGCCTGGGCCTGCTTCCAGGCGTCTTCCGCCGCATCCTTGCGATAGCTGCCGCGATAGTCGGCATGGAAGCCGTGCGGCGCCTGCGGATAGATCTTGAATTCGGCGATCTTCTTGTCCTGCTCAAGCGTCGCCTTGAACTGCTCGACCTGGGCCACGGGAATGCCGGTATCGGCGCCGCCATAGAGGCCGAGCACCGGCGCCTTCATCTCGGGGGCGAGCTGAATCGGACTCTTCGGCCACACCGGATTGGCGGGATCGACCGGCGCACCGTAGAACGCGACACCGGCCTTGAGGGTGCCACTGTGGGCAGCGTATTCCCAGACATTGCGGCCACCCCGGCAGAAGCCGATGATGCCTAGCTTCGTGGTGTCGCCGCCTTGCGATCCCGCCCACGCCACCGTCGCATCGAGATCGGACAGCAGCTCGGCGTCCGGCTTGGCATTGACGACCGGCAGCAGATCCTTGATGTCGGTGACCTTGGTGAGATCGACACCCTTGCGGAAATAATAGTCGGGCGCGACCGCGAAGGCGCCGAGCTTGGCGAGGCGCCGTGTCACATCCTTGATGTATTCGTGCAGGCCGAAAATCTCCATCGCCACGATGATCACCGGCGCCTTGGTGTTGCCGGCCGGGCGCGCGAAATAGGCAGGCATCTCTTCGGAGCCGACCTTGATCCTGGTGTCGCCAGCCTGGAGGCCGCCGGTATCTGTCGTGATGATTTCGGCACGGACCGGACCGGCCGCAAGCGTGTAGCCGGCAGCGACGGCCGCGGTGGCGCTCATGAATCCGCGGCGCGAGACCGGCGCGACTTTCGTCAGCCCGACGACGTCGGATGTCATGGTGGTTTCGAAGCTCATCGGTCGATCCTTCCTGATGCTGGGCCCTGATTCCTCAGGCGGCGCATTCGCCGATAATTGCCGGCGAAACGCAAATCACCAGCCTGCGAGCATGTTCGCGTTCAGGCCAAGCCCTGACGTCTTTTCACCGGCGCCGTTTCGGGCATCAGGCTCATTGCGACAAGTCCGACGATCGCCGCAAGCAGGAGGTACCAGGCCGGTGCCAGCGGATTGCCGGTGACGTGGAGGAGCCAGGTGACCACGAGCTGCGCCGTACCTCCGAAGCTCGCGATCGCCACCGCGTAGACGGTCGCGAACACGCCTCCGCGGATGTTCTGGGGCAGCGCTTCGGTGAAGGTCGCATAGAACGCGGTGAACGGCAGCGAGCCGATGATCGATAGCACACCGAAGCCGATCAGGAGCGACAGCGCGCCCGGTGCATGGACGATCCACAGGAAGGTCGGATAGGTGAGCAGGAGGGTTGCGAGCTGCGGCCAGATCATGATCGGCTTACGGCCGAGACGATCGGCGAGCCATCCGCCGACCAGTGCGCCGACGAACTGAATGCCGTTGCTGACGAGCGACACGGCGAAAGCCAGCGTCGACGACACGTGCAGGGTATTCTGCGCATAAGTCGTCATGTATTGCGTGACATAGGTCGAGATCGTTCCGCTGGCCAGGATCATCAACGCCAGCGCGATGATGCCGAGGTGACGCCGGGCCTGCGAGAGGTGACCTGTGCGCTCTTTCGCTGCGACACCGGCATCGGCATGCGGAATCGTCTCGGGCAGTGTCCGCCGCATCCAGAGCCCGAACGGCAGGCAGACGGCCCCGATCAGGAACGCCACCCGCCAGCCGTAGGAGTCCAGCATCTCCGGCGCCATGGTCGTGCTCAGGATGACGCCGACCAGCGCGCCGGCGGTCGCCGCGATCTCCTGGCTCGCCGGCTGCCATGCCACGACCAGCGCCCGATGCTCGAGCGGGGCAATCTCGAGAAGATAGGCGGTGGTCGGTCCGACCTCGCCGCCGAGGGCGAAGCCCTGCACCATGCGCGCCGCAATCACGATGATGGGCGCGGCGACGCCGATCATGCGATAGGACGGCGTGAGCGCGATGGTCAGGATAGCAGCTCCCATCAACGCAAAGCTCAGCAGCATGGCGGGCCGCCGGCCGATCCGGTCGGAATAGATGCCGAGCACGATCCCGCCGATCGGCCGCGTCACGAAGCCGGCCCCGAACGTCGCCAGCGACAGCATCAGGCTGCCGTACTCGCTTCCGGTCGGGAAGAAGGTATGGCCGATCTGGATGGCGAAGAAGCTGTAGGTAATGAAGTCGTAGAATTCGAGCATGTTGCCGATGGTGGCTGCGAATGCTGCTCGTTTGACGTTGAACGGCACCGCTTGCTCAATTCCCAACGACACTTTGACTTCCCTGGATTCGCTCGTTTGCCAGACTTAACCGTCCGGCTGCATTGCGTCGCAACATCCATTAACCGAAAGAGAGGGTTCTCTCCCGGCCAGCCACATCGCCAGGCGTTGCCGGTGATGCGCCCTTTTGCGTATTCGAAACTCCAGGCCGCAACAAATGGGCCTCGCAGTGGCGACAATGACACATCATGTTGCTCAGGCGTCGCACATCACCGTCAATTCACGTGCAAGCTCTCGTGATTTGATTGAAATTTTCAGAAGAGTTGAGCCGTGCGATTTACTCGAACTTTCTGTGTGACGCTCTAGTTCCACGGCCGGAAGTTCCATCTGCACAACGGATGCAACTTCCCGAGCGCGGTCCCTCCATCCGGCAACGGACGAAGAATCGCCCGAGAACTTTCATTCTCGTCCACCCAGATTGCGCTACCAAAGGCTCAATTGAATAAAGCTTGTCCGACCTGGAACTGAAATGATTTTAGCTCGCGAAGCGATTGAATTGTTGGGACAGATGGCCCGCATCCTGTGGTTCGAAGGCACCAAGCATGGCTTGCGCGACCGCGAATGGATGGCCCTGCGCTTTCTCTCCCGCGCCAACCGTTTCTCGCGGACGCCCTCGGCGCTCGCGAGCTACGTCGGCACCACGCGCGGCACCGCCTCTTTCATCATCGGCGAACTCGAGCGGCTCGGATATCTGGAGCGAAAGCGCTCCGCGACGGACAAGCGATCGGTGACGCTGAGCGTGACGCAGCAGGGCAAGAAGTTCCTGGTGCGCGACCCCATCAGCGTTCTCCTCGAGCCGATCGCCGTCCTCGACGACGAGGCCAAGATCCGCTTTCGCGACACGCTCCGGCACGTGCTCGATCAGGCGGACGCGGCCGAGCAGCGGCACCATACCGACGTCTGCAAGCGATGCATCTTCCTGCGCGAAGATCGCACCGCCACGGACGGCAAGCCCGGCGCCGCCGAGTTCAGCTGCCGCCTGTTTCGCGCGCCGATCGCCGAGGCGGAGATCGATCTGCTATGCACCAGCTTCGAGCATCATCGCCAATAGGAGGCGGCCCTCGATCACGGCGTCGCCTTGCGTGACGAGTAGATGACGCCGCCGCTGGACTCCACGACCAGACGGCCGTTCTCGTTCTTGATCTCTTCGATGCGGCCAAGCCCGGGTACCTGCTGTCCAAGCACGGCCTCGATGACGCCGTTCGGACCTTGCAGGATCGCAATTCCCTCATAGGCCTGGCGGACCGACCAGCCCTTGACCACCTTGCGCGGCGCCGACGGAGGAACCGAACCCGTGATCTCGGGCGCGGCAACCGAGGCCATCATCGGCATCGTCTGCGAGGGCGGCTGCGAGGCGACGGCCGCCGGCGCCGGCGCTTGCGCCTGGGCGAGCTTGTCCAGCTTCACCGTCGAGGACGAACTCACCCGCTCGATACGGTCCAGATTCTCGGCGAACCTGCCGAAGCGATCGTTGGTCGCCTTGCTCGACTGATCGACCGCGGTGCGCAGGCCGTCGAGATTTTCGGACACGCCCGACACCTGCTTGCGCAGCAGCGCGACAGTCTCGCGCAGATTCCTGATCTCCGTATTGGCGGCCACGTTGCTTTGGGCCGGCTGCGTGGTGAGATAGGCGATCACGCCGGTGCAGGCGCAGACCACCAGGATCGCAGCGACCGCCAATGTTGCGAGCGGCGCGACCCATGTCGGACGCGGCGGCGGCGGCTTGGCCACGATCACGGCCGGCTTCATCACGGTCGGCGCAGGCTTCGGTATCGCCATCTTGTCGAGGCGCGCCTTGGCGCGAATACGCTTCAGGCCCTCGAGCGCCTCTTTCGCCAGGGTCTCGTCGTTCGCCGCAGCCGACACACGCTTCGCGCTTGCAGCGGGCTTGGCCGTCTGTGCCGTGTTTGTATCGCGCGCATCCGGAGCCGGCTTCGCCGCCGCGGAAACATCAGCGGTCGCGTTGGGACGAGCTTGTCCATCGGACAACATGTGAAAATGCTCCGTTCGGTTCGATCTATCGAACGGTGAAGTTAATTGCCGAAGCTTGCCTGAAACGTGCGCAGCGAAAACTTTTCATCGCGCCCGATGCGACGTCGCATGAGTCAAAAGCGTCATGGACGTGGCGAGAGTGCGACTCGAAAGACACACACTCGCCAAGATTTCGCCAAGCTGGAGTCGCCGCGCCATACATGAGTCGAATTGTCGCATGGGGAAACACCAGCAGGAGAGTCAATCCCGGGTTGAAAACCCCATTGTGCGCATGACCTGCAGCACCGCGCAAAATAGCTGTGATTACGCGGGGATGCGGAACTTTAGAAACGCTACGGTGCAAAACTAGTTCGATTACCAAATCAACTGATGCGATCGAACATACAAAGAAACAACCAGAAACGAATCAACAGCATCAAACACGCATAGCAACCGCTTTGCTGCGCGCGCTTGATCGGAAATCGGCAATTGTTACGGTCCTACTCAAGTGATTCTCGCCAGTTGGCGAGGAGATCGACACAGTTCAGGTGCGTTCGGACGCAATCGGCAAGTTGGCGCAACTGTTCTAGGTCTGTCTCAATCCGCTCCGCGAGGTGATCCGTAAGACACCCGCCGAGCCTCACGCAGTAAGCGTTCAGTATCGAGTCGAAGTAGCAGGCCTGCACACGCAGGCACTGAATGCGTAGGGCTGCCCGCGAATATCGAAACCATAATAACGGTTCGCGGGATGGAAATATCGTCAAACAGCATGGTTGCCGAGCCGGGCATCACAACAACCATCCGGCCGCAACAAGTGCGAAACAGGGGCGAAAGACTAATGTATATTATCGTTGATGATCGCGAGAGCGTCACGAACAGCTACGTTGGAGGGCTCGTTCGCGAAGGTGTATCGTCGATCGGCTTCTCCTCCGGAGAATTCTGGGACTGGCTGCAATCTGCGAGCGAACCGGATCTGGCGGCGGTCGACGCCTTTCTCCTCGGGGATTGCGATGCCCGCGGAAGCCTGCCTCGGGCGATGCGCAAGCGCTCCTCGGCGCCCATCATCGCCATGAGCGGCCAGAAGATGCTCAAGAACACGCTTGAGCTGTTCGAATCGGGTGTCGACGACGTCGTCCATGTACCGATTCACCTGCGCGAGATCCTCGCCCGAACGGCCGCAATCGCGCGCCGCCGGGTGGGCGAGCTGCCGAGGCCCTGCGAGACCAGGATCCAGGTCTTCTTCAACGGACGTGACCCCGAGATCGCGGGCCACGCTCTCACCCTGCCCCGCCGCGAGCTGCGCATTCTCGAGTATATGGTCAGCAACCACGGCAAGTGGATCACCAAGACGCAGATCTTCAACGCGGTCTACGGCATCTTCGAGTCGACCTTCGACGAGAGCGTGATCGAGAGCCACGTCAGCAAGCTGCGCAAGAAACTCCGCGACCGCCTCGGCTTCGACGCGATCGTGGCCCGGCGCTACGTCGGATACCGCCTCAACATCCCTGCCGGCGAGACCATCGACGTGCCGATGCAGGAACTCGACGAGGTCGGGATCCTCCTGAACAGGGCACATTCCGCCCCGGCGGCGTACCCGGCCGGAAACTAACGCGGCAGGGCACCGCCACGAAAACGACAACGGCCTCTGCGGAGTACCCTTCGCAGAGGCCGTTGCACTTTCAGCGGCAGGGATGGCGGAACAGCGGCCTCGCGATGCCGGCGCCGCGACAGCTACGGCTTCTGCTGGAATTCTTCCTTCGAAACATAGTTGAAGTCCTCGACCAGGACGTCCTGGACGACGTCGGCCTGCATCCGCTCGTTGACGCGCTGCTTGATGGCCGTCGTGAGGATGGAAAGGTCGTAACGGGCGAGCTTCCTGAAATCGAGGCGGTCGTCGGCATAGATCCTGCGGAAGGCCTCGTCGACGACGAACGGCTCCGGCGGGACGTTGAGCTGGTGCATGATCCGCGCCTCAACGGTGTAGACGAAGCGCGCCACGATGTAGCCCTGCACGCTGCCGCCCTCGACCATTGGCACGCTTAGCGCCCGCGTCTTCTGGTATTGAAGGCCGTCGAGATATTCGTCCTTCGCCGGCAACAGGCTGCCGTTTTCCTTCCAATAGGCCACGGCATAGCTCGTGCCCGCGGTGAGGATGCAAACCCAGAGCCCGGCCAGCACGAGTCTGATCATTTTCCGTCCTGTGCTGTGCGGCCGGTATAGGTGCCATCCGACTCGGCTTCCTTGATCGCTTTGACGATGATGGCCGCGACCTCACGCACCGCATCGTAATGCATTTCGAGGATGGAACGGTTTCGCTCGAGCTTCTCGCGCAACCGCTGGATCTCCTCGGTGATCTCGAGCTCGTTGCCGAGATGCATCCGTGCCCGCATCAAGCGGACGAATTCGAGCATGCTCCGGCTCTTCCGGGCACTGAAGTCGTCGAAATCGATCTTCTTGCCCGTCGAGAGCGCGACCGTCTCCTCTTCGACGATGTTCTCGAGCCGGCGGATCGCAGACAGCAGGCCACGCACCTCGTCCGATCTCGCCGCGTCGGTGCCGTCGTTCACCACGTCACCGCCGAGATTCGGCAGCAGCGCAGGCAAGAACGCATCGCCTTCTGCCGCTTCCAGCGTCATCGCCTCGGCGTCCACGACCGACTGCTCCACCACCAGGACCGCCGCACCTTCTTGTGCTTGCATAGGAAATTCACCCCTCAACTTCTGTCACCCATTCCCGGATCATGATCCGGTCTTTTCCGTAACGCCGGGCCCCGCCGGCTGCGCAGCGGCGAGTTGCTTGGCAATGCCAATGCCCTTGCCCTTTGCCAGCTGAGCACCAAGCTGCTCCGCCAGCATCGACTTCCAGACGCCGCCGGCCGTGCCCTTGCCGAAGACTTCCTCCGACTCCTTCGGCAGCATCGTCTCGACGAAGGTCTGGAGAATGAACGCCTCGAACTTCCGGTACACCTCGCCGGATGCGGGCGCCTTGATCACCCGCACCGGCGGCCCGTTCACCGCACCCGGCTGCTGCGCTTCGGCAGCCTGCGCCGCGGATTGATCGGCATTCGCCGCCTTGGCCTTGCCGACCTCCGCGTCCATGGTGGCGGCGAAATCGGCGTCCGACGATTTCAGTGCATCGAGCTTCGCGGTCGCCGCCCGCTGCGTCACGGGGTCGGCGGCATCGAGGACATCGAGAACGAGGTCGGGCGTCGCTGTCACGATCATGTCTTGTTCCGGCTGGGTGGCCGTGGCGTCCAGTCGCGCACGGCGGGGCTTATTCCCGTCATCTCTTCGAGCGAGCGCGCCTCCGCGTCGCGAAGCTTGTCTGCGAGCGCGGCCTTCGCGACCTGCTCGAGCTGTTTCACACGGCGAGTGTCCGCGCGGACCTGGTCGAGCTGCTGCGACGCCTGCGCCTGGACCGCGCGCGCACCGGCGCTCGTCCTGTTCAGGCGCCGCGCGATTGAGTCGCTCGACGAGCCCGCCGGCGGCTTGCCCTCGTTGAGGGTTCCTACCAGCCATTCCTGCTCGTCCTGCAAGCTGCGCTCCTGCTGCCGCAGATGCGCGAGCTGCCATTCGGACAGCCGGAGCTGAAGCTTCACGAGCGAGACCATCCGGCCGAGCTTGTCCGCGCGCGACGTCATGACCATCACTCCGCCAGCCACGACGAGACGCCGAGCATGAATTGCGTCAAGAGCTCGTCGCTGGTGAGGTAGAGCAGCAGGAAGCCGCCGAACAGCACGAAGGGCACCGAGATGAAATAGACCGGAATCGCCGGCGTCAGCTTGTTGATCAGGCCGACCGCGAGGTTGACGATGACCGAATAGACGATGAAGGGGCTCGTGATCCGCAGCGTCAGCACGAACGCCTCGGACAGGCGGCTGACCAGCTGGTCGAGCGCCATGCTGCCGCCGATCCTGTTGCCGGGCTGCCAGACGTCGTAGGAGTTCATCAGCCCGCGCAGGACCTGCCAGTGCTGGTCGGTCATGAAGAACAATGTGGTGACGGCTGCCATGATCAGCGGGACCAGGGCCGGCGCCGGGTCGGTGTCGCCGACCGGCGTTCCCGGGATGTTGCTCAGCCCGATCGCGCCCGCCATCACGGTCGCCATGGTCTGCAGCGCGAGGAAGAACACGCGCCCGCCGAGCCCGATGACGCTGCCGACCACAAGCTCCGAGCAGATCAGGAGCGCAAGCGTCAGCGGCGCGGCGTTGTCGGTGAGAGGTTTCAGGACCGAGATCAGGATCGGCGTCAGCGCAAACGTCGTGACGAGCGCGACGAACAGGCGAACCTGGGCCGGAACGTTGACGCTGGAATAGCCGGGCACGAGCATCAGGCAGGCGCCGATGCGGCAGAACACGATGAACGTGACCAGCACGCTGTCGGCGAGGCCGCTGATCACGATATGGCCCCCAGCGCCCTGATCTCGGCACTGCGCGCGACCTCGACATGCGACAGGACCGGCAAGGTCGGGAACACCCGCTCCAGGATCATCCGGACATAGGGGCGGGCTTCCGGGGTGACCGCCAGAACCACGCTGGTGCCGTTCTCGGTGAATTTTCGGATCGCGGCGCTGGCTTCGGTTGCGAACTGCTCGATCAGGCGAGGATCGGCGTCGAATTCGAAGACTTCGCCCTTGGCGTCGCGCTTCAGGCTCTGGTGGAACGCCAGGTCCCAGCGGTTGCCGAGGCGGACGACGTTCAGCACACCGTTGTCGGAAAGGTCGCCGCAGATCTGCTGGGCAAGTCGCGTCCGCACATGCTCCGCGACCTGTTCGGACCGCCGCACATGGGGGGCGATCTCGGCAATGGCCTCCAGGATCAAATGGAGATTGCGGATTGACACGCGCTCGGCCAGCAGGATCTTCAGGATCGCCAGCAGGCCCGAATAGGAGATCTGCGACGGGCAGAGATCCTCGACCAGGCGCTTGTATTCGGGATCGAGACGGTCGAGTAGGCCGCGCATGTCCTTGTACGACAGCAGCTGTGCGAGATTTGCCCTGAGCACTTCGCTCAAGTGCGTGAGCAGCACCGACAGGTTGTCGACCGGCTTGCAGCCCTGACGCTTGACCTCGTCGGTGAACGCCTCCGTCACCCACAGCGCCTTCATGCCGAAAGCGGGTTCGATCACCTCTTCGCCGGGCACGTCGGGCTTACCGTCCTTGTCGACGAGCACCAGCACCTCGCCGAGCCGCAGCTCGCCATGGGCGATACGCGTGTCGTGGATCCGGATCTGGTATCCCTTGGGATCGATCGATAGATTGTCGCTGAGCTTGATCTCCGGAATGACGAAGCCGTATTGCTTGGCAAACTTCTTGCGGAGCTTGCTGACCCGGTGCCCAAGCTCGGTACGCGCGCCCAGCAAATGGACCGACAGATGGCCGCCGAGCGACACCTCGATCTCTGCGGTCTTGAGCGATTCCTTGACGGATTCCTTGGCATCGGCCTGGGCGCGCTCGTCGGCCTTGCGCGCATGCTCTTTCTTCTCCCGCGCCGCCTGCCGCCGCGGCAGCGAGTAGCCGACAAAGGCCATGGCACCGCCGAGCAGCACGAAGGGTGCCATCGGCAGCCCAGGCATCAAGGCGAGCACGAACATCATCAACGACGCCGCCGACACCGCGCGCGGGTAGCCACCGAGCTGCCTCAGCACGGCCTGCTCCGCCGACCCCCTGGTGCCGCCCTTGGAGACCAGGAGGCCCGCCGAAAGCGACACGATCAGTGCCGGCATCTGCGTTACCAGACCGTCGCCGACGGAGAGTTTGGTGTAGACGTCGGCGGCGCGCGACAGCGTCAGCCCGTGATGCGTCACGCCGATGATGATGCCGCCGAAGATGTTGATCGCCGTGATGATCAGGCCGGCGATTGCGTCGCCGCGGACGAATTTCGAAGCACCGTCCATTGCGCCGAAGAACGCGCTCTCCTCTTCGAGCTCGCGGCGCCGGCGCTGGGCCTCCTTGTCGTCGATGAGGCCCGCGGAGAGGTCGGCGTCGATGGCCATCTGCTTGCCCGGGATGGCGTCCAGGGTGAAGCGGGCACCGACTTCGGCGATACGCGTTGCGCCCTTGGTGATCACGACGAAATTCACCGTCACCAAGATCGCGAAGATGATCAGACCGATGACGAAGTCGCCGCCCATGACGAACTTCGAGAAGCCGGCAACGACGTGACCCGCGGCTTGTTCGCCCTCCCCGCCCCGCGACAGGATCAGACGGGTGGTCGCAACGTTGAGCGCCAGCCGCAGGATCGTCGCGATCAGCAGCACGGTCGGGAAGGCGGAGAAATCGAGCGGCCGCTGGATCCACAGCGCGACCATCAAGATCAGCGCGGACAGCGCGATCGAGAAGGCGAGGCCGAGGTCGATCAGGATCGGCGGTATTGGCAGGAACAGGATCGTGAGCATGGCCACGATACCGCCCGCAAAAAAGGCGTCGGCCCCCAATCGTCGCGGGGTCGGCAGGCTAGCAGCTAATGTATCGGCCATGGGTCACCGGCAGAGGGTCCGCCCCGCAATCTGCCGTGCAAAGCTTACGCGAGGGTGGTGGCCGGGCTCTCGCGGATCAGAAGCCGTGCTCGATCCGCGAATAGACCATCTCGGTGAAGGTGGAGAGATGGGCGCCGATGAAGGAGCCGGAGACGGCAACGACCAGGAGGATGACGATGATCTTCGGCACGAAGGTCAGCGTCACCTCCTGGACCTGGGTCAGCGCCTGGATCAGCGCAATGGCGGTGCCGACGAGCATCGCGGCGCCGACGGCGGGGCCGGAGGCGACGATGATGGTCCAGATCGCCGCCTGGACGATGTCGAGGGCGTCCCGCTCGTTCATGACTGGCTGATCGTAAGGCCGGGCCCGACCGCGACCTTCGTGCCGTTCTCGAGGGTTGCGATGGAGCCGTCGTTGTTGATGGAGATCGAAACGACCTTGCCGCTGAAGGTCGCGCCGGTCGCGTCGGTGAAGCTGACGGTCTTTCCGATCAGCCCGTTGGCCTGCGACAGCGACTGCGACGACAGCAGCGCATCCAGCTTCGAATTGGTCTGCATGGCCTGCTCGACCGTCGAGAGCTGGGCGAACTGGCTCATGTACTGCGAGGTATCCATCGGATTGGTGGGATCCTGGTTCTTCATCTCGGCGACGAGGAGCTGAAGAAAGGTATTGTAGTCGACGGTGTTGCTCGCCGTGTTCTTCGTGGAATCGGTCGCATTGGACTTGCTGGTGCTGTCGGTCGCGCTGGTGACGTTCATGTAGCCTCTCCGCTGTCAGGCAGCCTGGAATGGGATCTCGGTGGCGGCGCCGGCCAGGCCGGCCAGGATTGCGTCCTCCACCGGGAACAGCGCCCGGATCCGCTTGAGCGCCTCGAAATAGCGGGTCGTGCGGACCAGCTCGTGGATCGCGGCGAGCCCGTCGAGCATCTCGCGGCTCTCGCAAACCGCGAGCAGGGCCGCATGATGCTCCCCGTAGAGCGCGACTGCGGCGCCGATATCCGTCGGGTTCATCAGCATGAGCTGGACGATGAAATAGAGCTGCCGCATCGCCGTTGTGGCGTCGGAAGCCTGCATGACCTGCCCTTCGAGCAGGAACATCACGTCGTTGACGAGCTCGACGGAGACCTTGCGGTCCACGCGCAGCACTGCGCCGTTGACGTAGATCCGCTCACCCGCCCGCAAGGATATTTTCATCAGAGCGCGTCTCGGATCAGGCGGTTGATTTCGATGAGCTGCATCACGTCGTTCGACTTCTCCTCGCGAAGCCGATCGGCTTCCTTGACGACCCACAGGCCGATCGAGATGATGTCGGCGCGCAGCTTTTCCGGGAGTGCGTTTTCCGGATGGGCGAGATCCTCGATGAAGATCGTCCACAGCCGCCGCACGTAGAGCAGGCTCTCGACCAGATCTTCGAAGCTGAAGCGCCCGCCCTGGACCCGCTCGAGCCGGTCGATGCCGAGGCTGAGCGCCTGCCGCTCGCGGCCCCGCGCCTCAGAGGCGCTATCATCGACGACCGCTTCATAGGCTTCAAACGTCATCAGAACCACTCTGCGCAGGAGACCGAACAACAAGACAAAGTTACAGACCCCGGCTCAGAGATAGTTGATCAGGCTGATCTGCTGGAGCTGCGACGTCAGCGACAGCGCCGTCTTGATCTGGGTCTGCAGGGTGTTGACCCGGACCGAGGCCTCCGTCGGGTCGACGGCCTCCATCTTGACGATCTGATTGTTCAGAATGTCCTGCTGCGTCTTGAGCTTTTCGGTGGCGCCGGTGACCCGCTGCTGGACCGTGCCGACGCCGCCGCCGAGCGTAGCGAGGTCAGTGATGGCGTTACCGACGAGGCCGATGGCCTTGTCCACGACGACCTGGAACGTGTCCTGGCTCAGGTTCGCGTTCCCAAGATCCGCCATCATGGTGTAGGCCTCGGCGAGCCTACGGAAGCCGATCTGGTTGGCGCTAACGGACGTATCGGCGATCTCGGTCGTGGAGATACGGCTTTGCATGGTCTGGTCGGTGGCCGTTGACCAATTGGTGTTCCAGGCCGGGCTCGCGAACTCGGCATCGAAGGTGGTGTTGAGGAAGGTCTGCATTTGGGCCGGGGTAATGGTGCTCACGCTGGCCGAGGATTGCGAGAAGCCGAAGGTCGCAAGGAAATCGGCATCGACCTGGTTCTTGCTGGCCGAACCCGCGGTGTAAGCCGTGATCGGCGTGTTCTGCGTGTTGACCCCCGAGAAGAGATACGAGCCATTATAGGAGACGTTCAGCGCGCCGATCAGATCCTGGAGGTTGGCGGACGCAGGCGGCAGGATGATCCGCCCGCCGCCGTCGGTGCTGCGGGCCGCGATCAGGTCCTTGAGGAAAGAGGTTGCGGTTGCGCCCAGCTGGGTGATCCGGTTCTGCGTCGTGTCCAGGCGCCCCGAGACGAGCCCGTTGGTATCGACGAGCTGATCGGCGAAGCTCAGGTCCGCCCGCAGCGTGACGTCGCTTCCCGTCGTGGCACCAAGCTCGAGGCCGACATCGGCGAAGCGGCCGGTGGTGGCTTCCTTCGAGGCCTTGGTCAGCGCGGCCTGATTGTTCGTGATCGAGGACCTCAACGACGAAGACAGCATCAGGGTCGAGATGTAGTTGGCGCTCATCATGACTTAATTCCCCACGGCGGCCAGCAGGCTCTGCAACATTTGGTCGACGGTCGAGATGATCTTCGACGACGCCGAATAGGTACGTTCGACCTGAAGCATCAAGGACATCTCGTCGTCCATGTTGACGCCGCTGACGTTCGACAGCGCCGCGGAGCTGCGGTCGAGCAGCGTGTTCTGGTAGGTGGCGTTGTCGTCCGCGGCCTTGCGCTGGTTTTCGATCCAGCTCGTCGACGACGCAGCGAAGTCGATCAAGCTGCCGCTCGGCTTGCCTTGCGTGGTTGCATCGAACGGCTGCGACGCATCCATGTTGCCGATCAGCTGCTGCAGCCTGGTCGAGTAGCCGGCATTGCCGGTGGTGTTGTATCTGTAGGCGACGTTGCCGCTGATCGCGCCATCACGCAGCAGGTTGGGATTGCCGCCCTGGGCCGGGTCGACCGACGCGGCAACGCTGATCGAGCCGGCCAGGCCGACCGAGACGGTCGCGCTTGCGGGCATCGCGGGTGAGCCGGGATAGGTGAAGAGGCCGGGCCGGTCGGGCAGCGCGGCGCCGGACTGGTCGACCTCCTTGAAGGACTCGACAAGGCCGCGTGCGACCTCGTCGAGCTGGCTCTGATACGTGACCGTGGCGTTGTCGCGCAATTGGGCGAGGCCAGCGAGCTTGCCGGTCTTGATCGGCATCACGGAATTGGCGCCGGTAACCGGGACACCGTCGATATAGACAGCATTTCCGGTGGTCCCGGGCGTATAGATGTTGGTCGCCGCGAAGCTGACCGAGCGCGCCGTCTTGTCGAACAGCACGACACCGCTGTCGGTGTAGAGCGCCGCGTCGCCGTTGGCGCGCAGCGTCATCGAGACGCCGACCTCCTGCGACATCTTCGAGACGATGTTGTCGCGCTGGTCGAGATAATCGGTGACGTCGTCGCCGGCGATCGTCCCCTTCACGATCGCGGTGTTGACCTTATCGAACTGGGTCAGGAGCTGATTGATATTCCCGACCGAAGTCGCCATGTCGGCGTCCGCTCCCTGGCGCACCGTCTGCACGGTCTTGGTGGCCTGGTTGAGCGCGGTCGCCATGTCCTTGGCGGACGTGACCGCCGCCTGCGCCAGCGTGGTGTTGTCCGGAGCGTTGGCATATTGCTGGAGCGCTTGCTTCAGCTTGTTGAGCTGGGCGGCCGGCGACTGCCCAAGTTCGGGATCGTCCACAGTCGAGGCCGATATCTTCTGAAGACCGTCCAGGATCGCATTCTGCTTGGCGGACCCAGACGTCGCGATCAGGACGTTATTATAGAGACCCGAGCTGGCGGCGCGCTGGATCGCCGCCACGTAGACGCCGGCCCCGGGGAGATTGTCCAGCACGGCGATCTTGCGCGAATAGCCGGCGGCGCTGGCACCGGCTATGTTGCGCGAGATCGTCGACGACTGGATACCCGACGCCATGAGCGACGCACGAGCGGAGTCGAGAGCGGCGGTAAGGGACATGATTTGCTCTTGCCCGGAATGAGCGCTTGAGGATTCAGCGCTTCAGGTTGACGACGACGTCGAGAAGATCGGCGCCGGTCTGGAACGATTTCGAATTCGCGGTGAAGCCGCGCTGCGCCTCGATCATCCCGGTGAGTTCGTCCGCGAGGTCGACGTTGGAGTCTTCCAGCGCGCCCGACTGGACAGTGCCGAGACCGCCGGTACCGGCATTCCCGGCCTGCGCGTTGCCGGAATTCATGTTGGTCGAATAGACGTTGCCGGGCTCCGGCGTCAGGTTGTCGGGGCTCGCGACGTCGGCGAGCATGATGGTGTAGAGCGTCAGCTGCTGACCGTTCTTGAGGATCGCCGTCACGAAGCCCGAATCGTCGACATCGACTTTGTCGATGGCCGATGGAACGCTGCCATTGACAGTCGCCTTGAAGCTGAAGTCGGTTCCGACCTGCGTCATGTTCGACAGGTCCAGGCTCATCGCCGCACCGCCAGGAACGGTGAGGGCGAGAGTCGTCGGGCTCGCCGCGGCCAGCGTGCCTTTGCCGGCTGCGGTCGTATCGAAGGTGAAAGTGGTGGCGGCACCAACCGACGCACCTGTCGCGGAGTTGTAAGCCTGAAGCTGCCAGGTGTCAGAGCCGGCGGCCGTCGCCGTGTGGGACATGTAGACGTCGAGCGTAACGGCCTGGCCGATATTGTTGTAGGCCACGATCGAACTCTTCGACGAATATGACGCCGGCCCGGGCGGACCGGCGATCACAGCCGCTTTCGGATCCAGATTGCCGGTCGTGAGCGTTCCCGCCGTCGACGGCACAGGCACTTGCGAAACCTGGGCAATGTTGACGATCTGCATGCCGGACAGACTGTTCTGCGAGAAATTGGTCACCTTACCGGGCTGGCCCAGGAGGTAGTAGCCGGCCGCGTTGACCAGATTGCCCTGGGCGTCCGGCACGAACGAGCCGGCGCGCGTCAGATATTGCTGCGTGTTGGCGGCGTTCGACACCACGAAGAAGCCGTTGCCCTGCACGGCGAGGTCCGTGGTCGACGTGGTGAACTGCGTGTGTCCCGCGTCGCTGATGGCGTAGCGAACCGTCGTCTCGACGGCGCCGGAGTCGTAATTGCCGGAGCCGCTCTTCAGGATCAGTGACGAGAATTCCGTCGAAGCCCGCTTGTAACCGGTCGTGTTGACGTTCGCGATGTTGTCCGAAACCGTCGACAGCTTGTTGGACTGCGCGCTCATTCCGGAAACGCCGGTGCGCATAACACCATACAGGCTCATGAAGTAGGCTCCTTTGTCAGGTTGTATCTACAATGCGGGTTCTTGCTTGCGCGGAGCTGATGATTGGGATCCGTGCACAACTTTCAGGTGGTAGCGGTCATGTCGTCTTCGGCTGACAGAACGAGCGCGCCTTGTCGGTCCACGCGCCGAAGCCGCTGGAGACGAGATGCGCGACGATGTGACAGACGTAGCGCTTCTGCGCGGGCTGATTGTTGGGGCCTGCGTTGTAGCGCGCGACCGCCATGGTCCAGCTGCCCTCGCGCTGCTTCAGCTCTTTCAGGAAGCGAGCGGCGTATTCGACGTTCTTCGCGGGATCGAACATCGCGCGCACCGACGTGAACTTGTCGCCGTGATAATAATGGTTGATCTGCATGCAGCCGAGGTCGATCAGCTTGATGCCCTTGCTGCGCATCGTCTCGAAATTCGCGATCGCGTCGTTCATGTCCTTGGCGAACACGGTCTGGCCGTCGGCGCCGAGCGCGTAAGGATAGAGCGCACCGCGCCGCCCGGTCTCGGTGAGACCGACCGCATAGAGAATGCCGAGCGGAATGCCGTGCTGCTGGGACGCACGCGCCATCTCGCGCTCGCACGGGCGCGCGTTGTCGGTCGCCGCTGCCGCGGCGCCCGCGTTACAGATAAACAGGACCGCGACGAATCTGCGGGCCCACGTCCTGGTCATGACGCGTCTCCTGGTTGGACTGGCGCTCCTGCCGGGCCTGCTTTGCACCGCCGTCGGATTGCCCGGACGACGTGCCAGCGCCGCCGAACGTGCCTTGCGACTGCGACGATGGCTGTTGCTGGCCGGAGAGCTGCGGCTGCGGCTGGCCGGAGCCGCTCTGGAATCCGTCCAGCGAGCCGTGCTGCACGGGCGCGACGTCGGCGACATAGCCCGCCGACTGCATGAGATCGCGGATCGAGTCGCGCTGCTGATCCAGCATCAGGCTGGTGTCCTTGCGCGCGGCCGCGAGGTGAACTGAAACCTCCGAGCCGACGAGGCGAAGGCGTACCGTGACGTTGCCGAGCGCCGGCGGTTCGAGATTGATCGTCAGGATCTTGAGCGGCTCAGGTGCATTGGTCTGCGACGTCGCGAGATCGGGGGCGGTGGACGCCGTCGGAGCCGGCGACTCCTTCAGCTCGGCGACGACTGCGTTGGCGACCTGCTGCGGAGCGCCGAACTGCGCCGGCGGCAGATGGGTCTCCTGCTGGACCACGGTGACCTTGGTCGCTTCGGGCAATGCGTCCCGCGCCGAGGCTTTGACGGCGCGTTCGACATTGGCCGTGACGGCCTCGAAGCCTTGCGTCGCGGGCATTGGCTTCGAGGACGCATCGCTGCCTTGCTGCGCGGCTGCCGCCGCCTGCGAAGGCGCGGCCTGCGAGCGCGTGCCCGTTGAAGCGGCAGCGGGCGGCGCGGGCTCGGCAGACGTGACCTTCGCGGTGCCCTGGACCTCACGCTTCGTCGTGGCAGAGCGCTCGTCGCGCGCAGGCGCGTCCTTCTTGTCGCCCGCCGGCGATTGCAGCTGCGGCTTCACGGCCGGCACGGCGGCGAACTGCTGTTCGACGACCGCCGGAATGCTCGATCGGGCCGAAACATCGGTCTTCGCGCTGTGGTCGACCGGAGTTTGCGTCTCCGGCGATTTTTCAGTTTTCTCGTCGGACGATTTGCGAATGGATTCGGGCTCGTCATCCGCCTCGGTGCGTTCCCGCACCGTCTTGTCCTTGTCGGCCGGGCGCGCGAGGTGCGTGCGCAGCGATCCGGCCTTCGCGCTCGTGTTGCCGCCCTCGTCGTTGAGCGCCCGCTTCGCGAGATTCGAGACTGTGTGCAGCAGATCGTTGAACGACGAATCTGCCGGCGATTTCGTTCCGGCGGATTTTCCCGAGCGCGATGCGCCGCGCACGTTGAGGCTTTCGGCGAGACCCGAAAAGACCTGTCCGGAGGTTCCACTGAGCTTCGTCATGGGCGATCCCTGGTAAGGCGTTCGAGTTCGCCGAGCTGCTTCCGCGCGCGCGCAAGCGTCTCGGTCGACGCGGCGAGATCGAGACGCGCCGGCGTGACCGGAGGCTTGTCGGCGGCGGCGGTGGATCCGCCCGCGAACGGCTTGCGGACATCGAGTGCGAGCTGCAACGTCGCATTCAGAAACGGAACGTCGCGCTCGGGCAACTTCGAGCGGTCGAGGGCCTTCAACTCGGCGACACCGCCGTCATACTCATCAGTGAGCGCCCGCGAGACGCCGCGGAAGAAATGCGCGCGCTCGCGATCCTCCGACGCATCGGCGCTGAGCGTCAGCGCACGCTCGCCTGCAAGCCGGGTCACCGCCAGCCGTCCATGCACCATCGCGGTGCGCGCGATCACGAGATAAAGCTTGAGGCGGCTCGCGCGGTCGATCTGCTCCAGCAGAGTGACGATCCGCGCAAAGCGGCGCTCGTCGAGAGCAATGCTCGATTGCGTCAGGCCGGAGGCGAAGCGCTGCCAGAAGTCCCCGGCATAGACCGAGTTGCGGTAGTGGCGGATATAGGCGAGCGTCAGGAACTCGAACTTGTCGAAATCCTCGGCCTGCCCGACCAGCAGGATCTCGCGCCGCAGCGCCGCCTCCTCCACCAGCGTGCCCGGCAACAGCAGCCGCGCGTCATCCAGGCGCTCGATCGCGAGCGATGCCTCGGCGCGCGCGAACAGCGCGCCCTGGACCAGCGCGACCTGTCCGCCCAGGCCCGTTGGCAACGTGCGCGGCTTGACGTCCTTGAGCAGTTCGCGCGCTTCGTCCTGGCGGCCTTCGACATAGGCCAGCGCACCGTTGAACAGCCGCTCGTCGACGTTCAGCTTGTCGCGCGGCAGCTTTCGGACGACCTGCGGCCCGCCGCCGCTAAGCAAATAGATGATGACGGCCTGGCCGTTCTGCGCGTTGCTCCACACGCCGGGATCGGCGGCGAGGAACTTTTCACCGACCTGCCGGGTCAGCGCGATGTGGCTGCCATGCGCCGCGGTGTCGCCACGGGCAATGCCATCCTGCACCGCCTGCAATGTGCGCACGAGCTCATAGGGCTCGCCCGAGGTCGATGCCGGGGACGGTGCCGGATCGGCAAGCGCGCATACCGTCGTGAACGGCAGCAGCAGCAGCGCGGCGCGCAGGAGCGGCCTGATCAAGGGCGCTTCTCCCGGACCAGGATCTCGATCCGGCGGTTCTGGGCGGCAGCTGGATCGTTCGTCAGTTTCGGCCGCCGATCGGCGTAGCCTTCGACATGCTCGATCCGCTGCGCATCGACGCCGGAGCGAACCAGCATGTAGTAAGCCATCTGCGCGCGCGCGGTCGACAGCCGCCAATTGTCGTAATTCTCGGACTTGTAAGGCCGATTGTCGGTGTGGCCGCGGACGATGATCATGCCCTGGCGCTTCGTCAGTAGCGGCCCGATCTTGTCGATCACGCGGATCAGCTCAGGCCGCGGCTCGGCCGAGCCGACCGCGAACATTCCGAAGCTCGCATCGTCGGTCAGGCTGATCAGAAGGCCTTCCTCGACCTGGCGCACCTCGGCCACCGGGCCCGCACCGGCCTTGATGTCCGACAGCGCATCCACGATCGCGGACTGTAGCTGCTTGACGGTCGGCTGCTGGGTCTGTGCCGCATCGCGCGATTCGGAATTCTTTGCTTGATCGCCGGGGCGTGGCTGCGCGGCGGCATTGGCTTGAGCGCCAGCCTGGGCGCCCGGTTGCGGCGCATTCGCCTGAGCACTGCCATCGCGTTGAGCCTGCGAAAGCGCAGGCCCGGGCGGCAGCAGCGGCGACAGGCTTGCAGACGACGCGTCCGCGTTTGGAGCCACGCTACCGCCGGCATCGTCCTGCTTGGCACGTTGCGCCTGCGGCTCGCCCTGACCTGTCCCGGACGCATTGTCGCGCGCGGACGCGTTCGGCTTTGGCTCGCTGTCGACGAAGTGATCCGCATCCTTGGACGTCTGCGGCGCCAACTTCCAATAGCCGGGATCGAAGGGATCGCGGTAGGCATCGCCGCCCTTGAGGCCGTCCTCTTCGGCGGAGGTCAGCGCGCCGGCGCGGCGCTGGCCCGAGGACTGGTTCGCGCTGTTGGCGATCTCGGCAAGCGTCGCGTAGGGATCGCGAAACAGAACCTTCTCTTCGAAGGAGGCAGGCTTCTCCGCCGTCGGCGAGTCTCCGCGACGTTCTTCGTTCGGCCCGGCCGGCTGACGCTTGCCGTCCTGGCCTTCGAACTGCGTCGGCTCCTTCTTGCTGAGATCCTTGAGGCCCTTCGGAGCGGGTGCGTTCTCCGCGAGCTTGATCGGGTTGAAATAGCTCGCGACCACCTGCTTCTGGTCCTGGTTGAGCGCATTGAGCAGCCACATGACCAGAAAGAACGCCATCATCGCGGTCATGAAGTCCGCATACGCGATCTTCCAGACGCCACCGTGATGCGCCTCCTCGGCGAAGGCGCTGCGCCTGCGGATGATCACCAGCTCGTGCTTGACTTCTTCCATGGCGGACTACCGGCGCGCCTCGTTCAGACGTTCGCTCCACGCCGCAATCTGCGTCTCGATCACGGTCTGGTCTGCGACGACGCGGACCTCGAAAGTCTCGGCGGCTTCGTATTCAATCCCGGTTCGCCGGGCCGTCTGGAGCTGCGAGCGCACCAGATCGAGCAATTCGCCCGGGCCGGTGATCTTGAACACCGGCACCGGCGAATTGCCGGTCAGCGTTGCGATCTGCTCGACCAGCGATCCGATCGCCTTGTCACGGACGGCGTCGGCGAGGAAAGGCAGCAATATCCGCGCAACCGAGCTTGCGATGTTGGTTTCGATCTCGCGGCAGGCCGTCTCGAAGCCGCCCACGATCGTGGCCGCCTGCTGGTCGGACCATTTGGCCCGCTCCTCGCCGAGCCGGATCGCGCTGCGAACGCGCTCCTCGGCGACCCTAGCATCGCCTTCCGCGACACCGGCGGCGTGACCGCGACGATAGGCATCTTCGAGAAGATTGGCCGACGGAGCTTCCGCCTCGGGCGCCGGAAGCGGCGATTGAAGCTGCGGCTGCGATTGGACCTGACGCGGCGGCTGAGGCTGAGGCTCGCGCCGCACCTCCATCGGCCTTGTCAGCACATCCTGGATCTTGGGGGGCGGAGGCGGCGGCGGAGACTTGGCCCGCCCATTCGCGTCGAACTGCGTCAGGAGTTTTCCGATAGCCGCGTTCATGCTGCCTCCTCGCGTCGCATCCAGTCTTTAAGGATTGCTGCCGCCTGCATCTGATCGAGCCGGACGATCTGCTCCAGCCGCTTCTGCGGCGTCCGCTGCATCTTGCCTTCGAGATCCTCGACGAGGTTGAGCTCGGGGTCCTGACTGTCGGCCAGTGCAAGGGCTGTTGCAGCTTCAAGCTCGGCGGCCTCGGCCGCCTCGGTCTGCTCCTGCGCTGCGCGATGCGTCAGAATGCCGTTGACCGCGGGGCGAAGGCCGAACCAGACCAGCATCGAGGCAACGGCCAGGATGGTGACCGCGTTGATGACGCTGCCGAGCTGCTTGTTGATCATCTCGACGAAGCTGATCGGCGGCACCGGCGCCAGTTCGCGCGAGCCTTCGATGAAGTCGACGGCCGTCACCTGGATCTGGTCGCCGCGCTGCTTGTCCAGTCCGCCTGCCGTCGCCGCGAGCTGGCTGATCTCGGCGAGCTTGCTGTCGACGATCGCCTGATTGCTCTTGTCGCCGAGATCGGCGACAAGCCGCGCGCGGTTGACCAGCACGGCGATGAAGAGCTTCTTGACCAAATAGCCGTCGCTCACCGTCGTCGTTGTCTTGGACGACACCTCGAAATTGGTGACGTCCTCGCGGCGGGTCTTGTCCTCGCTGGAATTCTTCGTGCCGCCGCTATTCACCTGCTGGTCCGGCAGGTTCTGCTGCACCGTGGTCGGCGTCGAACGGTCCGCATTCTGCGACGATTCCTTCTCGCGCACGTTCCGGACCGAACGCTCGGCGCGGCTCTCCGGGTCGTAGACCGTCTCGTTGGTCTGCCGCTTGTCGGTGGAGAGCTGCGGCGCGACGCTCACCTCGAAATTGTCCAGACCGAGATATGGCGTCAACGCCTTGCGGATGTTCTCCTGCACCATCCCGCCGACCGTCTTCTGGAGGCTCGCCATCTTGGTCGGGGCCGCGCTGGCTTCGTCCTCTTCGGCGAGCAGCATCGAACCATCGGCATCCAGCACCGTCACCTTGTCGCGGCTCATGCCGGGAATGGCCGCCGCGACGAGGTGGCGGATCGACTGCGCCGTGCGCGCCTCGATCGCGCCGTCGGTGCGCAGTACGACCGACGCCGAAGGCGGCTGCTGCGTCGCCCGGAACGAGCCGCGCACCGGCATCACGATATGCACCCGCGCCGCCTTGACGCCCTTCATCAACTGCACGGTGCGCGCGATCTCGCCTTCGAGCGCCCGGAGCTTGGTGACCTCCTGCATGAACGAGGTAAGGCCGAGCGAGCCGATCTTGTCGAACAGCTCGTAGCCGGAATTGGCGCTGGTCGGCAGCCCCTTCTCGGCAAGCAGCATCCGCGCCTGCATGGTCTGGCTCGGGCGCACCGAGATGGCGTCGCCGGCCGTATTGACGTCGAATGTGATATTCTGCTCGCGCAGCGCGGCGCCGATGCGCGTCACGTCTTCGCGATTCAGGCCTGTATAGAGCGTTTCGAACTCAGGCCGGCTCAGATAATAGGCGCCGCCGACGACGGTGACGAGAACGGCAAAGCCGATCAGTCCCAAGGCCATCAGGCGCCGCGGCCCAAGCTCCAGCAGATTGTTGAGCAGTTGCTGTACCTGCGCACGACTGAGCAGCATGTGACCTCGTACCAATGCGAACGTATGGGACACTCCGCTGCCAACCTTGTCTGAAGGTTGCGCAAGGAGACGAATGTGTCGCTTCGCGGGCGAGGCGTTGCAATTTTACAAGAATCCTGGACGACGCGATCAACTCAGCAGCAACAAGCAGGCGCACGAGCGCATGGCAGCGCAATCGGCTGCGGCGTGTTGCATGACGTCTGGCGTCGGAAGAACTTCCATTACGGGCACATCTTGTGCCGCCACACCCGCCGGTCATGGCAGGGACCGTGCTCCCGGGGGAGCACGGTTGTTTCCAAAGCCGAAGCTTACTTGAACAGCGACAGGATGCTCTGGCTGTTCTGGTTGGCGATCGAGAGCGCCTGAACGCCGAGCTGCTGCTGGGTCTGAAGGGCCTGGAGGCGGGTCGATTCCGCATTCATGTCGGCGTCGACGAGCTGACCGACACCGCGATCCACCGAGTCCATCAGGGTCTTGACGAACTCCGTGTTGGTCGAGATGCGGTTCTTGACGGCGCCGAGGTCGGCGGCGGCCGAGGACACCGAGTTGATCGCAGTGGTGAGCTGCGTGATGTAGCCATCGAGCGTGGTCTGGTCAGCCGTCGAGTCGGTCAGCGCGGAGATGTTGATCGTGTTGACCGACGCCGGGCCGCTCACCTTGTCCAGGATACCGGTCTGGGTCGCGGTATAGAGCGAGTAGTTGGCAATCGTCAGGGTGATGGACCCGATCGTCGGCGTGCCGCCGACGCGCGAGAACGACGACACCAGGTTGAAGGTCGCCGGAGTGGCGGCGGTCGTGCTCAGCCAGTTCACGCCGTTGAAGGTTGCCGCATCGGCGGTACCCTTCATCTGCTGCTGGATCTGGGTGATGTCGGCCTGGATCTTGGTGCGGTCGATACCAGCGGTCTTGGCTTCGACCAGCAGCGCCTGCAGCTTGGTCAGGCCGCCGGTCTTGTCGCCGACAACCGCGGTCAGAGCGGTGTATTCGGTGTCGACGGTCGCAGCCGACAGACCGAGCGAGTCGGAGACGGCGGAGAGCGCGGCGTTGTCGGCGCGCATCGACGTCGCGATCGACCAGTAGGCGGCGTTGTCGGAAGCGGTGGCCACGCGCTGGCCGGTCGAGATCCGGTTCTGCGTGGTCGCGAGCTGCGAGCTGACGCTCCGGAGTGTCTGGAGCGCGGTCATTGCAGCGGAGTTGGTAAGCAGGCTCGAGGCCATTCTTGACGTCCCTTTGAAACGGATTGAATTGATTTTGGGGACATACCGGGCTTGCACCGGTACGGCGGGGCGGCATCATGCCTTTGGGCGGCCGAAGAGCGGGCCCAACCTGTCGTAGCGGCGACGATAGCGCGCGAAGTTTGTGCGAGGCTTGTGGCGACGTGGCTGGACCGCAACACGGTGAGCCAGGAGGTCACGACGCGTGACGAGCGTACGCCAAATAAAAAGGCCGCGCTTCGCGAGAAGCGCGGCCTTCCCGGATGGTTTTGAGGCTTAGCCGCGGAACAGCGACAGGATGCTCTGGCTGTTCTGGTTGGCGATCGAGAGCGCCTGAACGCCGAGCTGCTGCTGGGTCTGCAGGGCCTGAAGGCGGGTCGATTCCGCGTTCATGTCGGCGTCGACGAGCTGACCAACACCGCGGTCCACCGAGTCCATCAGGGTCTTGACGAATTCCGTGTTGGTCGAGATGCGGTTCTTGACGGCGCCGAGGTCGGCGGCGGCCGAGGCCACCGAGTTGATCCCGGCCGTGACCTGCGCGATGTAGCCATCGAGCGTGGTCATGTCAGCCGTCGAGTCGGTCAGCGCCGCGATGCTGATCGTGTCGATCGATGCAGCGCCGCTCACCTTGTCCAGGATGCCGCCCTGGGTCGCGGTGTAGAGCGAGTAGTTGGCGATCGTCAGGGTGATGGACCCGATCGTCGGCGTGCCGCCGACGCGCGAGAACGACGACACCAGGTTGAAGGTCGCCGGCGTGGTCGCGGTCGTGCTCAGCCAGTTCACGCCGTTGAAGGTCGCCGCATTGGCGGTACCCTTCATCTGCTGCTGGATCTGGGTGATGTCGGCCTGGATCTTGGTGCGGTCGATACCAGCGGTCTTGGCTTCGACCAGCAGCGCCTGGAGCTTGGTCAGGCCGCCGGTCTTGTCGCCGACAACCGCGGTCAGAGCGGTGTATTCGGTGTCGACGGTCGCAGCCGACAGACCGAGCGAGTCGGAGACGGCGGAGAGCGCGGCGTTGTCGGCGCGCATCGACGTCGCGATCGACCAGTAGGCGGCGTTGTCGGAAGCAGTGGCCACGCGCTGGCCGGTCGAGATCCGGTTCTGCGTGGTCGCGAGCTGCGAGCTGACATTGCGGAGGGTCTGCAGCGCAGTCATTGCAGACGAGTTGGTGAGCAGACTTGAACCCATTTTTGATGTCCCTTTGAAGATTGAACTGTTTTTGGGGACATACCGGGCTTGCACCGGTACGACAGGGCGGCGTCATGCCTTTGGGCGGCGAAAAAGCAGGCCCAACCTGTCGTAGCGGCGACGATAGCGCGCGAAGCTTGTGCGAGGCTTGTGGCTCTGTGCCCGGACTGCAACAGGGCAGCCGAATTTGCGGCGTGCGCGCGGCAACACACCAAACGAAAGGGCCGCGCTTCGCGAGAAGCGCGGCCCTCCCCAGATGGTCTAAGGCTTAGCGGAACAGCGACAGGATGCTCTGGCTGCTGTTGTTGGCGATCGAGAGCGCCTGCACGCCGAGCTGCTGCTGGACCTGGAGGGCCGCCAGGCGGGTGGACTCCTGGTTCATGTCGGCGTCGACGAGCTGGCCGATACCGCGATCAACCGAGTCCATCAGCGACTTCACGAAGTCCGTGTTGGTCGAGATACGGGTCTTGACGGCGCCGAGGTCGGCGGCGGCCGAAGCCACCGAGTTGATCGCAGCGGTGACCTGCGTGATATAGCCGTCGAGCGTGGTCTGGTCAGCCGCGGAGTCGGTCAGCGCGGAGATGCTGAGCGTGTCGATCGACGCCGCGCCGCTCACCTTGTCCAGGAAGCCGCCCTGGGTCGCGGTGTAGAGCGAGTAGTTGGCGGTGGTCAGGGTGATCGAGCCCGTGGTCGGCGTGCTGCCGACTCGGGAGAACGACGACACCAGGTTCACGGTCGCCGGGGTGGTGGCGGTCGTGCTCAGCCAGTTCACGCCGTTGAAGGTCGCCGCATTGGCTGTCGCCTTCATCTGCTGCTGGATCTGGGTGACGTCCGCCTGGATCTTGGTGCGGTCGATACCAGCGGTCTTGGCTTCGACCAGCAGCGCCTGCAGCTTGGTCAGGCCGGAGTCCTTGTTGCCGATAACCGTGGTCAGAGCGGTATATTCGGTGTCGACCGTCGCAGCCGACAGACCGAGCGAGTCGGAGACGGCGGAGAGCGCGGCGTTGTCGGCGCGCATCGACGTTGCGATCGACCAGTAGGCGGCGTTGTCGGAAGCGGTGGCCACGCGCTGGCCGGTCGAGATCCGGTTCTGCGTGGTGGAGAGTTGCGAGCTGACAGACCGCAGGGTCTGGAGCGCGGTCATGGCGGTCGAGTTCGTAAGCAGGCTTGACATTGCGAATGTCCCTTTGATGTACGCGTTACATTTTCACGAGGGGACATACCGGGCTTTCACCGGTACGGAGGGGCGGCATCATGCCTTTGGACTGATGTGGGTGGGGTCCAACCCGCCGTGCCGCATTGCTAGCACGTCGAATCTTGCGCCGAGATTAAGATCGGCTTGAATTTCGTTGTAATATCATATAGTTAACATTACCCTCTGCTAACCATAGACCGGCACTTTTCGCTAACCATAACCGGCCGGCGATCGCGGTCGCTACGAGAACGACCGCACCAGTCCGGAGGCCAGCAGGTTCCAGCCGTCGATCAACACGAAGAACAGCATCTTGAACGGCAGCGCGATGATCGTCGGCGGCATCATCATCATGCCCATCGACATGGTCAGCGTCGCCACGATCATGTCGATGACCAGGAACGGCAGGATGATGAGGAATCCGATCTCGAACGAACGCCTGAGCTCGGAGATCATGAAGGCCGGAATGATGACGCGCATGTCGATGCGCTTGTCGTCGAACTTCTTGCGGAAGCTCTCCGCGGCGAGTGCCTCGAAGGTCTGGAGATCCTTGTCGCGGACATGGGCCAGCATGAACTCGCGGAACGGATCGGTGATCTTCAGATAGGCCTCTTCCTCCGAGATCTCGTTCTTCATCAGCGGCTGGACGCCGGTTTCCCAGGCGCGGTCGAAGGTCGGCGCCATCACGTAGAAGGTCATGAACAGCGCGAGGCTGATCAGCACCAGATTGGCCGGCGTGGTCTGAAGGCCGAGACCGGAGCGCAGGAACGACAGCGCCACCGCAAATCGCGTGAAGCTCGTCACCATGATCAGCAGCCCCGGCGCCACCGACATCACCGTGATCACCGCCATCAGCTGGATGATGCGGCCGCTGGTCGAGCCGTTGCCCGGCGGCAGCAGCGAGTTGAGGTCCGGAATCTGGGCCAGCGCCACCTCGGGCAGCACGACCAGAACCAACGCGAGCAGCAGGACTCTCACTCTCACTGAATCACCAAGGTCTCAATGATCAATTCGCGGATCTTGCCCGACGAGCGGATATTGGCCCGCTCCGTCAGGTCGTCGCGGAGATGCTGAAGCCCGCGCGATCCCTCGAACTGGCCAACCGATGCCGACCGCAGATAGGTCACGATGTCCTCGCTGATATGGGCGGCCAGGATGCCGGCATCCTCGTCGCTCATGCTATCGGTCACCATGGAGGCTTCGACACGGGCCCAGTTGTTGGCCGGCGCGGCGAGATTGGTCACGATCGGGGACAGCTTTCTCAGCCGTGCGCTGCCGGCGTAGCTCGTGGCAAGGGGCGGCGGCGTGGCGCTCTTCTTCGCGTCGGCGGCGCGCTCCGCGGCCGCGAACAGCTGCAGGCCGGCAACCGCGCCCGCACCGATCGCGATCAGGGTCAGCACCACAATGGCCGCAATCAGGCGCATCACGTCCCCTGCCCTCGCGGCGCGGCGCGGTCGGCGCGATTCTCAGAATGGTGCCACGGCGTCATAGATCCGATGTCCCCATCCAGGCTGCTGCACGTCAGACAGATTTCCGCGACCGCCATAAGCCACGCGTGCCTCAGCGATCTTCTCGTAGGAGATCGTGTTGGTGCGCGAGATATCGCGCGGACGCACGATGCCGCCGACGTTGAGCACGCGCATCTCGGTATTGACCTTGAACTCCTGCGAGCCGCTGATCATCATATTGCCGTTGGGCAACACGTCGGTGACGATGGCGGCAATCGACAGCTTGATGTCTTCGGTACGATCGATCTGACCGTTCCCCTTGATCTGGGTGTTGGTGTTCAGATTGGCGCTGGTCGAGCCCTTGTCCTGCCATCCGGCGACGTCCATCAGCCAATCCAGCCCGAACTTGATTTGCGAATCGCGCGAACGATCGGTCTTGTTGTCGAGCTTGGCCTTGTCCTGCATCGAGATGATGACGGTCACGACGTCGCCGGTGCGCCGGGCACGGGGATCGCGATAGAGATCCGTGCCGTCGTCCCAGGTCGAGCGATAGCTGACGGGCGTACGCATGCGGGGCGTCACCGGAATCGGATCGGCCTGTGTCCTCAGGCCGGTGCCGACCGGCGACAGTCGCGGACCGGTCAGCACTTCCGCGGGATCGCCGATGCACCCGGTCAGCATCAGGAGCGGCAGGATGAGGATCAGATTCTTCATCTATTTGGTCTTTCCGTCATCCACGCGACGCATTCCGCCGAGCAGATCGGCAAGGTGCGCCGCGCGTGCCGTCTCCATCTCGTTGAAGATCGCGCTCGAGCTCCTCGGACTGAGTTTTGCAAGCACGGCGGCGGCGGTCTCGTCCGCCATCCCGGCGATCTGGGTCGCCGCGGCATCCGGCTTCATGCGCGAATAGATCTCGACGACGCTGGCTTCGGCCTTCTTCAGGAAGTCGTCACGCAGCGCCATCCACTTCTCGTATTCGGCGCGCTTGGCCTCGACCTCGGCGATCCGCTCCCGGAGCTGGGTCTCGGCCTTCTCCAGCTCCCTGAGCTGCCAGGCCAGCCGCGCATCGACGGCGGGGTCGGCGACATTGCTGCAGAACAGGGCGACCTCATTGTCCGCAGGTACGGCAGCCTGTGCCGGTGCGGGCTTCGGCGGCGCCGTGACGCTGCCCGGCTTGGCCGGGCGCGCGGGCGCGACTGCGGGCGCTGGCGCGGGCTTCTCGGGAGCCGGCACGGCCCCCGTGATCGCAGGTCCGGAATCTTCGGCGGCCCACGCCGTCGCCCGGAACGACGCATTGTCGCCCGGTATCGACGAGGCCGCCGGATACGGCTTCTGCGGTCCGGGCGCGCGGGCACGCGCGAACGACAGCAGGTTGAGCGGCTTCGACGGCTTGGCCTCATCCAGCGCCAGAACGGGCGAAGCGCATCCGAGCGCGCAGGCCGCGACCAGGAGGAGGAGTTTGGCTTTGTGATCCAGCTTCAGCATCGGGCCGCGTGCGATTCTCGGTCGAGACCTGAGCATTGAGCGACCAAGCTTGCACGACGCTTGTGCATCATTGCACGATCACGTCGGCCTGGAGTGCGCCGGCCGTTTTGATCGCCTGGAGGATCGCGATGATGCCCGACGGCTTCAAGCCGATCTGGTTCAGCCCGCGCACCAGGCGCTGGAGGTCGACGCCGCTCAGGATCGCCACCTGCGATCCGGCCTCGTTGGCCTCGACCACCGTCTGGGGAACGACCACCGTCTGCCCTCGCGAGAACGGCGCCGGCTGCGACACCACGGGAAGCTCGGTGACACGAACCGTCAGGTTGCCATGCGTCACGGCGACGGTCGATATGCGCACGTCGCGCCCGATCACCACCGTACCGGTCCGCTCGTTGATCACCACTCGCGCCGGCGTGTCCGGCTCGACCGTCAACTCGCCGATTTCGGCGAGGAAGCGGACGGGGCCGATATGGCGCGGCTTCGACAGCACGATGGTGCGGTAGTCGCGCTCGAAGGCGATCTGCGCGCGGTAGCGGCCACCGGCGTAACCGTTGATGGCGTCGAGAATGCGTGTCGCGGTGACGAAATCAGGGTTCTTGAGCTCCAGCACCAGGAACTCCATCTCGTGGAGGCTTCCCTGCACCTCGCGCTCGACCAGCGCACCGTTCGGGATGCGGCCCGCCGTCGGCGTGCCCTGGCTGACGTTCTGTGCCTGCCCTCCCACACTGTAACCGGCGACCGTGACCGCGCCTTGCGCCACCGCATAGACCGCGCCGTCCGCCGCCCGCAGCGACGTCATCACCAGCGTGCCGCCGAGCAGCGAGGTCGCATCGCCGAGCGACGATACGGTCACGTCCATGCGCTCGCCCGCCCCGATCGAGGGCGCCAAATCCGCGGTCACCATGACGGCAGCGACGTTGCGTGTGCGCAGCGTCGTCGGACGCGGGGGATTGTTGGTGCTCGTGGTTTCGTTCCTGACGTTGATGCCCATGTTCTCGAGCATCGATTGCAGGGACTGCTCCGTGAACGGAGCGTTGCGGAGCGTGTCGCCGGTGCCGTTCAGGCCGATGACGAGGCCGTAACCGACGATCTGGTTTTCGCGCAATCCCTTGATGTCCGCGATGTCCTTGATGCGGACGGCCGCCTGGGCGCTGGCGGCGGAAACGAGCAGGATGAGCGCAAGCAGGAATCTGGTCATGATCCATCCACGACCTTGACGGTGCCGTCCGGCTGGACGACGCCTCTGATGATCACGCCGGTGTCGGTGTTTCGCACCGGGATGAGCGCGCCGGTCGCGCCCGACTGCATCGCCGCGCCGTAGGTGACGATCGACAGGCCGCTGTCTTCCACCACGACCTTGACCATGGCGCCGCGGGCAATCGTCCAGGGATCCTCCACCGAATTGGTCGGAATCGGCTGGCCCGGCAGCAGCGCGCGCCGTGCCATGCGTCCGACCAGGATCTGGCGTCCTTCGATGAACATGGCAACGCCGAGCACATTCGGCGCGAAGGCACGTTCCGTGATCATGTCGTCCCGGATCAGCTCGCCGGCGCGGATCGACACGGCCGGCACGGGAAGCCGCTTCTCCTCGGCCGCAGCGAGGCGCGCCGAGACGAGAACCAGCAGCACGGCGGCCAACCCGCGCACCATCAAGCCCACCCTGTTCGACATCGAGAACACCGGAACTAGCGCATGCCCTTCGAGACCGTCTGGGCCATTTCATCCGAGGCCTGGATGACCTTGGCGTTCATTTCGTAGGCGCGCTGCGCCGAGATCAACTCGGTGATTTCCTTGACCGGGTCGACGTTCGAGGCTTCGAGATATTGCTGGTTGAGCTTGCCGTATCCGGAATCGCCCGGCAGTCCGACGACCGGCGTGCCGGACGCCGTGGTCTCGCGATAGAGGTTGCTGCCGAGCGGCTCGAGGCCCGCTTCGTTGGCGAAATTGGCGAGGTTGAGCTGGCCGATCTGCCGCGGGTTCACTTCCGTATCCAGCTTGGCAAACACCTGTCCGGTCTGGTTGACGACGACCTGAACCGTTCCCTGCGGTATCGTGATTGCGGGATCCAGCAGATAGCCGTCGGTGGTGACGAGCTGGCCGTTGGCGTTGGGGCTGAACGAGCCGGCGCGGGTGTATTGCACCTCGTTGTTCGGGCCGAGCACCTGAAACCAGCCGCGGCCGTTGATCGCGAGGTCGTAGGGGTTGCCGGTCTGCGTGAGCGCGCCCTGGATGTGCAGCTTGCGGATGGCCGTCGACTTGACGCCGAGGCCGAGATTGGAGCCTTCCGGGATCGGCGAGGAGCCATTGACGTTCGCGACGCCCTGCATGCGGTCCATCTGGTAGAACAGATCGGTGAATTCCGCGCGCGCACGCTTGTACGACGTCGAATTGATGTTGGCGATGTTGTTCGCGATGACTTCGATGTTGGTCTGCTGGGCGTTCATGCCCGTGGCCGCAATGGCGAGCGATTTCACAGCTTCATTCCCTCAGATCAAATCGACATCCGGACGACTTCTTGGTAGGCCTGCACGACCTTGTCGCGAACCGCGACCGCGGTCTGCAAGGCCTGCTCGGCCGACATCAGCGCCTCCACGACCTTCCGGGTCGATTCCTTGCCCTGCATCGCCGAGATCGACGCCGCTTCGCCCGCCTTCAGCGTCCCGATCGCGTCCGTCGTCACCTGCTTCATCACCGATTCGAATCCGACATCGTCGGTGGACTGAATGGCGGTCGGTGCCGCCGGCGCGATGGCCTGCGTCTCGGTCACGCGGCTCGCCGCTTGCCCGGCGGAAATCGCGGTGGATGAAATTGCCTCAAGCATTGTCAGCTCCTCAGCAGGTCGATGGTCATGCCCAGCATCGACCGCACCTGTTTCACGACCTGGAGATTGGCTTCATAGGATCGGTTGACTTCCCGCATGTCGGCCATCTCGATCATCATGTTGACGTTCGGCAGCTTGACGTAACCGGCCTTGTCGGCGGCGGGATGTCCCGGCTCGTACTCCACGCGGTACGGCGTGGTGTCGACCCCGATCTCCTTGACCTTCGCAAGCTGCGCGCCCGAGGCGCGGTCCATGGCGGCATCGAAGGTGATGGTCTTGCGCTGATACGGATCGGCGCCGGCCGTGCGCCCCGTCGAGGTCGCGTTGGCAAGGTTTTCCGAAACGATGCGCATGCGCGTCGACTGCGCCTCGAGCCCGGAGCTCGCGACTGTCAATGACGCTTGCAGTGAGTCCAGCATGTCAATTCACCTCAGCTCTTCGCGCTCGACAGCAGCATGCGGTGGAACGACCGCACGACCGCCGAGTTCATCGAGTAGTCGCGACTGACGTCGCTGCCCTTGATCATTTCCTGCTCGAGGCTGACGGAGTTGCCGGAGTGAACCACTTCCCAGCTGTCCTTCTTCGCGGTCTTCCGCGTATCGGTCTCGGCCGCGGACAATTGCATGTGCGAGGGCGACGTTGTCGCGAGCCTGACCGGCGTGGCGTCGAGCACCTTGTTGAAGGGCTCGACGTCGCGCGCCTTGAAGCCCGGCGTATTGGCGTTGGCGACGTTGGTCGCGATGGTCGACTGGCGGAGCTCGAGGTACCGCGCCTGCGACGATGCGAGTTCGAAGAGATAAAGCGGTCCCACGACGGCCCCATGCTGATTTCTTAAGATTAAGTTTAGGGCCGCAAGCTTTCGTCAGGCTGATGCAGCCGACGCTATGCTCGGAAATCTACTGAACCTTCTCGGTCCGCGGCGCCTGCTTGGACTGCAGGAAGTAGATGATCTCGGCGACCGGCCGGAAGAATTCCGCCGGAATCACCTGGTCGACCTGAACCGCCTCATAGAGCGCGCGCGCCAGCGCCTTGTTCTCGATCACCGGGATCCGGTTCTGCTCCGCGACTTCGCGGATCTTCAGCGCGATCACGTCCATGCCCTTGGCGACGACCATGGGCGCTGCATTTTCCTCGCGCTTGTAGCGCAGGGCGATCGCGAAGTGCGTCGGGTTCGCGATCACCAGCGTCGCGCGCGAGGCGGACGCGATCATGCGTTGGCGCGAACGGTCGCGCGCCAGCGAGCGCAGGCGCGCCTTGATCAGAGGATCGCCTTCCGCCTGCTTGTGTTCGTCCTTGATCTCCTGCTTGGTCATGCGCAGCTCGCGCCGCCAGTGGAAGCGCGCCCAGGCGAGATCGATCGCGACCAGGACGATGGTGGCGATGCAGATCGCCGAGACGATCCGCATCGCGATGTTGAGAATCATCTCCGGCAGCGCGACCGGATCCGTGTACATCGCCTCGAACGCCCTGGCTTCGGACGAGCGCAGCACGAACACGACGACGACCGTCACCGAGACGAGCTTGAACAGCGACTTGGCGAATTCGACGAGGCCCTGCGTTCCGAACAGCCGGCTCCATCCGCTGATCGGGGAGATTCGCGACAGCTGCGGCTTGATGCGCTCCAGCACCAGGCGCGGTGCATTCTGCAGCAACGATGCGGCGAGGCCGAACACCGCCAGGGTGACGACCAGCGGCACCAGGAACCGCAACGCCTCGAGGCCCACCACCGTGAGCAGGTTGCGCGCGTCCGCGCCGTTGCTGAGAGGGAAGCCTTCGGGATCGTCGAGCAGGCTCTTCAGCGTCGGCGTCAATTGCTGTACGCCCTGGCCGATCAGGAACGCCTGGATCACCATCAGCGCGGCCATCGAGGCGAAGATAGAAGCCTCCCGAGAGACCGGGATTTTGCCCTGTTCGAGCGAATCGCGGACTTTCTTCTCGGTCGGCTCTTCTGTCTTGCTCTCCTGATCGGATGTTTCTGCCATGCCCGTTCAGCGGTCAGCGGAAGACCAGCTCGTCCTCCTGCTCGGGGTTGAGCTCGATTTCGCCCTTTTCCGCCAGGTCGAGTGCAAGGTCGGTGATGACGCGGCGCGCCTCCAGCACGTCGCGCTGGTTCGACGGCTCGCCGATGGCGAGTTCGTGCTCGACGACGCGGCGGACGCGCGAGGCAACCGAGGACAGGATAAGTTCGCGGAAATGCTTGTCCGTGCCTTTCAGCGCGATAACGATGCGATCGGTCGGCACCTGGTCGAAGATCATGGTGCGCGCCTTCGGGGTCAAATTGACCACGTCGTCGAAGGTGAACAGCAGTTCCTTCAGAACTTCGGCCGATTTCGGACGCTTCTCCGACAAGCTCTTCAGCATGTCCTCTATATGGCCGCGCTCCATCTTGTTGATGATGTCCGCGACGCGCGCGTAGGTGTCGGCGCCGAGGTTGCGGGCGAAATTGAGCGTCAGGTCCTCGTGCAAGGTCTTCTCGAGGACTTTCATGGCGTCGTCGACGATCGGCTTGAGGCTGAGGACGCGCCGCATCAGCTCGTTGCGCAGGCTCGACGGCAGCTGGCTCATCACCTTGGCGGCGCAGGACGGCTTGACCTTGGACAGGATCAGCGCCGCGGTTTGCGGATGCTCCTTGGAGAGGTAAGTCGCCAGCGAGTTTTCCGACACGGACGAGACGCGGTCCCACACCGACCGGCTCGAATTGCCGAGCAGGTCCGACATGATTGCCGAGACCTGGTCGGCCGGCAGCACGTCGCCGAGCACGGCTTCAAGACCGCCGATGGTGCCGAGAATGTTGGCGCCCATCGAGAATTGCTGGGCGAACTCCTCGACGATCGACTCGAGTTCCTGCGCGGTGATCGGCCGCAGCTCGGCCGCGGCCTTGGTGACGATGCGGATATCCTGCGGCTCGAACTGCGAGAGCACGCTCGCGGCCGCCTGCCGGCCCATGGCCAGCAGGAGTGCCGCGACCTTTTCCGTTCCGCCCAGCGTGGCAACGCCTCGCTGCTTGATAGGAGCGACGCCGACCTGTGCCGCCATGATCAGGTATCACCCTGCCCCAGCGGTCCGACGATCTCAGTGAGCGAGACGCCGAAGCGGGAATTGTCCTCTTCGACGACAACCACTTCGCCGCGGGCAACGACGCGGCCATTGACCACGACGTCGACGGGCTCGCCGACGCGGTGATCGAGCGGAACCACCGCGCCGCGGCCGAGCTTCATCAGGTTCGCGACCGGAATGGTCGCTGATCCCAGCACCACCTGCATCGTGACGGGAATGCGCAGGATGGCATCGACATTGGCGAATTTGCCGGTTTCCTCCGCCGTGCGCGCGGCGATCTCCGCCAGCCGCTCCAGCGGAGACGCATCGGTCTCTCCCGATGCCGATGCAGACTCATAGTCGAAAGATTGCGCCATTTGGTATCGCCTCTTGGTATTTCCGCTCCCGGAGCGCCGCGGCGTTCCGATCGTACGTGTCCTGCAAGTCCCGAATTCAATGCTTGTTCGCTTCGGCGCCGCTCACCGTTGCGGCCGGTTGGAGCCCGCTCCGCGCATCGAGCGCCGCGATCGCCTCGTGGGCCTGATCTATCTTCGTGCTCAGCACATTGGCGAGCCTGCCGAGATTTGCGGTGGAATCATGCGCGGCGGTGATAACGGTGTCGAAGGCGCCCGCCGTCTCGTGGACGATGGTCGAGAACTCGCCCTGGTAGCTGCGTAGCCGCGCCAGTTCGCGGTGCATCCGGGTCACCCTCATGCTGGTGAACGCCAGCGCGATCAGCAGCACGGCATCAACGAGATAGGATATCATCGACGAACTCCCGCTTCTGATCGACGGGATCGGCCACCTGCATGGCGTAATAGCCATCGAGCTGGCCGATCTGACACCAGAACAGCACCTGGTTGTTGCTCTCGAGCCGGGCCAGCGTGCGCGGCGTGGCTTCGAGCTCCAGAACCTGCCCCACCTTGAATTGCACGACGTCCTCGAGGGAAATCATCTTCTCGTCGAGCACCGCGCTCAGCGTCACTTCGGTACGGTGAACCTCGCTCTCCATCTGCTCGCGCCAGCGCGGATCGGCCGCGCGGCCGTCGCTGACGACGACGTGGGCGAGCTTCTGCCTGAGCGGATTGAGCGCGGAGTGCGGAATGATCAGGAACATCTGGCCGCCGCGATAGAGCGCCTGCACCATCATGTTCGCGCAGATCGACATATTGCTGGCGCGCCCAATCGCGAGCGACGCCATCGCCGTCTCGACTCGCTCGACACGGAAGGTGACATTGGAGGTGCCGGCGAAGGCGCCCTGCAGCGCCTTGGCGAACCGCTCAAACAGGGCCTGGACCAGCCGGATCTCGATGTTCGAGAAGGTGCGTTCGACGTCGAGCGGCGGTTCGGCGCCGTCGGAGCCGAACATCGCCTCGACCATCGTGAACACGAAGTCGCGATCCAGCATGATGATGACGCGCGAGTCCCACTGCTCGGCATAGAGCACGGCGGCAACCGCGTTGCCCTCGTAATCCTTGATGATGTCGCCGAGCGGGTCGTTGGTGATGCCATTGACCGAGAAATAGCACGGCGTTCCGGCCATCGGCTGCAGGCTGTCGGTGCACGATGCCGCCATGCGATCGAAGATCACATTGAGCATCGGCATGCGCTCGATCGATATGCCGGCGGCGTCCAGCAGGTAGTTCGGCAGCTGCTTCCGCTGATCGACGTCGAGGTCTTCCGTCATCATGCGCGGGCAGCCTTCGGTTCAGCCTCGGTCGCGACGGCCTTGGGACCCGCGATCGTCTCGTTCTCGACCACGTCGATCGACGGCCGTTCGCCGCTCGCGATCATCTTGCGACCGTGCTCGACGGCGATCTGCGGCATGGCGCCGTTCATGAACGCCAGCAGCGTCTGCTTGACGATGATGTAGGGCCGGCAGCGCTTCTCTCGTGTCATCTTGATCTTGATCGCGAAGGGCGAGAGGACGCCGTAGGACAGGAAGATGCCGGCGAAGGTGCCGACGAGCGCCGCGCCGATGAAGCCGCCAAGGAGCTTCGGCGACTGGTCGAGCGCGCCCATGGCCTTGATGACGCCGAGCACGGCGGCGACGATGCCGAGCGCCGGCAGCGCCTCGGACACGACCACCATCGAATTGTAGGGCGCCAGCTTGGCCTTCACGATGGTGTGGATCTCTTCGTCCATCAGCGCTTCGATCTCGTGCGTGCGCGCATTGCCCATGATGATGAGGCGGACATAGTCGCAGATGAACTGCAGCAACGGCGGGTCCCCGAGCACGCTCGGGAACGCCTTGAAGATCTCCGAGGACGCGGGATCGTCGATATGCGCCTCGACCTCGTTGCGGCCTTTGCCCCGCAGCTCCCGCATCAGGGCATGGAGCGCTCCGAGCAGATCGAGGTAATAGCGCTCACTCGGCACCGCGCCGGTGATGGCCTGCATGCAGGCCACGCCGGTATCAACGACCGTTTTCCACGGATTGGCGACGATGAAGGTGCCGATCGCGGTGCCCAGGATGATCACGAATTCCCACGGCTGCATGAGCACGGCCAGATGCCCGCCCATGGCGGCAAATCCGCCGAGCAGTGCCGCTACCGTGATGAAAATCCCCACGAAACTGAGCAACGCGCCACTCCATCGCCGATCCCATCGGGAATATCTAGTCGGCGACGCTTGCGCGAGGCTGGCTTCGTGGTCGCCAGCCCCGCGCAAGCAATTGGCGGCAGCTTGAGACGAAGTCGCAACGGCGGCCAGAGGGGCGCGTGCCATGCTATCCACGATCGCGGACTACACCAGACTGACCAAGGACATGGGCAAATCGCTGACGCAGGTCGCGGCCCAGCCGGACGTCAGCCGCGACACCGATTATTTTCTCAGCCATATCGGCAATGTGAAGACGATCGACGACTTCCTGAAGGACTATCGCCTCTACTCCTACGCGATGAAGGCCTTTGGTCTCAGCGACATGACCTATGCCAAGGCGTTCATGCGCAAGGTGCTGACCGAGGGTGTCTCCGACTCCAAGAGCTTCGCCAACAAGCTGACCGACACCCGCTACCGGCAGTTCGCCGCCGCCTTCAATTTCGCCGCCCTCGGCGACAAAGCGACCCAGACCGCCGCCGCCACGACCGGTACGGCGACCCAATACGTCACGCAGACGATGGAGGAGAAGGCCGGCGACCAGAACGAGGGTCTGCGGCTGGCGCTCTATTTCACCCGCAAGGCCTCCACCATCAGCACCTCCTACCAGATCCTCGCCGACAAGGCGATGACGCAGGTGGTCCAGACCGCGCTCGGCCTGCCGTCGACCATCAGCGCGGCAGACATCGACGCCCAGGCCAAGTTGATCACGAGCAAGATCGACCTCACCGATTTCCAGGACCCGGCCAAGGTCACCAAGTTCGTGCAGCGCTTCGCCGCGATGTGGGATGCGACCCAGGCCCAGAACGACATCAACAATGGCAACTCGACCAACTCCGCGCTGGTCCTGATCGGCGGCGCGTCGTCGATGGCCGGCCTGGATACCGACATGCTCACGAAGCTTCAGTCCATCCGGTTCGGAAAGTAAATCATGCAATCGGCCCTCTATGTGGGATTGTCGGCGCAGGTCGCCCTCGAAAAGCGCCTCCAGACGATCGCCAACAACGTCGCCAACGTCAACACGGCGGCATTCCGCACCGACGTCGTGAAGTTCGAGACCGTGCTGTCGAAGGCCGGCGCGAACCCGGTCGCCTTCTCCTCGCCCGGCGACAACATCATCTCGCGCGAGATTGGCAGCATCACCGAGAGCGGCAACCCGCTCGACGTCGCCGTGGTCGGACAGGGCTGGATCGCCTTCGCCGGCCCGAACGGCACGGTCTATACGCGCGACGGCCGCCTCCAGATCGCCCCCAACGGCGATCTTCAGACCGTGTCCGGCTTCCCCGTGATCGATGCCGGCGGCGCGCAGATCACGCTCGACCCGAACGGCGGACCGATCGCGATCGCCCGCAGCGGCGCGATCACCCAGGACAACAACGAGATCGGCTCCATCGGCCTGTTCAACATTCCCCCCGATGCCAATCTCGAGCGCTACGGCAATTCCGGCGTCACGCCGGACCGGCCCGCGACCGCCATCGCCGATTTCTCCCGCGACGGCTTCAAGCAGGGCTATGTCGAGGGCTCCGGCGCCAATCCGATGATGGAATTGACGAAGCTGATCGCGGCTTCGCGCGCCTTCGACGGCACCAATTCGATGATCGAGGGCACCGAGAGCTCGCTCCAGAACGCAATCCGGACGCTGGGCGAGCCGGGCAAATAGACTGCGCTGCATGCGCATTGAGGGTGGACGGTTTCCTTGAACGCTCTTCGGCAACTCGAGTGGGCGCTGCTGGAGCTCCAGCAGAGCACTCCCCTGGCCAGCGTCAGCGGCGCGATCTCCGAGATCGCTCCGACGCATTTCCGCGTCTCCGGCCTGTCGCGCTTCGTCAGGCTTGGTGAACTGATCGGCGTCAACTCCGGCGGCAAGCCCCAGATCGGCGAGGTGGTGCGGATCGACAGCGAGGGCATCATCGCCAAGCCGTTCGACCGGCAGTTCGCCGGCGGCCTCGGCTCGGTTGCTTACCGGATGCCGCCACTGTCCTTCGCGCCCGATCCGAGCTGGAAGGGCCGCGTCATCAACGCGCTCGGCGCGCCGCTCGACGGACAAGGTCCCCTCACCCCGGGATCGCGCACCGTCTCGGCGGAAGCCGAGGCGCCGGCGGCCATGAAGCGGGCGCGCGTCCACAAGCCGCTGCACACCGGCGTGCGCGTCATCGACCTGTTCGCGCCGATCTGCGCCGGCCAGCGCGTCGGCATCTTTGCCGGCTCCGGCGTCGGCAAGTCGACGCTGCTGGCGATGCTGGCCCGCAGCCAGGGCTTTGACACCGTCGTGCTGGCGCTCGTCGGCGAACGCGGCCGCGAGGTGCGCGAATTCATCGAGGACGTGCTCGGCGCCAACCGCAGCCGCGCCATCACCATCGTATCGACGGGTGATGAAAGCCCGATGATGCGGCGGCTGGCGCCGAAGACCGCCATGGCGGTCGCCGAATATTTCCGCGATCGGGGCGAATCGGTCCTGCTGGTGGTCGATTCGATCACCCGTTTTGCCCATGCCGCCCGCGAGGTCGCCCTCGCCGCCGGCGAGCCTGCGGTCGCACGCGGTTACGCACCGACGGTCTTCACCGACCTGCCCCGCCTGCTGGAGCGCGCCGGCCCCGGCGAGGAGGGATCCGGGACGATTACCGGCATTTTCTCCGTGCTGGTCGATGGCGACGATCACAACGAGCCGATCGCCGACACCATCCGCAGCACCCTCGACGGCCACATCGTGCTCTCCAGGCACATCGCCGACCAGGCGCGCTATCCCGCCGTCGATGTTCTGGCCTCGGTCTCCCGCCTCGCCCACAACGTCTGGGACCCTGAGGAACGCGAATTGGTGAGCAAGCTGCGCACCATGATCGCCAAATACGAGGACACGCGCGATCTTCGCCTGATGGGCGGATATCAGACGGGGCGTGATTCGGGTCTCGACCAGGCCGTCGACATGGTCCCGAAGATCTACAGCGCCATGCGGCAGGACGCCTCGGCAGGGCCGAGCGCCGATCCATTCCGCGAGCTGCGAGACATGCTCAAGGGCGACTAGCCGGGCGCGGCCGGCGCGCCCGTCGTCGTCGACCTGCTCATTATCGCGACAGTCGATCACGCATACCGCTGCGCCTCCGGCGCATGCGCACCCGTCGCCGACTGCCGCTTTCCGTCGCGCGCTAGCATCGGCCGTTCGGTGGAGATCGCGCCGCCGAGGCGAAAGCGATCCGGCGAACCCGTCTCGCTGTCATTATCACAACAACCACTGCGTGCAATCCCTACGAGTTCCATTGCCGATTCTGTGACGGATCGCACAAGTTGTGGATGACGCGCCGCTGCGCGTCACCGTCATGCACAAGCTTCCATCAATTTGCATCAACGGCGAACAGCAGCAGGCGTGCAATCAAACCGTCGCACATTTGCGTGCAAGTAGCTTGTTACACTGCGTATTGCGATCACCATGATGTGTCCTGACGAACGAGATTGTCTTGAACGTTACAATCGCTTCGAGCGACAGCCAGTCTTCAGGAGCGTCTCTACTTGATTTTGTTGAGAAGCTCATTCATCGTTTCGATGGAATACAAGAAACGTCTGCGTGTGACTTGAACTTCAGGGGCTACGGTTGAACAATACCGATCCATCGTCCGGCTGTGACGGCAACTCGGGCTTTCGTTCGACGACGCCACGATTGGCACACCATCATCGACACAGCTTCTCGCGCCGTATCTCGCAGGGTCCATCTGTCGAGATCGGCGGCAGAACGGTCCGTGCTTTCGCGCGAGAGGCGGGCCCTGCGCCTGCGTATGTGTCGATTGTGGTTGGTACGGCTTCTCGCGAAGGACTGGTACGCAACGACGGAAGGCGGCTCCGGGGCGCCGCAGACGTGATATCCGGGGCAAGGTAGGAATTTATGCCGTTGGCACGCGAGGCCGTCGAGCTGCTGGTTCAGGCGGCCAGAGCCTGGTATTTCGAAGGCAATCAGCACGGGTTGCGCGACCGGGAATGGATGGCGTTGCGCTTTCTCCACCGCGCCAACAGATTCTCGCGCACACCGTCCGCGCTGGCCGGCTTCATCGGCGCGACCCGCGCCACGGCATCGCAGATCGTGAAGACGCTGGAAGCCAAGTCCTTCCTGGTGCGAAAGCCGTCGCACGAGGACAAGCGGTCCGTCGTGCTGCACGTCACCGCGCAAGGCGAGAAATGCCTGAGCCAGCACGACCCGATCAATCACGTGGTGAACGCGGTCACGTCTCTCGGCACCGACGAATGCATCAGGCTGCGCGACTCGCTGCGCGAGATCCTCAATCATCTCGACGCGGCCCATCAGCGGCTCGATGCCAGCATCTGCCGCGACTGCATGTTTCTCGCCGAACGCAGTCCCGGCGCGGGCAAGGGACGCGCGAGCGCCGAATTCATGTGCCGGCTGTACCGCGCCCCGGTTTCTCTCGAGGAGACCGAGCTCCTCTGCACCAGCTTCGAGCGCACCCGCGACCGCCCGAAGATCGAGGGGCATCTCGACCGCGCGCGCATGGCGAGCCAGGGATGACGCGGGAGTTCGCGACGTGATGGAACGCGCAAGTTTCGGGCGGATGCGATCGCCGGCGCTTGCGTAAAGTTTCTCAGCGGTATCGTTCTTTGAAACACTCGTTTCCTCCGGTCTCCCGGATGCGCTGACCAGGCACGGGAACATAGTGGCGCACACTCCCTCCGCAACGTCATTGCGAGCGCAGCAAAGCAATGACGGAGTAGGAGGCATCGCCGTCGTCCTCCAGGTACCGCTGTCATTCCCCGCGACCCGGCTACGCCAAGGCTTCGCCGGGGCTGAGGTCCAGGGCCGCCGAAGCTTGAGCGTAGGCGGCAAGCGGGGAATCCAGTACGCCGCGGCCTCTCGGCTCAATCACAGCCGTCTCTGGAATGCTGGATCGCCCGGTCAAGCCGGGCGACGACAGCGAGTGCCTGGTCGCAGACGCACCATCGCCTTCTCGCGGCGCATCTCGCCCGAGCTTTGCTTGATCTCTCCACCCTCGAAGCCAAGAGGGCGCAGGGAAGGCCGGGTGCTGACCTCGCACCCGCGGTCCGCTGCGCGAAAGGTAGCGCAAGGAAACCGCACAGCAGCATACAGGTGGTGCCAATCACTCGGCCTTCCCTGCGCAGTGGTTGGACGGCTTATGCCGTGCTCTCCCGGGAGCCGAGTTCCTTCTGGTCTCCCTCACGCTTGCGAAAGTCACCGACACCGCGCCGGTTGACGCGACTGCCGCATTCGCAAAGCACTTGACCGTAGCAACGACGGCCAGGACCACACGGTTTTGCCGTACGCACGGCCCGCCATTTCGCCGCAGTTTTTCCAGCCCTGTCGACGGAGCCGGAAACTTACAGACGAGACGAACCTGACAGCGCCGCTCATCCGGCACGAAGTCTTGGGCTCACGGAGAGCAATCCGCCCTACCCGCACTTCTCGCGCCCAACGCTGCCGCGTCTACCGCAACCCGGCTCGCGACAGTGACGACACAAGATCGCCCCTCTTGGTGAGCCGGGATGGGCAGCACATACGCCAATTCCGAATTTCGGTAAAGTGGAATATTTTCGCCCGCGCGGCTTGACGCCCTCTCGGGTGTTTTGCCCGTCGGGCAACGAGAGCCCCGTCGCCCGGATGGAGCCAACGGGTCGACGCGAAGCGCCGCCCGATGACAGGCTCCGCGCAATCCGGGAAAGGCGTAGGCGCCGGACGAGCGGTCCCGGATCGGGCTGCGCTCCATCCGGGCGACCGATCACCCGCGCCCGCCCGGCAGTCCGCCGTCCGCCTTGTATGCATTATCCCAGTTGCCATCCCCGCGGACTTCGCTTTACATGCCGGCAACTCGCCCGCGGATGACGGCCGGGGCTCAAAAATCACACACATTTTCAAAGGGACGGAATATGGCGCGTAACATCCTGATTCTCGGGGCTTCCTACGGTTCCCTGCTGGGCACGAAGCTGCTGATGGCGGGCCATAACGTGTCCCTGGTCTGCCGCGCCAAGACCGCTGAGCTGATCAACCGTGACGGTACCGAGGTGCGCATCAAGCTGCGCGACGAGGCGGTGCACCGGGCGATCTTCTCGCGCGACCTGCCCGGCAAGCTCGACGCAGTGACGCCGGGCAATGTCGACCTCTCGCGCTACGACATGGTCGGCCTGGCGATGCAGGAGCCGCAATACACCAACCACACGGTCCGCGTTCTCATGGTCAAGATCGCCGCGGCGAAGCTGCCGTGCCTGTCGATCATGAACATGCCGCCGCTGCCCTACCTGAAGCGGATCCCGTCGCTCGCCGACATGGATCTCGAGGAGGCCTACACCAATGCGCAGGTGTGGGAGCGCTTCGAGCCCGGCCTGGTGACGCTGTGCTCGCCCGACCCGCAGGCCTTCCGTCCGCCGGAAGAAGCCGCCAACGTGCTTCATGTCGGCCTGCCCACGAATTTCAAGGCATCGGCCTTCGCCGACGAGAAGCACAACAAGGTGCTGCGCGAGCTCGAAGCCGACATCGACGCGGTGACGCTCGACGGTCACGACGTGCCGGTGAAGCTGAAAGTGTTCGACTCGCTGTTCGTGCCGCTGGCGAAATGGTCGATGCTGCTGACCGGCAACTATCGCTGCATCACGCCGCACGAGCCGCAGTCGATCCGCGACGCCGTGCACGGCGATCTCGCGCGCTCGCAGACGATCTACGACCATGTCGACGCGATCGCCCGCCGTCTCGGCGCCGATCCGCAGGACCAGGTGCCGTTCGCGAAATACGCCAAGGCCGCCGAGAGCCTGCTCAAGCCGTCATCGGCCGCGCGCGCGGTCGCGAGCGGCGCGCCCTTCATCGAGCGCGTCGACCTGCTGGTGAAGCTGATCTCGCATCAGCTCGGCACCCCCAATGCCGAGATCGACCGCACGGTCGAGACCGTGGACCTGAAGCTGAACGAGAAGATCGTGCAGGGCGGATCTGGCGCGCAGTAGCAGCGTGCCGGCGCTGCCGTCATAGGTCGCGCCGGCCTGCACTGATCGAATTGTCGATGCAGATCGGATCGCCCCTCAGATGGGCTTACAATTTGGCCCAATACGGGCCATCCTGCTCAGCAGTCCGTTTGCGTAAATCCCGCATACATGCGACTGCTAGCCGTCACGCGGGCGCCGATTTCCGCAGGTTCCGGGGCAGCGCGATGGCCGGATCGAAGGGCTGAAGAACAAGTAGAAGACGATGGATCAGACGGCGTTGCAGGTCGCTCGCGCGGTGGAGGCCGGCGCGACGACGATGAAGGGGATCGTTGACGCGACCGGATTGTCCCGCCTCAAGGTCGAGCGCGCGCTGAGCACGCTGGAGAAGCAAAAGCTCCTGGTCCGCGACGGCCAGGGTTTTCGCGCGACCGGCCTGCCGAAAACGGCGCCGCTGACCCGGCAGTGCGGATCGTGCAACGCCTGCTGCGATATCCTTGAAGTGGCCGCCGTCGACAAGCCGGTGAACCAGCTGTGCAGACACTGGCAGACGGGAACCGGGTGCACCATCTACGACCGCCGCCCGCAGATGTGCCGGTCGTTCGTCTGCGCCTGGCTGCAAGGTCATCTCGATGATGCGTGGTTTCCGGCGACGTCCGGCATCATCGTGCATTTCAGCCAGGACGCGGTCAACGTGACGGTCGACGACCACTGCCCCGATCGCTGGCGCGAGGAGCCTTATTTCAGCAAGCTCGTCGAATGGTCGCTGAACGGGATCAGGCGGATCGGTAACCGCGGCTACGCGACCCTCGTGGTCTCCGGCGAGAACCGGTTCCTGCTGCTCGGACGCACCATCGTTCCCGAGCCGACGCTGTTCGGAACGGCGTTCCTGCCGCTCACCACCGACACCTTCCGGTTCTGGCGCGCGACATCGCCCGAGCATCTGCAGCGGCTGCACGAGCGCATCGCCGAGATCGAGCGTATCCGGCAGGAATTCGGCTCCTGTGCGATCCCCGAGAACGAGGACGACGATCCGCAGGCGCCCTATCGGCCCGCACTTTTACGGCAATCGAATCACGCCTGAACTCCGCCGTGGGCAACACCGCATGATTCGCACGGTGCCGCTCGACGCGCCCCGGCCGGGTTGATAAGCCCCACTCCGCGAATGATGGGGACTTGAGTCGGGGACATGACAGTTGCGATCGAGATGGGGCAGACCACGGCAGGCGCCGCGGCCGCCATGGACCTCGAGGAACTGCTGGCGACCCGGCTCCTGGTGCAGGGCAATTCGGGCTCCGGCAAGTCGCATCTGTTGCGGCGGCTGCTCGAACAGAGCGCGCCCTGGGTGCAACAGGCCATCATCGACCCCGAAGGCGACTTCGTCACGCTGGCCGAGCAATTCGGCCATCTGGTGATCGAGGCCGAGGATCACACCGAGCGCGGTCTTCAGGTCGCCGGCGAGCGGGCGCGGCTGCATCGCGTCTCCACCGTGCTCAATCTCGAAGGGCTGGACGCCGAGAACCAGATGCGGCGTGCCGCGGCGTTCCTCGGCGGCCTGTTCGACGTCGACCGCGATCACTGGTACCCGATGCTGGTGGTGGTCGACGAAGCGCAGCTGTTCGCGCCGGCGGTCGCCGGCGAGGTCTCGGACGAGGCGCGCAAGCTCTCTCTCGGTGCGATGACCAATCTGATGTGCCGCGGCCGCAAACGTGGCCTCGCCGGCATCATCGCGACTCAGCGCCTGGCAAAACTCGCCAAGAACGTCGCGGCGGAAGCCTCCAATTTCCTGATGGGCCGGACCTTCCTCGACATCGACATGGCGCGCGCCGCCGACCTGCTCGGCATGGAGCGGCGGCAGGCCGAATCCTTTCGCGATCTCGAGCGCGGACAGTTCATGGCGCTCGGCCCGGCGCTGTCGCGACGCCCCCTGCGTTTGCATATCGGCCCGACCGACACCCACGCGCGCAATTCCACGCCGCGGCTGATGCCGATGCCGGAAGCCGCACTCGAGGATATGCGCGCCGTGATCCTGGCCGCACCGCCGCCCGATGCCAGCCGCCCGCAGCGCCGGCCCGCGCCCGATCTGCTCGAGCAGCTCCGCGCCGCGAAGGCGGCCGCGCCGGAGATCCGGCCTGAGGTGGCCGAGGTGCCGATCAGCGCCGAGGAGCTCGCCGAGCGGCGCGAGCGCGTCGATCGTACGCTTCGCGCCGTGCTCGCCGAGCCCGATGCCGGCTTCCGCGCCGTCGGCGTGCTCTATCAGGAGTTCGTGGTTCGCTGCCGCATCGAGGGCCTCGGCTCCGCGGTGCCTGATCTGAACGAATTCCGCCGCATGCTGACACGCGCGCGCGCCGGGCTCGGCGCCGAGCATGCCGAGGACGATGTCTGGCAGGACGTGTCGCTGCGCGCCTCGATCCTGCCCGACGACATGCAGGGCGTGTTCATGATGATCGCACGCGCGGCGAAGGAAGGCTGGCCCTGCCCCGGCGATGCCGCGATCGCCCGCGCCTACGGCTCGCATTCGCTGCGCCGCGCCCAGCGCCTTCTCGGCTACATGGAGGAGCAGGGCCTGATCGTCTGCCAGCTCGACGGCGCCGGCCGCCGGATCGTGACGCTGGTGGAGCTGGCCTGGGCCACCGCGCCGGGCGATCCCAACGGCGACGATCTGCCGGCGGAGCCGGTTCCGAGCGCGGCCTCGGCTTGAGATCGCCTAGAACGTCCCGGCGACAGTCAGGCGAAAGCTCAGCGGCTCGACCGGGTGCAGCACGTAATCCATCACGCCGTTCTGGCAGACCGCCGTCGGCGCGACGCCGCCGGTGCAGAGATTGTACAGCGTGTCGGTCTTGAGCAGCGAACCGTAGGCATAAGTGATCTGGTTCGCCTGCGTGTTGAAGAGATTGAGCACGTCGAGCTGGATGCGCCAGCCGTTGTCGATGCGATAGCCGAGGCGGCTGTTGAAGATGCTGGTCGCGGACGAGCGGAACGCATTGTCTTCCGTCAGCGGGCTCGACGCCAGATAGCGCCAGCGCAAAGCCCCAAACCAGCCGGTCTTCTCGCCGAGCGTGATGCCGGCCGATGCCACCATCGCCGGCGCGTTCGGAATGTAGTTGCCGGGCGCGTTGCCGATCTGCGCTTCGGGATAGCCCGCGAGCGAGGCGTAGACCTCCGCCTGCTCGCTGTCAGTGCCGCGGAAGCGCGCATGCGTCATGGCGAGATCGGCATCGATGTCGATCCACGAGCGCGGGCGGTAATGATTTGTCCACTCGAAACCGTAGCGGCGGCTGGCGCGGGTCGCCGAGGTATCGCCGGCATCGCCGGAGAACAGGATCTCGGAATCCTGATCGAGGATGAAGAGGCTGAACGAGGTGTCGAGGCCGGGCACGATCTTGCTGCGGACGCCAACCTCCGCGCCCCTGGTACGCACCAGCAGCGGCGACGGCGTCAGTCGCGTGGCGGGATCGCTCGGATCTTCCGTCGTGGTCGCGCCGCGCGCGTCGTTCGAGTGCATGCCGGTGCCGGCGCCGAGGAAGAATTCGGTCTGGTTGAACGGGCCGAGCGCCACGCGGAACTTCGGGCTGCCGAGCGCGGCGTCAGTGCGGCCGGAATTGTTGGCATTGAACAGCGAGGTGACGTCGGCCGCATAGTAATCGCCGCGCAGGCCGACAGTGGTCCTCAGCCAATCGGTCCAGCGCACGGTGTTCTCGGCGAAGACACCGACGCTGCCCTCGCCGACCTTGTCGCTGCGAATGCTGGAGAGGAAGCCGCGCTGGAACGTGTTGCTCAGCGCCAGATCGATCGAATCATAGCGCGATTGCAGGCCGATCGTGGTCTGCATCGGCAGTCCGGCGAACGATCCGCTCAGCGTGCGCGAGATGTTGGCGCCCGCCATCAGGCGGTCGTCGTGCTGGTGGAACTGGTCGCCGAGCACGGGATCGCTGAGGAAATAGGTGAAGTTGTTGAAGAGGTCGAGCTGGCTCTTCACGACATAAGCGTTGGCCTTCCACGACCCGACATCGTCGCTCTGCGCGATGCGGCCCGAGAGCGCAAAGCGGTTGGTGTTGCCGCCGTCGCTCGGATCTTCCGAGCCGAAGCGGTCGATAAAACCGGCGGCGATCGCACGCTGCGGCACCTGGTCGGTCGAATTCCATTTGTTCGCGTAGGCCATGCCGGTGATGGTCAGGCCATCGGTCGCGGTGCCCCGGCTGTAGCGCACGAGACCGTTCAGCTTGCGCACGTTGTCCGGATTTTCCCAGGGGCCATTGTAGGTGCCGAGCTCGCCGGCGACGAGCAGCGAACCGTCACCGACTTTCGCTGAGTCCATGCCGAGAAGACGACGATAGCCAAAGCTGCCGGCGGTCACCTGCGCGAGGCCCTTTTCGGTACGGTCGATCAGGCCGATGCGCACGCTGCCGACAGAGGCGAAATCGCTCTCGTCGGCGAAGTACGGCCCCTTGCGCACATCCATCGCGCTGATGGTTTCCGGGATCAGCCAGTTGAGATCGGCATAGCCCTGGCCATGCGCGTGGGTGCGCATGTTGACGGGGACGTCATCGACATAGATGGCGAGATCGGTGCCGTGGTCGAGATTGTAGCCGCGCAGAAAATACTGGTTGGCTTTGCCTTCACCGGAATGCTGGGTCACGATCAACCCCGGCACGACTTCGAGCGCCTCACCCGGCCGCGCGAAAGGGCGCGCGTTGATCTCATCGCCGGAGACGGTGGTCTCGCTCGCCATGCCAGGCGGGCCTTTTGCGCCGGAGGCGACGCTGCGGGCGTCCGAGACCGGAGCCTGCGTCGGCTGAGCCACGTGACCGCGATTGGCCGGGACCGGCTTGCTGGCTCGCCGCGATGCGGGCAGTCTCTTGTGAGGCTTCGTCTCGCCGCCGGAGACCTGGATCGGCGGCAGTTCGCGCGAGGCGTCACTGCTCTGCGCGAAGGCGCTGCCGTCATCCGCGAGAAGCATGATGGCCGAAAATGCCGTCAACGCTCCGCAACGACGGCCAGACTCAGGCCGCCTCGGTCGCATCGGCGCCCCGAAGTACATTCGCGCGGGACGCGGCGCCCGCAAACATGCGGCGATAGAGCACGACCGAGACGAGCCAGGCGATCGCAAACAGCGCGATCACGGCGAAGCCGACATTGGCGAGCGACTCGTTGAGGCCGTCGACCAGCGCCCACACCCCGCCGGTTAGACAAAGCCGGTCGGCGATCAGGCCGAGCGCCTCGATGCCGCCGATCAACAGCGCCACCGCGACGGAGGCGCCGGTGATGGTGAGGTTGTACCAGAGCTTTCGCAGGGGATCGACGAAGGCCCAGCGATAGGCGCTGACCATCAGCGCCGAATCGGCGGTGTCGACCAGCGCCATGCCCGACGCGAACAGCGCGGGAAAGACCATGACATCGGCGAGTGAAGCACCGCGCGCGGCTTCGGTCGCGGAGATGCTGAGCAGGCCGATCTCGGTCGCGGTGTCGAAGCCGAGCCCGAACAGGAACCCGAGCGGGAGCATGTGCCAGGGCTTTGTCACCAGGCGGAACATCGGGCCGAGCAGGCGCGCCAGGAATCCGCGACTCGCCAGCAGCGCGTCGAGCTGCGCGGCGTCGTGGATGCCCTGCGCGCGCGCGATGCGAAAAGTCCGCCACAGGCCGACGAAGATTGCGAGATTGATGGCCGCGATCACGAGCAGGAACAGCGCCGACACCGACGTGCCGATCAGGCCGCCGATATCCCTGAGCAGGCTGTCGCCGCCGAGGCTCACCACGCCGAGCGCCAGCAGCATGGTCGCGACCACGACCACGGTCGAATGGCCGAGGGCGAAATAGAGGCCGACGCTGCGCGGCGCACCGCCCGCATGCATCAGCTTGCGCACGACATTGTCGATGGCGGCGATGTGGTCGGCGTCGACGGCATGGCGGAGGCCAAACACCCAGGCCAGCAGCGCGGTCGCCATCACCGTCGGCCGGTCACCGAACGCCGCGAAGGCCCAGGCCCATGCGGCGACGTTGGCGGCGATGAGCCCGCCGAACAGCAACACGGTGGCGGGCTCCACCGCCCGTAGGGACCATTTCGTCACGACAATCATTCCGTTCGCACGCCCCTTCGCGGCAACGGTATGATCTTTTCATAGAATGATCACACTAACCAATGCAATTCCAGGGGGCCGCTTTGCAGGAATGCTTGTAACCATCCTTCGAGACGCCCGCTGCGCGGGCTCCTCAGGATGAGGCCTGGATTCGCGGCCACGTTGCGAGCAGACCCTCATGGTGAGGAGCCCGCGCAGCGGGCGTCCGGACGATGCTCTGCATCGCCGGGCGAACCATGCAGGCAGAGATGGTGCTACGCGGCCTCGGAGCCACCAAGATAGGCATCGCGGATGCGGGGGTCGTCCTTCAGCGCCCGCGCCGGGCCTGAGAGCACGATCTTGCCGGTCTGGAGCACATAGGCCTCGTGCGCGATCTCGAGCGCGAGGCTGGCGTTCTGTTCGACCATGAAGACGGACACGCCTTCCTGGTTGATGGTGCGGATCAACTCCAGCACGCGGTCGACATAGAGCGGCGACAGGCCCATGGTCGGCTCGTCCATCACGATCATCCGGGGACGGCTCATCAGCGCGCGCGCCATTGCGACCATCTGCTGCTCGCCGCCGGAGAGCGAACCAGCACGCTGCGACAGCCGCTGCCCAAGTTTCGGGAACAGCGTCAGCATCTTGTCGAGATCCTGCGCGATCGCCTCGCGGTCGTTGCGCACGAAGGCACCCATCAGGATGTTTTCGCGCACGCTCATGTCCGCAAACAACCGCCGCGCCTCAGGCACGGAGGCGATACCACGGCGGACGATCTGCGGCGTGGTGAGCCCGAGCAGCGAGGCGCCGTCGAAGGTCACGTCACCCGAGCGCGGTTTCACCAGGCCCAAAATGATCTTCATCGTGGTCGACTTGCCGCTGGCATTGCCGCCGAGCAGGCAGACGATATGGCCGCGGCCGACCGTGATCGACAGGTCGAAATGCACCTGCGCCTGGCCGTAGAAGGTGTTGACGTTCGAGAGCGCCAGCAGCGGTTCGGATGCGCCTGTCGTCATGCCACGCTCTCCCGCTCCGGCGTCTCCGACAGGCCGTGGCCGAGATAGGCCTCGATCACCTTGGGATCGCCACGCACCACTTCACCCGGCCCTTCCGCTATCTTCTTGCCCTCGTCCATGACGATGACGCGGTCGGAGAGGCGCATCACCATTTCAAGCTTGTGCTCGATCAGGAGGATGGTCAGCCCCTCGGCTTTCAACTCGGCGACGAGGCCCTGCATCTCCGTGGTTTCGGTCGGGTTCATGCCGGCGGTCGGCTCGTCGAGCAGCAACAGGCGCGGCTTCAGCGCAAGCGCGCGCGCGATCTCGACGCGGCGGCGGTTGGCGTAGGACAGGCTGTAGGCCGGCTGGTCGATCCGCGGCAGCAGCCGTTCGCCGAAGCGAGCGAGAATAGCCTTCACCTCCTCCCGCAGCCGTTCCTCTTCGTCCCTGACGCTGGCCGGACGCAACAGCGCCAGTCCCAATTCCAGCAGCGGGCCGATCACTGGCACCGCGGGCTTCACCGCGCGCAGCCGCGTGTGCGCGCCGATCAGGACGTTGTCCATGACGCTGAGATTGCCGAAGACGCGGCCGAGCTGGAAGGTGCGCGCGATGCCTCCGGCCGCGAGCCGTTCGGGCGACAGACCCGTGATGTCCTGCCCTTCGAAGTGGACATGGCCGGCATCGGGCCGATCGAGCCCAGTCACGAGGTTGAACAGCGTCGTCTTGCCGGCACCGTTCGGGCCGATGATGCTGATGAGCTCACCCCTGGCGAGATCGAGGTCGATGGCATCCACTGCGGTCAGGCCGCCAAAGCGACGCGTCAGCCCGCGCAGGGACAGCATGGGCGTGTGCTGCTCCGCCATCATATCGTCCCCAACAGGCCCTGCGGCCTGAACCGCACGAGCAGCAGCAGCACGATGCCGTAGATCAGGATGCGATACTCCGCCGCGATCCGGAACACCTCCGGCAAGCCGACCAGCGCGACCGCTCCGACGATGGCGCCGACGACGTTGCCGAGGCCGCCGAGGATGACGACGGTCAGCGCCAGGATGGATTGCTGCGTGTTGAAGGTCTCGTGGTTGATGTAGGAATAGAGATGGGCGGCGATGCCGCCGCTGACACCGGCCGCGAAGCCGCCGAAGATGAAGGCCAGCGACTTGTAGCGGTTCAGGCTGAGGCCATAGGCGCGCGCGGCGATGTCATCGTCGCGGATGGCGCGAAAGCTACGGCCGAGATGCGAGCCGAGCAGGCGCCCCTGCAGCAGCGCCAGCACGACCATCACGACGAAGCTGAACCAGTAGATCGACGTCGGGCTAATCAGGTCATAGCCAAACAGCGACAGCGGCGGAATGCCGGAGATGCCGATCGGACCACGCGTAACGCTCTCCCAGTTCAGAATCACCAGCGACACGATCTCGCCGATGGCCAGCGTCGCGATCGACACGTAATGCCCGCGCAGACGGAACGACGGCGAGATCAATGCGGTGCCGAGCGCGGCGCTCATTAGCCCGCCGCCGACGATGGCGAGGCCGACCGGGACGTTGAGGGTCAGCGACAGCAGCGCGGAGGTGTAGGCGCCGATTGCGAGTAGCGCGGCATGTCCGAGCGAGACCTGTCCCACCGTGCCCGCAACCAGCGTCAGGCTGAGCGCGAGCATGCCGAGCAGCCAGGCGTTGATCAGGGTCTGGAGCACGTAGAAGGACACCGGGAAGAACGGCAGGATCGCGAACACGCCGGCGGCAACCAGCAGCGCCCAACGCGGAATCCGCACCGGGCGGCTCGGCGCGATGAAGGTGCCGGTGAGCGGCTCGGGTGGCGCCTGCCGCGCGCTGGCGAACAGGCCGTTCGGACGCAGCACGAGCACGACGACCAGCAGCAGGAACGCGAACAGATTGCGGTAGCTGGTGCCGAACACGGCGACGCCGTAGCTCTCGACCAGCCCGAGCAACAAGCTGCCGATCACGGCGCCCGGCACGTTGCCGGCGCCGCCAACCACTTCCGCAACGACCCCCTTCAGCGTCGCCTGCAGGCTCATCGCGGTGTCGATCTGGTTGTAGTACATGCCGACCAGCAGGCCGGAGACGCCGCCGAGCGCCGCCGCGATGCCGAACACGGCCTGATTGACGCGGTTGACGTCGACGCCCATCTGCATGGCGGCATCGCGGTCCTGCGCGGTGGCGCGCACCGCCCAGCCGAGCTTGCTGTAGCGCAGGAACACGAACAGCAGCAGCGCGCTGGTGAGGCCGACGCCGGCGATCAGCAGATCAAGCGGTCCGATCGTGCCGCCACCGACCTGGAAGCGCACGTCAGGCAGCTGGCTCGGCAGCGCGCGCGGATTGGGCGAGAAGGTCAGCATCACCAGCTGATCGAGCACGAAGCTGATGCCGATGGTCGCGAGCAACGGCGCGATGCGCACGGAGTTCTGAAGCGGACGCAGGCCGAACCGTTCGATGATCAGTCCGACGATCGCGGCCGCCACCGCCACCACGATAATGGTGAGCGGCAGCGGCGTATGCAGCTGCACCACCGCGACCCAGCCGATATAGGCGCCGACGAGATAGATCGAGCCCTGGGCAAAGTTGATCAGCCGGCTGACGCCGAAGATCAGCGCAAGCCCGACCGCAACGAGGGCGTAGACATTGCCGACGATCAGCCCGTTGATCGTGTAGTCGAGCCAGGAAGACACGCAGTTGCCCCCGCGTAGAGAGGAAAGTGGCCGGAGCGGCGGCTCCGGCCATCAGGTCAGGTCGGCTTGCCGTCCCAGAGCGCGAACTGGCCCTTGCGCACGACGAGCTCGGCGTTCATGGCGCCCTTGACGCGGCGGGTCGCGACGTCGAACGTCGCGGCCCCGAAGATGACGCTCGGCACGTCCTTGACCTTGGTGAAGGCGTCACGGACCGCCTTGCGGTCGGTGCCGCCGATCTTCACCACGGCAGCCGCCATGTTCATCGCATCATAGGCGTAGGCGTTGAAGGCGTCGGGCTCCAGACCGTTGTACTTCTTCTTGAAGCCGGCGATGAACTTTTGCACCTCGGGCCGCGGGTCTTCCGGGAAGTAGCGCGTGCCGACATGGACCTCTTCGACGGCCTCGCCGCCCAGCTCCAGGAATTTCGGCGAGTAGACCGAGCTTGCCGCGCAGATCACCTGCTTGAGCCCGACCTGTCGCGCCTGACGCGCGATCAGCGCGCCGTCGGAATAGTAGGAGATCAGGATCAAGCCGTCCGGATTGGCATCACGCACGCGCACCAGAGTGGAGCGGAAGTCGCGCTCCTCGGCAATATAGCCCTCGGTGACCGCGATCTCCGCGCCATATTCCTTTGCAGCATTGACGAAATAGTCGCGGCTGGTGCGGCCCCAATCGGTGTTGAGGTGCAGCACTGCAAGCTTCTTCAGGCCAAGGCGCTTCACGGCATAGGACGCCAACAGCGGCTGCTCGTCGGCCTGGCTGACCGAGGTGCTCCACATGAAGTCGCCGCCCTTGGTGAAGTCAGGGTGCGAATTGGTGAAGCCGAACTGCACAAGGCCCGCGCGCTGATAGATCGGCGAGGCCGCCATCGAGGCCGGGCTGGAGAAGTCGCCGAGCTCAAGAACGATGCGGGGATCGGAGACGAATTTCTGCGCGATCGCCACCGATTGGCGCGGATCGCTCTGGCTGTCCTCGAAATTGTAGGTGAGCTTGCGGCCGTTGATGCCGCCAGCGGCCTGGATCTCGTCGAGCGCGAGATCGAAGCCCTGCTTCCACTGCGTACCATATTGCGCGTTCGGCCCGGTCAGGGGGCCGCTGACGCCGAGCAGGATCGGCTCGGAGGATTGCGCAAAGGCTCCGCGCGAACCGGCCGCTCCCGCCATCATGGCGGCGAGCGAGCCCTTGACCAGGGTACGACGATCGATGTTGCTCATGCACGGCTCCATCCAGATAGTGTTGAAACAAACAGCAATTCTTGTGCCGGTGAGATTGCCTATTTCGAGGGCTCACCGAGTGACAGCATCAGCCGGTTCGCCCAGTTGAAGAACGAGGCGCCGTTGATGACGTCGACGATCTCGGCATCGTCGAGGCCGGCGCGGCGCAGCTCCGCGATATTCTCAGGCCCGAAGGCGATCGGCGTCGCGGCCAGCGCGACCGAGGCCTTGACCACCGCATTCCAGCGCTCGCCGAGGTCGGCCTTGACGCCTTCGTCGAGCAGCCGCTGCACGTCGTCACGACGCTTGGAATAGGTGCTGGCGAAACGCGCATGCACGGAGGCGCAATAGATGCAGCCGTTGTAGCGCGACGTCGCGGCCGCCGCGAGCTCACGCTCGGCGCGCGGCAGGCCGTCGGCGACGTTGTAGAAGATATCCTTGTCGGTCTTGGTGCGGGCTTCGAGCACCTCGGGATCGCGCACGAGAAGGCGGAAGTATTCGGACTTGGCACGGGAGCGATCGACCAGGCCCGCGAAATGCCGCTCGGTCAATTCGGCCTCGGGCAGCGGATCGATCCACGACACCCAGCCGAGTTCGTCCTGGGTGAAGACGACGGGCGGATTGACGTTGTTTGCAGCGCTCATGATGCAGTCTCCTTACGCGCCGGCCGCAGCGCTTGCGGTGCCCAGCGAGGCGCCGAGCAGGCGCAGGCCCGTGACGACGCGCACCTGGAACGACAGGAACGCGACGAGCTGAGAGAAAGTGACGATGCCGGTGTCGGACCAGCCGGCGGCCAGCAGCGCCTTCATATCGGCGGACGCGGCATCGCGCGGGCGGAACACCAGCAGATGCGCATGCTCCAGCGCCGCGGCGAGCCTGGCGCCAAGGACGGACTTGCCCTCCGCACTCACGCGATAGATCAGGCCGGCCGTGTTTTCGACTGACAGCGGTCCGGCCGGATACGCACCGTACGGGCCTGACGTCTCGCCGCGCTTGATTTCGACTTCGATCGCCTCGGCCAGGCGCGCACCATCGGCGGTCGCCGCGAGCTTCGCCCGGTAGAAGGCGGCCATGGTGGGCTCGAGGTGAAGGCCGATTACGAAGAGCGCGACTGCGGCGCGCTCCACAAGCGAAAAATCGCCGGCGTCGATCGGCTCGAACAGCGAGAGATAGCTCTTCTGCGCATTCTCGCGCGCCTGCAGGCGGCGTCCGCGAATGCCATCCAGAGCCGTGCCCGGTTCGATCCCGGCAAGCGTGTCGATGATATCTTTCGTAGCCATCATTCAGCCTCGTGCAACGCGATCATGTTCGCTCCGATCAGCCCGCCAGAGCCACGTCAGCCGCCGTCCGGGCCCAGCCCAGTGCCGGCGCGACTTTCTCGGCGACAAGCTCGATCGAGCGCAGGATATGAGGATGCGGCGCGTCCACCGAATGCACCTGGAAGACGAGGTCGGTCACCCGCTCCAGCGTGGCGTCGGCGCGGAGCGAGGCGATGACGTCGTCGGCCGCGCCGACATGCGTGTCGAATGCGGTGATCATCTCCTCCAGCGTCTCGCCCGGCCTGGCGTGACCGCCCTTGAGGAACTGCGGCAGCGCGCGCCGCAGCCCGATGTCGGCAAGGCGCATCGCTTCAGTCCGGTCGTCGGCGACGAAGACGCTGCGCGAGGCCATGATCCGGGGCTCGCATCCCGGCGGCAGCGCTTCGAGATAGGCATCGATGACGGGATTCTGGATCTCCGCCAGCGTTGCGCTCGGCGCCTCCTTGGTCCGGGGCTGGGTGCGCGACAGCAGCAAGCCATCGCCGGCCTTGCCCGCGCGCGCACCACCGGCGACCGAGAACGTCGCCTGCCAGATCCGCTTGTCCAACTGGGGCCGCTGCGGATACAGCGTATCGCCGCCGGTGAGCGGCTTGCCGACCAAGGCGGTGCGGACCACGTCCAGATTGCGGGCAAAGATCTCGTTGCGCTGGGCACTGTCGAGGCCGAAGGCGGCAAAGGCCGACGGATTCCCGCCGGTGCCGACGCCGAGCTCGAAGCGGCCGTTGCAGAGGAGATCGAGCACGGCGGCATCTTCCGCCACCCGCACCGCGTTCTCCAGCGGCAGCGTGACGATGCCGGTGCCGAGACGGATGCGCGAGGTTTGGGCCGCGACGTAACCGAGGAAGGTGAAGGGCGACGGCAGGCCGCCCTCGCGCTCGTGGAAATGATGCTGCGCGATCCACGCGGAATCGAGGCCCGCTTTCTCTGCGCGCACGATCTGCTCGGCGGCGAAGCGGTAGCGCTCCGCGGGCGGGGCTTCATCGAGGAGCCGCGTGAAGAACCCCAGTCGTTTCAGGTTTGCAAAGCGTTTCATACGACCCCTGTCGGGCGAGGATGGGCCCCGATGATGTCGGTTGCCGCAGCTCCAGACAAGCGGGCATTGCGCAAGGCTGCCCGCCGGATCGCCCCCGCGCTGGACCTTGGCTAGGCAGATTGCCTACCAGCTCGGCAGCACCGCGCCCTTGAACTTGGTCAGGACGAACTCCTTCACCTCGGGCGTGTGGTAGCTGTCGACGAGGATCTTGACCCAGGGCTTGTCCTTGTCGGCGGCACGTACCGCGATCAGGTTGACGTAGGGTCCTTTCGGGTCCTCGCGCAGGATCGGATCCTTGACGGGATCAAGGCCCGCCTGGGTTGCATAATTGGTGTTGATCGCGGCGGCATCGACATCGTCGAGCGCGCGCGGCGCCTGCGCCGCATCGACCTCGATGAATTTCAGCTTCTTGGGATTCTCGGTGACGTCGAGCACCGTCGGCTTGAAGCCCGTGCCGTCCTTCAGCTTGATCACGCCCTTGTCGCGCAGCAGCAGCAGCACGCGGCCGCCGTTGGTCGGATCGTTCGGGATCGAGACCTTGCCGCCCTCGGGGATATCGGCGAAGGCCTTGTGCTTCTTCGAATAGACGCCGATCGGGAAGTTCACGGTCAGCCCGACGGATTCGATCTTGTAGCCGCGGTCGGCCTTCTGGTTGTCGAGATAAGGCTGGTTCTGGAACGAATTGGCCTGGATCTCACCGGCGTCGAGCGCGGCATTCGGCACCACGTAGTCGGAGAACTCGATCAGCTGGATGTCGAGGCCCTGCTTGGCGGCGATCGGCTTCACCGCCTCGAAGATCTGCGCATGCGGGCCCGGCGTCACACCGATCTTGATCGTCTCGGCGGTTGCTGCGGCCGACCAGGCGGCAAGCGCGGTTGCGAGGATCAGGGGGAGGCGAAACGACATCTTGGTCTCCATCACGCGGGCGGCAATCAGTGGAACCGTATTCGCTTCTCCGTGAGGCGAAATCAATGAAATGAAAATCCATAATGACTACCGGTGACGGACTCTCGTTCTCCATTTGGCGCAAAATAGGAAACGAATTCGCAGGTCATGGGGCGCGTTGCGCAAGCGTGATGGGCATCACGGCAAAGTGTCACCCCGGATGCGAGATTGGCGGCAAGGCCAGCAAGGAGTTCAGCCATGACCGCCCTCGCCGCCCCGAAGTTCGCCAGCCGGAAGCGCCTAGGAGCCTCTATGCCCTGCTCCAGGGCGTTCCGTTCAATTCCGGCGTCGCCCTGACGATGAAGCTGATCAGCGCGTCGTCGCTCAAGTTGCTGAGCAACTTGCTGCTGCTGTCGGCGCTGCCGGCATCCAGTGATGCCTGTTTACTCGGAGCGCCACGTCCACGGTGACAGCATGATCAGGACGCAGATCGCGGCATAGGCGGCGAGCGAGGCCGTGACCATGGTGGCGAGACCCGCCATGCCCGCGCCAAAGCTCGCCACCGCGATCCAGCCGCCGCCAGCCGCGATCAGGATGCGCGCGACGGACGAAGCCAGCGGTCCCATGGCGCGGCCGGTGCCTTGCACCGCGAACGAACTGACAAAACCGAAGCCGAGCGCGGCATAGGCGGGCGCGACGATGCGCAAATAGGTCATGCCCTCGCTGACGACGTCCGCGTCATGGCTGAAGAGGTGCAGCCAGGCCGTCGGGAAGATCGCAACCAGCAAGCCGATCGTGCCGGTCATGATCATGCCGACCACGCCGCTGATCCAGCCGATCTTTCGTGCCCGCGCGGTCTGGCCCGCGCCCATGTTGACGCCGACCATGGTCAGCGTCGCCGTGCTGATCCCGAACAGCAGCGGGATCATGATGTAGTCCAGCCGCGAGGCGATGCCGTAGCCGGCGAGCGCGGAGGTGCCGAACAGCCCGACCGCGCCGGTGACGAGAATGACGGTGAGGTTGGTCAGCACCGCGTTGAACGCGGTGGGGACGCCGACCTTCAGCATGTCGCCGAAGATTTTTGCGCGCAACGGCACGATGTGCAGCTTCAGGCCAGTCGCGCCCGTTGACATGTAGCGCAGCAGGAACAGCATCGCCGCGCCATAATAGAGGCCGAAGGCTATGCCGGCGCCGCCGATGCCGAGCCGCGGGATCGGCCCGAACCCGAAGATCAGCGCCGGCGAGACCGGAATGGTCACGATGGCGCCGACCAGCGTCACCAGGGCCGGCACTTTGACGTTGCCGGCGCCGCGCAGTGCGGCAGCCTGGAGGTTGACGATCCACACCGGAATGGCGCCGGCGAACAGATAGTTGGAATAGGTGGTGGCAGCGCTAAGCGCACCGTCGGTGCCGCCGAGGGCGCGATAGAGATGCGGACCACCGAGGACGACGCCGAGCGTGAACACGCCGCCGGCAATGATGGCGAGCACCACGGCATGAAACAGCGCCGCCTCGGCGTCAGCGCGGCGGCCGGCACCGACCGCGCGCGCCACCGAGGACGCAACGCCGGAACCGAACCCGCCATTCGACATCATGGTCATCAGCATGAAGATCGGGAACACCAACGCGGCGCCGGCGAGCGCATCGGTGCCGAGATAGCCGACGTAATAGGCCTCCGCGATATTGACGGCGGTCTGTGCCACCAGGACGGTGACGGTCGGCAGCGCGAGCTTGAGCAGCGTCGGCAAGATCGGCGCGGTCAGGAGCGCGGCGCGTCTTTGCTCAGCCGCGCTTGGTGCGGGCGTAGCCGCCCGGCGAAGCGCCGCCGCGGTGTGGGCCACGAATGGCGCGGCGGACAAGGCCGGCGCGGCGGCATCTTCGACGGACATGGGTTCGATCCTGTGGTTCCCTCGGACCGCCCCCGGTCGGCCGCCCATTGCATTATGATCATAATGTATTATTATAACCGTAATGCAATAGAGCAGACCTCACGTTTTTGTGGCATAGGGGGCGGCGGGTTCGCAGGAGGCGGAATTGGCGCGCTATGACAAGGGACACAGGGACACGACGCGGCGGCACATTCTCGATGTCGCATCCTCGCAGTTCCGCGAGAGCGGCATCGCCGCGGTGGGCCTCGCCGGCATCATGGCGGAAGCGGGCCTGACCAACGGCGCCTTCTACACGCACTTCGCCTCCAAGGAGGATCTGGTGCGCGCGGTACTGCTCGACGCGCTGGAGCGGCGCGAGCAGCGCCACAAGGACAATCTCGAAAACGGCGTCGCGCTCGAGACCGTGATCCGCGACTATCTCTCGCCCAGGCATCGCGATCGCGCGGCGACCGGTTGCCCGACCGCGGCCCTCGTCTCCGAGATCGCGCGGCATCCGAAGGCGACGCGCGAGGCCTTCACCGGCAAGATGTCCGACATCCTCGCGCTGATGGCAGCGCAAATGCCTGAGGGCACGCCGGCGGAGCGGCGCCGCCGCGCCATCGCGGCCTACGCCACCATGGTCGGCGCGCTGCAATTGTCGCGCGCAGTGAGCGACAGGCAATTGTCGGAGGAGATTCTTGAAAACGCGGTGGATGCTGCGCTGGCGCTTGCGAAGGGGCGCTAGTGCATTCGCCCCTCCGTTCGCACCGGATCATCTTAGCCCCCGGGGCGTCCTGCGTGTTGCTCAGCTCCTCGCGTCGAGCTGCCTGCTGCGGCCGGACGAACTTGCTTGCGAGGCATAAGCGGAAGCCGCGGCCGAGGCCGGCGAATAGTGCGACAGCGATTCGGCGAGTTCTTCGGCGGCCTCGGTGAGCTCCTTCAGGACGGCGTCGCTGTCCGTGGCATGTCCGCCGGAGGAATGCAGCACCTCGAACGAGATTCCGTTCGGAAGATCGACATGAACCTTGTCGATCCCGACGGCGTCGGGCGTGTCACCGTTCTGCGACTGGTCGGCGCCGGACGCCGGATCACCTGATATCTGCTGGCTCGCGAGCTTCTGCACGAAATCCTCGATGGACTTGAGCGCGCTGCTGTCGAAGCCGCCGCCACCGAAATGGACGATGCCGATCGACATGCCGTTCGGCAGGCTCACCTTGACCTCGTCGTAGGGCGTGCCGCTCTCCAGCAGAGACGAGAACATCGAGGCGCCGTCTTGTGAACCGGCCGATTTCGACTGGCTGGTGGATGAAGGCGACCCCGCCGCGCTTCCACCGATGCTGCTCATGCTGCTGACGCTCATACGCGCACTCCACTGTCATTGCCAACGCACGCTTTGCGTGCAATGCGCATGCCAGATGAGAGCCTCATTGCCATCAAGGGCTTATCGCGAAATCCGGCCGGCATAGCCTTCACGCCGGCAACAATGTCCCGGCAGAAGCTGCCCATCTCCACGTTCGCCATTTCGTCGCAGGGCCTCGCGGCCTCGCCGGCATTGCCGCCTCGTGCATGATGCAACATGATGGGGTGCCGAAGACGATTTTTCTTCGAGGTGGAGATCATTCGATGAACGAAGACGAGATTCGCAAGTCCATCGCGGAGGTGAAGCAAGGCACGCTGTCGCGACGCTCGTTCATCCGGACCATGGCTGCGGCCGGGATCGCCGCGCCGGTCGCGAGCCAGATCCTGCTCTGGAACGACGTCGCGATGGCGGACGCCACGCTGCCATACAAGCCGACCAAGGCCGGTGGCGGCGGCCCGCTCAAGATCCTGCTGTGGCAGGCCCCCACCCTGCTCAATCCGCATTTCGCGATCGGCACCAAGGATCAGGTCGCCTCGCGCATCTTCTTCGAGCCGCTGGCCGGCTGGGACAAGGACGGCAACCTCATCCCCTGCCTCGCCGCCGAGATTCCGACCAAGGCGAACGGCAGCCTCGCGGCCGACGGCATGAGCGTCATCTGGAAGCTGAAGCAGGGCGTGAAGTGGCATGACGGCAAGCCCTTCACCGCCGACGACGTCGTCTTCACCTGGGCCTACGCAGCGGACCTCGCGACCGCCGCCTACAGCACGGGATCCTACAAGGACATCACCGTCGAGAAGATCGACGACTACACCGTCAAGGTGCTGTTCAAGGCCCCGACCCCGTTCTGGGCCGACCCCTTCGTCGGCTCGGTCGGCCAGATCCTGCCGAAGCACCATTTCGGCGACTATGCCGGCGCGAAGTCGCGCGAGGCGCCGGGCAATCTGAAGCCGGTCGGCACCGGCCCGTACAAATTCATCGAGTTCAAGCCGGGCGACCTGATCCGGGCCGAACGCAACCCCGACTATCACGTCAAGAACCAGCCCCATTTCGACACGCTCGAGGTCAAGGGCGGCGGCGACGCGGTCTCCGCGGCGCGCACCGTGCTCCAGACCGGCGAATACGACTATGCCTGGAACCTGCTGGTGGAGGAGGAGGTCCTCAAGCGGATGGAGGCCAGCGGCAAAGGCAGGGTCGACATCACGCCGTCCGGCAACGTCGAGTTCATCATCCTCAACACGACGGACCCCTGGACCGAGGTCGACGGCGAGCGCTCCAGCGTCAAGACCAAGCACCCGACGCTGTCCGATCCGGTCGTCCGCCAGGCGTTCAACCTCCTGATCGATCGCGAGGCGATCCAGAAATTCATCTATGGCCGCGGCGGCATCGCCACGGCAAGCTTCGTCAACCAGCCCCAGCAGTTCAAGTCGGGCAAGCTGACCTATGCTTTCGACGTCGACAAGGCGAACAAAATCCTCGACGAGGCCGGCTGGAAGCGGGGCGCGGACGGCATCCGCGAGAAGGACGGCAAGAAGCTCAAATACGTCTTCCAGACCTCGATCAACGCCCCGCGGCAGAAGACGCAGGCCATCATCAAGCAGGCCTGCCAGAAGGCCGGTATCGACATCGAGCTGAAGTCGGTCACCGCATCGGTGTTCTTCTCGTCTGATGTCGGCAATCCCGACACCTACTCGAAACTCTATTGCGACATGGAGATGTACAACACGACGCAGCCGCAGCCCGATCCGGAGCGGTTCTTGAACCAGTGCGTCTCCTGGGAGATCGCCAACAAGGAGAACAAGTGGCTCGGCCGAAACATCTCGCGCTGGTCCGATCCCGAGGCCGACAAGGCCTACAAGACCGCGCAGCAGGAGCTCGATCCGGCCAAGCGCGCCGCGCTCCTGATCAAGGTCAACGAGATCTTCTGCGAAGCCAATATTCTCGTGCCGCTGCTCTCCCGCAACATCGTCGGCGCCGGCGTCAATAACCTCATGGCCGACATCTCGGGCTGGGACGTCACGACCTGGAATCTGGGGAGCTGGTATCGGGTCTGACGACCGGCGCGCGAGGACCCGGCTCCCTCAAGGCGCCGGGTCGCATGCCGTATCTGCGCATGATGGCTTTGCTCAGCGCGCCCTCGGACGCATAGCCGACCTCGCCGGCGATCTTCGCGATCGGATCGGAAGTGCCGGCCAGCCGCTTGCGCGCGACCGTCAATCGCAAATCGGACAGGAACGTCATGGGCGCGACCCCCGCGCGCTTTTGAAAAGCGCGCACCAGCGTCGCACGCGAGGCGATCGCCACCGCCGCCATGTCGTCGAGCGTCCAGTCCCGGGCGAGATCGTTGAGGATCGCCGACACCACACGGGCCGTCACGCGGTCGCGCAACAGCGACACCGTCCCGTTCCCGGAGGCATCGTCCGAAAGATGATCGCGGAGCATCATCACGAACAACGCTCTCGCGAGGTCGGCCGCGACCACCTCCGATCCAACCCGCCCTGCGTCGAGCTCTTCGCGAATGTCGATCAGCAGGCGCCGAAACCGTTCCAGCAGCGGCTCCTCCGCCGTGCGCAGGATGATCTCGTCGGGAAGGGCGGCGATCAGCGGATTCTCATCCGACGTCTCGAACAGGAAACGGCCGCACAGCAGTTCGGTATCGACCTCGGCCTCGACCGTTGCGCGCTGGCGGACGCCATTGCGGACCTCGGTCGTAACACGCCCGACAGCGCCGCCCGTCCGGCTGCGAACCGCGTGACCGTCGCCATGCGGCAGGAGAAGGATGTCGCCGGCTTCGAGCCTCTGCGGGCCCAGGCCCGGCCGCTCGACCACGCAAGCGCCGCGCGTGACCATGTGGAACTGCGCCCATCCCTTGCCGTTCGGCGCGTGTAGCGACTCCCAGCTGCCGCCGAATTTGCAGGAATCCTCGAATATTGGACGGATCCTGAACAGCGGCACCATCGCCTTCAACAATTCCGCCGCGTCCGCCTCCGACATCCCTCTCCCCTTGATCCGCCCGGACATGTCTCCGAGCCGCCCGGCCATTCCATGGAACAGCCAAGCGCATCTACCGTGCGAGCGGGCCGTCCCGCGCATGAGTGGACCAGTACTCATGGCTTTTAACACATCCTAACGAGCAATCCTCACGGTGTTCGGTAATGTCACGGCATGAAGGCGGCAGGGATTTCCAAAAAACAGGTTCATCAAGGGGAGATCATATGACGTCAAAAACGCCAATCGAGTTGTTGCCACGGCCTGCGAATGTGTCGCGCCGTGGCTTCGTGGGAGGCCTGTCGGCGGGCATCCTTGGCGCGGTGGCGTCCGAGGCGGCGGGCGCCGAGACGCTCGCCGACGTCCCCGATCGCGGGCCGGGCGCCGATCTCAGCGCGCACAGCGAACGCTCCCGGTTTGCAAAACTCGATCGCATCCCCGAGGCCACGCCGGGCAAGCGCAACGTCGATCCCGGCGATGCCATCAATTCCAAGACGCCGCACCAGAAGCTCGTCGGCAACATCACGCCGACCGATCTGCATTACGAGCGCAGCCATTCCGGCGTGCCCGATATCGATCCCGCGCTGCACCGGCTGCTGATCCACGGCATGGTCTCGAAGCCGCTGGTGTTCAGCGTCGAGGATCTGAAGCGGATGCCATCGGTGACGCGCGTCGTGTTCATCGAATGCACCGGCAACGGCTGGGAGAACTGGAAAAAGGCCGATCCTGACGTGACGGTGCAGAACACGCATGGTCTCGTCAGCACCAACGAATGGACCGGCGTTCCGCTCAAATTCCTGATCGACCTCGTCGCCAAGGACAAGGGCTCGAACTGGATGCTGGCGGAGGGCGGCGACGGCGCGGGCGTCGATCGCAGCATTCCCCTCACCGACGAGATCGTGAACGAGGCTTTCGTCGCCTACGGCCAGAACGGCGAACCGCTGCGGCCCGCGCATGGCTTTCCGATGCGGCTGGTGATGCCGGGCTTCGAAGGCAACCTCAACATCAAATGGCTGCGCCGCCTCAAGTTCGGCACCGAGCCCTGGATGACGCGCTGGGAGACAGCGCGCTACACGCAGCTGCTGGCCAACGGCAAGGCGCGGCAGTTCCAGCTGCGGATGGAAACCAACTCCGTCATCACCCAACCCTCGGGCATGATGCAGATCCAGCCGGGCTATAACCGCATCTCGGGTCTTGCCTGGAGCGGCCATGGCAAGATCGCCAAGGTCGAGATCTCCACCGACGGCGCCAAGACATGGAAGCAGGCGCAACTGAGCCAGCCGGTGCTGTCCAAGGCGCAAGTGCGCTTCCAGATGGATTGGGTCTGGGACGGCAAGCCGACAAAAATCGTGAGCCGTTCGACCGACGACCACGGCAACGTTCAGCCGGACCGGCAGTCCTTCATCGCTGCGATGGGGACCAACGCGCTGTTTCACTACAACGCCCAGCAGACCTGGAGCATCGACGAAGCCGGGAGGGTCCGCAATGTCCTCGCATGACAAGCTGTTTCTCGCCGGCATCCTCGCCGCCGGCCTGCTCGCCGCGCCCGCGCTGGCATTCGATTTCGGCCGTCCGGCAACGCCGCAGGAAATCAAGCTGTGGGACATCGACGTCGGCCCCGACGGCAAGGGCCTGCCCGACGGCAGCGGCACGGCGGTACAGGGCAAGCAGATTTTTGCCGACAATTGCGCGGCCTGTCATGGCGACAACGGCCAGGGCGGCATCAAGGATCGTCTCGCCGGCGGACAGGGCACGCTTGCCTCCAACATGCCGGTCAAGACCGTCGGCAGCTTCTGGCCCTATGCGACGACCCTGTTCGACTACATTCATCGCGCGATGCCATATCCGACGCCTGGCTCGCTCAGCACCGACGAGACCTATGCCGTCACGGCCTATATCCTGAGCCTCAACGGCATCGTTCCCGCCGACGGCAAGGTCGACAAGGACTCCTTACCGAAAATCAAGATGCCCAATCGCGACGGCTTCATTCCGGAGCCGGAATTCGACCCGGCGCGATTATTCCGCAAGAAGTGAGCCCGATATCATGAGGCTCTTCACGCTGGTCCGGATCTTCGCACTGGTCGCGACATGTTTCTGGGAGACGCAGGCAATGGCTACAGACGGACTTATCACCATCAAGAGCAATTTTGGCCCGCAGGACACGATGACGCGGCTCGAGACCGAGGTGAAGGCCAAGGGCCTCACCGTGTTTGCCCATGTCGATCACGCCGCGGGCGCTGCCGCCGTCGGCATGACTCTGCGGCCGACCGATCTCCTCATCTTCGGCAACGCCAAGGGCGGCACGCCGTTGATGCAGCAGGCGCAGACCGCCGGCATCGACCTGCCGCTGAAGGCGCTGGTCTGGCAGGACGAGCAAGGCGCGACCTGGCTGTCGTACAACGATCCGGCCTATCTCGCCGGCCGTCACGGCGTCGGCGAGCCGGCCAAAACCGCCATCGGCGCGATGACCGCCGCACTGCATGCGATCGCGACCAAGGCCACCGCGCCGTAAGCGCTGCACGACGGCCGCGCGAGGAGAGGTTCATGAACGTGACCGGTGGGCAACCGGCGCCGCCCAAGGCGCAAGACAGCAAACTCGCCAGATGGCTGGTCATCGCGGTGTTGTGCGCCATGCTCGTCGCCGCGAGCGTTCTCGGCTATCTCGGCTGGACCAGCACGGATACCAGCGTGCCGGCGTCCGGCTATGTCGCGCTGGTGCTCGGCGTGGTGTTCTCGCTGGTCGTCGGCGTCGGCCTGATGGCGCTGGTGTTTTATAGCAGCCGCAAAGGCTATGACGAGCCGGTGGTGCTGATCCGGGAGCCGGAGAGCGATGCGGACGATGGACAGAGCGGCCCGCGCTGAGCCGCAACAAGGGGTTGACGGGGTGACGGGTGTTTTTCCCGACGAGCAATCCGAATAAGATGGCCGCCGGCACGTCGCGGAGTATTGAAAGTACCGCACCGCTTCGCGATTGCGACTGGGCCTGGCAACCGAATAGAGTGGGCCATCCCGTCACGAGAAAGGGAGTCAGGCATGGACGCGCCGAGCTCTGACAAGGACATTCAAAACACACCCGACGAGCCGGCTAACGAACAGGCGAAAACCACGCGCAACCCAACACGTACTCCTTCCATCATCGTCGGTGTCGTTGCGGCTGCCGTCGTCGCGCTTTCCGCCTTCTATCTCTTACGACCCGAACCATTGCTCGTTCAAGGCGAGGTCGATGCAACGCGGCTCGATATCGCGGCGCGCGTGGACGGACGGGTCGGCAAGATTCCCGTCGAGCGCGGCCAGAACGTCGCTGCGGGCGCGGTGCTGGTCCAGATCGACAATCCGGAAACGCTGGCCAAACACGACCAGATGAAGGCGGCCAAGGCCGTTGCGGACGCCCAGCTTGCCAACGTACTCGTCGGAACGCGGGTGGAAGTGATCGCGGCACGGAAGGCGGAAATGGAGCGCGCCCAAGCGGCACTGGTGCTGGCGCAAAAGACCTTTGACCGCACACACACCTTGACCGAGCAAGGCAATGCGCCGCAAGCCCGCCTCGATCAGGCCACCGATGCGCTGCACGAAAGCGAGCGCGCCGTCGACCAGGCCAAATCGGCCTATGACCAGGCGGTCAATGGCTACACCAAGGAGGAGCGGGCCATTGCCAATACCAATGTCGAAAAGGCCAGTGCCGATATCCAAAGTGTCCAGTCGATCATCGACCAGCTCGTGGTTTATGCGCCCGTAGCCTCGCAGATCTATCAGCGTAATGTGGAACCCGGCGAATACGTCTCGCCGGGCGTCCCGCTCGTCACCTTGATCAATCTCGCGGACCTCTGGGTGCATTTCGATCTGCGCGAGGATCTCGTCAAAGGCCTCAAGGTCGGCGATCGCTTCGATGTCCGCATTCCCGCCCTCGGCGACCGCTCGGTGACAGTCGAGGTCAAGCTCATCGCGACCAAGGGCGAATATGCAAGCTGGCGGGCCACGCGTGCTTCGGGTGATTTCGACCTGCGGACGTTTTCGATCCGTGCCTATCCGGTGCAACCGGTGCCCGAGCTGCGACCGGGAATGAGCGCCTATCTCGACTGGCGGTCGCGGCCATGAGGCCGGCGCCAAAGCCCGGATTTCTGCTGGTCGCGCGGCGCGAGTGCCGCTGGCTGCTTCATGACCGCGTGGCGCTGCTCCTGATCTTCGGCGTGCCGCTGTTCGCGTTCGTGGTGCTCACCACGGTCTTCAGCCATCCAGTCATCCGCGGGCTCGGCGTGACTGTCGTCGACGAGGACAAGTCGGACGCGTCGCGTGCCCTGGTGGAATACATTGCGGCGTCGCCAAGCCTGAAGATCGTCGACCGCTCCGGCACGCTGTCCACGGCCGTGCAGGACATACGCTCCGGCAAGTCGATTTCGGCCGTCCACATTCCGCCGGATTTCGAGCGCGACCTGAAGGCCGCGCGCCGCCCGCAGATCGTCGGGTTTTATAACCAGCAGTTTTTGACTCCCTCCGGGATCGCATCCTCGGGTCTGAGCGATTCACTTTCCGCAGCGGCAGCGGTGGCCGCTCCCGCCAGTCGCGCGGCACCTGCGCCAGCGTCCCTGGGTGCGCTCAAAGCGGAGACCATGGCGCTCGTCAATCCGCAGAAGAACTACGCGCAGTTCCTGCTGCGCGCGCTGCTGCCGACCATCATCCATGTGGTGATGACCCTTGCCGCCGGCTATTCCGTCGGCTCCGAATTCCGCCGCCGCGACGCGCGGGCGTGGCTCGAAAGCGCCGGCGGCGATCCGCTTGTCGCGCTGGCCGGCAAGCTCGCGCCGCTGTTCTGCATCTTCATTTTGATCATGCTGGCCGAGCCGCTGTTCCTGGAGGGTGTGCTGGAGATTCCCTTCAAGGGCGACTTGCCGTTGATGATCGCTGCGGCCTCGCTGCTGATCATCGCCTATCTGTCGCTCGGCGCCCTGCTCCAGCTTCTGGTCGGCGATCTCGCCACCGGACTCGGGCTTGCGGGCCTCATTGCCTCGCCCGCATTCGGCTATGCCGGCGTCGGCTTTCCCACCATCGGCATGAATGCCTTTGCGCAGACATGGAGCGCGATCCTGCCGCTTCGCTGGTACATGGCCGTCCTGCTGGGACAAGCCGCGCGGGGATTGCCGGTCGCGGATTCCGCTATTCCCTTCGCTGCACTTGCCGGCCTGGCGCTGGTCTTTGCCGGCCTGGCGTGGATGCGCATGGCGAACGTCACCCGCAAGGGCTGGTTCGCAACAGCGCGGCCTGCCGAGCCACACGAGGTCATCTCCACACCGCGCGGCGTCGGCGGCGCCTTCGTGGCGGAGTGGCGGCGCGTGCTGGGAACGCGGGGCGCCTTCGCTCTGCTGTTTCTCGCTCCCCTGGTCTACGGCATCTACTATCCGCAGCCCTATCTGAACCAGATCCTTCGCAAGCTTCCGATTGCGGTCGTCGATAACGATCTCAGCAATCTCAGCCGGCAGATCGTCGAGACGCTGGACGCGAGCGGCGCATTAAGCGTGACGGTTCGCGCCCGAACGCTCGCCGAGGCGCACAGCGCGATCGATCGCGGGCAGGCCTTTGCCGCCGTCGAGATTCCACCCGACACCGAACGCGACGTGCTCAAGGGCATCACCGCCCACATACCCGTCTATGCGGACGCAACCTATCTGTTCATCTTCAGATCGAGCGCCAGCGGGGTCGCCACCGCCATCGGAACCTTGACGTCCGAGCTGGTTTCGCGCGGCGCGCGCTCGGATGGCAGCCTCGTCAAGGCGAAGCTCGCGACGTCGAGCCCGGCCGACGTGTTGCTGCAGCCGATCTTCAACCCGGTGGGCGGCTATGCGAGCTACGTCGTTCCGGCGGCGTTCATCCTGATCCTGCAGCAGACCCTGCTGATCGGCGCAGCGATGCTGACCGGCACCGCGCTGGCGAGCGGAGGCGCAGCCTTTGCCGGCGTGCTCGGCCGCGGCATCGCGCATCTGACCGTCTACCTTCCTGCGCTCGCGCTCTATCTCATCGTGCTGCCGCGGATCTACGGTTTTTCGACACTCGGCCATCTTCCGCAGATCCTCGCGCTCGCGAGTGTCTTTCTGCTGGCAACGAGCTTCATGGGGCAGGCTGTCGGGGCCTGGTTCACGCGGCCGGAGAACGCAACCATCCTGCTGCTGGCGACGAGCCTGCCGCAGTTCTTCATGGCCGGCTTCGCGTGGCCGCGCGAAGCAATTCCGGACGTGGCCCTTGCGTTCGGCCGGTTATTCCCGGCCGACTCCGCGATCGACGGCCTCGTGCGCGTCAACCAGCTCGGCGCCGGTATCTGGGAGGTTGCGCATGACTGGCTCGCATTGTGGTGCCTGGCGCTCGGCTACTTCGCGCTCGCGGTGATCTCGGCATTTGCCGTCAGGAGGAGACAGGGACATGTCCAACCTTAGACCTGCCGCCTTCGTCGCGATTCCGCTCGCGCTGGTCGCGGCGGGCGCGCTGCTCTATGTCATGCGCCACGCGGCACCGCCCGCCGCCATCGTCGGCGTCGTGCGCGCGACCGAGATCAGGGTCGAGCCGGAGGTCAACGGCCAGCTGGTCTCGATTGCGGTCGAGAAGGGTGCCTCTGTGAAGGCCGCCGACGTCGTGGCGCGGCTCTCGGCGGTGGAGTTGACGGCGCAGGCGGACCAGGCGCGTGCCGTGCTCGCGTCCGCCGTCGCAAGCCGCAACAACGTCTATGCCGGCGTGCGCCGCGAACAGGTCGATTCGCTGAAAGCCGCCATCGCCAAGGCCGGCGCCCGCCTCGACTACGTGCAGGCTCAGCTCACACGGACCAGCACGCTGGCGCGCCAGAGCTTCGAATCCCAACAGTCGCTCGACCAGGCCGAGAATGACGTTGCAAGCGCGCGTGCCGGCGTGGCGGAGGCCCAGGCCAATTACGATGCGGCCGTGGCGGGACCGACCCGGGAAGAGCGCGCGGTCGCCGACGCTCAGGTGCAGGCTGCGGCCTCCGCGGTCACCGTGCTCGAGCGCCGCCTCGACAAGATGGTGTTGCGCGCGCCGGCCGACGGCGTGGTCAGCGTCATCGCCGCCGAGGTCGGCGAAAATGTTCGCGCGGGCCAACCGATCCTGATGGTCGAGGCCGCGGGCAGGCAATGGCTCTCGTTCAACGTGCGCGAGGATCATCTCGATCGTCTCGCGATGGGAGAAACAGCGAACGTGATGCGGAACGGCGCTAATGGCGCGACCAAGGCGGTCATCACCGAGCTGCGGCCGCTCGGAACGTTTGCCACCTGGCAAGCTGAGCGGGTCATCGGCGATCACGACCGCAACACGCTTCGCCTGCGCCTCGACCCGAAGGGAGAGTTAGCAGGCCTTGAGCCGGGCATGACCGTCTGGATCGGCCCCTAAACCCCGGTGATTTGAGCTCGCGGAACCAAGCGGTTCCGACCGTCTGCAAAATGAAGCCCCAGCAGTCATTGGGACCACTGGGGTTTTTCAACAGCCTTGCGGAATTCGAATTCAGCCTAGCTGGTGACGGCGGCTTCGGTGTAGGGCGCCGTATTCTTCGCGCGGTTGTCGATGCTGAGAGCGCCCGCACCGAAAGCCGCGATCTGGAGCAGTCCGCCCGCCATCATCACGTTCTTCAGGAAGTGAATCACCCCGATGTCCATAGCTGCGGCCCATGCGGATGACCGAAGATACTAGCGCGCGCCGCCCAATTCCCTGATGCTGCGCCGCACTACAGCGCGCCTAGCCCGGACTTTCGAACAGATCGAGCCGCGGCCCAGCGGAACTTCGATCGCTACCTTTGCTAGAACCATTCAAAATGTATAGGCTGATCCGGTCAACGGGCTTGAGAGAAAGGCCTGGGACGTTCGGGACGTGGAACGCTGAAGGGGTTGCTTGATCGGAAGGCGCGGTCGTCTTCACGGCGGGTGCGACGGATATGGAATCCGATTCAGACGGCCGTCACGGCGGCCGGGAAGGGTCTTACCGTCGGACTTTACGTGAGCGAACCGGCAGTTGCGGCAGGCACTCCCCCGCATTCAGGTGAATGATCGCAGGGCCCGTCATGAGCGGGTCCAGCACCTTTCACGTCGGAGGAGCCGGGATGGACCAACGAGAAGTGCTGGCGGCGTGGGAGAAGTTCGTCGAGCGCGGAGCGTTGTCATCCGACTTGAGATCATCGGTCGCAGCGTCGTGGCAGCGATCCAGGAACCATCACGTCACCGTCGACCGTGCGCGAGCGCCGCTGGTCGCGGACGCCGAGTTGTTTCGTCATCGCTCCAAATACGCCTCGCTCCGTCATGCCGCCCGCTGCGCTCTCGAGAACTCAAAAACATTTCTGCGCGATGCAAACTCAATCATGATCCTCACCGATCCGAGTGGGCTGATCATCGATACGCAGGGCGACGACAGGGTCATCGACGCCGGCCGCGCAGTCCATCTCGAACACGGAGGACGCTGGAGCGAGGCCGACATCGGCACCAACGCGATTGGCGCCGCGATAGCGGAATCGAAACCTGTCCAAATTCACGGTACAGAGCATTTCTGCTCGGAGGTGCAGCGGTGGACTTGCGCTGCCGTCCCGGTTCATGACCCGACCGATGGCGAACTGCTTGGCGTGGTCGACATCTCGGGTCCTGCAAGCACCTTCAATCCGCAGAGCCTGGCTTTGGCCGTCGCGGTCGGCCATCACGTGGAAAGCGTTCTGGCCCAATCGGTCCGACAGGAACACGAGGAGTTGCTGTGCCGCTTTCTCGGCAGGAGATCGCAATGGGCGAACGATGAATGCATCGTGCTCGATCGTCGTGGCACGATCCTCCACGCCACCGAGCGTGCTCTGAACGCACTCCAGCATGATCGCCACGGCATTTACAACGACGCGCCAACCCGCTTTTTGAAGACGGTTCCCTTCGATGAGTGGCCGAGCAGGTTGAAGGAGCTGCTTCCGAACGCGAGCTTCAACTTCGTCGAGAACGAACGCTCCGGCATCGGCGCCATCGTGGTGCTGCATGCGCGACGACGGCAGTTGACCACGCATCGCGACGTCCATAAATCGAGATCCGAATCTGACGGTCGCGAGACCGCGAGCTCATCATCTGCCCGAAAGGATTCAAAGCCGGAACCACGGTCTCTTCAGAGCATGGCCGCCGGCTTCGTTGCGGACGACCCCGCGGTCCGAGCCATCGTCCGTCAAGTCGAGACCGCGGCAGCACGCAAGATGCCCATCCTCATCCGAGGCGAGACCGGAACCGGCAAGGAACAGCTTGCCCGCCACGCCCATATGGCGAGTGGGCGGACCGGCGCGTTCGTTCCAGTGAATTGCGCCGCCCTGCCGGAAAGTCTGATCGAGAGCGAGCTGTTTGGCTATGCCGCCGGAGCATTCACCGGGGCGCGGCGCGGCGGCGCGATTGGACTGGTCAAGGAGGCCGACGGCGGCACGCTGTTCCTTGACGAGATCGGCGACATGCCCGTCGCGCTGCAGGCGGTGCTTCTGCGCCTGCTCGACGACTGGACCGTGCGCCCCGTCGGCGGCGTCAGATCGAAGGTCGATGTCTTTCTCATCTCCGCCACCAATGCCAGGTTGGACAAGGCCATCGCCGAAGCCCGGTTCCGATCCGACCTGCTCTATCGTCTCAATACGCTCGAGGTCAACCTGCCAGCGCTCCGGGATCGCAACGACTTTGATGCCATCGTTCGCCATCTGCTCAATGCGATCGACCCGAATTGCGAAATCACGCGGACGGACATTGCGCATCTCGCCGCACGTCCCTGGCCTGGCAACGTCCGCGAGCTCCGCAACGTCCTGGCGCGATTCACCCTTGCCGCTGCGGACGGCTCTATCAGCGAAGCCAGCGCGGAGAGCATCGTTCAACACCCCGGAGCGGAGTCCGGATCGCTCCACGACATCCACCGCGCGCGAATCCTTGTGGTGTATGCCGAGACCGCCGGAAACGTCAGCGAAACCGCGCGACGCCTCGGCGTCTCAAGAAACACCATCTATCGCGCACTGGGGCAGAAGAAGCCCGAGTGATGCCATAGTGCCTCGAATCGCCGATGCTACGAGTATCGCAGCATGCCCTACTATGGACGGAGCGCGGTCGCTTCGAACCGATGATCGGCTCCGCTCAAAGCAGCTCAGCTCCACCACCCCGGGCCGGGCCAGCGGTCGGATCGTAGTCATCCGGCTTCTTGGCGATCAAGGTCTGAGTCGTCAGGATCAGTCCGGCCACCGATGCCGCATTGCGAACCGCGCTGTAGCAAACCTTGACCGGGTCGATGATGCCAGCTTCGACAAGATCGACCGCCGAGCCATTGCGCACGTCGAGCCCGTAGCCATTCGTGGCCTTGGCAATTCTCGCAACTTCCGCCTCTCCATTCAGACCGGCATTGGCGGCAATGTAGAAAAGAGGCCGACTGAGCGCGCGCTGCAGCAGCTCGGCGCCCTGCCTGGCGCCTCCGTCCAGACGGTTGATCAATTCGTCGAGCCTTGCAGCGATCCTGAGCAAAGCCACTCCGCCGCCCGGCACAATGCCTTCTTCGATCGCGGCGCGGGTCGCGTTGATCGCATCCTCGATCAACTGGGTCCGGCGTTTTTGCTCGACCGGCGTCGCGCCGCCGGCAAGAATCATCGCTGTGCCGCCGGACAGTTTTGCGATGCGCTCCTGGAACTTGTCGCGCTCAATATTTTCGGGAGCGACATCGTATTGGCGCAACACCTGCTCGCGTCGCGCCGCGATGGCCTTCTGATCGCCACCTCCCGCCGTGATCAGGGTCTTCGAGGCGGAAATGCGCACTTGGCGCGCGGACCCGAGGTCGTGCAGCTCCACCTTCTCGAGCCTCCCGCCGAGATCGGCCGAGATAACGCGCCCTCCGGTCGCGATCGCGATATCCTCGAGCATCGCCTTGCGCCAATGGCCGAACTCCGGCGGATGAATCGCGGCAACCTTGAAATTGGATTTCTCCCGACGCGCCAGCAATTGCATGATGACAGATGGCGCCACTTCCTCGGCGATGATCAGCAAAGGTCGCCCGCTCTTTTCGATGAGCGAGATCACACCAGCCAGTTGCTCCCCGGTCTGGATCTTGAGATCGGTCATGACGATGAACGGACTGTCGAGAACCACCTGCATTTTCTCGACATCGGTGACCATATGATGTGAAAGATAGCCGCGATCGAAGGCCATGCCTTCAACGATTTCCAGCGTCGTCTCGACCGTGTTGCCAAATTCCACCGCGACGATTCCGTGATTGCCGGCACGTTCGAAGGCTTCGCCGACCATATCGCCAAGCGCTGTGTCGTTGGCGGCAATGCTCGCAACAGCCCGCAGGCCAGCAGACCCCTGCAGCGGTCTCGCCGACCGTCGTAACGCCGTGATGGTCTCACTAACCGCCAGCTCCAGCCCTTGAACCAGCTCGACCGGATTGGCGCCGGCCGCTAAACATTTCAGGCCTTCCTGCACAAGAACATCGGCCAGCACGGTGGCCGTGGTGGTGCCGTCCCCGGCTACCTCATTGGTTCGCGCTGAAACCTCACGCAACACCTGCGCGCCCATATTCTCAAACGGGCATTCAAGTTCGATTTCGCTGGCAATGCTGACGCCATCGCGCGACACGATCGGTGTGCCGATCGGTCGGTCCATGATCGCGTTCATGCCCCTCGGACCCAGCGTTCCGCGTACCGCCTTGGCGAGCTTGGCGACGCCCCGGCCCAGCGCGGCCCGCGCAGCTTCATCGTGCAACATGATCTTCGGCATTCTATATCCCCGACTTTGCCTTGAGGTCGTCTGGTCTGGACTTGTTATCGATGCTGCGCACCCGCATCACGGCACCTGTTACGTGCCCGGCGACGCCGGCATCGTCCTCGATTTCGGTACGAACGGTGTGTCGAGGTCGAACCGCGCGGCAAGCAGGCCGCGGCACAGTGCGCCGTTGAATTCAGCATTGATGCCCACGCGCCGTAGATTCGACAGGTATGCGGCAAGGCCGTCGGCTTTCAGCCGCGCTCCGTTCGCATCGACAAAGGCGGGTTCACCACCGCTTGCCGGACCTACGACGGCACGTCGCTCGAGATAGCGCTGAATCAGCGTCTCACCTGCATCGTCGAGCGGCAGGCAACCGAGCTCCGTCAACGTCAGGCTCACGATCTCTGCCGCCGATTGCCCCAGCGCGACGAGGTGACTGAGTAGCGCAACCTGCCGGCGCTGGAACGCCTTGACGAGGAATGTCTGACGCAGATCATCGAGGCTGCCATCGGCCTCGGCGCCGAACGTTTCCTGGAACGAGCGCCCCTGCGCGAGGCCCGCATTAATCTTGTCGGCATACATGTGCTCACCCAAGACCACGCTGACGCCCTTGACCCAGTCCAACGCGCTGATGGACCGGCGCATGTCGTCCGCCATCAGGAACGAAAAGTTGGCAGCGCACCAATAGGTCGGCAAGCGGAACTCGATGTGGACCCGATCCTTCGCGTCGACATCGGCCCTGGTCACGAAATTCAGGTCGATGACGGACTCGTCGAGTTCCGGGTCCATCACGTCTCGCAGGCAGGCCCATATCTGCGCCTGCCTGTCATCTGACGAATGGCTTCTCGGCCGCTCCCTCCCCTCAACGCCACGCTTCATGGCCATCACCTCGGCGCGTGAACAGCTTCGGGCAAGTGGGCATAACCGCCGCCCGCCTGGATCTTCTTCTTCTGCGCTTCGACATCGATGCCGTAGATACGCGCGGCATTGAGACCAAGGATCTTGATTTTCGTCTCCATCGACAGCACCGAACCGGTCTCCTTGGTGACGTCGGCCGGAATTTCAAATGCCATGAACTTGTCGATCAGCCATTTCGGCGTCCAGATGCCATAATCGCTGCCGTAAAGGATCTTGTCCGGTCCGACCCAGAATAGCAGTTCGGAAATGACGTGGGCGAAGTACCCCGGCCGCGAATGGATGAAGGGCAACGCCACCGCGAGGCCGGCATAGACATTGGTTTCCTGGGTCGCGATCCAGCAGAAGTCGTCAAGGCGCGGCAAGCCACAATGCTCGACGATGAAGTTCAAATCCTGGAACGAGGTGGCGACGTCATCGATATCGGCGACATCGAACGCATCCCGGTTCAACGGGATGATCGTTGGCCCCTTGTGGACGTGGATGTTCTTGATCCCGAGCTTCTGCGCCGCCTCGAGATACTGGTAGGACGCCTTGTCGGTGAGCTTGTAGCCCTTCGACTCGCCACGCCATTCGGCGGTGTAAAGCTTGACACCCTTCAGCTTGTGCTTCTCGGCGAGCGCATGAAGGTCTTCGATTCCCTTGGTACCGTCACGCGGGTCAAAGGCGCCGTTCAGGATGAAGCGGTCCGGATGGTTTTTCTTCATCGCCGAGTTTCGTTCGGTGGTATTGAAGCCGTTCTTGTAGAAGTCGGTGAGATAGGTCGGCTGCAGGATCGCCATGTCGTCGTAACCGGTGACGAACAGGTCGTCGAACATCGTCTTGGCGTCGTACTTCTCGAACTTCTCCTTCTCCCATTTCTCCGACGGTGGGCTCAGATTCGAGTGATAGGCGTAGAAGCAGTCGATGAACTGCTTGCCGTGGATGTTCTTCTGGTTGGCCGGGCTACCATCCCAGAAATGCGTATGCCCATCGATGACAAAAATCTCTTCACCCTTGGCCGTCCTGTACATGGCGTTACTCCCGCTCCGCTGGATATTGCGTATTGTTGTGAGGCGCGATTGATGTCGTCGAAATGAGCCCGGCCGGCTCTGGTGCCGGCCAGGCTGGTTCGCTGGCGATCATTAAACGATGTATTTCATCATCTCGTTCATGTCGCCGAACAGCATGACGGTGTTGTCATCCGTCATGACCATGCGGCCGTAATGCGTCGAGGTTGAAATCTCGAAGAGATGCGGGGTCATGACGCGGCCCAACTCCTCGGAAATCTCATCCATCTTGAATTCCATCTTGCCGTCGCCATCGATACGGATCATCGCCGGCATGTAGGTCACCTTGATGTGTTCATGACGGCTCATGACTTCGGCGATAGCGCGCGCCTCGACGCTATCGTTCATTGTCACTCCGCATTGATGCGACACCGTGTCCTCGAACGTGATGTCTTTCATCGATTTGAAGATGTTGTCATTCTCGTGCAGCATGTCGGTCTCCAGAAGGATTGAGTGTGAGAGCGTGAAGCGATGCCGATTACGACGCCAGTCCGGCCGGAACCGTCAGGCCAAGCTCGGCGGCGATACCCCTGATACGATTCTTCGCGTGTGCCATGGCATCGGCGAAAGCCGCGACCTTGACCCGAGGCTGCGACCAGATGGGCTGCAAATGATTGGCGGCATCGAGCGCGAGATCGGCATGATTGGCCAACCATTTGTTGAACAACGCAAGGTTCTGCGCCCCGAAGGTCGGATCAGTGCCGAGGATGTGGAACAGCTCGACGGTGTTGGCGAGATTGCGCTCATAGTCGGCTTCCGCAGCGGAGACGACAGCCGGAGTGATGAAGTCGTTCTGCGCAGACGCCGCCTGCATCAGGAAGCCTGAGCGGAAGAGTTCGCCGACCAGCGGCTCGAACACCGCATTGGTCGCAAAATATTGCTCGAGATAGTCGTTTGAACCCATCACTGATTCAACCGACTTGCGCACGCCTTGCCAGATCGGATCTTCCAGCCAGTGCTTCTTGCCGGCGGCAATGTCGAAGCCTGGAAGGTCGAGGCCGATTTCGCTCAGATAAAGAGTGATGTCCTGCGCGAAGCGAAGCTTGTAGGACGAGTTGGTCAAGATCGCATTGTTGACCATCTGCGTGTAGCCGTAACGCTGCGCCTGCATCGTCGAGGTGCCGAGACCGAACTCGGCATGCTTGTAGGCTCCGAGATGGTTCTGCAATATCTTCACCCAGGCGGGATCGAAGCGGGTCGGCGCGCCCGATTTCCGGCCATTCTCGATGGTGTTCTGCACCATGCCGCAGATCGTCGACTGGCGCTGGTAATGGGTACGCTCCCACTCCTGGTCGACAGCCCGGAATTTGTGCCAGTTGGAGCTTTTTGCCGCCGTCCAGTCCTTGGAGTAGGTCGGCGTTCCGTCAGGGAATGAGATGATCCAATCCTGCAGCAGATAGCGCTCCGGATCGGGTTGAACATCGACCGTCATGTCTTCGTAATGGGTCGCCTTGCGCCCCTTCGGTTCGAAGTAGTTGTATTTGCGGCTGTCGGAGCCCGGGAAAACCGCGGCCCCCGCGGCTCCGGATTTGACGATTGCCGCAGGCTTGGTCGCTGCTGCTCTGCTCGTTTGCGCGCTCATTGCTTACTCCCTTTCTGCCATTCTGTTCTGCGACGAACCTCGAACGCCGTCATCGCACCGCCGGCGTAAACTTGTCGAAATAGATGTGGTCCGGCTCGACGCCGTTCATTTGCAGCACGGGCAATACGGCGTCGATCATCGGCGTCGGCCCGCACGCGTAGGCGTCGATGGCGCCGCTCAGCTTCTCCTCGCGCAGATGGCGCAGCACGACCTTGTGGATCAGTCCGGTCTCGCCGTCCCAGCCGTCACCCGTCTCCGCATGCGACAGTGCCGGCACGAATTTGAAATCGTTCAGCCGCGCCGCGATGGCCGCGAGTTCATCGAGGTAGAACAAGTCGGCGCGGGTACGCGCTCCGTAGAAAAACCGGACCGGTCTCTGCTCGCCACTCCCGATGTGATCGGCCAGGATCGACCACAACGGCGACATGCCCGAGCCGCCGCCGATCAGCAGCATCGGCCCCGGACGTTCTTCGCGCCGGAAGCAGGTGCCATACGGCCCCTTGGCGATCACGGCGTCGCCGACGGCCAACTTCCCATCAAGCTGGGACGAAAACGCCCCGTTCGGATATTTCTTGATGATGAAGCGGAGATTGATGCCTTCTCCGGGCGGGTTCGCCATCGAAAAGGCGCGGGTGATGGTGCCATCCTGAAGCGTCAGATCGACGTACTGGCCGGCCCAGAACTTCATCGGCCTCTCGATCTCGATCTCCAGCAATCTGATGTCTGACGTCAGCGCGCTAATCCCTGCCACGCGGCCGGAAAATGCCTTCACCGCGATCGAACGGCTGAGCAGGTCTTCGTCATAGTTGAGCAATTCAACACTGATGTCGCTGTAGACATGCGTCCGGCACAGCAGGATGTGGCCGGTCTCGCTCTCGTAGTCCGGCAGGGCGAAGGTCGAGTATTTCAGAAGCTCGATGTCCCCCTCGACCAGCTTTGATTTGCAGCTGCCGCACTGACCTTCCTTGCAGCCATGCATCAGCGAGATGCCCTGACGAAACGCGGCATCCAGGACGGTCTCGCCCTCTTCCACTTCCATCTCGATACCCACTGGTTCGAAACGAACCATGTGACCCCGCACGTCCGTCATGATCCCGGCCCTGTCGTCGTGGCAGTTGTACAGAACGATCGGCAAACCGTTGCCGGTCCCGGCAAGAGGGGCCGCCAAAGGCGGCCCCTCCCCCTCATCATCTGCTTAGTGGCAGGGATTGATCTTGAAGCCCTTACGGTATTCGGCCGTCGCCACCTCGCGCTCGATCGGCGAAAGCGCTCTGAAGCCACGCAACGGACTGCCAAGCGTGTGTCCGCGCACGTGATCGAGCGTCCACATGTCCTTGGAGTCGAAGCGCAGATGGGGTTGCGCGATCATGGTCTTGCCGTCGGGCCGGACAAAACCGAGATCCTTGATCGCGTCGGCGACGTCCCAGCCGTGATAGCAGTCCTCCCATTCACGGCGACCGCTGAAGCGGCCCATTGCCGGCGTCGCGCGGCCCTCGTATTCCGCGGCGAACGCCACCTTGTGGGTCCAACGGCAACCTTCGGAGCAGTAAGTGTAGATCTTGCCGTCGACCTCGTCGCAGACGAAGTCCTCGCGGATCAGGCAAGGGACCATGCAGCTCCAGCAGCGATGCGGGTATGAATAGCCCACCTCGCTGTTGAAGAGGATGTTGGTCTCGCCGGGCACGCTGAGCTTGGCGTGCCATTTCCAGAAATCGCCGAATTCGGCGTACCAACCCGGATATTTGTGCTCGAACCACTCGAAATCACGCTCGGTCTGGGCCTCGATCCGCCAGAAGTTCACCGACCATCCGACCGTGAAGAACTGCGCGGTCTTGTGGACATAGTTCTTCTTGACGATCCGATCCCAGGCGGCGGCGACGTCATCGTGATGGATCTTGATGCCGTACTTCTCGAGCGGCAGCATGTAGGTCCGGTAATAGTCTTCGTAGATCCAGCGATGCCAGAGCTCGGCGTAGGACTCCTTGTTCTTGTCGCGGTTGGTCGTGCCGTACTCGATGAACGTCCCGATCGCGGCATCGACAATCGCGTGATTCTGCCAGAAGGCGTATTTCAGATCGCGCTCCAGCAGCTGGTGGTTCGACGGATCGTTGATCATCGCCATCAGCATCGAGTGACCGTTGCCGATATGACGGGATTCGTCCGACTGGACCGACAGGAACACGGTTGGCAATGCATAGTCGCCGTTGCGCGCCGCTTCCGACGGCATCGCCACGAACAGGGTATTGGTGAAGGCGGTTTCCGCGACGACCGTCAGATAGACGTTGGCCGCGGTGATTGCGTCACCGGTCAGGAAGCCCTCGGCGAACTGGCGGCCGATCGTGGTCGCATAGCATTTGCCGAACGCGGCTTCCGTGATATCGAACCCGGCTGGATCGATGTAATTCTCCATGTACCACTTCTTGAGGTTCATCTGGATCGTCGAGTGCCGGAACTCGTCGACCATCTGCATGGTGAATCCGGTGCGCAATTCCTCGCCGGGCGCCAACCGCCCGACCATCGCCATCGAACGCGCCGCCGAGATCTCCGGGAACGGGATGATCGCCAGGAACAGCTTCATCCACTCGACCCATCGCGGCTCGACATTGCGGAACATGTCGCCGCGCAACGCCGCATCCAGCGCGCCATAGACGCGGTTGTCTTTCTCTTCCTGCATCGGGAAGTATGACCGCAGGACCTGCTTCATCGGGTCGCGCGGTGTCTTCGAGATCTTGTAGTCGGTCGGGAACGTCATCGCCTCCTGCACGTAGCTTGGCGTCCAACCAAGGTCCGCGACGCGGTTGGCCGCTTCAGCGATGCTGATCCCCTTCTGCGCGGTGATCTTGTTCAGTGTCAGACTTGCAGACATTTCCAGCTCCTTTGAACGTTGCGTTATCTTCGGCATTCTCGCTTCGGTTCCGGGTCAAACCCCTGGATCGCGTTGTTGAAATTCTCCGCCGCAAAACACACTTTAAGTCCGTTAAATGGATTGATTGATCTGCTGACTCGTCGTTTCGCGTCAGCCCGGTTTCTCGGCGCTGACGGTCTCGTCACCTCCGTTGGCTCGTTTGATGAGAGGTTTGCCTTCGGCAACGAATTTCGCCGAGAGGACCAACGCACCAGTAGCGAAATCCCTGCCGTGCGCGGCGATCATGGCCTCCGCGATCTCGGCCAGCTGAATGAAGAAGGCGTCTTTCGACCCGGCTTCCTCGCTCATGTCCGGTTGCGGAGACGGCATTTGTGCCTGTTGCTTTGATGCAATCATGGTTGCGTTGTTCCTGCTCATCATGCGTGCCCCGAACGTTGGTGGTCGCCGGACGAAGGACCGTTGTCGATCTCCAGCAGGGACGTGTCGAGCCATTCACGCTCGGCCACCAGGCGTCGATGCTCCTCCCGGAGCATCTCCAGGCGCGCGATCGCTCGCTCCAGTTCAGCATGCGCGTCGCTTCCGGCGTCGGCGCGCGCCGCGCTACGCACGGCGCACGCGAATTCGATTTCGGCTCCGCCGCGCGCGTACTCATTCTTGACTTGCATCTCGTTGTTATCGACCATCTCGTCGATCAGCCTGTCCCGGGCAATCATCCGATCGCGGGCGCGCTGCAATTCAGCGGCTTCCTCGGCGGTGATCGGTGGCCGGCATCGGCTGTCCTTTGTCACTCGCGCCACTCTCGTTCGATGATCTGGACCGAGGCTTTGCATGTCGCGGCACATGCCCTACGGGATCAGGACCGCACGGCCATGAATGCGTCCATGATGCAGATCATGAAGCGCGTCATTGGCCTGGCTCAGCCTGTATTCCTTGGTGTGGAGTTCGACGAGGCCGCGATCCGCGAGCGCCATCAGCTCCACCAGCTCGGCGTATGTGCCGACCAGGTTGCCGACGATGGTCTTTTCCGATGTGATCATGTCGATGGTCGGGATATCGATCTTCCCACCGTACCCGACGATGTAGTAGTAGCCGGCGTTCGCTGTCATCGACAGGCCCTTGGCGATAGCGTCACCCTCGCCAACAAAATCGATCACGGCCTCCGCGCCGCGCCCGTCGGTCAGCGCCAGCACCGCCTCGACTTCGTTGCCGTCTGCCTTCACGACATGATGTGCACCGCACTTCTTGGCGAGTTCGAGAGACTGTTCGGCGCGATCGACGACGATGATTTCCGCCGCGCAGAGCGCGGCGAGAACCTGGATGCCGATATGGCCCAGCCCACCGGCGCCGATCACCGCGACATATTCGCCGGGCAACAGATGACGGGATGCCTTCTTCGCGGCGCGATAAGCCGTCAGCCCGGCATCGGTGTAGGGAGCAACATCCTTCGGTGCGAGCGACTTCGGCAGCTTGATCAGGGAGCGCAGTCCCGTCAGCAGATACTGCGCATAGCCGCCATTGGCGTTGATGCCGGGAAACGAGCTGTCCAGCGCATGCATGTCGTCGCCGCGCCGGCACGCGAGACAATGCCCGCTGGTCACCAGCGGATGACAAATTACGCTGTCGCCAACCTTGATCCCTTCGACACCCGGGCCGATCGCTTCGACCCAACCGGCGTTCTCGTGGCCCATGATGTATGGAAGCTTGACGTCGACCTTGCTGCGCCAAATGCCCTCAACGATGTGCAGATCGGTGCGACAGACGCCGGCACCACCGATGCGCACGATCACGTCCATCGGGCGCGAGATCTTCGGGTCAGTTACGTCATCGAACTTGACGAACTCCTTGGCCGTCAGCTTCTCGTCGAACTCATGAAGCACCGCCGCTTTCATTAAACGCCTCCCCGGCAAAATTCTTATTCTGTCGATCTGACGCGATCGCCATCCCGCTGAACAGTTGAGCAAGGGCTGTGCCACGCGCACAACGGCCTGATCTTTCTATTGTTCTTGCGATCTCGGGAGTGCTCGCGCCGATCCGCCTCGGAGCAGATTTTGCGAGCGACTGTTCCGAGACGGAACAGTTCGACGGCTGCGACAGCGGGTGAGCAGAAATTTGGATTTTTGATTGTTTGATCTATGATCGTGAGAACCGCGCCACGCGCGAGAACGACCCGAACCGGGCTACGACCAAGAGGAAATCGCCAAGCCGCGACTCCCGGAGGAGCTATGATGCTGACCGCCAGCCGACGCATGGACAATGCTTGGATGACGCTCGATCAGCGCGGCGCGCCGCCGGCAGAGCTTCTATCGGCCGATATCTACGACAGCTGGATGCGCTGCATTTCGCTTGGTCTCGATACATTGCGCCCTCCTTCGCCCGAATTAGTGAGCGCCGCTGTTTTGCGCCAGGAGCAGCAGCGCTGTTCACTGATTCGCGGCTTGGCGCTAGCGGAGATGCACACGCTGCATCAGCAGATTGCCGGCTCCAATTTCATGATCGCCTTTGCAAATGCCGACGGCTTGCTGCTCGACATCATCTCGGACTCGAGCTTCAGTGATGCCTCGAACGCAGCGAGCATTCGGCCCGGCACTATCTGGACTGAAGCCATTTGCGGTACCAACGGCCTCGGCACCGCTGCGTATCTCAAGCGGGCTATCGTCGTTCACGGGGGCGAGCACTTTTTCTCGCGCTACAACAATCTTACTTGCATCGCGGCGCCAATCTTCGCGCCCGATGGCGAACTGGCCGGAATACTGGACGCGTCATCGGACTGCATGTCGAGGCAGGCGCATACCCAGGCGCTCGTCGTGATGGCGGCAACCCAGATCGAGAATGGTCTGTTCCGTGAACATCACCGCGGAAACATCCTGATCGCTTTCCATAACCGCGGCGAGTATCTGCATACGTTGAGCGCGGGCCTGCTGGCCGTCGACAACGAGGGCAGGATCCTTGCAGCCAACAGGGCCGCAAGCGTCCTGCTGCACGGTCTGCCAGCCTCACCGGGTCGTCGCTTCGCCGACGTCTTTCGTACGAAATTCAACGCCTTTGTCGATGAAGGCCGGCGCAAGGAACGCCAGCGCCTCGAGGACGAGGTCGGTAGCCAGTTCGTCGCAACAATCGAGAACGCGCGCCAGTTCTCGATGATGCAAGCCATCTCGCGGCCTCGGCCGTCGGCGCCCAAGGACGTCCTCACCCAGTTCGTCTCCGCCGATCCGGCGATCGCTTCCGTTGTCCAACGGGTGGGAGTCGCGGCGGTCCGCAAGATGCCGATCCTGATCCGTGGCGAAACCGGCACCGGCAAGGAGCAGCTCGCCCGCCATGCTCATACTGCCAGTGGACGGGCCGGCGCTTTCGTCCCGGTAAATTGCGCAGCGCTCCCTGACAGCCTGATCGAGGCGGAGCTGTTCGGCTATGCCGAAGGCGCTTTCACGGGAGCAAAAAAGGGCGGGGCGGCGGGACTGTTCAAGGAAGCGGACGGCGGAACGCTCTTCCTCGACGAGATCGGCGACATGCCGGTGACGTTGCAGGCCGTGCTGCTGCGCTTTCTGGACGATTGGACTGTCCGGCCGGTCGGTGGCACCAAACGTCAGGTCGACGTTCTCCTGGTGTCTGCCACCAATGCCAATCTCGACGACTCGATTGCGAAGGGCCGGTTCCGATCCGATTTGCTGTTTCGTCTCAACACGCTGGAGGTGACGTTACCGCCTTTGCGCGAGCGTTCCGATTTCGCCGAGATCGCACGCCATTTGATCCACAAGATCGATCCCTTGATGGATTTGACCGCAGGGGCGATCGATCGTTTGGCCGAACTCGATTGGGATGGAAACATCCGCGAACTGCGCAACGTGCTTTCCCGATTGTCGCTGGCCGAGCCCGGAGATCTGATCGACGAGACATCGGTCGAGTCCGTACTTGCACATTCAGGCGGCGAGCGCTTGACCGGCAAGGCGGTGGGTGGTGGGCTCAAGGCCAATCTGCATGAGATTCAGCGCTCGCATGTGCTGACCGCGTATGCGGAAACGGGCAACAACATCAGCAAGACCGCGCGCCGCCTGGGCGTGTCGCGCAATACGATCTATCGTGCCCTGCGCGGCAACAAGGATTAGCACAATCGTGGCGAAGGCTCTGCGGCTACCGCGCGATCTGCGCTGTAACTGGAGGCGTTGAAGTCCAGCCCCTCGTCGGGTTCAATTGGGAGTGTCGCCATGTTTGAACCGGAAAACAGTCTCGAAGCCCTGATGCAGGCTGCCGCAAGAGACACCAGCGTCGTTCCCGCGTTCTATCGCGCGTTGCTCGAGACGGAGATCTACATTCTGACGCCGGAAGCGCCGATGAAACCTGGACGCCGTCGCTCGCTCAAATTTCAGGAGGAGATCAACGTTGCAACGGTCGATTTCCAGAACATGAGATGGCACCCCACCTTCACCTCAAAGAGACGCATCTACGACTATATAAAGCAGCCTGAGGTGTGCCTTCGCGCCGCTGCGCGCAATCTGTTCGAAATGTTGCCTGACTCTAATTTCTGGCTCAATCCGTTGTCCGAATGTCAGAAGCCACTGCCCGCCGCCGAGATCGCTCTCCTCATGAGCGGCGAGATCTTTGACATGCCGATTAAGTCCGCGCGATAGGCGCAGACTTCCTGCCAGATGCTGTCGGCCAAGCGGAATTATTTCGAAAACGGCGCAGCGACATTAGTTCACTAGACCATCTGCCTGATTTCCTGAAGTGTGCCCGCAAAGGCTCGTGGCGAGCCGGGCGGATGGGAATTCGCCAGGCCGAGGTCGGAGCGGCGAGGACAATGATCGAATGAACAGAGGAGCGCTTTGGTCTCAAGCCGGAGCGGCTTGCCGGGGATACCGCTTACGGGGCTGCTCCGATGCTGAACTGGCTGGTCGAGGCGAAGGGCATCGCACCACATATCCCCGTGTTCGACAAGTCGAAGCGAGATGACGGTACCTTCTCGCGCAGCGACTTTCGATATGATCCGACCGGCGACGTCTACCACTGCCCCGGCCGGAAAGCGGCTCGGGACGAGCGGCACCGTGCACGGGGGCAAAACGCTTTTGTATCGTGCGAGCAAGCTCGACTGCGACGCATGCCCGCTTAAACCGCAGTGCTGTCCAAAAGAACCATCGCGCAGGATCCCCGCGCAACATACATGAGCACGCCCGGGACGTCGCCCGGTCGTTCGCTGGCACCGAGGGATTCGAGACGTCGCGACGTCAGCGCAAGAAGATCGAGATGCGGTTTGCGCATTTCAAGCGCATCCTGAGGCTTGGTCGGCTTCGGCTTCGTGGCCCACGGGCGCCCAGGACGAGTTTGTTCTTGCTGCAATCGCTCAAAATCTGAGGCGCCTCGCGCGTTAGGGTCGGCGGATCAAAGCCGGTCGGCCTTACCGAATGGCCGAAAGACATCCGTCGGTTACAGCCGACTTTTGCAACAAAATCGGCCATGCCCGGACATCGCCACAGGCGGGGCTAGCTGACACGTCGCTTGCTTGACACCTCTCGTAGCGTTGGTCTCTAATCCCCAGGCAAGTCCTGAGGCTGGAGGCGAAATTTTCGCCGCCAATCAAGAATAAGGCCAACTGCTCCGCCAGGCGAGTGCCGGGTAAAGGAGCAGAGGCCAAAAATAGCTTCCTGGGAGGGAACAATGGACAGACGCCAGACAATCAAAATGCTTGGTGGTGCGGCGGCGATCGCCGGTACCGGTTTTCCGGGGTTTGCTTTTGCGCAGGCTCAAAAGGAAATGGTCACGGTCGTGAAGATCGCCGGCATTCCGTGGTTCAACGCTCTTGAAAAGGGAATCCAGAAGGGCGCCAAGGACTTCAGCATCAATGCCACCATGGTTGGACCGGCGAACGTCGATCCGGCACAACAGGTAAAGCTGCTCGATGACCTGATCGCCAAAAAGGTCAACGTGATCGGCTTGGTGCCGCTGGACGTCAAAGTGTGCGAGCCGGTGCTCAAGCGCGCCCAGGCGGCCGGCATCAAAGTCATCACCCATGAGGGCCCCGAACAAGAAGGCCGTGACTGGAATGTCGAATTGATCGATTCCGTTCGCTTCGGTGAAGTGCAGATGGAGCGTCTCGCCAAGGACATGGGCGGCGAAGGCGATTACGTGGTTTATGTCGGGACGTTGACGACGCCGCTTCACAACAAATGGGCCGACGCCGCGATTGCCTATCAGCAGAAGAATTTCCCGAAAATGAAGCTCGTCGCCGACCGTTTCCCCGGCGCCGACGAGATCGATACCAGCCAGCGCACGACGCTTGACGTGATCAAGGCCTATCCGAACCTGCGCGGCATTCTCGGCTTCGGCTCGAATGGGCCGATCGGGGCCGGCAATGCGGTGCGTCAGCAACGCCTTGGCAAGAAGATCGCCGTGGTCGGCACGGTGCTGCCGAGCCAGGCGAAATCGCTCATCGCGGATGATACCATCCGCGAAGGTTTCCTGTGGAATCCCACCGATGCAGGTTACGCCATGGTTGCAGTTGCCAAGCTCGTGCTTGATGGCAAGCCAATCACGGATGGCGTCGATGTTCCCGGCCTCGGCAAGGCTGCGGTCGATGTGGCCGGCAAGCAGATCAAGGTCGACAAGATCATGCGGATCAACAAAGAAACCATCGACGGACTGATCGCCGGAGGACTCTAGAACTACACCGGTCCCAGCCGCCTCGTCGCGCTGCATTCCCTGCTTTCCGACCGGGAATGCGATCCTCGTCGAGGCGATCGCTTGACGAGCGGTCCCATTACAGGACGAAGCCTTGACGACTTTCCTGAAGATGTCCGGCATATCAAAACGTTTCGGCGGCGTGCATGCGCTTCGCGACGTCGATCTGACGCTGGAGGTCGGAGAGGTGCATTGCCTTGTCGGCGAAAACGGATCCGGCAAGTCCACGCTGATCAAGATCATTTCCGGCGTCGAGGCGCCGGAACCAGGAGGCCGGATCGTCATTTCCGGCAAGGAGTACCCAAAACTAAGCCCGGTCTACTCCACCCATTGCGGCATTCAGGTCATCTATCAGGATCTATCGCTATTCTCCAACCTCACCGTCGTCGAGAACATCGCCATGGCGCACCATCTTGGCGGCGTCCACACGGTGAACTGGTCCTCTATGCGGGCCATCGCCATGGCCACAATGGCGAAGGTCGGCGTTGAGGTCGATCCAGAAACAAAAGTCTCCGAACTCAGCATTGCCGGACGCCAGCTGGTCGCGATCTGCCGGGCCTTGGCGGCGGATGCCAAACTTCTCATCATGGATGAGCCGACGGCGTCGCTGACCCGCCACGAGGTCAACACCTTGATCAAGCTCGTCAGCGACCTGAAAAGAAGCGGTATCTGCGTCGTATTCGTGAGCCATCGCCTCGACGAGGTGCTTGAGATTGCCGAACGCGTGACGGTGTTGCGGGACGGCGCCAAGGTAGGCACCTTTGCCGCAGCGACCATCAACGGCAGCAAACTCAGTCACCTGATGACCGGGAAGGCTTTCGAGTATCAGAAACAGGTGCCCGACCTTGCCGTGGGTGCGGTTGTTCTCGAGGTCCAGGGGCTTGGCCGCGATGGTGACTACGACGATGTGAGCTTGCAATTACGCGCCGGAGAAGTCGTGGGCCTTACCGGATTGCTTGGATCGGGCCGAACCGAGCTCGCACTGTCGCTGTTCGGCATGAACCCACCCGATCGAGGCACCATGGCGCTTGACGGCCACCGCATCGCGCTGAACACGAATGCAGACGCGATCCGTCGAGGCATCGCCTACGTATCTGAAGACAGGCTTACGCTTGGCCTCATCCTTGACCAGTCGATCACGTCGAACGTCACGCTGACTGTGTTGGAACGTCTCGCCGGCGCGTTCGGCCTGATTGGCGCACGCGCGCGGCAAAGCCATGTTGCGCGATGGGTCGCCGAACTCGGAATCAAGGTCTCTGATCCCAACAACCCGGTCAAGACGCTCTCCGGCGGCAATCAGCAGCGGATCGTGCTCGCCAAATGGATGGCGACCAACCCACGAGTGCTTATCCTTGATAGCCCAACGGTCGGTGTCGACATCCGCGCTAAGGATGGGATTTATGAGATCATCCGGCGGCTGGCCCGCGAGGGCGTCGCAGTGCTGATGATATCAGACGAAATCCCCGAGGTGCTTTATCACAGCCATCGCGTGCTGGTGATGCGCGAAGGGCGTTTGACTACTGACGTGATGGCCGCAGACACCTCCGAAGATGCGCTTCGGCAGGCAGTCAATGCCTGAATCGCGGTTTGCTTCATTTGGCAGGTTTCGGCGCAGCCATGAGTTCTGGCTGTTGATCGTGATCCTCGTGCTCTGCGTCAGCCTGGGCGCGGCGAACGGCCAGTTCCTGACCATGCAGAATCTGTTCGACCTGCTGACCTCCTACGCATTCGTAGGCATCCTCGCCCTCGGGCTGCTCGTGGTGCTGATCGCCGGCGGAATCGACATCTCCTTCACGGCGACGGCATCGGTGGCGCAATATGTCACGCTTACGGTGGCGAACGCATACGGCGCGAACTGGATCTGCGTTTTTGCGATCGCGATCGGCATTGGCGGTGCGCTCGGCGCCCTCAACGCGATCTTCATCCAGAAGCTTCGGATACCATCAATCATCGTGTCCGTCGCAACGTTGAACATTTTCTATGGGCTGCTGATTTTCTTCACGGGCGGTAAATATATCTATTCGTTACCCGACTGGTTCGCGACCGGGATATTCTGGTTCGAGTTCGATTGGGGCAAAGATACGTCCTACGGCGTCAACCTGCAGATCCTCGCGCTCGGGTTCTCATTTCTCTTCACCTGGCTCCTGCTCAATCGTAGCAATATCGGTCGTCAAATCTACGCCATGGGGGGCAATACCGATGCCGCGCAGCGACTCGGCTTCCATGTCTTCGGCCTCAACATGCTGGTCTATTGCTACATGGGGGTCATGGCCGGTATCGCCTCACTGGTCCAGGCGCAGCTTGCACAGTCCGTCGCTCCGACGGTGCTGGTGGGCAAGGAGCTCGATGTGGTTGCGGCCGTCGTGCTCGGCGGCGCCAGCCTGATGGGCGGCGTCGGCACCGTTCTCGGCACGTTTCTGGGGTTGGCACTGCTCGCCATCCTGCAGAATGGAATCATTTTGCTTGGCGTTTCGTCCTACTGGTCGCCATTTTTTGTCGGGTTGGTCATTCTGATCTCGGTCTCGGCAACAGCCTGGTCGCAGCGAGAACGGCGGACCCGGAGCGCGCGGCCATGAGAAATGAGTCCACCCTCGCCCTTCGCGGACGCCTGATCCGTTTTGCCGGCAGCGGGACGATCGCAACCCTGATGCTGTTGTTGGTCGCGCTCTGGTTGGTGTTCGCCATTACCATCGGCGACCGGTTTTTCTCCGTCAACACGCTGCAATCGATGGCCTTCCAGATGCCGGAGCTCGGCATCCTTTCGCTTGCGATGATGCTGGCCTTGTTATCTGGAGGCCTCAACCTTTCCATCATCGCCACCGCTAATCTCTCTGGACTGACCATTGCCTTCCTGCTGACGCACTACATTCCGGGCACTCAGGGCATTGCCTGGGTCGGCGTACAGGTGCTGGCGATTGCGGCAGGGTTTGCCGTCGCGGCACTGGTCGGCCTTGTCAACGGATTTGTCATCGCCTATCTCGGCGTTTCGCCGATCCTCGCAACCCTCGGCACCATGACACTCTGCAAGGGACTCGCGATCGGCCTGACGCGCGGCAATGTCATCTCCGGATTTCCGGAGCCCATTGTTTTCATCGGCAATGGAACGGTTCTCGGGGTGCCTTTTGCCCTGATCGTGCTGGCGCTCTGTGCGTTGCCGGTCGCGCTCATGCTAAACGCAACGCCCTTCGGGGCAAGGGTTTACATGATCGGCTCGAACGAGAAGGCAACCCGCTACTCCGGCGTCGATACCCGCGCCGTCCTGCTCAAGCTATATGTCCTCTCGAGCCTGCTCGCCGGTGTCGCAGCGGTCGTCATGCTGGCACGTTTCAATTCAGCCAACGCGGCATATGGCGAGAGCTATCTGCTCGTCACCATTCTTGCAGCAGTGCTCGGTGGCGTCGATCCATTTGGCGGCTTTGGCAAGGTCGGCGGATTGCTGCTTGCGCTGATAATCCTTCAGGTGATCTCCTCGGCGTTCAACCTTCTCAATCTCAGCCAGTTCCTCACTCTGGCGATCTGGGGGGGCATCCTGATTGCCGTTGCTGCGGTTCCCCATCTGGGCGGCAAAGCGCCCCGGTAGACAACGATGACAAGATCGGAAGCCTCTCCCCGGATCGCGGTTCTCGACATTGGCAAGACGAATCTGAAACTGCTGGTCGCGAGTGAGGACGGCTGGCCGCTCGAAGCACTTTCGATCCCGAATGTGCCGACCACGGCAGGACCATACCTCGCCTATGATCTTGCCGGGCTGGAAGAGTGGTTCCTCGACACTTTGGCCGTGGTGACGCAACGCCACACCATCGGCGCGGTGATCGCGACCGCGCATGGGTGTGGCGCCGTTCTTGTCGAAGGTGACGAGCCAGTGCTGCCGATGATGGACTATGATGCGGTCTCGCCGCCTGAGATCGACCAGACCTACGCCCGGATTGCGCCTGCCTATGATGAAGTGTTTTGCGGTATCAGCGGCGCGATGCGGCTCGGCAAGCAATTGCTCTGGCAGGAAAGCGCATATCCCACCGAATTCGCCCGCGCGAAAACCTATCTTACGACTGCGCAGTATTTCGCCTTGCGGCTCGGCGGGTGTGCTGCAAGTGAAATTTCACAGCTCGCGGCTCAGAGCCATATCTGGGACCTTTTCCACCATCAGCCTTCCTCCCTGATGCGCAAGCGCGGCTGGGACCGTCTTCTGCCGGAGCGGGCATCCGCCGGTGCGGTGCTAGGGAGGATTTCGGAGGCCGTAGCCAAGCGTACCGGCCTGGCGCGCTCGACCGAAATCCTCTGCGGCGTGCATGATTCCAACGCCAACCTGTTCCGCTACAAGGCCGCCGGCATGGCCGATACCTCGATCCTATCAACAGGCACCTGGATGATCGGCTTTCAGCGCGGCCTCGCGCTAGACAAGCTCGACGCCACACGCGGCATGGTGCTCAATATCGATGTCGACGGTGAGAACGTACCCTCCACGCTGATCGCGACAGGCCGCGAATACGACTTGATCAGCAGAGACCACGACGCTTCTGATGCAGCCGTCCTCACCGCATTGCCGAGTCTACTGGCCCTTGGAACCCTGGCACTCCCCTCCTTCGTTGGGGATGATGGACTGTTCCCCGGTGCAGCTCACCGCGGACGCATTATCGGACCGCGGCCCGAGACGCCAGCCGAATGGCAGGGGTTGGCAGTCCTCTACGCCGCATTCAGCGCAAACCGCTGTCTAGATGCGCTTGGCAGCTCGAAACACATCGTCATCGACGGTGGCTTCGCCGCCAACCTGCCCTTCGCGCGCGCTCTGGCCGCGTTGCGGCCATCGCAGAGCGTCTCCGTGAGCCAATCTCGGGATGGAACGGCGCTCGGCGCGGCGCTGCTGTGGCGGAGATTTTCGCGTACGATTCCGGTTTCGAGCGTGGTGCTTGAAGCTGTCACGCCGCTCGGCGAGGATGAGTGCAAACGCACCCTTTCCGCCGCCTATCAATCCTGGATTTCTTTTTCGGAGCACCCATCATGACAGACCGCAATCATGCCGATCTCCGCCAGGGCATCGTCGATACCTGCAAGGAGATGAACCGAAACGGTCTCAACCAAGGGACTTCCGGCAATCTTTCGCACCGGATTCCAAACGGCATGCTAATCACACCGACAAGCTTGCCCTACGAGCGCATGCGGTCAGAAGACATTGTCGCGATGGATTTTGCCGCGAATTACCAGGGCAACCATCGCCCTTCTTCAGAATGGCGTTTTCATCGCGATATTCTGCGAGCGCGGGCCGACATAAACGTCGTGCTTCATACGCATTCCACCTTCAGCACCATTCTCGCCGTGCACGAGCGTGGCATTCCCTGCTTCCACTACATGGTCGCGGTAGCCGGTGGCAACGATATCCGTTGTTCGCCTTATGCCTGCTTCGGCACACAAGCGCTGTCGGATTATGCCGTCGATGCGCTCGAAGGACGAAATGCCTGCTTGCTCGGCCATCATGGCTTGATCATAACGGCGCAGACATTTGAAAAGGCGCTTTGGCTTGCCGTGGAGGTGGAGACCCTGGCGAAGATGTATGTCCACGCGCTGGCGATCGGCGAACCTCCGCGCCTCAGCGAGACCGAAATGGCACAGGTCCACGAACAGATGAAACGCATGGGCTACGGCCAGGCGCCCGATCTTGACGACGTCGGTGATGTTCCACGCGCCATGCCTCAGTCGAAACTGGCGCCACATTGACTCAGAGTGTCGTTGAACGCGGCTAGTCTTCTCTTCGCTAAGGAAACTTGCAAGCAACTCTACCAGCCGCTGGTGATCAATCGAAAATTGTCAGACAGCGTGCCAATATCCCTTGTGAATATCGAACTTCACGGCGCCGTCGTCACGCATCTTCAACAAGAGCGATTGGCAATCGTCCTCATGCTTTATGTTCACGCGCTTCATGATTTCGAAAACCTTCAGAGGCTTTTCGCCAAGGGCAATCAGAATCTTGTCTCGATCAGTCATTGGGGCTCCTTGTATCGGCATCGGCGACGGTACGCGCTGTGCAGATCGTCTGCAACGGCCGCGTTCGCTTGACGAGGTCCGTTCCGGGTCACCAGGCCCGAAGCTGCCGCGCCAATACAACAGCACGGAGCGAGCTTCGCTACCCCCAGCGCGACGACCACACCGGATACGTGCTCTTTTCGTTCGTGCACAGCCCGCGAGGGTGTTAGGCAAGCTCGCCTGCTGATGAGTGGGGGGGGACAGCATCCACGATCCTTGCCTTTCCGGCCGACGGAAGCAGTTTCCGCATTTGATGATGAAGTCGGACATCTCCGGTAAAGCAGAAGTCAGCCATAACGCCAATTATGTCGGCTGAGGGCCGTGAGCAGACGTACTACGCTCGTTCAACGCGGATCGAACTGTGCGCCTTCCAAAAGGTACCGAAGCGCTCACCACCGGCTTCGTTTCGCCCATATTGCCTCACCAATGAGGCAGGATATTCGCGGCTCCCTTTCGGTCACCGAAACGATCCGGTCCCGGGGCACGCCGCCGGCAACCTCGAGCACGAGCTTTGTTCGGATCGCCTCCTTGAACCCGTCACGGCTTCTGATCGTCACCATAAATGAGCCGGCCCCGCCAATCACACAATCCTCGTAATAGAGATCGAGGTCGTCGATGTCCATTTGCGACGAAAGTCTTCCTTCGAGCATGATCGGCAATCCGTTGATGGTAATGCCCCTTGCCAGCGCCGCATCACGTGCGATGGTAACTGGGCTTCCGTCGTTGTTCACGCCATCGCCGGAAACGTCGATCACACGCCGCAGTCCACGATACGGATCCGCATCGAACAGCGGCAATGCGAAATTTATCGCGCCAGAGATCGAGGTGCGTGAGCCCATGCGAACCGGCGCTTTCGCGATTTCCGCCGCCACCGCAGCTGCAGATTCGCGGCTGTCGATCAATCTCCACGGCACGATGATTTTCTGATCGCTCGGTCCAGACCATTCCACATAGACCAGGGCCAACCTTCGGTTCCGCCCGGCCTTGATCGCCTGGAGAAATTCGTTGGAAACGATGGCCTCCGCGTAACCCTCGCGCTGAAGCAAAAGCTCGCCAGGATCCATTGAATAGGAGACATCAACAGCAAGAACGAGTTCGACATCGACCGATGGCTGCTCGCTGCCGGCAACCACTCGGTACCCCGAATTGAGGGCGGCCGTGTTGGCGACTTCACCTCCGGCGATCACTCCAGCGATCAATGCCGCTGCGATGGAGACACGATGAATCATGGTGGCCTCGCTGCTGGTTCCTCTTCATGGTGGCAGAAACGCCGCTGCCTGATCGATCGGTCCAGTGCCGGGTGCGGATTGATGCGAGCGCGCGAAGACGAACCGAGATGTCACATGTACTTCGGAGGCGGCTCTGCCGTCCTGGCCGATGAGGATCAATCCGGCGCCGCCATTTGCTACATTCAGAACAATCGGCTCGCCACTCCACGTCTTGATTGGCTCCATTCCGATGATGAAAAATTCACCGATAGGCTGGTCAAGATATTGGATGCGCAATTGCGGGCCGACTTCGGCTGCCGGGAGTTCGAAGCCGAGCTGTCGAGCACGCGCGTAAACATCAGCCAAGGTCACAGTATCGGACGTGAATCCAAGCTGGGCTGGCGATACGAGGACAAGCTCCACGTCTGTCATGCGAGAGCCAAGGATGAATGTCGGTCGAGCAAGTATTTCAGCAGCCTGCCCCCCGATACCGCAGCCCATGCCGTTCAGCTTATTGCGCAGTCCAAGCGGATCAGCGAAGGTACCAATGGTAATGGTCTTCCATGTCGCCACATCGCGGCCGGACTGAATGAGTTGCGGGGACACTTCGGCGGGGCGCGTCTTGAGTTTCAGCTGGTTTTGCAAGACATCGCGAGCCGTGCATTGAGCCCGCGCTGGATTGGTTGCGAACTGAACGATGCAGGCCGCGCACAGTATCGACACAATGAAGTAACGGCTGCCCCGGCGCGCGCGCGAATGACGGTCGGCTCCGCCGCAACGCGCCCTTCCCGCTGTGATAGCTATCGAAAATCTCTTCCGCATTTGCAATCTCGCGAGAAGAAAGAGACCACCGTCTGGCACTGGACACACTGTGCGCCCTGTGAGCGCGGTGCAGCTTTCTCGGTATCGCGTTATTCGGTTACCGCGGGCTCAGGGCAGCGGCTCTCCGGTTGTCAACGTAGTGCAGGTCTGCGGGAAAACCGTACGAAAAGGCACGATAAAGGACGAAATCGGGCTCTGCCGCTGCCTTGAGACGCACTTTCCGGTCCGCTAAGATCAATGGCGGGAGGTGTGCGCATGACCTGCCTGCGGCTGAACGGATACACGCTCAATTTGGATCAGGCGCAGTTATTTGACCTGCACGGCCAGGCCGTTGAGCTGCGGCCTCAGGCTCTGGCAGTGTTGCTTGAATTGGGGCGCCGTCCCGGAGAGCTGGTTACAAAACTCGATCTCGGTGCGCGAGTGTGGCCGGGCGTTTCGGTCACCGACGACTCGCTCGTGCAATGCGTGGTCGAGATCCGGCGCGCGCTCGGTGACAGCCGGCAGCAAGTCGTGCGAACGATGCCACGACGTGGTTACCTTCTGATCGTTGACGCGGCCGACACGGCGCCGCGCGATGTGCGAAGATTCTATCGCCTGGCCGCCGCCCTTGCGATGGTGGCAGTCGCGATCGTGGCGGTCTGGCAACTTCTACTGCTCGGCGCCGGCTCCGGGCCCCCCAAGGTACACAACAGGATGGTGGCCGATGTTGCAGTTCTACCCCTGCGCGTACTTAACACCTCTCAGGAAGGCAGTCCGGACGGCAACGGATTAGCCTACATGATTGCCTCCGAACTTGCGCGCAACCCCGACCTGCACATCGTCTCAACCCTCGCCACAGCCGAGCTTAGCGGCAAGAACCTGTCGCCGGCCCAGATCGCCGCGATGACCCGCGCTCGCTACCTTGTGGATGGCAGCGCAGAGAGACGCGGCGACCGGCTGCAGCTCCACGTGCAATTGATCGATTCCGGCAACAACCGCATCGTCTGGAGCGGCCGGTTCGAGCCCACTGCGCAGGACCTGCCCGACGTTACTGAAACGTTGATCTCTCGGATCAGCGCCTCGCTTGGAGCAACCGTGCGCGAGTCGGACCGGGCGGCGTTACGGAGCCGCGCGCCGGCCTCGCTTGATGTGCATGCGCGCGTGCTGCGCACGCTTGCGCTGACCATGGCACCAAGTTCCGAGAGCCTCCGCCAAGCGCGGCAGGAACTCGAACTGGCGGTCCGCCTTGATCCGAACTACGCGCCCGCGTGGACGGGACTCGGACTGGTGAAGAAGATGCTGATTTTTCGCCATCACGATCCCGGGCTCAGTCGTCAGGACTTGCCGCAGGCGATCGCCGACGTCAGGCGCGCGATTGCGCTGGACCCGCTGCGTGCCAGTTCGTGGCGAGTGCTGTCCTTAGTAACCGACGCAGGTCAGGACCCTGAGTCAGCGGTGAGCGCGGCCGAGCGGGCGATCGAGCTCGGCCCTGGCGATCCGGACAACTGGGTCGTCCTTGCCGGTGCATTGCACTATGCCGGTCGAACCCAGGCAGCGATTGAAGCCTTCGAGAAGGCGATCTCCTGGAACCCGGTACGCCCAGCACACTACGCGCTCTACGGGGCAAGGCTGCGCTATTCCGTGCAGGATTACGAGGATGCGCTGCGTTTCGCCCGCGAATGTATGGATCGAACACCTGCGATAGGTGTCTGCAAGGCGGTCTGGCTATCGTCGCTTATTCGTACCGGCCATGCCGCCGACGCGGAGGCGGCGTGGCCCGCTTTGGTCGCGGCCGCACCCTCTTTGCAGACGTACCGGATGACGCCGCGGAATACGCCGATGGCTCTGGCGGTTGATGAGGACCTCGACAGACTTCGCAAGAGCAACACCTCGGCAATGGCCCAGTAAAGCTTCAGGCGCGTGAACCTGATGTGATCATTCCAAGTTGGCCTTTTTCGGCGCAGAAGCGGCTTCGAGGCTGTTCCGGATGGAGTGATCCGCGTCGCTTCGCCGTTTGAGGCCGGTGTCAGCTCGTTCTAAGGGCCGCCAACAGGCGACGTCCAGAAGCTACCAACTGAAGTGGGCTTTATTCAACTGTCTCTCTTCAATTTCGACATGACATCATCTCCGCCCGTGAGAACGTATCGAAGCGCGTACCCGATCAGCCAAGACGCCGCCGCTAGGCCCAGGCCAACCATTGCTAGATAGATGTTGATTCGATCCCAGGCGAAGCCAGCCGCAATAAGCGTCATCCATGCTTGCGCTACCGCCCAGAAAAACCTCTAGAGGACATCCCCAAGTGTAGTTGCCAAAATCACCTCCTGCAGGAGTATGAGTCCGAAGCAGTCTTCATTTTGTGGCGGCTTTCTTTCGGCGAGGTCGGCTTAGGCTCCGCCATTCGCGTACACTCTAGCTAAAGGTAAACTCGCTAAATTGTAGTATCAGACAAAGTTCAATTTCCTCGTTTGCGGTTCGGACACGGATCGACTTCCTGCTCGCCGAGAGGTCAGGAAAGTATTCGTTGCCGAAAACCGTGCCGCCGCTCGCCGGCACCGGCCTGCCGCAGGTGCATGCCGCGCCTGCGCGCGCCCAGGTGCTCTTGGCGGCCGAGGGGATGCGACGCACATCGCGCGCTGCTCGAACTGTGGCTGGACGATGCGGTAGCCTGATGAGGCATTCGCGAATTTGTGTGCGTGTCAGTCGCGGAGATCGCCATCAATATCTGGACTCTCCGGTTCCACGCGCCATAATGAGGCGATGGACGGGATATCCAAAACCTTAAATTGTGCGCGTTGCGGCAAGTAGCCGCTGGTCCTGATAGCGCGACCGGATGGCAAGGGCCCACTCCGGCCGACATGCTTGCATTGCGAGGAAGCCGATCCGATCACGTCGCCCGAGGTCGCCAGGTGGTTTGCTGGGGAATTGCAGCCGCCGAAGGGATAAGCCGTGACGATCGCTGCCATGGCCGTGACTGCCGCATAGTGCCGAGAGATGCTCGGGGACGACCGTCGTTGGCCTCAATTGTGTCGACAAATTACGGTACTGATTCGCCAGTGAGCCAGCGTCTCGCAATCGGTTGGTCCTTTGGCCTCTGAACTCACAAGTCACCGACGCGAGTGGCGTGCAATGGGGCCCGGCCCAGCCGGGCCTTTTGTCCTTTGTGAATTATGTGCACTCACTGCACCCTGGGCCCACCGCGCCGCATCGCGACCGAGGACCCTCGTTGGCGCGAACTCACAAATATTCGGCCTGAACTGCCAAGATACAAACTGCCCTTTTTACTATGGCGACCCAGTTGGCCCAACGCACGGGGTGCACTTCGACCGGGGATCGATGACCAATGCGCGTCTTTTTTAGTTGCTTGTTTTGCGGGACGCTTCACAGCGCTATCCAAATAAGGCGGCCGGTCGTGGCAAGCGGGCGCTTCGATTGCAAAGCGTGCGGGCAGACACTGCATCGATGGTGGGCCGTATACGACTTTACAGATTGGAAGGGGCCGCTCGACCAGTAGCGGGCGCGGCCAATCCGGGTCGCCGCACCTTGCCGGCCCCGCCCAAATGCGCCTATGCCCGTCCTCACCCGCCGGCGCGATCCGCACCGCAGCGATTGCTGGCACATCCACTTTGACGACATCACGTCGGCAGCATAGCAAAAGCCGTCGGAAACCCCAGATTCGTCCGAGGTTTGGCAATGGCAGTGCGGCTTCTATCCCGGCTCGAAGCCCGGCGAGCACCGCAAAGGCTCGGCGCCGTCGTTCGAGGCGGCTCCCGCGCGGCGTTCGAGGTGGCATGGAGCGAATATCTGCCCAAGAGCACAGAGGCCAATTTCCAGGCCTCGCGCGTTCATGAGGCGTGGACTCGCGAGAAATACGCGCGCTTTGATTGCGGCGAACGGATACCGTCGGACTGCCGTCAGCATGGCTGAATGCGATGGTTGCTTACGCCGCTTTGACACTCGGATCGTCTCCCTCCGGCGAGGGCCGCCTTGTTGGATTAGTCCAATTGGTGCGTAACAGTCCTTATGGACAGCCATAAGCGCAGTACTCAGCTTGAACG